>NZ_JBXAOQ010000003.1:0-574619 GCF_058802985.1 Pseudomonas sp. GW822-FHT01E03
GGTTACTGGCGTTGTGTTTGGCGACACCAATTCCAGGTTGCCGCCCACCGCGTCCTTGATGGATTCAGTGACGGTGGCCGGACCCTTGTAGAGGTCGTTGCCGACCGTCACCGGCAGGGTGCCGGAGCTCTGGCCTGCGGCGATGGTGATGACCTTGCCGCTGTCGAGGGTCACGGTGACCGGACCGTTCTGCGCGGTGACCGGGGCGCCGTTCTTGTCGGTCAAGGTCGCGGTGTAGGTGATGGTGCCGTTTTCGTCCGCGCTCGGGGTCGCGGTCAGGGTCACCGTTATGGTGTCAATCGAGTCAGTGATGGTGGTCACAGCCGGCGTGGTGTTCGGCACCAGGCTCTCGAAGTTGCCGCCGGTGGTGCCGGTGATCGTGGTGCTGACGGTGCTGCCGTTGACATAAACATCATTGGCCGCAGTCGGGACGTTCACGCTGCCGCTGGTCTGGCCCGCGTCGATGGTAATGACCGAGCCGTTGCTCAAGGTCACGGTCATCGGCGTACCAGCCGGGTTGCTCAGGGTCGCGGTGTAGGTGATCTGGCCGCCTTCGGTGATGTTGCCGGTGGCGGTCAGGGTCAGCCCGGTGTTGTCCACGGAATCGGTGATGGTGGTCATGGCTGGCGTGGTGTTGGGCACCAGGTTTTCGAAGTTGCCGCCAGTGGTGCCGGTGATGGTGGTGCTGACGGTGCTGCCGTTGTTATAGACGTCATTGGCCGCAGTCGGCACGTTCACGCTGCCGCTGGTCTGGCCCGCGTCGATGGTAATGACCGAGCCATTGCTCAAGGTCACGGTCATCGGCGTGCCGGCCGGGTTGCTCAGGGTCGCGGTGTAGGTGATCTGGCCGCCTTCGGTGATGTTGCCGGTGGCGGTCAGGGTCAGCCCTGTGTTGTCCACGGAGTCGGTGATGGTGGTCACAGCCGGCGTGGTGTTCGGCACCAGGTTCTCGAAGTTGCCGCCGGTGGTACTGGTGATGGTGGTGCTGACGGTGCTGCCGTTGTTATAGACGTCGTTGGCCGCAGTCGGCACGTTCACGCTGCCGCTGGTCTGGCCCGCCTCGATGGTAATGACCGAGCCATTGCTCAAGGTCACGATCATCGGCGTGCCGGCCGGGTTGCTCAGGGTCGCGGTGTAGGTGATCTGGCCGCCTTCGGTGATGTTGCCGGTGGCGGTCAGGGTCAGCCCTGTGTTGTCCACGGAGTCGGTGATGGTGGTCACGGCTGGTGTGGTGTTCGGCACCAGGCTCTCGAAGTTGCCGCCGGTGGTGCCGGTGATCGTGGTGCTGACGGTGCTGCCGTTGACATAAACATCATTGGCCGCAGTCTCGACGACGACGGTGCCGGTGGTCTGGCCCGCGTCGATGGTAATGACCGAGCCGTTGCTCAAAGTCACGGTCATCGGCGTGCCGGCCGGGTTGCTCAGGGTCGCGGTGTAGGTGATCTGACCGCCTTCGGTGATGTTGCCGGTGGCGGTCAGGGTCAGCCCTGTGTTGTCCACGGAGTCGGTGATGGTGGTCACGGCTGGTGTGGTGTTCGGCACCAGGCTCTCGAAGTTGCCGCCGGTGGTGCCGGTGATCGTGGTGCTGACGGTGCTGCCGTTGACATAAACATCATTGGCCGCAGTCTCGACGACGACGGTGCCGGTGGTCTGGCCCGCGTCGATGGTAATGACCGAGCCGTTGCTCAAAGTCACGGTCATCGGCGTGCCGGCCGGGTTGCTCAGGGTCGCGGTGTAGGTGATCTGACCGCCTTCGGTGATGTTGCCGGTGGCGGTGAGGGTCAGCCCGGTGTTGTCCACGGAATCGGTGATGGTGGTCACGGCTGGCGTGGTGTTGGGCACCAGGTTTTCGAAGTTGCCGCCGGTGGTACTGGTGATGGTGGTGCTGACGGTGCTGCCGTTGTTAAAGACGTCATTGGCCGAGGTCGGCACGTTCACGGAGCCGCTGGTCTGGCCGGCGGCGATGGTGATGGTCGAGCCGTTGGACAGAGTGACGGTTACTGGCGTCTGTGCTGGATTGGTCAGGGTCGCGGTGTAGGTGATCTGGCCGCCTTCGGTGACGGTGTTACCGGCCGTCAGGGTGACCGTGGTGGTGTCGAGGGTATCGGTGACCTGGGTCACGGCCGGGGTCGTCGGCGGCGTCACTGTGATGCCGCTGCCGCCGCTGCCGCCGCTGCCGCCGCTGCCGCCGCTGGTGCCGGTGACAGTTACATCGATCTGGGTCGCGTCGTTATAGACAGTGTCGTTCGCAGCCAATGGCACGTTGACGGTGCCGGTGGTCGCGCCTGCGGGAATCACGATCACGGCGCCGTTGGACAGCGTGACAGTCAGGTCGGTCAGTGGTGCTTGGGTCAGGGTCGCGGTGTACACCAGCACGCCACCGGCCTCGGTGATGGTCGGCGTGGCACTGAGGCTGAGGGCTGACTCACTCGGGGTATTGGCGTTGGTATTAGCGTTGGTATTGGCGTTGATGTTGGCGTTGGTGGCCTGGCCACCCGGGATTTCCAGAGTCGTTTGCCCGGCAGTTTTGATACCTGCAGTCGGGAAGCCGATGGTCGGATCGACGCGGCCAGCGGTGGCGTCGAGCATCACGGAGCTGTGACCACCACCGACGGCACCACCAGAACTTGCGGCAACCGGGCCGGCAGCGGTGGCTTCAAGGTCTTTTGTCGGGTCGGCACCGGCAGCAATGGCCTGTTGCAGCTCTTCTACCGAAGGCGCGGCTTGCGCGGTGGCAGCTGCCAGGTCAGTGCTGGAGTCTGGAGCGTCAGCGCTCCACTGAGTGTCACGACCCAGATCCAGGGTGCGGCCATCGGCCAGTTCCAGGGACACGGCGCCGGAAAGGCCAGTGTCGATCTGGTCGCCGGCAAACAGTTTGTCGCCTTCAACGAGAACGCGGCGGATGCCCTCGGGGGACACCACGAAAACCTGACCAACAATGCTTTTGACGATGGCAACAACACTGCTCATTGAAGACTCTCCGGGGTGTCACGTTCAGTTGACTTCCATGGACCTGATGGCATCTGTCTGTGCCGACCAGTCTGGACGTACATTGCAAAATAGATGCACAAATTTGACGCATCAAATCGTCAATATATTGGCTATATTTTTTCGTTATTAACTTTATGCCAAACTATTGACCTTCTTCGAGCCATCCTAAACAATCGTCCCAGTAATGTCACATTGATATTTCAGCTGTGACTCGTCCTCGGTATGTGATCCAGTTCCGTTTTTTGAACTTTCCGACATACGGTCATTCCGCTTGCCATCTTCCGACGCAGCGCGTTCTTTTGCTGTGATTCAAGACAAGAAGTTCTGGGAAATTCCTACAATGCGTTCGCCTTTGTTCATGGCAATACCTTTCGTCCTCGCCGCGTCTTTTGTGCAGGCGCAGTCCTTACCAGAAGCCATGCAACAAGCGCTGGATGTCCATCCGGAAGTTCAGGCGGGTGTCAACAGTCGGTTGGCTGCGGATTATCAGTTGAAGGCTGCAAAAGGTGGATATTTGCCACGGGTCGACCTGCTGGGCGGTTATGGTCGTGAAGGCACCGATAGCGTGACGACGCGAACGGACGGCAGCAACAATCACTGGCAAACCCTGAATCGCAGTGAGTCAAATTTACGTCTGACCCAAATGGTTTTTGACGGTTTTGCGACGTCCAGCGAAGTGGGGCGTCAACAAGCCACTGTCAACTCCCGCGCCTACTCGCTGCTGAGTACTTCCGAGCGCACCGGGCTGACCGTGGCCCAGGTCTATCTCGACGTGCTGACTCGTCGCGAATTCGTACGTCTGGCCGAGGACAACCTCAAGAGCCACCAGCGCATTTACGACCAGATCCAACTGCGCACCCAGCGTGGCATTGGCAGTGGCGCCGACCTTGATCAGGCGGAGGCGCGGATGGCCCAGGCGCGCAACAACCTGATCACCGAGCAGACCAACCTGGCTGACGCCGAAACCAACTACCTCTCCGCTGTTGGCCAGATGCCCGATCAACTGGAACGCCCGGCGAGTTTCATGGCGCTGATGCCGGCCAACCTGAATGAAGCCCGTGCACAGATGCTGGAAAACAGCCCGATCCTGCGTTCGGCCGAATCCGATATCGCCGCTGCCGAGAAGCAGTACGACACTGCCAAGTCGACGTTCTACCCGCGCTTCGATGCTGAGTTGGGTCGCTCCGCGGACAACGACATTGATGGTCAGAACGGCCACAACAACGAATGGCAGGCCATGCTGCGCATGCGCTTCAATCTGTATGCCGGCGGCAGCAACAAGGCCGATCTGGAATCCAAGTCCTACCTGTCGAACCAGGCGCTGGACATCCGCAACAACGCCCTGCGCCAATTGAATGAAGAGCTGGGCCTGGCCTGGAACGCCCTGAACAACGCCAACGCGCAAGTGCCGATCGCCCAGCAATACGTCGACCACAGCACCGCCGTGCGTACCGCTTACCAGCGTCAGTTCAGTCTCGGCGAGCGCACCCTGCTCGATTTGCTCGACAGTGAGAACGAACTGTTTTCCTCCTCCCGCCGTCTGGCGGAGATCAAGAACATTCAGTTATTTACTCAGTACCGAATCAAGGCGACCATGGGCGAATTGCTCAAGAGCCAGGGAGTGGTCGCACCATTGGCATCCGTTGTGCAGAACGACATGAAGCCCAAGGTCCAATTGCCCGGTATGAATTAAGCAGGACCTTCATTGTTCAATTGTTAGCCAAGAGTGCAGAGCGTGGAATCAGAAGTCAGTCGGGTTCAACTCATCCATGATCCGCGCGCGTTGCATGACGATCCGTTGCTGGATGGTCTGCTCGCTCTTTGCATGCTGCACCAGAAACCTGCCAGCGCGGCAATGCTGACCACCGGCCTGCCGCTGCCCGAGCAACGCTTGAGTGTCGAGTTGCTGCCTCGTGCGGCCGCTCGCGCGGGGCTGCAAGGTCGGGTGCTGCAACGCAAGCTGGAGGATATTCCGGCGATTGCGATGCCAGCATTGTTGTTGCTCAGGGACGGTCGAAGTGCCGTCCTGCTCGGCTGGCAAGGCGAAGATCAGGTACGGGTGCTGCTCAGCGAAAGCGACGGCGGTGAGTCCCTGGTCAGCCGTGACCTGCTGGCCGATGACTACACCGGCAAAGTCTTTTTCGCCCAGCCGCAGCACAAGTTCGACGTCAATCACGGCACGCTGATTCCGCGTGCGCGCTCGTGGTTCCGCGACACTCTCAAGCGTTCGCGCTGGTTGTACGCCGATGCCATCGCCGCCAGTTTTCTGATCAACATCATTGCCATGGCCGCGCCGTTGTTCGTGATGAACGTCTACGACCGTGTCGTGCCAAACCAGGCCGAAGCGACGCTCTGGGTGCTGGCACTCGGCATCACGGGCGCCTACCTGTTCGACCTGATCCTGAAAAGCCTGCGTAGCCTGTGCCTGGATCTGGCCGGCAAGAAAACCGACCTGATTATCTCGGCCACGCTGTTCGAGCGCATCGTTGGCATGGCCATGAAATACCGGCCGGCGCGGGTCGGCAGCTTTGCCCAGAACATCCATGAGTTCCAGAGCCTGCGGGACTTCCTCGCCTCGCTGACACTGACCAGCCTGATTGACCTGCCGTTCACAATTCTGATCTTTATCGTCATCGCGATCCTTGGCGGGCATCTGGTTTGGATACCGGTGCTGGCATTCCCGATCGCCCTGGCCATTGGCTATGCCTTGCAGAAACCCCTGGTGGCGACCATGGAACGGACCATGGCGCTGGGGGCCGAGCGTCAGTCGAGCCTGATCGAGACCCTGGCCGGCCTGGATGCGGTGAAGGTCAACAACGCCGAAAGCGAACGCCAGTATCAGTGGGAGCAGACCATCGGCACCCTCAGTCGCCTTGAGTTGCGGGTGAAAATGCTCTCCGGCCTGGCGATGAATATCACCTTGCTGATCCAGCAACTGGCCGGCGTGATCATGATCGTCTTCGGCGTGTACCAGATCATCGACGGTCACCTGAGTATGGGCGGCCTGATTGCCTGCTACATGCTCAGTGGTCGTGCGCTCAGCCCGCTGGCGTCACTGTCCGGGTTGCTGACTCGTTATCAGCAGGCGCGGGTGACCATGACCTCGGTCGACCAGATGATGGAGCTGCCCCAGGAGCGCAATTTCGAAGAGCGTCCGCTCAGCCGCAAGGTGCTGCAGGGTGGCATTGAGTGCCGCCAGCTCAACTTCACCTACCCGCAACAGCAGAATCTGGCGCTGAAGAACATCAACCTGTCGATCAGTCCCGGCGAGAAGGTCGGCATCATTGGCCGAAGCGGCTCGGGCAAGAGCTCGCTGGCGAAGTTGCTGGTGGGGCTGTACCAGCCGGATGACGGCGCGTTGTTGGTCGATGGTGTGGATATCCGCCAGATCGACGTCAGCGAGCTGCGCTACAACATCGGCTATGTGCCCCAGGACATTCAGTTACTCGCCGGCACCTTGCGCGACAACCTGGTTTCCGGCGCGCGGTATGTCGAGGACGAACTGGTGCTGCAAGCCGCAGAACTGGCCGGCGTCCACGAGTATGCGCGCCTGCATCCGCAGGGTTATGAGCTGCAAGTCGGCGAGCGCGGGCAGAACCTCTCCGGCGGTCAACGGCAAAACGTCGCCCTGGCCCGTGCATTGCTGCTCAACCCGCCGATCCTGCTGCTCGACGAGCCGACCAGCGCCATGGACAACACCGGTGAAGAGCGCCTCAAACAGCGCCTGGCAGCGGTGATCGAAAACAAGACCATGGTGCTGGTAACGCACCGGGCATCGTTGTTGTCGCTGGTGGATCGCCTGATCGTGGTCGACCGCGGGCAGATACTCGCCGACGGCCCGAAAGCCGCAGTGATGGAAGCGTTGAAGAAGGGGCAGATCAGTGTTGCTTAAGTCGGGTAAGGGTTCGATCCTTCGCTACTTCAAAGGCTCTGCTTCACTTCAGGGGCAGCCGCTGCCGGAGGTCAACAAGGCGCTGATCGAGGATGCGCCCCGCGTGGTGCGGCTGACGATCTGGGCGATCATCGCGTTCTTTGTGTTCCTGATGCTCTGGGCCAACTTCGCGGTGATCGACGAGGTGACCAAGGGCGACGGCAAGGCGATTCCATCGTCGAAGATCCAGAAGATCCAGAACCTTGAAGGCGGTATCGTTGCCGAGTTGTTCGTCAAGGAAGGTCAGATTGTCGAAGCCGGCGCACCGCTGATTCGCCTGGACGACACGCGATTTGCTTCGAACGTCGGTGAAACAGAGGCCGATCGGTTGTCGATGCTGCTGCGGGTCGAGCGCCTGAGCGCCGAGGTCGAAGATCGCCCGCTGAACTTCCCCGAGGATGTGCTCAAGGCCGTACCGGGTCAGGCCAAGAGTGAAGAATCGCTCTATATCAGTCGTCGCCAACAGTTGCACGATGAGATTGGTGGCTTGCAGGAGCAGCTGATCCAGCGCCAGCAAGAGCTGCGCGAATTCACCTCCAAACAGGCGCAGTATCGCCAGCAATTGGGCTTCCAGCGTCAGGAAATCAGCATGTCCGAGCCGTTGGTGGCCCAAGGCGCGGTATCACCGGTGGAAGTCCTGCGCCTCAGGCGTGCCGAAGCGGAGACCCGTGGTCAGCTCGACGCCACCACGCTGGCAATTCCACGAGCCGAATCGGCAATCAAGGAAGTGCAGCGCAAGGTCGATGAAACCCGTGGCAAGTTCCGTAGCGAAGCCCTGACCCAACTCAATGAAGCGCGCACCGACCTGAACAAGGCCCAGGCCACCGGCAAGGCCCTGGAAGACCGGGTCAGCCGGACGCTGGTCACTTCGCCAGTGCGTGGCATCGTCAACAAGTTGCTGGTCAATACCATCGGCGGGGTTATCCAGCCGGGCAGCGACCTGGTGGAAATCGTACCGCTGGACGACACCTTGCTGGTCGAGGCGAAGATCCGCCCGCAGGACATCGCGTTCCTGCACCCGGGCCAGGAAGCGACGGTGAAATTTACCGCCTATGACTACACCATCTACGGCGGGATGAAGGCCAAGCTGGAGCAGATCGGTGCCGACACCATCACCGATGAAGACAAGAAGACCACCTACTACATCATCAAGCTGCGCACCGACCGCAGTCACTTGGGCACCGACGAAAAACCATTGCTGATCATTCCGGGGATGGTGGCTTCCGTGGACATCATCACCGGCAAGAAGACCGTGCTGAGCTACCTGCTCAAGCCGATCATCCGCGCTCGGGCCGAGGCGCTGCACGAGCGGTAATCCACCTTCGGGGCCACTGGCCCCATCGCGAGCAAGCTCGCTCCCACAATGGATCTGTATTGAAACGCAATTTTTGTGTTTCCACTGACCCCTGTGGGAGCGAGCTTGCTTGCGATAGCGTCCGCCAAAACACCACAATCCTGTCAGAAAGTGACAAATAACGTCACACCACGATTCCTCCACTCCCTTAGCAATCGCCATATCGTTATTCGTTAACGGTATTTAAATTTCAATTTTTATATCTATAAAGTCAGTCTCCTGCGTACCTGTCGACCAATCGGCGCGCCGCACGACACGAACCAACACGGGACCTCCGTGAGTTTCTGATCGACGCGCGCGCCTTTGAGCGTGCCGTGCGTGGGAGTGATTTATGTCTGCAGCTTCAGCTTCGCCAAGCATCGCGCCACAATTCTTTGAAGTCCGCCCGTTCAGCGGAGCGGTGGGCGTCGAGATCATCGGTCTCGACCTGTCCCGCCCGATCAATGATCAGGACTTCGCCCGTATTCACCGCGCGCACCTGGATCATCACGTGGTGGTGTTCCGCGACCAGCGCATAACCCCTGAGCATCAGATCGATTTCAGCCGTCGTTTTGGCGTGTTGCAGATCCATGTGCTCAAGCAGTTCCTGCTGGCAGGGCATCCGGAAATCCTGATTGTCTCCAACATCGTCGAAAACGGCCAGAACATCGGCCTGGGTGACGCCGGCAAGTTCTGGCATTCCGATCTCTCCTACAAAGAACTGCCGAGCCTGGGCTCGATGCTGCATGCCCAGGAGCTGCCGTCAGAAGGCGGTGACACATTGTTCGCCGACATGCACAAAGCCTGGGACAACCTGCCACTCGCGTTGCGCAATGCCGTTGAAGGTCGCTCGGCCGCGCACTCCTACACCGCGCGTTACAGCGAGACCAAATTCGAAGGCAACTGGCGTCCGACCCTGACCCCGGAGCAACTCGCCCAGGTCGCCGAAGTCGTCCACCCGGTCGTGCGTACCCACCCGGAAAACGGTCGCAAGGCGTTGTTCGTCAGCGAGGGGTTCACCACTCGCATCGTTGGCCTGCCGGAAGACGAGAGCCAGCAACTGCTGACCGAGCTCTACGCCCACAGCGTGCTGCCGCAAAACATCTACCGCCATCAATGGCAGCCCCATGACCTGGTGTTCTGGGACAACCGTTCGCTGATCCACCTCGCCGCCGGATGCCCCAGCCATCTGCGCCGCAAGCTATATCGCACCACCATCCAGGGCGACGCGCCTTTCTGATTTGTCGGAGATCTGATCATGTCCAAACGTCTTCCATTCGCACCTCTGGCCGCGGCCATCGGTCTGGGTTTCAGCCTGATCGCCGGCAGCCTGGTGGCACCGACCGTGGCCCACGCCGAAGGTGAAATCCGCATTGCCGAACAGTTCGGCATCGTTTACTTGCTGCTGAACGTGGTGCGCGATCAGAACCTGATCGAGAAGTACGGCAAGCAGGAAGGCATCGACATCAAGGTCGACTGGACCCAGCTCTCCGGCGGTGCAGCGGTCAACGACGCGTTGCTGTCGGGCTCTATCGACATTGCCGGCGCTGGTGTCGGCCCGCTGCTGACCATCTGGGATCGCACCCACGGCAAGCAGAACGTCAAGGCCGTGGCTTCTCTGGGCAACTTCCCGTACTACCTGGTGAGCAATAATCCCAATGTCAAAACCATTGCCGACTTCACCGAGAAAGACCGAATCGCAGTGCCGGCGGTGGGCGTGTCGGTGCAGTCGCGCTTCCTGCAATACGCGGCGGCCAAACAGTGGGGTGACAAGGACTTCAATCGCCTCGACAAGTACACCATCGCTGTTCCACATCCTGATGCCACGGCTGCGCTGATCGCTGGCGGAACCGAGTTGACCGGGCACTTTTCCAACCCGCCATTCCAGGATCAGGCGCTGGAAAATCCCAACGTGCACGTGGTACTGAACACCTATGACCTGCTCGGTCCGAACTCGCCGACGGTGCTGTTCGCCACCGAGAAATTCCGCAATGAGAACCCGAAAACCTACAAGGCATTCATTGACGCGCTGACCGAAGCGGCCACGTTTGCCCAGAACGACAAAGGCGCAGCGGCGGACACTTACATCCGCGTTACCAAGGCCAAAATCGATCGTGCGGCGTTGCTGAAAATCATCGACAACCCGCAGTTCGAGTTCAGCGTCACGCCGAAAAATACCTACCCGTTGGCCGAGTTCCTGTACCGCGTTGGCGCGATCAAAAACAAACCGGATTCGTGGAAGGATTACTTCTTCCAGGACACCAAACCACTGCAAGGGAGCTGACCGAAATGAACGCTCCTTTGCAAGGCCACACGGTCAGCAAACCGATCGCGGCAGCCCAGGCGCTGCTGTCGGTCGATAACGTCAGCCTCGAATACCGCACACCGCAGCGCGTGGTGCGGGCGACCCATCAAGTCAGTTTCGAGATCGATCCGGCGGACCGCTTTGTCCTGCTCGGCCCGTCCGGTTGCGGCAAGTCGACGTTGCTCAAAGCCGCCGCCGGCTTCATCCAGCCAGTGGAAGGCGAGATCCGTCTGCAAGGCCAGCGCGTCGATGCGCCGGGACCTGACCGGATCGTGGTGTTTCAGGAGTTCGATCAACTGCCGCCGTGGAAAACCGTCAAACAGAACGTGATGTTTCCGCTTCTGGCTTCGAAAACCCTCAAGCGCAGGGAGGCCGAAGAGCGAGCGCTGCACTATCTGGAAAAAGTCGGCCTGGCGGCGTTTGCCGATGCCTATCCGCACACCTTGTCCGGTGGCATGAAGGCTCGGGTCGCCATCGCCCGGGCGCTGGCGATGCAGCCGAAAATCCTGTTGATGGACGAACCCTTTGCCGCGCTCGATGCCCTGACCCGGCGCAAGATGCAGGAAGAATTGCTGCTGCTCTGGGAGGAAGTGCGTTTCACGCTGCTGTTCGTCACGCACTCTATCGAAGAGGCACTGGTGGTGGGCAATCGCATTCTGTTGCTGTCACCCCATCCCGGACGGGTGAGGGCGGAAGTCCACAGCCACCAGTACGATTTGCACAGCCTCGGCGGTGTGGCGTTTCAGGAATCGGCGCGACGTATTCATCGACTGTTGTTCGACGAAGGTCAATCACCGCAAGCCGAGCATGAACTGGATTTCGCTGATATCCGCATCGCTTATTGAGCCAGTTGAAAGGAGGGCCCGATGAGCCATTTATCATCCCCGCGTGAAGAATTCGAAACCGTATTGCCGCCACTGACCAGCGTGCCGCTGGAGCGCGAACTGCCCCTCGGCCAACGCCTGTGGCAACAGGGCTGGCTACGTAAAAGCCTGATCCTGATTTTGCTTGCCGTGCTATGGGAAGCGGTTGCCCGTTATCAAAACAACGACCTGCTGCTGCCGAGTTTTGTGCAAACCGCTCACGCGCTTTACGACGGCCTGCTCAGCGGCGAGTTGCTGGGCAAGGTGTGGATTTCTTTGGTGGTACTGCTCAAGGGCTACCTGATCGGCATCGTTCTGGCGTTTGCCCTGACCACGCTGGCGGTGTCGACGCAATTCGGTCGTGATCTGCTCAGTACCCTGACCTCGATGTTCAATCCCTTGCCGGCCATCGCCCTGCTGCCGTTGGCGCTGCTCTGGTTTGGATTAGGCCAGAACAGCCTGATTTTCGTGCTGGTGCATTCGGTGCTCTGGGCGCTGGCGCTGAACACCTACGCTGGCTTCCTCGGCGTCTCGGAAACCCTGCGCATGGCCGGGCGCAACTACGGCCTCAAGGGCATGCGTTTCGTGCTGTTCATCCTGATTCCGGCAGCGCTGCCGTCAATCCTCGCCGGGCTGAAAATCGGCTGGGCGTTTGCCTGGCGGACCTTGATTGCTGCCGAGTTGGTGTTTGGCGCAACCAGCGGCAAGGGTGGGTTGGGCTGGTACATCTTTCAGAATCGCAATGAGCTGTACACGGACAAGGTGTTTGCCGGGTTGGCGGTGGTTATTTTGATTGGGTTGTTGGTGGAGAATCTGGTGTTTGATTCGTTGGAGCGGGTGACGGTTAGGCGGTGGGGGATGGTGCGGTAATGAGGGCTAGCGTCTGAGTTTGATTGCCCTATGGCAGATGGACGACAGACGCTATTTTTTGCCGGCTTTTCTGATATTTTCCATCGCCATTTCTTGCGTTACTTGGGCGTAAGAGGGAGGAGGGCCGGGCAATTGCGCGTCGTGATACTTTTGGTGAGCTGCATGTATTCGATAGGCATCCGATGCAGCGTTGTTCGCGGGAGCATTGTTACTACCGGGCACAAACAATGGTTTAAGTTCAACATCAGGTGAGGATTTAGACTTACTAAAAGATGAGCCATACTTTTGGTCATAAAAATTACTTGGTCCTCCAGAACTACTCGGTCCTGGTCTCGATGGTGATTTGAATGACGGACCGTCTTGTGCGGTACGACTCACACGCCAAGGAGTCCCTCCATTTTGCGATTCCCAGCCGCCCACATTTTGGGGCGCGATATCACCGCCTCGCGACGGAACGCGATTTCTAGGGCCTGGCGCTCCCATGATAAAGCCGCCTATCTGAGACCTAGCGGTGTCCTGACGACTCGGTGGCGAGGGAGAATCTGGACGTGAGCTTCGGCCAAGAGTAGACATGGCTTTGTATCTTGCGTTTGCCTTGACGTTGGCAATGGCGAGTTTTTGGGGAGTTCGGTATCTAATGTTCTCCCGTACAAAAAGCTTGATGACCTCCCAAAAATGCCCCGTCGGATCCACCCGATTCACCGGATCCCCCACGCAATACATATACGCATTCAACCCACCCCCACGAAATGGACTCCAACTGTCCGGACTGTGAAAACGCATCAATCGTGGGTTGTAGGCGCGGTAGCCGTTGCCCAGCAAGTACCAGCCAATGTTGGCTTCACGCAGTTGGCCATTGAACCCCAGTCGTGTCTCGATTTTCTGCTGCGCGGACTGCTCACCGTAAGCTAAGTAGGCGATGGTCTGGGACTGGCCATCGACGATTTCGCCAATGATGGATTGGCTGCGGTCGGTTGCCAGCAGTACTAAGCGTGGCCGGCTGCGGTTGTCTTGATCAGCAGGTTGGCTCATGCCGGGATCTTCGCGGAAATGGGGCAGGCTTTGAGTTTTACTCGCTTGAGCCAGGTTTGCGAACTATCAGAACTGATAGTGGTGTGAGTTGTTTCTATGGGCTAGCGCGAATGGATGTGGTGACGGTTCCACCGCTTTCGCGAGCAGGCTCGCGAAGAGGTCGGTGCTGCCAACACATGATTCGGCAGTTTGTTTGCTAGCATTGCGTCTGAATCAATCCAGATCAAACACGAGTGCTCACAATGCAACTCCCAGACATGAACCTGTTGGTCGCCCTCGATGCCTTGCTCGACGAGGGCAGTGTGGTGGGCGCCGCGCGGCGGATGAACCTCAGCCCGGCGGCCATGAGCCGGACGTTGACGCGCATTCGCGAGGCCATTGGCGATCCGATCCTGGTGCGTGCCGGCCGTGGCCTGGTACCGACCCCCAAGGCACTGGAGTTGCGCGAACAGGTTCGCAGCGTGGTGGAACAGGCTGGTTTGCTGTTTCGTTCGGCCGATGCGGTGGAGCTGAGTTCGCTGCGGCGGCGTTTCAGTATTCGGGCCAACGACTTCTTTGTCGGCGTCTACGGCGGCAAGCTGTTCGACACCCTTGACCGGCAGGCGCCGCACTGCGAATTGCGTTTCGTCCCGGAAGGCGATGGCGATGATGAGGCGTTGCGCGAAGGGCGGATCGATCTGAGCGTCAGCAACACCCGGCCGTTGACCCCGGAAGTGAAGGTTCAGAACCTATTTTCCACCCACTTTGTCGGCCTGGTGCGCGAGGATCATCCGCTGTTCGACGAAGAGATCACGGCGGAGCGTTACGCGGGGTTCTCGCATATCAGCATGTCCCGGCGCGGCATTGCCCGAGGTCCGATCGATACCGCGCTCAATGCCCTGGGGCTGGAGCGGCGGGTGGCGGTGATCGCGCCAAGCTTTCATGCGGCGATGTTTGCCTTGCCCGATTCGGACCTGATTCTGCCAGTGCCCAAGGAAGCTTTGCTGAGTGTGCGGCGGCTCGGACTGAAGCTGCGCTCGTTCGACCTGCCGATTCCGTTGCCGACCTTGATGCTGACACAGGCCTGGCATCCGCGATTCGACAAGGATCCGGCCCACCGCTGGCTGCGTGAAACGCTGAAATCCTGCTGCGATGAAACATGGTTGGCCGCGCAACCTGAAAGTCACCGCTGAACCCCTGTGGGAGCGAGCTTGCTCGCGATGAGGCCGGCAGCCTCGACATCTTTATTGGCTGACCTGCCGCTATCGCGAGCAAGCTCGCTCCCACAGAGTTTTGTACTATTGCGTTTGGCGCACTTATAACCTGCCAATAAGTTGATTTTCGTCAGGCATTACGCTTCTTAGAATGCTTCGGTCTTTCCACGCCGGAGCTTGCAGTACATGACTTCCCTTACGGTCACGGCACCTGTTGCTGCGGCCAGCACGGCAGCCGCTCCACCTGTCTTCGGCCCGCGGATCATTATCGGCCTGGTTGGCGTATTGGTGGCGGTGCTGATGTCGGGCCTGAACGAGATGGTGACCAAAGTCGCCCTGGCCGACATCCGTGGTGCGTTGGCCATCGGCTACGACGAAGGCACCTGGCTGGTCGCCTGTTATACCGCGACTTCGGTGGCGGCCATGGCGTTCGCGCCGTGGTGTGCGGTGACGTTCTCGTTGCGGCGTTTCACTCTGTGCGCCATCAGCCTGTTCACCCTGCTGGGTGTGTTGTCCCCCTTCGCCCCGAATTACGAAAGTCTGTTGTTGCTACGCACCTTGCAAGGCCTGGCGGGCGGTGCATTGCCACCCATGCTGATGACCGTGGCCCTGCGCTTTCTGCCGGCCAATGTGAAGTTGTATGGCCTGGCCGGTTATGCCCTGACGGCGACGTTCGGCCCGGGTCTGGGCACGCCGTTGGCGGGGTTGTGGACCGAGTATGTCGGCTGGCAATGGACCTTCTGGCAAATCATCGCGCCTTGCCTGATTGCCATGGCCGCAGTGGCGTATGGCTTACCCCAGGACCCCCTCCGCCTGGAGCGCTTCAAGTCCTTCAACGGGCGCGGTGTGCTGCTGGGCTTTCCCGCCATCTGCATGCTGGTGATCGGCATCCTGCAGGGCAATCGCCTGGACTGGTTCGAGTCGAACCTGATCTGTGGATTGCTCGGCGGCGGGCTGTTGTTGCTGGTGCTGTTCTTGACCGGCGAGTGGTCGCAGCCGATTCCGTTTTTCAAGATGCAGATGCTCGGCATCCGTAACCTGTCTTTCGCCCTGCTGACCCTGGCAGGCGTGCTGGTGGTGTTGCAGGCGGTGATCATTATTCCGTCCAGCTACCTGGCGCAGGTCCAGGGTTATCGCCCGGTGCAGACCGCGCCGATCATGCTGCTGGCGGCGCTGCCGCAATTGATTGCGCTGCCGTTGGTGGCGGCGCTGTGCAACTTTCGCTGGGTCGATTGCCGCTATGTATTGGGCATTGGCCTGAGCATGCTGGCGCTGTCGTGCGTCGGCGGCTCGCAATTGACGTCCGCGTGGATTCGCGACGATTTCTACGTGCTGCAATGGCTGCAGATTTTCGGTCAGCCCATGGCGGTGTTGCCATTGCTGATGCTGTCCACCGGCAGCATCAACCCGATGGAAGGGCCGTTCGCATCGGCCTGGTTCAACACCGTCAAAGGCCTGTCGGCGGTCATCGCCACCGGGGTGATCGAGGCGTTGACCACGGCACGCCTGCATTTCCACTCGACCATGCTGGTCGACCGTCTCGGCAACTCACCGCTGGCCGAGCGCGACAGCACAAGCCTCGCTCATCGGCTGCATGAGCAAGCGGTGGTGCTCACTTCCTCTGATCTTTACCTGTGCATGGCGGGTATCGCGGTGATCTTGATCCTGCTGATTTTCTGGCTGCCGACGCGGATTTATCCACCGCGCGCACCGACCTGATTGCTCCACTGATACAGAAGGTTTTTATGAACACTCAAGCAAAGCAGAAAGTCGCGGTTGCCATGGCCGCCGCATTGGCCGTCGGCGTGTTGCTGTACCTAGCGATGCCCGGCCTGTTCGGCAAGCGTACGCAGCAGAACACCAATGATGCTTATGTCTCGGCGGATTTCACCCTGGTCGTGCCGCGGGTTGCCGGGTTTATCAAGCAAGTGCTGGTCGAGGACAACCAGCAGGTCAAGGCCGGGCAGTTGCTGGCACTGATCGATGACCGGGATCTACGCGCCGCCGCCGAAGCCGCCGATGCCGAAACGCTGGTGGCCAGGGCGCAACTGCAAAACGCCCGGGCGACCCTCGAGCGCCAGGCGTCGGTGATTGCCCAGGCGCAATCCTCGGTGGTTTCGGCCAAGGCGGAAATGGCGTTTGCCGAGCATGAATTGAACCGCTACAAGCACCTCGCCGGGGTGGGCGCCGGCACGGTGCAGAATGCGCAACAGGCGCAAACGCGCATCGACCAGGCCTCCGCGCGACTGGCCAATGCCACGGCGGTACTGGCGGCGGAGCGCAAGCAAGTGGAGATACTTACGGCCCAGCGCGACGCAGCCGAAGGTGGCCTGAAACGGGCGCAAGCGAAGCTGGAAATGGCCAGCTACGAGTTGTCCTATACAAGGATCGTCGCGCCGCAGGACGGCATGGTCGGCGAGCGCGCGGTGCGGGTCGGCGCCTACGTCACACCGGGCAGTAAAATCCTCGCAGTGGTGCCGTTGGCACAGGCTTATGTGATGGCCAATTTCCAGGAAACCCAACTGACGGATGTGCAGCCTGGGCAGGCTGTGCAAGTGCGCGTCGACAGCCTGGGCGGTGCGGCACTGAGCGGTCGTGTCGAAAGCATTGCACCGGCCACCGGGGTGACATTCGCTGCGGTCAAACCGGACAACGCCACCGGCAACTTCACCAAGGTGGTACAGCGGATACCGGTGAAAATCGTGCTGGAGCCGGGACAGTCGCTGGCCGAGCGCTTGCGGGTGGGGATGTCGGTGGAGGCGAGCATCGATACCGGCAGTGGTGTCTCGCGTGAGGTGACTCAGCGATGAAAACCTGTGTTGACGGTGCGGACGCCATCGCGAGCAAGCTCGCTCCCACAAGGTTTATGCGCGATGTACAAGATTTTCGCATCACAGAAAGTCCAATGTGGGAGCGAGCTTGCTCGCGAAGAGGTCATCAGCCTCGCCTGACTTTTTCTGCCTTGCTTATGCTGAGCCTGTCCGCCTGCACCGTCGGCCCGGACTTTCATAAACCTCAGCCCACACAAATCACCGAGTGGTCGAAACCATCAAAGGCAGCCGCCAGCCAAGCCATCGCCGAAACGATGAACGAGCGCTGGTGGGAGGTGTTCAACGACCCGAAGCTCTCGGCCCTCACGCAACGCGCCCTGACCGACAACCTCGACCTGAAGCTGGCCAGCAGCCGTTTGCAGCAAAGCCGTGCCGTTCGCCAGGTGATCACCGCCAACCGCTATCCGAATACCGCGGCCACGGGAAGTTACGCCCGAAAACGTAACAGTAGTGAAGGCCTGAGCGACCCGTCAGGGCACAACGGCCAGTCCGCATTCAACCTGTGGGATGCCGGTTTTTCCGCGTCCTGGGAGCTGGATTTGTGGGGGCGTGTGCGTCGGGAAACCGAAGCCGCCGACGCCAACCTTGAAGTCGCCGAGAACGACCGACGCGGTGTGCTGTTGTCGGTGCTGGCCGAAACCGCCCAGGACTACATTCAACTGCGTGGCGTGCAGAACACCCGGCTCGTCACCGAACAGAACCTCGACGTCGCCCGCCATAGCCTGAAGCTTTCGCAATTGCGCCTGGCCGACGGCGTCGCGACGGATCTTGATGTCGCTGAAGCCGCCGCGCAGGTGGCGGCCATCGAATCACGTCTGCCCGCACTGGAGCAGCGCCAGTGGCAACTGATCAACGCCTTGAGTCTGTTGATGGGCGAAGCGCCCCAGGCATTGACGGCGGAGTTATCCACAGACGCACCGGTGCCACAAACGCCGCGCCAGGTCGCCATTGGCTTGCCCTCGCAACTGGCTGAACGCAGGCCGGACATTCGCCAGGTCGAAGCACGGCTGCATGCCGCGACCGCGAGTATTGGCGTGGCCAAGGGTGATTTCTATCCGCGAATCACCCTGTCGGGGAACATCGGTTCCCAGGCCATGCAATTGAGCGATTTCGGCTCCTGGGGTTCGCGTTCGTTCGGGATCGGCCCGCAGTTCAGCTTGCCGTTGTTCGACGGCGGCCGCTTGCGTGGCGTGCTCGAGTTGCGCGAAGCACAACAACAGGAAGCCGCTATCATCTATCAGCAAACCGTGCTGCGCGCCTGGCATGAAATCGATGATCAACTGACCACCTACAACGCCAGCCAGTTGCGCCGCGACAGTCTGGCCGAAGCCGTACGTCAGAACCGCATTGCGCTGGACACCGCGCAACAGCAGTACGTTGAGGGCGTGGTGGATTTCGTCACGGTGCTCACCGTGCAAGGAGCGTTGCTGGCGACGCAGGAGCAGTGGGTCGAGAGCTCGACCGGCGTGTCGCTGGCGGCCGTCGGGTTGTACAAGGCGTTGGGTGGGGGTTGGGAGTCGGTGTATCCGTTGGCCGTGACGGCGCAGCGTTAATACGCAGGCAATGATGGCCATCTGCTTGACGCTAGTCACCGCTGCCGTAGACTCGGTTGATCCGAAAGGGAGTGCGGTCATGCGGATTTTCTGTGTGTTGGGGTTGGGATCGGTCCTCGTCGCGAGCGCTGTCCAGGCGCAAACGCCTGGGGCAGACGACCCGCTTGCGCAAATGGATGCAGGCGCCAGTACTGCGACCAGCACCGAGGCCCGCGGTGTACTGCGGGCCCGGGACCAGGCCGTACTGGCCAGTGAGGTCCCTGGGCGGATTGTCGAGTTGCCGTTCAGCGAGGGGGAATCGTTCAAGAAGGGCGATACCCTGGCGCGGTTCGATTGCTCGGCCTATCAGGCGCAGCTCAATGCCGCTCAAGCGGCCAGCCGTGGCGCGGGTGAAGAACTGGCGCACAACCGGCGACTGGCCGCGCTGAATTCGGTCGGGCGTTTCGAAGTGGCACGTGCCGAGGCCAAGGTCAGCGAAACCCAGGCGCAGTCCCAGGTGTATCAAGTGCAGGTCAAGCGTTGCAGCGTGCAGGCGCCGTTCGATGGCCAGGTCGTCGAGCGCAAGGTACAGCGCTATGAAAGCGTACCTGCCGGCGCACCCTTGCTGGACGTGGTCGATAATCGCACCCTGGAAATCCATTTGCTGGTGCCCTCGCGCTGGATGGCCCGACTCAAGCCCGGCCAGACCTTCAGTTTTGTCCCCGATGAAACCGGCAAGCCGCTGGATGCGACAGTCAAACGCCTGGGCGCACGAATCGATGAAGGCAGCCAGACCCTGCTGCTGGTGGCCAGCGTGCCCGACGCCAGCGGGTTGCTGGCGGGCATGAGCGGCACTGCGCATTTCGCGGAGTTCAAGTGAACGCGCCTGTGAGCGGCGGTGCCGAACAGGTATTCGCACGTTTTCTTGATCTTGAGCGCCAGACCCGCGCAGCCCAAACGTCCGCCCAATTGGCTTACAGCCTGGTCAATGATGGACAGGCATTGTTTGGCTTTCGCCATGCGGCACTGTTGATCGCCGGGAAGGTGCAGGCCGTGACCGGTGTCAGCGCGGTGGAGCCGAACTCACCCTTTGTAGCGTTCGTCGAGCAGGCGGTGGCTCAGTTGTTCAAACGCGAACAATTGCAACAGGCGCGGGTCGTTGCCGCCGATGACCTCGGCGAGTCGCTGCGGGCTGAATGGCAAAGCCTGTCGGCGGCGCAGGTGTTCTGGCTGCCGCTGGTCGATCGTCAGGGCGAGGTGTTCGGTGGGTTGTGGCTGGCCCGGGACGTTGCGTGGAACCCTGCCGAACAGGTGCTGCTGGCGCAACTGGGTGATACCTACAGCCACGCCTGGCAGGCGTTGCAACCGCGCAAGCCCTGGCGTCTGCGTTGGACCCGCAAACGCCGGGGCTTGCTGGTTGCAGTGCTATTGCTCGGGCTGTTGATCCCGGTGCGCCAATCCGTATTGGCACCGGCCGAAGTGGTGCCGTTGGGCGGGCGGGTAGTGGCGGCACCGCTGGACGGTGTCATTGCCGAGTTCCTGGTCAAACCCAATCAGACGGTGAAGACCGGCGAATTGCTGCTGCGCTTCGAAAGCACCACGCTCAAGGCTCAGGCCGATGTCGCCGAACGCGCCCTCGGGGTCGCCGAGGCGGAACTCAAAGCCAACTCCCAGCGTTCGTTCGCCGATGCCGAGTCCAGCTCGAAACTGGATTTGCTGGCCGCCCGGGTTGAACAGAAACGCGCCGAGCGCGACTACGCCCGTGAACTGCTCAAGCGTAGCGAAGTGCGCGCCGAGCGCGATGGCATCGCGGTATTTGCCGATGCCGAACGCTGGACCGGCAAGCCGGTGCAGACCGGCGAGCGGCTGATGGAGATCGCCGATCCGACCCAGGCGCAATTGCGTATCGAGCTGGCTGTGGGGGACGCGATATCCCTGGAGCCCGGCGCTGAAGTCGCCTTGTTTCTCGACAGTGACCCGCTGCAACGGCATCTGGCCAGACTCGAACGTTCGGCTTATGAAGCGCAACCTACAGCGGGCGGGCAATTGGCTTATCGGCTGGATGCGAATTTCGACGCGCCACCTCCGCGCATCGGATTGCGCGGCACGGCGAAAATCTTCGGTGACCGGGCGCCGCTGGGGTTGTACCTGCTGCGTCGACCGTTGGCCGGTTTGCGTCAGAGCGTGGGCTTGTAAATGAGCCTGCCCGGCCTGCGTGCCGACCTGCAACTGTCCCCGGCAGCGCCGGCGCTGGACGGTGCGCCCAGCTGGACGCTGGCCGACCCGGTGCGAGGGCATTACTTCAAGCTCGGTACGACGGCGATGCGTTTGTTACGTCACTGGTCGCTGGGTGAACCCGAGCAGGTCCTGCAAGCGGCCAATCGTGAGCCGGGACTGGCGCTGGACGGTACGGATCTGGAGCAATTGCTGGTTTTTTTGCGCAGCCACGACCTGATTACCGCCCTCGACCCCCAGCAGCGTGCCAGTTACAGCGTTAAAGCGGATGCCCAGCGCCGGAGCCTGTGGCAAGTGTTGCTGCATCAGTACCTGTTTTTTCGAATTCCGTTGTGGCGCCCCGAGCGTTTTCTCAACCGTGTCTGGCCTTGGCTGGAGCGCTTCGGTCCGCGAGCGCTGCGCTACGGATTACCCGCCGTGCTGGGGGTGGGGGTGTTTCTGGTGTCGCGGGACTGGCAGCGATTTATCGCGACGTTTCCGCATCTGTTCAGCCTTGGCGGCGCAATGGCGTTTGGCGTGGCCCTGTTCTTCGCCAAGCTCTGCCACGAATTCGGTCACGCGTTCATGGCCAAGCGCGCCGGGTGCCGGGTACAGAGCATGGGCGTGGCGTTCATGGTGCTGCTGCCGATGTTCTATACCGATGTCAGCGATGCCTGGCGGGTCAATGATCGCAAGGCCCGATTGCTGATTGGCGCTGGCGGCGTGCTGGCGGAGTTGCTGTTGGCGTGCATTGCCTTGCTGGCCTGGTCGTTTCTGCCCGACGGTCCCGCCCGCACCGCCGCGTTCATGCTCGCCAGTGCTACCTGGATCACCACACTGGTGGTCAATCTCAACCCATTCATGCGTTTTGACGGTTATTTTTTGCTCAGCGATTTCTGGCAGGTCGATAACCTGCAAGGTCGGGCGTTTGCCCTGTGCCGCTGGCGCCTGCGCGAGTTTTTGTTCGGCTACGGCGCAGCGACGCCGGAGCCTTGGTCGCCGACAATGCAACGGCGTTTGCTGATCTGGGGGTATGGCTCGTGGTTATGGCGCGCGGCATTGTTTTTCGGGATCGCTCTGGCGGTCTATCACCTGTTCTTCAAGGTGTTGGGGATTTTCCTGATGCTGGTGGAGCTGGTCTGGTTCATCTTTCTGCCCATCATGAGTGAGTGGCACCAGTGGTGGGGCCGCCGCGAGCAGGCGCATGGACCGCGGGTGCTGCTCAGCAGCCTGGCATTGCTCGGGCTGTTGCTGGTGCTCATCCTGCCGTGGCGCAGTGCCGTCGAGGTGCCGGCCATGCTGGAAGCGGGCCGGGTCAACACCTTGCATGCGCCGGTGGCGGCACGGATCAAAGCCGTGAAGGTGCATGACGGGCAGTCGGTGGTGCAGGGTGATGTCCTGATCGAACTGGAGTCACCGGATCTCGATTCGCGCCAGACCATTGCGCGCCGGGAAATCGAGATTCAGCAATTGCAAATGCGCCGTCAGGCCAGCCGCAGCGAAACGGCCTCCGATGCCTCAATCGTCGAGCAGCGCCTGGCCGAAGCGGTCGCCGACTACCGGGGGCTGGCGGCTCAGCGCGAGCGATTGCTATTGCGCGCCCCCCATGCCGGCACCGTGCGAGATCTGCTGCCGCAATGGGCGGTGGGGCGCTGGCTGTCGACCCGGGAGCCGCTGGCGCGGGTGGTCGAGGACGGCGTGCGCTTGCGTGGCTATCTGGCCGAGGCAGAACTCTGGCGCGTGGCACCGGGCGCCACTGGACGGTTTATCGCCGATGATCCGATGCATCCGGCGATTGCGGTGCAACTGAGCGAAATCGACACCAACGGCGTGGCGTTTGTCGATCAGGAGGCACTGACCTCCGATCACCACGGACCGATTGCCGTGCGTCGCGATCAGTATCAACGAGCCGAGCCGGTACAGGCGCAGTATGGCGCGCGATTGAGTACCCTCGAACCGGCGCCGACGCCGGTGCAGCCGTTGCGCGGCGTGGTGGTGTTGCAGGGCAGCGGCGAGTCGTTATTGGGGGTCGCCTGGCGACGCATGGCGGCGCTGGGGGTCAGGGAAAGCGGTTTTTAAGGAGTGCGACGATGGCGAACAGCAGTGCTGTGGCAGCCGAAGGTTTAGTGGTGCGGCCTTCGCGAGCCAGCGATGGGCCTTTTTTGCAACGCCTGTATCAATCGGCCCGACCGGACCTGCAATGGATCGACGACAGCGTGGAGGTGGTCGAGCAGATTGTGGCCCAGCAGTTCCAGGTACAGGAGCAAGGACTGGGTGAGAACTTCCCCAATGCCATGCATTACGTGGTTGAGAAACTCGGCACTGCGATCGGCGCGTTGAGCACTGATTTCGGACCGAATGAGATTCGCGTGCTGTATCTGGCCTTCATCCCGGCGGCGCGGGGGCAGGGGTATGGGCGGGCGGTATTGCAGGGGGTGCAGAAGGCCGCCCAACAGATTCGTTGCCCGGTGGCGACGGTGGTCTGGGCCAGCAATCCCCATGCGCTTGAACATTACCTGGCGCTGGGCTTTGCAGTGCAGGAGTACAACGTCGCGGCACAAAGGCTGGTGTGGTATCCGCAAGGCTGAGGGCACTGCGAGCCAGAAAAGGGTCAGTTGAAGGCGATGTAGAAGTAGCCTCGTTGCGGATCACGTCCCATCGACGGCACCCGGGAAACGAAAATGTTTTCCACTTTGCCCAGTTCCGGCAATTGCAGCGTGCATAAACCGTCCACAAAATCGGTCGGGACCAGGCTGTTGAACTCTACACTGAATGGCATGCGCTCACTGTTGCGCATGCGGGCGCGGGGTGACTCTTCGAGGTGTTCGAACTGCACCGGCAGTTCCCTGCCGTCGGGCAGGCGAAGGACAACGGTCTGGCCCAGCAGGGTCTGGAAATGATGACTTTGAACCGCTTGCAACATGATCAGCCTCCGAAAAGTGAACAGTGCCGGGGGCGCGCGGCCCCCGGCGAACCTTCAGCCACGCGATGGAAAATACCCTTGCAGGGCGATGCTGAAGTTGATGACCAGGAACGGGTTCATCACACTCATGGGCTGGGTCCCGCCAGTGGAGGCAATCTCTCCGGTGACGGTGGTGCTCACGCCCTGGAGTGCCACCGCCGTTGCCCCTTGCTGATCGGAGTAGATATTCGCCGTCCCCGGTCCGCCGCTCGAAGCGCCGATGAAGGCGTTGGTTGCCGTTGGCACGTTTACGGGATTGCTCGGCGGGTTGGCCAGTTGCAGGGTGGTGGTGGCGGTCAGTCCGGACATCTGGTGGGTGTGGTTGGGCATGTTGCCGATGGTCGCGGTGACGTTTTCGGTACCGGAAATCTCGCCAATGGTGCGCGTGCTGAGATTGGTGCCGGTGCCCTGGGCCATCGGTAATCGACCTTGCAGGTTGGGTAGCATGAAGGTGGTCTGGCCGTTGCCGCCGTAGTTCACGCCAATCAGCGAGAACAATGCACTCCATTGCGAAATGCTTAACGTCTGGCCATTGCAAAGGGCCCAGTTCTGGGGGGCGAAATCAAAGGCGAAAGGCTGGATAGTGCCGATAAATACTTCCATTAATCCTCATCCTTCAGGTTGGTGGTTGGCGCGCCACGCGGCTGCCAGACACCTGGGGGTGTCGACTCCTTTTCTTTACGTGGCTCGGTCACGCCACGCCACAGCGTAGACGTAGATTGTGGGTGTCGTGGCGAGGTTGTGTTTGTCCGATGGACGCGCTTCCCACGCTGTCGTCGCTAATGTCCTTCGCTGTTTACGAAAAGCTCGGTATCAAGTCGATTTAGCTTCAAATTGATATCAAAAGACCACTAGTCGAAGTTTTATCGATCGACTACGCTTTGTCCTACAAAAGGACTATCAAATACGGTGAATGGACTTGCACCATTTTCATTTCATTTCCGGTTTGCCGCGCTCGGGGTCGACCCTGCTTTCTGCAATCCTGTTGCAGAATCCGCGTTTCCATGCCGGAATGACCAGCCCCGTCGGTTCCCTGTTTTCCGGTGTTCTGGAGCAGTGCAGCGCCGGCAGCGAGTTTGGTGCCGTTATCGACACCGATATGCGCCGTCGCCTGTTGCGCGGCCTGTTTGATTCCTTTTACGCCGACAAGGCCGACAAATCGGTGGTGTTCGACACCAATCGGTTGTGGAGTTCGCGCCTGCCGGCCATCAGCGATCTGTTTCCCAAGGCCAAGGTCATTGCCTGCGTGCGCAACGTCGCCTGGGTCATGGACAGCATCGAGCGTCTGTACCGCGCCAATCCCTATGAAAACACCAAACTCTTCGGCGATGCCGTCGAGCGCAACACCGTCTACAGCCGTTGCGAAACCCTGGCCCAGCGCAATCGCCTGGTGGGTTTTGCCTGGGCGGCGCTCAAGGAAGCCTATTACGGCGAGCATGCCGACTCCTTGCTGATCATCGACTATGACTTGCTGACCCAGGCTCCGGAGCGGGTGCTGCGGCTGGTCTACGACTTTATCGACGAACCCTGGTTCGAGCACGACTTCGAACACCTGGCGTACGACGCCCCGGAATTCGATCAAGCCCTCGGGGTGGCCGGCCTGCACAAGGTCAGACCCAAGGTCGCCGTGCAGGCACGACGCACCATCCTGCCGCCGGATCTGTTCAAGCAATACTCAGACTTGTCCTTTTGGCTCGATGGCTCTGCCAGCGCCGCCAATGTCATTCGTATGAAGTCCGACGCCGCGAACATTTGATCGCGGCGTTTTTCATTGATGCCTTACGTATATTCGTTCGAATCCGGGTGAGCAGCATGTGGTGGACCATTTTTGGCGGGGTAAAGGCAACGTCACGGGCAACCGAAGGTCAACGGACGCCAGCGGCGCCCATGATCATGTCCCTTGAACCACGCATGCTGTTCGACGGCGCCGTCGCCGCCACGGTGGCCGATACCGCGGCCCAGGCCGATAGCCATTCCACAGCCGATGCCGCCAAGACACCGACTGCCGATCACCCGACGATCAGCAAGGACACCCACGGCCAGACCGATGCCGCGCCGGCTGTCAGCCCGGTTGCGGTGCCAGGGCAGAGCGTGGTGTTCGTCGACTCTCGGGTGAAAGATGCCGACAGCCTGCTCCGGGGCGTAGCCCCCGGGACCCAGATCGTGAAGCTGGACACGGGCAAGGATGGACTGCAACAAATTGCCGACTACCTCGATCAGCATCAGGGCATCAGCTCGGTGCAGATCATCGCCCACGGCAACGCTGGCGACCTGTGGCTGGGCGACAGCTATCTGTCGGCTGACAACGTCGCCGCTCGCAGCGCGGTGCTGGCGGAAATCGGCAAGGACATCAACGCTGGCGGCGACATCCTGATCTACGGCTGCTACACCGCCGAAGGCGAGCGTGGCCTGAGCTTTGTCGACTCGCTGGCGCAAATGACCGGCCGCGATGTAGCGGCTTCGAGCAACCGTACCGGCGTGGGCGGCGACTGGGATCTGGAAATCGCCACCGGCAACATCGAAAGCGCCAACGTGCTCTCGACCACAGCCATGAGCGACTATCAGTGGGGCCTGGCCACCTGGACCGCCACCAACAACGCCAATACGGGCGTCGGCTCGTTGCGTGCCGCCCTCGCCTCGGCGCAGAACGGCGATATCGTCACCTTCAGCAGTGGCATGACGGTGCAGTTGACCTCCGAATTGCTGATCAACAAGAACGTCACCGTTGATGGCGACTTGAACAACGACGGTGCGGCGGATGTGATTCTCGATGGTCAGTACAGGACCCGAGTGATTGAAGTGAGCTCAGGCAGTATCGTCACGCTCGATGGCCTGGTGATCACCCGTGGCCTGGTGTCGGGCAATGGCGGCAACGGTGGCTACGGTGCCACGGGCGCGATGGCCGGAGGTATTTTCAACGCTGGGATTCTGACCCTGAACAACGTTACCGTGACCTCCAACGGGGCTTCCGGTGGCGGTGGCGGCGGCGGTGTCACGGGCGCTTTTTACGGCGGCGGCGGCGGTGGCGGCGGCGGTCTGGGCGGACAGGGCGGTGGGCATGGCGGTTCGGCAGGGCCAGGCACCGGCACGTTGGGCGGCCAGGCGGGCAGCGGTGGCGTCGGTGGTTACGGCGGCGGTTATGACGCCACCCACATGGGCGGTCGTGGCGGTACCTCCACTGGCGGTGCTGGCGGGGTGGGCGTTTCCTATTACAGCAACGGCGGTAACGGTGCGACGGCCACCAATGGCACGATATCCATTGGCGGCGGCGGCGGCGGGGCCGGTTGGGACAAGGTGGGTGGCGCCGGCGGCAACGCGGTGGGCGGGATCTACAACGCCAGCAGCGGCACCATCACCGTCATCGGCACGTCGACCATCAGCAACAACATCGGCGCCGGTGGCGGCGGTGGCGGTGGCGGTGGCCAAGGCAGCAATGCCAGCAATGGCGGCCTGGGCGGCCGGGGCGTCGGTGCGATCTGGAACAAAGGCACGCTGCTGATGACGGCCGCCAACTTCGCCGCCCTGGCCGGTAATGCCGCGGCCAGTGGTGCAGGCGGTACCGCGCAGGGCGGAGGTACAACCGGCACCTCGCCGACCTCCTTCGCGACCATCTACAACGACGGGGGTGTACTCAACACCGCGTATGCGCCACCACCGACCGCGACCATCGTGGTTGCTGACACCACACTGAGCATCGGCGAAACGTCCTTGGTGACGATCACTTTTTCCGAGGCCGTGACCGGTTTCACCAATGCGGACCTGACCATCGCCAACGGCACCTTGAGTGCGGTAAGCAGCAGCGATGGCGGCATCACCTGGACGGCTACGTTCACGCCGTCCGCCAGTATTTCCGATACGACCAACGTCATTACCCTGGACAACACCGGGGTGATAAACGGTCTGGGCACCGCCGGCGTCGGCACCACCAACTCCAATAACTACACCGTCGATACCGTACGCCCGACCGCTAGCATCGTGTTTACCGACACGGCCCTCAAGGTCGGCGAAACGTCGCTGGTGACCATCACCTTCAACGAAGCGGTCACTGGCCTCACCAACGCGGACCTAACGATTGCCAACGGTACGCTCACGGCGGTGAGCAGCAGCGATGGCGGCATCACCTGGACGGGGACCTTCACGCCGACCGCCAGCATCACCGATGCGACCAACCTGATCACCCTGGACAACACCGGGGTCAGCGACCTGGCGGGCAATGCCGGGAGCGGCACCACCGATTCGAACAACTACGCCATCGATACCGTGCGCCCGACCGCGACCCTTGTGGTGGCCGACACCAGCCTGAGAATCGGTGAAACCTCGCTGGTGACCATTACCTTCAGCGAAGCGGTCAGCGGGTTCACCAACGCCGACCTGACGATTGCCAACGGTACGCTCACGGCGGTGAGCAGCAGCGATGGCGGCATCACCTGGACGGCGACCTTTACCCCGACCGCCAGCGTCAATGACACGACCAACCTGATCACCCTGAACAACACCGGGGTCAGCGATCTGGCGGGCAACGCCGGTAGCGGCACCACTGATTCGAACAACTATGCGATAGATACGCTTCGTCCGACCGCGACCATCGTGGTGGCGGACACGGCGCTGAGAATCGGCGAAACCTCGCTGGTGACCATCACCTTCAGCGAGGCGGTGAGCGGGTTCACCAACGCCGATCTGACCATCGCCAACGGTACGCTCACTGCGGTGAGCAGCAGTGATGGCGGTATCACCTGGACGGCGACCTTCACCCCGTCCGCCAGCATCACCGACACGACCAACCTGATCACTCTGGACAATACCGGGGTCAGCGATCTGTCGGGCAACGCCGGCAGCGGCACCACCGACTCCAACAACTACGCGATCGACACCGTGCGCCCGACGGCCAGCATCGTGGTCGCGGATACGGCGCTGAGAATCGGTGAAACCTCGCTGGTGACGATCACCTTCAGCGAGGCGGTGAGCGGGTTCACCAACGCCGACCTGACCATCGCCAACGGTACGCTCACTGCGGTGAGCAGCAGCGACGGCGGCATCACCTGGACGGCGACCTTCACTCCCTCCGCGAGCATCAACGACACGACCAACCTGATCACCCTGAACAACACCGGGGTCAGCGATCTGGCGGGCAACACCGGCAGTGGCACCACCGATTCGAACAACTACGCCATCGATACTGTTCGTCCGACTGCCACGATTGTGCTGGCCGATACAACGCTGACCGCGGGCGAAACCTCGCTGGTGACCATCACCTTCTCCGAGGCGGTGAGCGGTTTCACCAACGCCGACCTGACGATTGCCAACGGCACCTTGACATCCGTCAGCAGCAGCGACGGTGGCATCACCTGGACGGCGACCTTCACCCCTACCGTTGGCGTGAATGACTCGAGCAACGTGATCACCCTGAACAACACCGGAGTGAGTGATCTGGCGGGCAACACCGGCAGCGGCACCACCAACTCCGGCAACTACACCATCGATACGGTGCTGCCGACGGCGACCATCGTGGTCGCCGACAATGCGTTGAAAATCGGTGAAACGTCGCTGGTGACCATTACTTTCAGCGAAGCCGTCAGTGGGTTCTCCAACGCCGACCTGACCATCGCCAACGGTACACTCACAGCGGTGAGCAGCAGCGACGGCGGCATCACCTGGACCGCGACATTCACCCCGACTGCCAGCATCACCGACACGACCAACCTGATCACGCTGGACAACACCGGTGTGCAGGCTGTCGCCAGCGGTAACGTGGGCATCGGCACGACCGACTCCAACAACTACGCCATCGACACCGTGCGCCCGACCGCCACCATTGTGGTTGCGGACACGGCACTGAGAATCGGCGAAACCTCGCTGGTGACGATCACCTTCAGCGAAGCGGTGAGTGGTTTCACCAATGCCGACCTGACCATCGCCAACGGTACGCTCACAGCGGTGAGCAGCAGCGACGGCGGCATCACCTGGACGGCAACCTTCACGCCTTCGGCGAGCATCAACGACACCACAAACCTGATCACCCTGGACAACACCGGCGTGGCTGATCTGGGGGGGAACGCCGGCAGCGGCACCACCGATTCCAACAACTACGCTATCGACACGGTCCGACCCACTGCGACCATTGTCCTGGCCGACGCCACCCTGAGTGCCGGCGAAACCTCGCTGGTGACCATTACCTTCTCCGAGGCAGTGACGGGTTTCACCAACGCTGACCTGAGCATCGCCAACGGCACCTTGACCTCGGTGAGTAGCAGCGACGGTGGCATCACCTGGACCGCGACCTTCACCCCAACCGTCGGCGTGAATGACTCGAGCAACGTGATCACCCTGAACAATACCGGAGTCAGCGATCTGGCGGGCAACACCGGCAGCGGCACTACCAACTCCGGTAACTACACCATCGATACGGTGCTGCCGACGGCCACTATCGTGGTCGCCAACACTGCCTTGAGCGTCGGCGAAACCTCGCTGGTGACCATCACCTTCTCCGAGGCGGTGAGCGGTTTCAGCAACGCCGACCTGACCATCGCCAACGGCACCTTGAGCTCCGTGACCAGCGGTGATGGTGGCATCACCTGGACCGCAACCTTTACGCCGACCAATGCCATCTCCGACACCAGTAACGTCATCACCCTGGATAACAGCGGTGTGCAAAACGGCTCGGGCAACGCCGGTAGCGGCACCACCGACTCCAACAACTACGTGATCGACACCGTGCGCCCGACCGCCACCATTGTGGTCGCGGACTCGGCGCTGGCGGTGGGTCAGACATCGGTGGTGACCATCACGTTCTCCGAGGCGGTGACCGGCTTTACCACGGCCGATCTGACGGTGAGCAACGGTACTCTGAGCAATCTCAGCACCAGCGATAACATCATTTACACCGCGACATTTACTCCGACGGCTGGCATCACCGACGCCACCAACCTGATCACCCTGGACAACAGCGGTGTGGTCGACGGGGCGGGCAACGCCGGCAGCGGCACCACCGATTCGAACAACTTTTCGATCGACAGCCAGCGCCCGACCGCAACCATTGTGCTATCCGACCCGACGCTGAGCGCCGGTGAAACCTCGCTGGTAACCATCACCTTCTCCGAGGCTGTGAGCGGTTTCAGCAACGCTGACCTGTCCGTTCCCAACGGCACGTTGAGTGCGGTGAGCAGTAGCGACGGCGGCATCACCTGGACGGCGACGTTCACGCCGACCGTCGCGGTCAACGACACGAGCAACCTGATCACCCTGGACAACTCCGGCGTCGCGGACCTGGCAGGCAACGTCGGTGCGGGTACGACCAATTCCGCGAATTTCACCATCGATACCGTGTTGCCGACCGCCACCATCGTGGTCGCCGACACTGCCTTGAGCGTCGGCGAAACCTCGCTGGTGACCATCACCTTCAGCGAGGCCGTGAGCGGTTTCAGCAACGCCGACCTGAGCATTGCCAACGGTACCCTGAGCGCGGTGAGCAGCAGCGATGGCGGCGTCACCTGGACGGCAACCTTCACGCCGACCGCCAACATCGCTGACAGCTCCAACCTGATCACTCTGGACAACAGCGGCGTGCAGAACGCCTCCGGCAATGCGGGCAGCGGCACCACCGATTCCAACAACTATGCCATCGACACCGAGCGCCCGACGGCGACCATCGTCGTGGCCGACGACACGCTGGCCATCGGTGAAACCTCGTTGGTGACGATCACGTTCAATGAAGCGGTGACGGGGCTCACTACCGCCGACCTGATCGTGGAAAACGGCACTTTGAGCAGCTTGAGCAGCAGCGACGGTGGTATCACCTGGACAGCGACCTTCACGCCGAGCGCCAGCATCACTGACACGACGAATCTGGTGACCCTGGACAATACCGGGGTTGTTGACCTGGCGGGCAACGCCGGCAGTGGCACCACAGATTCGAACAACTTTTCGATCGACAGCCAGCGCCCGACCGCAACCATTGTGCTGTCCGACCCGACGCTGAGCGCCGGTGAAACCTCGCTGGTAACCATCACCTTCTCCGAGGCAGTGAGCGGTTTCAGCAACGCTGACCTGTCCGTTCCCAACGGCACGTTGAGTGCGGTGAGCAGTAGCGACGGCGGCATCACCTGGACGGCGACGTTCACGCCGACCGTCGCGGTCAACGACACGAGCAACCTGATCACCCTGGACAACTCCGGCGTCGCGGACCTGGCAGGCAACGCCGGTGCGGGTACGACCAATTCCGCGAATTTCACCATCGACACCGTGTTGCCGACCGCCACCATCGTGGTCGCCGACACTGCCTTGAGCGTCGGCGAAACCTCGCTGGTGACCATCACCTTCAGCGAGGCCGTGAGCGGTTTCAGCAACGCCGACCTGAGCATTGCCAACGGTACCCTGAGCGCGGTGAGCAGCAGCGATGGCGGCGTCACCTGGACGGCAACCTTCACGCCGACCGCCAACATCGCTGACAGCTCCAACCTGATCACTCTGGACAACAGCGGCGTGCAGAACGCCTCCGGCAATGCGGGCAGCGGTACCACCGATTCCAACAACTACGCCATCGACACCGAGCGTCCGACCGCCACCATCGTGGTCGCCGACACGGCCCTGAGCGTCGGCGAAACCTCGCTGGTGACCATCACCTTCAGCGAGGCGGTGAGCGGTTTCAGCAACGCCGACCTGACCATCGATAATGGCACCTTGAGTGCGGTGAGCAGCAGCGACGGCGGCATCACCTGGACGGCCATTCTGACACCGTTGGTGGGTATCGCCGACACCGGCAACCTCATCCAGCTCGATAACAGCGGTGTTCAGGATGCGGCAGGCAATGCCGGCATCGGGGCCACGGATTCGAACAACTACGCGATCGACAGCCAACGCCCGACCGCGACCATTGTCATGGCCGACACCGACCTGCGTCCAGGCGAAACGACCCTGGTGACCATCACCTTCAGCGAAGCGGTCAGTGGTCTGGACAGTTCCGATCTGAGCGTCGCCAACGGCACTCTGAACGGGTTGAGCAGCAGCGACGGCGGCGTCACCTGGACGGCGACTTTCACGCCGACCGCCAGCATCACCGACACCACCAACCTGATCACCCTGGACAACACCGGTGTCACCGATGCAGCTGGCAACGCCGGAAGCGGGGTGACCAACTCGGCGAATTACCTGGTGCAAACCAGTGTGCCGACCGCCAGCATCGTGATCGCCGACACGGCGCTCAAGGCTGGCGAAACGACCCTGGTGACCATCACGTTCAGCGAGGCGGTGACCGGTTTCAGCAACGCCGACCTGACCATCGCCAACGGTACATTGAGCAACGTCAGCAGCAGCGATGGCGGCATTACCTGGACAGCGGCCTTTACGCCAACCTCGAACGTTACCGACGCCGGCAACCTGATCACGCTCGACAATAGCGGCGTGGCCAATGCATCGGGCAACGCGGGGACGGGCACTACCGACTCGAACAATTTTGCCATCGACACCGCGCTGCCGACCGCGACCATCGTGGTTGCCGACACGCAACTCGGCATCGGCGAAACCACCACCGTGACCATCACCTTCAGCGAAGCGGTGAGCGGTTTCGATGTGTCGGACATCAGCGTTGCCAATGGTGTGTTGTCGAACCTGAGCAGCAGCGATGGCGGCGTGACTTGGACCGCGACCCTGACGCCGACCGCCAATGTCAACGACACAACCAACCTGATCGTGCTCGACACCGGTCGCGTGCAGGACGTTGCCGGCAACTTCGGCGCAAGTATCGCCATCTCCAACAATTACGCGCTTGATGCGACCCGGCCAACGGTGAACATCGTGGTTGCCAACCCGAACCTCGGTATCGGCCAGACCACTACGGTGACCTTCACCTTCAGCGAAGCCGTCAGCCACTTCGACCTGTCCGATCTGAGCGTGACCAACGGCGACCTGAGCAATCTCGCCAGCAGCGATGGCGGCAAGACCTGGATGGCGACGTTCACGCCGACGGCCAATGTCACCGACCCAAGCAACTTCATCGCCCTGGACACCCGCAACGTCACAGATCTGGTGGGTAACACTGGCAACACGGTAGCGGTGTCGAACAATTACACCCTCGACAGCGAACTGCCGAGCGCCACCGTCGTGGTCGCCAATCCGAACCTGGGCGTGGGTCAGACTTCGCAGGTGACCATCACCTTCAACGAAGCGGTCAGTGGTTTTGATTTGTCCGACATCAGTATTGCCAACGGCACCTTGTCCGACCTGAGCAGCAGCGATGGCGGCAAGACCTGGACCGCGACCCTGACACCGACCGCCAACGTCAATATCGCCAGCAACGTGATCAGCATCGACTATGCCGGTATCAGCGACATGGCCGGCAACAGTGGCAGCGGCGTGAGCTATTCCGACAATTTTGTCATCAACACGGTGCCAACTTCCTCGGTCGTTTTCGTGTCGGCAGACCCGGATTTGCGCAGCAACCCCCCGGTGACGCTGTCCGATGTGCCCAACGTGCCGCTGCAACCGACCATTTTCACGCCTCCGACGGGCAACCTCAGCTCACCATTGACCTTCCAGCCGTTGTTCGAGCAACGGGTGATCGGCAACGGTATCCGGCCGTTGGGCGATATTTTCATGAACCACGGTGCATTGGCCCCGAGTTTCATCGCACAGGTTTTCAGCAGCAATGACAGCGGAGGCGATGGCTCGGGGCATGGTTTCCTCGGTTTCGGCGGCGGCGATGGCGGTGTGTTCAGCACCAGCACGCTATCGAGCCTGTTCAATCAGGACAGCAGTAGCGAACGCGATTCGTTGAACGCCTTTGGCAGTCAGTCGATCAAGTCCGGCGATGTTTCCCAGGGCCTGCGCGGGGTGTTTGGCGCACCGACCCTGGGCCAGCAATTGCAACAGCTCAAAGACAACGAGCAGCAGCAGGTGGATAACCTGGCCGCCGCTTTGAAACTGGCCGGCATCAGCGAAATGCAGGCCTGATGAAAACCTCCACTTGTGATGCGGCACCCAGGGGCGATGCAAGGATGAATAGAAGTCATAAGTTATTCGGCGCCAGCCTGCTGGCACTGGCGATCAGCGGATGCGCAGTCACCAGTGAGCCGATCGAACGCAGTGTCAGTGAGCAGCGGGCCAAAAGTGACCTGCAAAGCATGTACAAGGGGCAGGAGCCTCTTGGCGGCCCATTGACCCTGCACCAGGCCATGGCCCGTGCGGTGAAGTACAACCTCGAAGGCCGGTTGAAAATCATGGAGGAGGCCCTGGCCAAGCGTCAACTCGACCTCGCCAGTTTCGACATGCTGCCGCGCATGGCGCTGGACGCCGGATACGTGGGCCGCAACAACGTCAACGCCTCCAGTAGCCAGAGCGTGCGGACCGGCACGCAGTCCCTGGAGCCTTCGACCTCCCAGGACCGCGACCGTGATGTAGCGGACCTGACGATGGTCTGGAACGTGCTCGATTTCGGTGTCAGTTACATCAGTGCAAAGCAGCAGGGCGACCAGCGCCTGATCGTTCAGGAGCGCCGACGCAAGGTGATCAACACCATCGTCCAGGACGTACGCTCGGCGTATTGGCGGGCGATGGCCGCCGAACGCCTGCTCACGCAGATCGACAGCCTGATGGCACGGGTGGAAACCGCGCGCAACGACAGCCAGAGCATGAGCCAGCAACGCATTGGCGATCCGGTGCAAGCCCTCGGTTATCAACGCTCGCTGATCGAAGCGACCCGCCAACTGGAAGAGCAACGCCGTGCGTTGTCACTGGCGAAGACCGAACTGGCGACCCTGATCAACCTGCCGATGGGCACGGAGCTAACCCTGGCGACCGATAACGGTTATGAGATTCCCGAACTCAAGGTCGATCTGGCCAGTCTTGAACAGGAAGCCCTGACCAGCCGTCCGGAACTGCGCGAACAGGATTATCAGACCCGCATCAGCGCTGCCGAGACCCGCAAAGCCATGTTGCGCCTGCTGCCGGGCCTGGAGTTCTCCGCTGGCGGACATTACGACAGCAACTCGTTCCTGGTGGAGCAGGGCTGGGCCGATTACGGCGTCAAGGTCACCTGGAACCTGTTCAATGTGATCTCGGCGCCTGCGGCGATCGACGTGGCCAAGGCCGGTGAGGAAGTCGCCACCGCGCGCCGTCAGGCGATGTCGATTGCGGTGCTGGCGCAGTTGTATGTGGCCAATGCCAACTACCGCGAGGCCTTGCGCCAGTTCAAGACCAACCAGCAATTGTCGGACATCGACGGGCAAATCGTCGGTCAGTTGCGCAACCGCCACCAGGCGGATGGCATCGGTGAACTGGATCTGATCCAGGGCGAACTCAATACCTTGCAGGCCGATCTGCGTCGTGACCTGTCCTACGCCGACCTGCGCAACGCCTACGGGCAAATTTTCGCCAGCGCCGGCCTCGATCCGTTGCCGGATCAGGTGCAATCGACACAGGTCCAGTCCATCGCCACGGCCCTGGCCAATCGTGAAGCAGCCTGGGCGGCAGGTGATATTACGGTGCCGGTGACCCATGCCCCAGCACGTTGATGTGAAGGCCCCGACCGCCAGCATCAGCCGAGCTCAGCGGGAGCGGCGCAACGGTCATCGCGGCGCGGCTATCCTGCTGACCGGCCTGCCGGCGGCGGGCAAGTCGACCCTTGCGCAAGCGCTGCACGCCGAGTTGTTTGCCCGCGGACTGCAGAGCGTGGTGCTCGATGGTGACGGGCTGCGGGTGGGGCTCAATCGAGATCTGGGCTTCAGCGACAGCGATCGTCAGGAGAACATCCGTCGCGCCAGCGAACTGGCATCGTTGCTGGTGGAGAACGGACAAATCGTGATCCTGGCGATGATCGCGCCCCTGGTGGAGTTGCGCGATGTGTTCGCCCGGCGGCTCGGTGACGATTATCGCGAAGTCTGGTGCAGTGCGACCCTGGCGGTGTGCGAGCAACGTGATCCAAAAGGTCACTATGCCCGCGCCCGACGCGGCGAATTGACCGGGTTTACCGGGGTGTCCGCACCGTATCAGGCACCGGTCGATGCGGCGCTGGTGCTCGACACCGGGATACAGTCTGTGGAGGCCTGTCTTGATCGACTGTTGACTTGGCTCGGTGAATCCGCGGTGCTGCCCCGACCTTGAACCGGTTGGTGTTCAAGGTTTCGACGACAAGTCCGCCATGCCCTTGAGCAACTCGATCGGCAGTGGAAAGACGATGGTCGAGCTCTTGTCGCCGGCAATCGAACTCAGGGTCTGCATGTAGCGCAGCTGCATGGCCCCCGGCTGGCGGCCCAGCATTTCGGCGGCTTGCATGAGTTTTTCCGAGGCCTGCAATTCGCCTTCGGCGTGGATCACCTTGGCTCGCCGTTCCCGTTCGGCTTCGGCCTGCTTGGCGATGGCGCGGATCATCGATTCGTTGAGGTCCACGTGCTTGATCTCGACGTTGGCGACCTTGATGCCCCAGGCGTCGGTCTGGGCGTCGAGTACTTGCTGGATGTCCAGATTCAAGCGTTCGCGTTCGGCCAGCAGTTCGTCCAGTTCGTGTTTACCCAGCACCGCCCGCAGCGTGGTTTGCGCCAATTGGCTGGTGGCCATCAGAAAGTCTTCGACCTGGATGATCGCCTTTTGCGGATCGAGCACGCGGAAATACAGCACTGCGTTGACCTTGACCGACACGTTGTCGCGGGTGATCACGTCTTGCGGTGGCACGTCCAGCACCACGGTGCGCAAATCGACCCTTACCATTTGCTGGACCACCGGAATCAGCAGGATCAGGCCAGGGCCCTTGACCTGCCAGAAGCGCCCGAGCTGGAACACGACGCCGCGCTCGTATTCGCGCAGGATGCGGAACGTCGCCCCTGCCAGTGCGATGATCAACAATAGCAGCGCGACAAGACCCAATTGCAAACCCATGACTATTCTCCGCCCGGCACCGCGTCAGCCGCGGCCACTTGCAGCAGCAAACCCTTGCGCCCCACCACCCGCACCCGCTGCCCGGGTTGCAGCGGTGTCGCGCTAAGCACTTGCCATCGTTCTCCTTGCAGATGAATCCAGCCGCCATAGGCGTTACCGGTCTGCAATGACGTCACCGCCGTCACGCTGCCGAGCAGCCCGGCATCACCGCTGACGATGTCGCGCGGTCGTGTCTTCATGGCGTGAATCACCAGGTAGATCAGCAACAGCGCGCTGACCAGGCCCAGGCCGATCATCAACGGCACGGGCACTTCGGTGTTGGACAGGATCACCGCGCCGATCACGAACATCACGATGCCGCCCAGGCCGATCACGCCGTAATTGGGCAGGGCCGCCTCGGCGATCAGGAACGCTAGGCCGAAGGTGATCAGCCAGATCCCGATGGGGTTGGGCACCAGCAACACAACTGTGTCGGTGGCGCAGGCCGATCCGCTCAACGCCAATAGCAACGCAACTGCACAGCAACGCATGTTCACTTGACCCTCCGGGAGAGTCGTGGAGTGGCTCTGAATACAGTTTAGTTGAGCCTCGACCGGTATGAATTTTGCTCAATTACCGTCGGCAGCCGATGAGCGGATTTCCCACCGGAACGCGCTGACGGGCCTAGACTTTTACTACGCAAGCCAAGCTTTAATCATCGTCCGCAAGCAATCATGGCGGACACCGAGGTGCATCATGCGTATGGCAAGAACCGTGCAGCGAAGCCTGGAAAAGGCTCAATGCGAATATGACATCGTCAGCCACCCACACTCGGCCAGCAGCCTTGAAACGGCGCGGGTCGCAGGTATTCCTGCCGAACGGGTGGCCAAATCGGTGATCCTCGACGATCACCATGGGCATTACCTGATGGCCGTGCTGCCCGCCAGCCGTCACCTTGACCTGAGCAAAGTCCGCAGTAGCGGTGAGTGGCAGGTTTCCCGCGAAAGCAACCTCGCGCACCTGTTCGATGATTGCGAACGCGGTGCCGTACCGGCGCTGGGTGAGTCCTATGGGTTGGAGGTGGTCATCGATCCGCTGCTGACCCGGCAAAAAGACATCTATCTGGAGGCTGGAAACCACGTCAACCTGGTGCGCATGGACATGCCCGAGTTTCTGAAAATGGTGCCGCATGCCGAGGTGCGGGAATTGAGTCATTGAGTTTTGTTTCGTCAATGCTGACGTCATCGCGGGCAAGCTCCCTCCCACAGGAACTGCGATAAATCTGTGGGAGCGAGCTTGCTCGTGATGACCGCGCAGCGGTCCTTGAATTGGTCCCCAGGAGTTCGACATGGAAAGCCCGACCCACAACCTTCCATCCCTGTTCAAACAACTCGGACTGCCGGACGACGCCGAAAGCATCGATAAATTCATCGCCACCCATTCACCGCTCAAACCGGAGCTGCACCTTGCGGATGCGTTTTTCTGGAGCCCGAGCCAGGCGGAGCTTCTGCGGGAGGAGATTCTCGATGACGCGGATTGGGCCGAGGTGGTGGATCAACTGGATGTGATGTTGAGGAAGGGGCGGGGGGTGTAAATAACTGATAGGCGGCGGTCCGCAGAGGTTGCTCTGATCAAGGTAATTGACCAGAATTAAGACCTTATTTGAGGTCTTAATTATGCAAAGTGTTTTGGCTGATATGGCTGTCAGCGTGTCTGAACTAAAGAAAAACCCTTCTGCCGTTTTGAATGGCGCCCATGGAGGGCCCGTCGCAGTGCTCAATCACAATCGTGTCATGGGCTACATGGTCCCGGCAGATGTTTTCGAGGCCATGGTGGAGCGTCTCGACGATTTGGAGTTGGCGGAAATCGTGCGTTCTCGTCGTCATGAAACGCCAATTCCGGTAACGCTGGATGACCTATAAGCTCGAATTTCTGCCATCTGCACGCAAAGAGTGGGACAAGCTGGGGCATACGCTGCGTGAGCAATTCAAAAAGAAGTTGGCCGAACGGCTCGAAATGCCTCGAATCCCGTCTGACTCACTCCATGGCATGCCCGACTGCTACAAAATCAAATTGAAGTCATCTGGCTACCGACTCGTCTACGAGGTGATAGATGAGCGCGTTGTCGTTTCTGTCGTTGCAGTAGGAAAGCGGGAACGAAGTGAAGTGTACGAGCGTGCCAGGAAACGTTGACGGTTCTCGGCAGGTCGCTGTTACGCAATTGTTTCAAAACTTGACGGAAAATCCCCTCCAATGCGATATTGATAGTTAGCAAACTAACAGTGTGTATTTTCCCTCGTGCCGAATAACCTTGCCATTCTCCAGATGAACATCAGCAGCGCCATGGTGGTGGCCGCCAGGCATTGGCGCAAAATCTGCCAGACCACGCTGGCCAACTATGGAATCTCCGAAGCCTGCGCCGTTCCGTTGTTGATGATCGGGCGGCTGGGCGAGGGTGTGCGCCAGGTGACGGTGGCCCAGGCAGCAGGGATGGAGAGCCCGTCGCTGGTGCGCCTGCTCGATCAGTTGTGCCATGGCGGCTACGTCTGCCGCACCGAAGATGCACAGGACCGCCGCGCCAAATGCCTGAGCCTGACCGAAACCGGTCGGGAGCTGGTGCAGGCGGTCGAAGTGGAACTGGTGCGCTTGCGCCACGAAGTCCTTGAAGGCATTGACCAGTGTGATCTGGAAGCTACGCTGCGGGTACTGAGAGCATTTGAAGCGGCCACGCCGCCATCGGTGGTCAACTCTTGAGCGGATTTTTCTCTGGCATGCCCCCGGCGCGGGACTGGTTCTACGGAGTCCGCACCTTCGCCGCATCGATGATCGCGCTGTACATCGCCCTGCTCATGCAAATGCCGCGTCCGTATTGGGCGATGGCTACGGTGTACATCGTTTCCAGTCCGTTTCTCGGTCCTACCAGTTCCAAGGCGCTGTACCGGGCGGTCGGCACCTTTATCGGCGCTGCTGCTGCGGTTTTGTTCGTGCCGATGTTCGTGCAGAGCCCCTACGTGCTGGTGGTGGTGATTGCACTGTGGACCGGGACGCTGCTGTTTCTGTCCCTGCATTTGCGCACGGCCAACAACTACGCCTTGATGCTCGCCGGTTACACCTTGCCGCTGATCGCCCTGCCGGTGGTGAACAACCCGCTGGGGGTGTGGGACGTGGCCGAAGCGCGGACCGAAGAAATCTTTCTGGGCATCGCCGTGGCGGCAGTGGTCGGTGCCATGTTCTGGCCCCGGCGCCTGGCGCCGGTGTTCAATGATTCGGTGAGCAAATGGTTTACCGATGCATCGACCTACAGCCTGCGCTTCCTCAGCCGCAACGTGCAGCCTGAAGAGGTCAGCGCGTTGCGGGCATCGATGGTCGCTACCTTCAACTCCCTGGAGTTGATGATCGGCCAGTTGCCCCACGAAGGCTCGCGTCCGCAGACGGTGCGCAACACCAAGGAGTTGCGCGGACGGATGATTCACCTGCTGCCAGTGATCGATGCCCTCGACGATGCGCTTTACGCCCTGGAACGGCGCACCCCCGAGCTTGTGGACAAGTTCGCGCCATTGCTGACGGCCACCACCGAGTGGCTCGAGCACAAGGATGCCGACCTCGCCCGCTGGCAGGCACTGAAGGATAAACTCGAGGCCCTGCAACCGGCTCCCGAAGCGCTGGATGACCGCAAGCAACTGCTGTTCTCCAACGCGATTTACCGTCTCGGCGAGTGGATCGATTTGTGGCAGGACTGCCGCAGCCTGCAATACGCCATCCAGTGCGAAAGCCAGGACAATTGGCGCGCGGTGTATCGGCATTGGCGACTGGGGCGGCTGTCCCCGTTTATGGATCGCGGCCTGATGTTTTATTCCGCTGCTTCCACCGTCACCGCGATAATCGTCGCTTCGGTGCTGTGGATTCTGCTCGGCTGGACCGATGGCGGCAGCGCAGTGATCCTGGCGGCGGTGGCGTGTAGTTTCTTTGCCTCGATGGACGACCCTGCGCCGCAGATTTACCGGTTCTTTTTCTGGACGGCGATGTCGGTGGTGTTCGCCAGCCTTTATCTGTTTCTGGTGCTGCCCAACCTGCATGACTTTCCGATGCTGGTACTGGCGTTTGCCGTGCCGTTCATTTGTGTCGGCACCCTGACGGTCAAGCCGCAATTTTACCTGGGCATGCTGCTGACCCTGGTCAACACCTCGTCCTTCATCAGCATTCAGGGCGCTTACGACGCGGACTTCCTCAGTTTCGCCAACTCCAACCTGGCCGGCCCCATGGGGTTGCTGTTCGCGTTCATCTGGACCCTGATCGCCCGGCCGTTCGGTGCCGAACTGGCAGCCAAGCGCCTGACCCGTTTCAGCTGGCGTGACATTGTCGGCCTCTCCGAGCCGGCCACGTTGTCTGAGCATCGGCTTCTGGGCATACGGATGCTCGATCGGCTGATGCAGCATCTGCCGCGCCTGGCCATGACCGGCCAGGACTCCGGCGTGGCGCTGCGGGAAGTGCGGGTGGCGCTGAATCTGTTGGACCTGCTCGCTTATACGCCGCGGGTCCTTGGTGTGCCGCAGGTGCTGCTGCACCAGGTGGTGGCCGAGGTTGGCGAGTACTTCAAGGCCTGTCTCAAGGCCGGTGAGCGCTTGCAGGCACCGAGCCCGTTGCTGATGACCCTCGACCGCACGCGGCGCTCCCTCAGCGGTGCCGGCGATGATGAAACCCGTCGGCATCTGCTGCACGCCCTGAGCGGCCTGCGCCTGGCACTGTTGCCCGGCGTCGAATTCGTCGGTTCCGCCGAGCCCGAAGAACCGCTTCCCCATGGCATTGATGGAGCGCCCTTATGATCGGTGACCTGGATCTGAGCGGGGTATTCCTGCCCACGCTGCTGGTGCTGATGGGCATTACGTATGTGTTGTACCTGTTGGTGCACGGGGTGCTGACGCGCCTGCACTTTTACCGTCTGGTCTGGCACCGGGCATTGTTCAACGTGGCCCTCTACGCCTTGCTGCTTGGCGCCGTGGACTCACTCAGTCGATACCTGATGACATGAAAAAACCGTTTCTAACCCTGGGTCGCGTGGTGTTGACCCTGCTGATCGTGAGCTTCGCCGTGGTCGTGGTCTGGCGCATGGTGATGTATTACATGTTCGCGCCCTGGACCCGCGACGGGCACATCCGCGCCGACATCGTGCAAATCGCGCCGGATGTCTCCGGGCTGATCCAGCAAGTGGAGGTGCGCGACAACCAGTTGGTCAAGCGCGGCCAGGTGCTGTTCAGCATCGATCCGGACCGCTTCAAGCTGGCCCTGCGCCAGGCGAAAGCGGCAGTCGCCGACCGTGAAGAAACCCTGGCCCAGGCCCAGCGCGAGGCCAAGCGGAACAAGGGTCTTGGCAACCTGGTGCCGGGTGAGCAACTGGAAGAAAGCCAATCGAAAGTGGCTCGTGCCCAAGTGGCGTTGATGGAAGCCCAGGTGGCGGTGGACAGCGCGCAGCTCAACCTCGACCGCTCGGTGATCCGCAGCCCGGTGGACGGCTACGTCAACGACCGCGCGCCACGGACCCAGGAATTCGTCAGCGCCGGGCGGCCCGTGTTGTCGGTGGTCGACAGCAACTCGTTCCACATCGACGGCTATTTCGAAGAAACCAAACTGAACGGCATCCATATCGGCCAGAGCGTCGACATCCGGGTGATCGGCGACAATGCACGCCTGCGCGGGCATGTGGAGAGCATCGTCGCCGGTATCGAAGACCGCGACCGCACCAGCGGCAATAACCTGCTGCCCAACGTCAACCCGGCCTTCAGCTGGGTGCGGCTGGCCCAGCGGATTCCGGTGCGGATCGCCTTCGATGACGTGCCGGACGACTTCCGCATGATCGCCGGGCGCACCGCCACGGTATCGATCATCGACGATCAGCAACGGGGGCCGGCGCAATGAGCAAGGCCTCGGGTTTGGCGGTCGCCGGATTAGGTTTGCTGCTGTCGGCGTGTCAGATGGTCGGGCCGGATTATCATCTGCCCGAAGAGGCGGCTGTCCATCGTCCAGACTTCCAGGGCGATCTGGCGGTCGACGGTAAAACGGCGGTGTCCGCGCCGGTGCCGGCCGATTGGTGGCGCCTGTACAAGGACCCGCGACTCGACCAGTTGGTACAGCAGGCCATGGCCTCCAACACCGATTTGCGTGTGGCGGCGGCCAGCCTGTCGCGGTCTCGCGCTCAGGTCGATGAGGCGCAAGCTGCGGGTGGCTGGAGCGGCGGCGTGCAGATGGGCGCCCAGCGCTTGCAGGAGTCTGGCCAGGCATTCCTGCTGCCGGAAAAAGTGCCGGTGGCCAACATCGGCGATATCGGCATCAGCGCGTCGTACCAGTTCGACCTGTTCGGCACCTTGCAACGCGGTATCGAAGCGGCCAAGGCCAATGCCGATGCGACACAGGCAGCTGCCGATACTGCACGCATCACCGTGGTGGCCGACGTGGTTCGCGCCTACACCCAGGTGTGTGCAGCCAATGAAGAGCGGGAAATCGCCCAGCATTCCCTCGACCTGCAAGCCCAGAGCACCACGCTGATCCAGCGCTTGCGCGATGCCGGGCGTGGCGACGAAACCCAGGTCACCCGCTCGCAGACCCAATTCAAATCCCTGCGCGCCGACATGCCGCGCTATGAAGCGTCGCGCCAGGCAGGGTTGTACCGCTTGTCGATGTTGCTGGCCAAGCCGGTGGACCAACTGCCGGCCGGCACCGCCACCTGCGATGAGCTGCCAAAAATCGCGCAACTGGTACCGGTGGGCGATGGCGCCGCGTTGCTCAAGCGTCGTCCCGATGTGCGGCAGGCCGAGCGTCGGCTGGCGGCCGCGACGGCCGGTATCGGCGTCGCCACGGGCGAGCTGTATCCGAACATCAGCATCGGCGCGACCATCGGTACCGTCGGTATCCTGGACGATCTCGGCGACCCGTCTACCAATCGCTGGGGCTTCGGTCCGTCGCTGACCTGGAACGTGCCGACCAACGGCGCCCGGGCGCGCATCCGCGAAGCCGAAGCGGTGACCCAGGCGACCCTGGCGCATTTCGACGGGGTGGTGCTCAACGCCATTCGCGAGACCCAGACCGGTCTTGCCCAGTACACGGCATTGCTGCAACGCCGCGATGCACTGGCCGATGCCGAGCAATCGGCAAAACTGGCGGCCGACCAGACCCACCGCTTCTTCCAGGCCGGCCGAGCCTCGTTCCTGGCCGACCTGCAAGCCACCCGCACCTACATCGACGTCACGGCGCAGCTGGCGGCCGCTAACACCCAGGTTGCCGCCAGCCAGATCGATTTGTTCCTCGCCTTGGGCGGCGGTTGGGAAAGCGGACGAACGCAAGCGTCGAACTCCGGCAAACCCTGAGGCCGTTGCTATGCTTTGAAGTGTTGGAGGGGCACCCGGTGCAAAAGCGCCCTTTCTTCGCACAAGGCTCGCGCAGGTCAGGGGGAAACCAATAATGAAAAACCCTTATGCTCTCGGCTTCTGGTGCGCCATCGTGGCGTTGGTGCTGCTGTCGGCCACCTATTTCTACGGCATCATGCTGGCCCACCAGATCGACAAGGCCATGGCGTTCCTCGACAGTGCCGCCGCGCTGATTGCCGTGATGTCCATTGCTGTGGTGGCCTGGGCCTCGGTCCAGAATCAACGCATCAAGAAAAGACAACTCGAACAGGGCAAGACCCTGGTCCTGATCTGGGACACCAAGGTGGCGTTGCGTCGTGTCGAAACGGTGTTCGACCGCTATTTCTGGGGCAGTTACTGGCAACCGGGGCGCACCTTTCAGGAAGTCATGGGCGAATTGACCGGCACGCCGCTGGAAAAAAGCCTCGAGAGCCTGAAAAAACAGTGCCTGGCGCTGGACCGGCAGGTAGCTGACGACGGCCGGCACTGGCTCAGCAATGCCCGCGAACTGGCCGATGTCGCCACGGCCATGGCCCGCGAACGCTATCAACTGGACGTCTGCGACCCGCGCGCGGAAGTGACGGGCGGGGCGGTGATCAACCGTGACTTCGAAGTGCTGGTGTACACCTGGACTGCGCGGCTCAAAAGCTTTGATCATCAGCTGGATGAGATTGAAGTCCAGTATTCCTGATTTTTTGGTGGCTGTTATGCCGCCATCGCGGGCAAGCCCGCTCCCACAGGTATAGCGTGATCCCTGTGGGAGCAAGCTTGCTCCGGGCGGCGTTCCGACGATAGCGATCGAAAGGATTGCGAAGATCTCGAATCCTGCGCCCCCCCAAGACACTCTTTCACCTTTAATCATTGGGCCGTTCGTCGCCCCTGATGCTAATCTCCATTCCACTTTCAGCACAGTCGAGCCGCAACCCGTCATGGGTTCAGGGAAGACGACCTCACTTTCAACAACGGATACTGAACGGGTCATACATGAATAAATCAGCAGGCGTGCTACTGGGAATTGTTGTCGCCATCGGTGCCATCAGCGCAGGTGGGGCCTGGTTCACCAGCACCAGGATCGAAGGTGTGCTGAACACCTCGATTGCCGATGCCAACAAGGAACTGCAGGCGGCGATGGTTGGTTCCAACGGCACGGCGTCGCTGGAGCTGGTGTCGCTGGAGCGGCATGTATTCAGCAGCACCGCGCACTATCGCCTCAAGGGCGAAGGCGAAATGTTCGGTGAAGCGCCGGTCGAGTTGCTGTTTGTCGATCACATCGAACACGGCCCGTTACCATTCTCGCGCCTGATGTCGCTCAAGTGGCTGCCGGTCCTGGCGACCAGTCACTACGAGCTGGAAAAGACTCCGTTCACCGAGAAGTGGTTTGCCGCCGCCAAGGACAAGTCCCCGCTGACCGGCGTGGTCAATATCGGCTATGACAACGCTACCAATGGCACCTTCGAGTTGCAGCCGCTGGAAATGGCACTGGATGACAAGTCGAGCATGAAGTTCTCCGGCTTGAAAATGGACGTCGACGCCAGCGCCAAGGCGCAGAAGGTCAAGGCCAACGGCTACATGGACAGCCTGAAGGTGACCACCGTGTCCGAAGACCAGACGCCGGTGCAGGTTGAATTCAATGGCCTGACCCTGGCCAGCAACCTGACAAAAAGTACCTACGGTTTCTACACCGGCGAAAACGTCGTTGAACTGGCCAGCGGCAAATCGACTTTTGGCGTCAAGCAGTCGGTGCTGGACTTCAAGAAATTCGAGATGAAAAACCTGACTGAAGAAAAGGGCAGCAACGCCTCAGGGCGTGCCGATTACAAGGTTGGCGAAGTGTCCCTGAACGGCAAGACCATTGGTTCCGGTTCGCTGGCCATGAGCCTGAAGAACCTCGACATTCCGGCGACCCTGTCGTTGATGCAGATTTACCAGAGCAAACTGCAGCCGTATGAAAGGGCGGTGGCCGAAGCAACGGCGGCCGGTCTGCCGGCACCGGAGCTGAAACTGACCGAAGCCGAAGAGGCGCTGCTCAAGTCCAGCCTGGAAAAACTGCTGGCGGCCGGACCACAAGTGGCCCTGGAAAACCTGTCGTTCAACACCGCCAACGGTGAGAGCCGCGCCAACATGGTGCTCGACCTGACCAAGCCACAAGCTATCGATCTGCCGACCGATCAGTTGGTCAAACAGCTGATCGCGCTGCTGGACTTCAAGCTGCAAGTGTCCAAACCCATGCTGGTCGATGTGCTCACCGTGCAATCGCAAATCGACGGTCAGACCGACGCCAAGCTGATTGCCGATCAGGCCACCGCCACCGCGGACATGTTCAGCAGCATGGCGGTCGGCAGCCAACTGGCAAAACTGGACGGCAATAACATCGTCACCAACCTGCGTTACGCCAACAATCAGGTGGACTTCAACGGCCAGAAAATGACCGTCGAAGAGTTTGCCGGTTTTGTGATGAGCAAGTTTGCGGATGCTGGCGCCACCGAATAACGGCGGCCGTTTACCCCGCAACGCCCGGCCTCTGCATCGCGCAGGCGCCGGGCGTTTTGCTGTCTGGCAACTCTAGGGAACGTCACGGATCAGGCGCCATGCCTCTTCCCATGGCAGCGGTTGTTTCATCCGCTCGGCGAGCATCGCCATTGCCCGGTCCATCTCGCAGGCTACCGCCGCCGACACCACGCCGTTTTTTCCGAACAGGCCTATGAACGGCGGGTTGTAAGGGTCGCCCTTGAACTCGACTTCGTCCCAGGCCTCGGAGTGGCCGAGGTAGTCATAGGTTTTACCGAAATGCCAGGTCCAGAAAAACGGCACGTCGAGGTAATGCTCGTCACCGCCCAGCATATTGGCCGCGGCGATCCGCGCCTGCTGTTGGGCCAGTCGCCAGTGTTCAATGCGCAGGTATTGGTTGTTCAGCGGGAACGTTGCGATATCGCCAGCCGCCCAGAGGCCGTCGGCCACGCGCATTGCGCCATCGACATGCAGCGAGTGATCCTGCTCCTTCGGTAACCCGGTAAAGGCCGCAGTGGCTGGCGTTACGCCGATGCCGACCAGCACCAGATCGGCCGCCAGGCGTTGGTCGTTGTCCAGGCGCACGGCTTCGACCTTGTCCGTCCCTTCGATCTGTACCGCATTGCCCTGGGTATGAAACACGACGCCATGGGCTTCATGTCGTGCGCGAATGGCCTTGCCGACCGTGTCGCCGAACTGTTTGGCAAGCGGCACCTCGTGGCGGGCCAGTACGGTCACGTGCAGGCCAAGCTGGCGCAGGGACGAGGCGGATTCCATGGCAATGAAGCTGTCGCCGATGATCACCACCCGCTGGCCGGCGCTGGCGCTGTCCAGAATCTGCTGCGCATGGGCTTTGGAGCGCAGGACGAACACTTGCGGCAGGTCGGCGCCGGGCAGCGTCAGCGGGTTGGGTACGCCGCCGGTGGCCAGCAGCGCGGCGTCGTATGTCAGTGATTGGCCGTCAGTCAGCCGCAGCGTCCGGTTTGGCGCGTCCAGGCTTGCCACTTCGCCTCGCAGGCGTTCGATCCGCTGCTCGCGGTAAAAATCCTCGTCGCGCAGCGGCGGGACTTCGTTCAGCGGCATCTCCCCGGCGATCACGTATTTGCTTAGCGCCGTGCGGTCGTATCCGGCATCGGCTTCGCGGTCGATCAACAGTAACCGGCCGCCGAAACCTTTCTCGCGCAAACATGCTGCCGCCGCCGTGCCTGCCGCGCCGGCGCCGACAATGATGAAGGTACGTGGATCGTCGGCCGGTGGCGCGTGGGCGTCCGGCATCGGCTGGTCGCCGACCCAGATGTCGCCGTCACGGACTTCAAGGGGATAGCGCTTGAGGCTGTCCAGGGCTGGGGGTTCGCACAGCCCGCCATCCTCGACCCGAAACTGCGCCTTGTGCCATGGACACGTCAGGCGCCCGTGGCATATCGCGCCGTCCGCCAGCGGGGCTCCGGCATGCGGGCATTCGGCCTGATAAGCGCGCAGTTGTTCGCCGGCCCGCAACAGCAGAATCTTGCTGTCCTGGACCTGCACTTCCAGACCCCGGTCTTCGGGCACATTGGCGACACGCGCAACGCGATGCAGAGTCATGATTGCTCTCCAGACAGACGTTTCACTTATGAGTCTGGTACTTATCGCGAGGTTCAGCCAATTGCCCCTGCCACGGCGTGAACGGTCCGGCTATAGTTTGCACGCCGACGACGGCCCAACACGTACAAGGTGCTCCGGTATGCCCCGATTGACCTCAATGAACCCTTGGCTTGCGGCCTTGGCAGTCGCCCTTTGCGTGCAGTTCCCGGCGCAGGCCCAGGAACGTTTCACCCTGAACATTCCTGGAGTCTCCGATGACCGCCTGTTCACGTCGACCGCCGCCAGCGATTCCGCGGGCTGCGGCGGGCATAATATTTCCCCGGCATTGAACTGGAACGCCGGCCCGGCAGCCACCCAAAGCTACGCCATCGTCATGCACGACCCTGACGGCCAGCAGGGCCAGGGCATCGATCAGTGGGTGCATTACGGCATCAAGGCCGGCACCCACCAGATCCCGGCCGGCGCCGGGAGCAAACCCGGCCTCGAGGGCGTCGCTGGTACCAACAGCAAGGCAACCACCGGCTATGTCGGCCCTTGCCCGCCCGTTGGCGACAGCGCGCACCACTACATCATCCAGATCTACGCCCTGGACCTGCCCCCGGACGCTTTGCCCGCCGGCCTGACCCGCGCGCAGCTGCTGGAAAAAATCAAAGGCCACGTCCTGAAGAACAGCAGCGTGGTGCGGCGCTATCACCGCTAAAGGCTGATCGCCCCAGCGGATTTGCAGAAAACTGAAGTGCGCGGCATTCCGGGGATTTGGCATCCACCCCCGAAAGCGCGCACTATCAGGCTATAGCCGATGCGTTGGAGGATGCCGTGGCAAAAAAGATCGACCGCATCGCCCAAATGCTCAACTGCCCGCAAAAGGGTGAAGAACTGCGGCGAGCGATTACCGAGAGTCGCAAGGAATTTCTGCTGAATCAGCCGGAAGAGGATGTTGTTGAAGACGACGACCTTGAAGAGGAGTTTTTCGAGGACGACGAGGACGATGATGAGTACGACGAATTCGACTGGACTACAGAATGAAAAAAACCGCTTCGGCGGTTTTTTTGTGGGCCAGGACAGCACCGGTCGGAGACTCGTTGACCCCCATGCTGAAAATGGCACACTATCAGGTACTTTTTTACGTACCTTTGGAGCCGCCATGGAGCAGCTACTTGCAAGTCGTTCGGTCAGCATCACCGAGCTCAAGCGCAGCCCGAGTACTGTAATCGAGCAAGCCGGTTCCGAGCCTGTTGCCGTGCTCAACCACAACCGTCCAGCCGCCTATCTTTTACCGCACGCGGCCTATCAACAGCTGCTGGATCGGCTGCACGCTGCCGAACTTCGTGAAGCCATTGCGGCGAGCCGCAACGATCCGCGTCCGGCCGTCGCTGCCGATACAATGTTTGCCGAGCTTGATGCGCTGATTGATGAGGTAGAAGCAGAGCAACACCGTCCATGAGGCAAGTGCTTTTCTCTGCATTGGCACGGGACGATCTGCTGCAAGTCGCTCGTTTTATCGCCCGAGACAATCCTGAACGGGCCCGGACGTTTGTGGGCGAGCTGCGCATGCAGTGCGCGCGATTAATCGAACAACCGAATCTGGGTGTTTCAAGAGACGATTGCGCCAAGGGATTGCGAATGCTTCCCCATGGCCGATATCTGATTTTCTACTGTTTGATGGATGACGAGATCAAGGTCGAACGCGTGCTGCATAGCGCGAGAGACATTGGCCGGCTGTTTGAAAAAAGCAGCATTGATTATTAGGCGCGAAGCTTGCAATCACCCACAAAAAAGCCCCAGACCCATAAGGCCCGAGGCTTTCTTGTAACAGCGGTATGGTGCACCAGGCGGGATTCGAACCCACGACCCCTGCCTTCGGAGGGCAGTACTCTATCCAGCTGAGCTACTGGTGCAGCGGGCGCCATGATACTCATATGCGCTGCGGGCGTCCATGCTGCTGAATCGCCTGCGTTTTTTTAAAGCTGTAACGCGCGTTTGCTACGTTGATCAGAAAAAATGGGCAAAAGCGTCGTTTTCGTTCTTTTTTTCGAACAGGCTATTGTCCTTTACCCCCTTTGATCCTAGGATTCGTTTGAGATTTCAAACGCTCTTGTCTGGGTGCTGAACCGCACGAGTTCAATCAGTGCGCTATTTATGTGCTTCAGCCCGGTGAATGATTTCCCTGACGGCAGCCTATCGAGGCGCCTTTCTACAATCATAATTTGCTCCGCATTCGTTGCGGTGCTGTTAAGGAAAGCCGACATGCAGCTTAAAGACACCCAGTTGTTCCGCCAGCAAGCCTTCATCGATGGCGCGTGGGTCGATGCGGACAATGGTCAGACGATCAAGGTCAACAACCCGGCAACGGGCGAAATTCTGGGCACCGTGCCGAAAATGGGCGCTGCCGAAACCCGCCGTGCGATCGAAGCTGCTGACAAAGCGCTGCCGGCCTGGCGTGCACTGACCGCCAAAGAGCGTGCGACCAAGCTGCGTCGCTGGTTCGAACTGATCATCGAGAACCAGGACGACCTGGCTCGCCTGATGACCCTGGAACAAGGCAAGCCATTGGCCGAAGCCAAGGGCGAAATCGTTTACGCCGCTTCCTTCATCGAATGGTTCGCCGAAGAAGCCAAGCGTATCTACGGTGACGTGATTCCGGGCCACCAGCCAGACAAGCGCCTGATCGTGATCAAGCAGCCAATCGGCGTGACCGCTGCAATCACCCCGTGGAACTTCCCGGCTGCGATGATCACCCGTAAAGCCGGCCCGGCCCTGGCCGCCGGTTGCACCATGGTGCTCAAGCCTGCTTCGCAAACCCCGTACTCCGCTTTCGCCCTGGCCGAACTGGCCCAGCGCGCCGGCATTCCGGCTGGCGTGTTCAGCGTTGTTTCCGGCAGCGCCGGCGACATCGGTACCGAGCTGACCAGCAACCCGATCGTGCGCAAGCTGTCCTTCACCGGTTCGACCGAAATCGGTCGTCAACTGATGGCCGAATGCGCCAAGGACATCAAGAAAGTGTCCCTGGAGCTGGGCGGCAACGCGCCGTTCATCGTGTTCGACGACGCGGACCTGGATAAGGCCGTCGAAGGCGCGATCATTTCCAAATACCGCAACAACGGCCAGACCTGTGTCTGCGCCAACCGCCTGTACATCCAGGACGGTGTTTACGACGCATTCGCCGAGAAGCTGAAAGTGGCTGTCGCCAAACTGAAGATCGGCAACGGTCTGGAAGCAGGCACTACCACTGGTCCGCTGATCGACGAAAAAGCCGTGGCCAAGGTGCAAGAACACATCGCCGATGCCTTGAGCAAAGGCGCGACCGTGCTGGCGGGTGGCAAGGCGATGGAAGGCAACTTCTTCGAGCCAACCATCCTGACCAACGTGCCGAATAACGCTGCCGTGGCCAAGGAAGAAACCTTCGGTCCATTGGCTCCGCTGTTCCGCTTCAAAGACGAAGCCGATGTGATCGCGATGTCCAACGACACCGAGTTCGGTCTGGCCTCGTACTTCTATGCTCGTGATCTGGGCCGTGTGTTCCGTGTGGCTGAAGCCCTGGAATACGGCATGGTCGGCGTCAACACCGGGTTGATCTCCAACGAAGTCGCGCCGTTCGGCGGCATCAAGGCCTCGGGCCTGGGCCGTGAAGGCTCCAAGTACGGCATCGAAGATTACCTGGAAATCAAATACCTCTGCCTGGGCATCTAAGCCGGGAAGAGCATTGTTTCAAGCGCAAAGGGCACGAGAGCGCTGTCCCTTTGCGCCGCTTCAAACCGGAATTTTCTCGGTGGCCGGGAACGCAGTGGCAGTCGATCATCGCATGCTGCCGCCGTTGCTCCCCGTCGCTTTATCCTTGAACCACGCCGCCCGATGAGCGGTGAATGAGGAATGTATGAGCAAGACTAACGCTTCTTTGATGGCCCGCCGTACCGCTGCTGTTCCACGTGGTGTTGGCCAGATTCACCCGATCTTCGCCGATTCCGCGAAGAACGCTACCGTGACCGACGTTGAAGGTCGTGAGTTCATCGACTTCGCCGGCGGTATCGCCGTGCTGAACACCGGCCACGTGCACCCGAAAGTCATCGCCGCCGTGACCGAGCAGCTGAACAAGCTGACCCACACCTGCTTCCAGGTACTGGCCTACGAGCCGTACGTGGAAGTGTGCGAAAAAATCAACGCCAAGGTCCCAGGTGATTTCGACAAGAAAACCCTGCTGGTGACCACCGGCTCCGAAGCCGTGGAAAACTCCATCAAGATCGCCCGTGCCGCCACTGGCCGTGCCGGCGTGATCGCCTTCACCGGCGCCTACCACGGTCGCACCATGATGACCCTGGGTCTGACCGGTAAAGTCGTGCCTTACTCGGCCGGCATGGGCCTGATGCCAGGCGGCATCTTCCGCGCGCTGTACCCGAACGAACTGCACGGCGTGAGCATCGACGATTCGATCGCTTCCATCGAACGCATCTTCAAGAACGACGCCGAGCCGAAAGACATCGCTGCGATCATCATCGAGCCGGTTCAGGGCGAAGGTGGTTTCTACGTCGCTCCGAAAGAATTCATGAAGCGTCTGCGTGCCCTGTGCGACCAGCACGGCATCCTGCTGATCGCTGACGAAGTACAGACTGGCGCTGGCCGTACCGGTACTTTCTTCGCCATGGAACAGATGGGCGTTGCCGCCGACCTGACCACTTTCGCCAAATCCATCGCTGGCGGCTTCCCGTTGGCCGGTGTGTGTGGCAAGGCCGAATACATGGACGCCATCGCTCCAGGCGGCCTGGGCGGCACCTACGCCGGTAGCCCGATCGCTTGCGCCGCGGCCTTGGCCGTGATGGAAGTGTTCGAAGAAGAACACCTGCTGGATCGTTGCAAGGCTGTTGGCGAGCGTCTGGTAACCGGCCTGAAGGCCATCCAGGCCAAGTACCCGGTGATCGGTGAAGTCCGTGCCCTGGGCGCGATGATCGCTGTCGAGCTGTTCGAAGGTGGCGACAGCCACAAGCCGAACCCGACCGCCGTGGCAGCCGTTGTGGCCAAGGCTCGCGACAAGGGTCTGATCCTGCTGTCCTGCGGCACCTACGGCAACGTTCTGCGCGTTCTGGTACCGCTGACCTCGCCGGACGAGCAACTGGACAAAGGCCTGGCGATCATCGAAGAGTGCTTCTCCGAGCTCTGATCACCCAGTGTGACCTGATCCACAAAAAACCCGCTTCGGCGGGTTTTTTCATGCCCCTTGAAACACATCCCGCCCATTAGCGCTGTATCGGATGGCCAGCATTGGCTAAGGTTTGCGCATTGCCAGGGAGAGCTGTATGACAACCGTCATTTTACCCGCCGTTCCAAGAGTCCTGATCGCCGAGGCCGACCCCTGGTCCCGGGATTTGCTCAAGGAAGTGTTGTTGAACGTACGCTGCGATGCGCGGCTGGATTTGTGCGCCGATGGTCAGCAAGCGCTGGAGCTATTGGCTGCCAACCCCTATGACCTGGTGATCGCCGACTGGGAGTTGCCGGGCGTCGATGGCCTGAATGTCCTGCGCAACATCCGCCAGCGCAAACGCAATCCGCCCATGCCGTTCATTCTGATGAGCAGTCGCAACGACAGTGCCAGCGTGCGCGAGGCCTTGCCGCTGGCGCCGGCCGCGTACCTGACCAAACCCCTGAATATGGAAAGCCTGACCCATCGGTTGCAGGGGCTGCTGCTGAATGCTGGCGAAGAAGTCTCGTGCGAAGTGCCGTCGCTGGCACCGGGCATGACGTTGTCGGTGTTTCTGGAGCGTCGACGGGAATTGGCTGACGGTGCGCCGCTGATGACCGACGTGCAAGTGGCGGTCAAGCGCAGCCTCAATCCCAATGGCCTCGATTTGACGGTGCTGGAAGACGAAGTCCGCACCGATCCGCAGGTTACCGCTGTGCTGATCGCCGCCGCCAACAGCGCGGCCCAGCACCACGGCACCGCTGTGCAAAACCTGTCCCAGGCGCTGCATCGCCTGGGCACCGGGCAGAGCATGAACCTGATTCTCGGGCTGGCGCTCAAGCGCAGTGCCCGGCTCAGCGATCCGCAATTGGCCGACTATGCCGAGCGTTACTGGGATCTGTCCCTGCACACCGCCGAATACGCGAGAACCCTGGCGCGCTTGCTCGATCTGGATCAGGAGCGCTGCTATTGCGCCGGCATGTTGCATCGTCTCGGCGATCTGGCGTTGCTGCGGTGTTTGCAGGAATGGAAACAGGCCGGTGGCGAACTGGACGAGCAGGAGGAAGTGGGCGAAGCGCTGGTTGAATTTGGCGCGGCCTATGGCTCGGCCCTGCGCACGCGCTGGCGTCTGCCACTGGAGTTGCGCGAACTGATTGCGGCGGCCTACCAGCTCGGTGGCGGGGTTTACTCGCGCGAAGCGCTGGTGATGAACATGGCGGCGCAGATGGCGCGCCTGAGCGAGCATGAGGGCATCGAGGCGCTGGCGAAGAGCCGGACGGCGAGGTTACTCAAGATCGGCCTGCCGGAGTTGATGCGTTTGCGCAAAAAGTAAGCACACCACCAACCCCTGTGGGAGCGAGCTTTTGTGGCGAGGGGGCTTGCCCCCGTTGGGCTGCGAAGCAGTCCTGCATTTGGTGTTCCAGCATTGTCAGGACAACCGCATTCGCTGGTTTACGGCTGCTGCGCAACCGAACGGGGGCAAAGCCCCCTCGCCACAGGTATCCGGTGGTGCCAGCGAAATCTCAGCCCGTCACAATCCGGTTCTTTCCCTCGCGCTTGGCCTGGTACATCGCCGCATCGGCCCGGGAAAACAGGTTTTCCACGTTTTCGTCCGCGGCGGTCAGGCTGGTCAGGCCCTGGCTGACGGTGATGCCGAACGTCTGGCCCTCATGGTTGAAACTCAATCGCTGAATCTGTTGTTGCAAGCGTTCAGCCACTTGCAGGGCCATCTGTGGCGTGCACCCGGGAAACACCGCTGCAAACTCCTCACCGCCAATACGCCCGAACAGGTCGCCACGACGCAACGCTGCGCGGCCGCTTTCGGCAATGCGTTGCAACACGTTGTCGCCTTCCTGGTGACCGTAGGTGTCGTTGATCGTCTTGAAGTTATCAATGTCCAGCATCAGAAACGACAGCGGCTCGCCCTGTTGCCGGGTGTGTGCGAACGCGCGGTGGGCGCATTCGAAGAAATGACGGCGGTTGCTGCTCTGGGTCAGCGCATCGATGGTGGCCAGGCGATGCAGCTCGGTTTCCATCTGCTTCTTGTCGGTGATGTCTTCGGCGATGCCGACGATGATCACCGGTTGCCCCGGCTCGGGCTGGCGGTTGATGTAGCATTTGTCGCTTAGCCAGCGCACCTGGCCGTCTGCGGCGATGACTCGATACTCGCGGTCTTCGACGGCGCCTTTGTCCAGCACTTCGGCAAGGCTGCGTTCGGCATAGTCCAGGTCGTCAGGGTGAATGCTGTCGCACCATTGATTGCAGTCGGCCAGCAGTAGATCGGCCGAACGGCCAAAGATCCGTTCATAGGCGGGGCTGACGTAAAGCACCTTGCGGGTTTCCCAATCGAATGCCCACAGCACTGCATTGACGCTCATCAGCAAGGTGCTGAACAACTGTTCACGTTCGCTCAGGCGTGCGACTTCGCGTTGGGCATGCATCAGCGCTATCAGGGGCTGCGCGGCCTCGGGCCAATGCGACGGAGATGAGTCTTGCAGGTTTTTTGGGGCCATCGACACAAATCTCAAAGGGCATGCCGCGTGTTCGATAGCGGCCAACACCAAGCCTGCCGGGAATGGCGAAGTGTCTTTGAGATAGGGCTTTTTAGATGAAGTTCCCGCCTTGTGTGGCGAGGAAGCTGGCTCCCGCCGGGCGGTACTGATGGCACGCCACATAACCATGTGGGAGCGAGCAAGCCCGCTCCCACAGGTTTTTTCAGACGGCGGCAGGGCGCAGGGAGTAGGTCTTCAACTGATCGGCGAAGTCGCGCAGGGATTGAATCCCGCTGGCTTCGGCTTCGTGTACCCAGTCCTTGATGGCCGCCAGCATGTCGTGACCATTTGAGCTGGTCTTGACCCAGATCTGTTGCAGGGCCAGGCGTTTTTCGTAAATTACCTTCAGCGCCTGACTGTGCTCGAGCATGTTCTGGATGCGTACATGGTGTTTGTCATCCAGCAGGCTGGTCTCCCGCGAAAGCAGGCGTTTGGCCCGGTGGAACTGGTGACGTACCGAGTGATCGACCTTTTCCAGCTCTTGCTTGACCAGCGGGCCGATCACCAATTTGCGGTACTGGGCCATGATCTGGAAGCGGTTGTTGAGGATCGCCATGGCGGTGTCCATGTCCAGGTTGCCCTTGCCTTCTACGCGATGGGCAATCGGCGCAACCCGTTGAACCTTGGCCAGGCGCAGGAAGCTGAAGACTTGAATCCACGCCCAGCCCAGGTCGAATTCCCACTTCTTCACCGACAGTTTTGCCGAGTTAGGGTAGGTGTGATGGTTGTTATGCAGTTCTTCGCCGCCAATCAGGATGCCCCAAGGCACCAGGTTGGTCGCCGCATCGCGGCATTCGAAGTTGCGGTAGCCGATGGCATGGCCCAGGCCATTGACCACGCCGGCGGCCCACACCGGGATCCACATCATCTGGATGGCCCAGATGGTGATGCCGATGGTGCCGAACAGCAGCAGGTCGATAACGCCCATGATCGCGATGCCCAGCAGCGGGAAGCGGCTGTAGAGGTTGCGCTCGATCCAGTCTTCGGGGCAGTTCTTGCCGTAGATGCGCAGCGTCTCGGGGTTTTCCGCTTCGGCGCGGTACAGCTCGGCGCCTTTGCGCAGCACCGTGGACAAACCCTTGATGACCGGGCTGTGCGGGTCATCGACGGTTTCGCATTTGGCGTGATGCTTGCGGTGGATGGCGGTCCACTCGCGGGTGTTCTGCGCCGTGGTCAGCCACAGCCAGAAACGGAAAAAATGCTTAAGGCCGCCATTCAGCTCCAGGGAGCGATGGGCCGAGTAACGATGCAGATAGACCGTGACGGCGATGATCGTGACGTGGGTCATCAGCAGGGTGACTGCTACCAGCGACCAGGGCGACAAGCCAAGAAAACCTTCGTACCACATAGGCTGTAGGGCCCTCGATAAAGAAAAAACAGCCGTTGCATTATCACTAAGCCCACACAGAAAACCAGTCACCCTTTCAGATAAGAGTGGCTGGATGTGTCTTTAAACTATAATTCCAACCTTTTTGTAGGGACATGGATCGCCGGATGTCTGCCACCTATCGCGATGCCTTGCGTGCAGCGCTGCTCTATCTGCTGCTTTCTGTGGTTTGGCTGCAGATGAGTGGCTATTTATTAAACAGTTTCTTCGATAGCTCTGCCGAGCGATTGCGATGGCAACTGATCAACGGTTATGTCTGGGTGCTGTTCAGTGCCGGGTTGATCTTCATTGCCCGGGCGCGGCTGCTGCGGTGTCTGGGTATCGGCGCCAAACTGCGTGAGCGCGACGCCGACCGCATGCGCTTGCGCCAGGCGGCAGCCGTATTCGACTGCACCCGCGAAGGCGTGCTGGTCACCAATCGGGAAGGTCTGATCGTCCATGTGAACCGGGCGTTCATGGAAATCACCGGTTACGGGTGTGAGGACGTGCTGGGGCAGCGGCCCAACCTGTTCAAGTCCGGGCGACACTCTCCTGAGTTCTATCAGGTGATGTTTGCCACGCTCGCCAGTGTCGGGGAGTGGAGTGGAGAAATCTGGAACCGGCGCAAAAGCGGCGAGATTTACCCGCAATGGCAAACGATCCGCCTGATCCACGACGACTACGGCCGGCCGAGCCAATACGTGGCGGTGTTTTCCGACATCAGTGCAATCAAGAATTCAGAACACGAACTGATGCACCTGGCGCACCACGATCCGCTGACCGATCTGCCGAACCGCCTGCTGTTCATCGACCGCGCCGAACAGGCCCTGGCCTCGGCACAGGTCCACAAGCGTGGCTGCGCGCTGCTGATGATCGATCTCGATCACTTCAAGATGATCAACGACAGCCTCGGGCATACCATTGGCGACCAGTTGCTCAAGGCTGTGGCCGAGCGCCTGGGGGCCATGTTCGGTCCGGGCGTCACCCTGGCGCGGTTGGGCGGGGATGAGTTCGCCATACTTGCCGAAAGCTGTCCGCAACTGGTTCAGGCCGCTGCGTTGGCCCAGCGGATCATCGAGGGCCTTAAAGAGCCGTTCCTTATTGATGGGCACCAGCTGTCCATAAACACCAGCATCGGCATCAGCCTGTTCCCCAGCGATGCGTTGAGCGTCGAGCAACTGCTGCGCAATGCCGACTCTGCACTGTTCAAGGCCAAGAGCGCGGGGCGCAATGATTATGCCCTGTACACCGAAGAGCTGACGGCCCACGCCCAGCAACGGGTCGAGATCGCCTTCGAATTGCGCCGCGCCCTGGATCGACAAGAGCTGCGGGTCTATTACCAGCCGGTTCACGACCTCAAGAGCCGTCGCCTGATCGGCGTCGAGGCGCTGGTGCGTTGGCAGCACCCGCAGCGGGGCCTGGTGTCGCCGGCGGAATTCATTCCGGTCGCCGAACGAACCGGTCTGATTGCAGAAATCGACGCCTGGGTCATGGCGCAGGCGTGCCGGCAGATGTGCCAGTGGCAGCAGGACGGGGTGGTGCTGTCGTTCGTCGCGGTCAACGTTTCTTCGCGTCTGTTCGCCCGTCGTGAGCTGTATCAGCAGGTGGCGCAGGTTCTGCGCGAAACCGGGCTGGAGCCGGCGTTTCTCGAGCTGGAAGTCACTGAAAGCGCGGTGATGGAAGACCCGGAAGTCGCGCTGGAGCAGATGCATCGCCTGCGCGAGCTGGGTGTGCGCCTGGCCATCGACGACTTTGGCACGGGTTATTCATCGTTGCTGCGGCTCAAGCGTCTGCCGGTGCAGAAGTTGAAAATCGACCAGGGCTTCGTCGCCGGATTGCCGTGGGATGAGGATGATGCGGCGATCTCGCGGGTGATCATTGCGCTGGCCCAGAGCATGGGCATGCAGGTCCATGCCGAGGGGATCGAGCAGGCTGAGCAGGCGGAATTTCTGCTCGAGCACGATTGCGATCTGGGTCAGGGCTACTGGTTCGGGCGGCCGGTACCGGCGGAGCAGCTTGACTGGATGCATGAGCCGGTGATCGTGTAGGAGCAAAACCTGTGGGAGCGAGCTCGCTCGCGATAGCGGAATATCAGTCGACATTTCTGGTGGCTGACACTCCCTCATCGCGAGCAAGCTCGCTCCCACAGGGTTTTTTTTGGTGTGCCTGAAAGAGGGTGATTCACCTCAAGCTCTTGTCTCCACAGTTAATCTCTTTTGGTTATATAAACATTCTTAAATAGTCTTTTTAAGAATATCTACACCTCTCTAGTATTGCTCTCAAGCCGCAAGCAGTGCCGACACTGCGAGGCAACCTCTCAGTTGAAGGAGCAGCAATATGAGCGCATCCCTGCGTAGCGTCGACGGTCAAGACGAAGCCACCATCTTGCGTGAAATCCAGAGTGCCCTGCGCGATCTGCGCTTTGGCGCCGTGGAAATCACCGTGCACAACGCCCAGGTGGTGCAGATCGAACGCAAGGAAAAATTCCGTTTGCAGCAGCCGGGCAACAAGTCGGGCTGAGGCGAATCAGGCAACGCGATATCCCATAAGAAAAAGCCAACAAACCAAGAATTCCAGGAGCTTTCACCATGTCGTCGATTCGTCATTTCGCTTTGGCCGCCCTGGCCAGCGCCCTTTTTGCCGGTTCCGCCGTTGCCAAGGACTATGAGCTGCTCAACGTGTCATACGACCCGACCCGCGAGCTGTATCAGGACTACAACGCCGAATTCATCAAGTTCTGGCAAAAGGACCACGCCGGTGACTCCGTGAAAATCCAGCAATCCCACGGCGGTTCGGGCAAGCAGGGTCGGGCGGTGATCGATGGCCTGCGTGCCGACGTCGTGACCCTGGCCCTGGCCGGCGATATCGACGAAATCGCCAAGCTTGGCAAGTCCCTGCCGGCGGACTGGCAAAAGCGCCTGCCGGACGCCAGCACGCCTTACACCTCGACCATCGTGTTCCTGGTGCGCAAGGGCAACCCTAAAGGCATCAAGGACTGGGGCGACCTGATCAAGAATGATGTCTCGGTGATCACACCAAATCCGAAAACCTCCGGCGGTGCGCGCTGGAACTTCCTCGCGGCCTGGGCCTATGGCCTGAAAGCCAATGGCGGCGACGAAGCCAAGGCCAAGGAATACGTGCAAACCCTGTTCAAGCACGTGCCAGTGCTGGATACCGGCGCCCGCGGCTCGACCATTACCTTCGTCAACAACGGCCAGGGCGACGTATTGCTGGCCTGGGAAAACGAAGCCTTCCTGGCCCTGAAAGAAGAGGGTGGCGCCGACAAGTTCGACATCGTCGTGCCTTCGCTGTCGATCCTTGCTGAGCCGCCGGTGGCGGTAGTCGACAAAAATGCCGAGAAAAAGGGCAACGAGCAGATCGCCGAAGCCTATCTCAAGCACCTGTACAGCCCGGCCGGCCAGGAAATCGCGGCGAAGAACTTCTATCGTCCACGTGATAAGGACGTGGCTGCCAAGTACGCCCAGCAGTTCCCGAAACTGGAGCTGGTGAGCATTGACAAGGACTTCGGCGGCTGGAAAACCGCACAGCCGAAATTCTTCAACGATGGAGGGGTGTTCGACCAGATCTATCAGGCGCAGTAATCTTAAATAGCCATCAACGAGCCCCGGATTCACCTCCGGGGCTCAGTGCGTTCTCAACCAAGGACTTTTATGTCGCGTCGTATTTCCCCCGTCATACCCGGCTTCGGGCTGACGCTGGGCTACACCTTGGTGTACCTCAGCCTGATTGTGCTCATACCACTGGCGGCGATGTTCGTGCATGCCGCTCAACTCACCTGGGATCAGTTCTGGGCAATCATCTCGGCACCACGGGTGCTGGCCGCGTTGAAGCTCAGCTTCGGCACCGCCCTGTGTGCCGCGATCATCAACGGCATCATTGGCACGCTGCTGGCCTGGGTATTAGTGCGCTATACCTTCCCTGGGCGAAAAGTGATCGATGCAATGATCGACTTGCCGTTCGCATTGCCCACGGCGGTGGCCGGTATTGCGCTGACGGCGTTGTACACCCCTACCGGTCTGGTCGGTCAGTTTGCGGCGGATCTGGGTTTCAAGATCGCCTACACCCCTCTGGGCATCACCCTTGCCCTCACTTTTGTGACACTTCCATTCGTAGTACGTACCGTACAGCCAGTATTGGCGGATATTCCTCGTGAAGTCGAGGAAGCGGCGGCGTGCCTGGGTGCAAAACCCTTGCAGGTTTTCCGCCATATCCTGCTGCCGGCACTGCTTCCGGCATGGCTTACCGGATTCGCTCTGGCCTTTGCCCGCGGGGTCGGCGAGTACGGTTCGGTGATTTTCATCGCCGGCAACATGCCGATGAAAACCGAGATTCTGCCGCTGTTGATCATGGTCAAGCTCGACCAATACGATTACACCGGCGCTACCTCCATTGGTGTACTGATGCTGGTGGTTTCCTTCGTCCTGTTGCTGCTGATCAACTTGTTGCAGCGGCGCATCGAAACCCCATAAGGAGGCGCACCCATGTCCCAATCGTCTATTGCTGCCGCTTCCTCGAACGCTGCCCGCCGTGGCAGCGCGACCTCGCGGCGAATCCTGATCGGCCTTGGCTGGCTGATTTTTGCGCTCTTCCTGTTGCTGCCGCTGTTCATCGTGGTCTCCCAAGGGCTGAAGCTCGGCCTCGGTGCGTTTTTCACCGCGATCTTTGAGCCGGACGCGCTGTCGGCGCTGAAACTCACGGTCATCGCCGTGTTGATTTCGGTGCCGCTGAACCTGGTGTTTGGTGTCAGTGCCGCGTGGTGTGTGAGCAAGTACTCGTTCCGCGGCAAGAGCATGCTGGTGACACTGATCGACCTGCCGTTCTCGGTGTCGCCGGTGATCGCCGGTCTGGTCTATGTGCTGATGTTCGGCGCCCAAGGCCTGTTCGGCCCATGGTTGCAGGACCACGACATCCAGATCGTCTTCGCCCTGCCGGGCATCGTGCTGGCGACGATCTTCGTCACCGTGCCGTTCGTTGCCCGTGAACTGATCCCGCTGATGCAGGAGCAAGGTACCCAGGAAGAGGAGGCCGCGCGCCTGCTCGGGGCCAACGGCTGGCAGATGTTCTGGCACGTCACCGTGCCCAACATCAAATGGGGCCTGATCTACGGCGTGGTGTTGTGTACCGCGCGGGCCATGGGGGAGTTCGGTGCGGTGTCGGTGGTTTCCGGGCACATTCGCGGGGTGACCAACACTCTGCCGTTGCACGTTGAGATCCTCTACAACGAATACAACCACGTGGCCGCGTTCGCCGTGGCGAGCCTGTTGCTGATCCTGGCGCTCTTCATCCTGCTGCTCAAGCAGTGGAGCGAAAACCGTATTAACCGCCTGCGCGCCAGCGCCGCGGAGGAATAATTCATGTCGATCGAAGTGCGTAATGTCAGCAAGAACTTCCACGCGTTCAAGGCGCTGGACAACATCAGCCTGGACATCCAGAGCGGCGAACTCGTCGCGTTGCTCGGTCCGTCGGGCTGCGGCAAGACCACGCTGCTGCGAATCATCGCCGGCCTGGAGACCCCGGACCAGGGCAACATCGTGTTCCACGGTGAAGACGTTTCCGGGCATGACGTGCGTGATCGCAACGTCGGTTTCGTGTTCCAGCACTACGCCCTGTTCCGCCACATGACGGTGTTCGACAACGTCGCGTTCGGCCTGCGCATGAAACCGAAAAACCAGCGCCCGAGCGAAAGCCAGATCGCCACCAAAGTCCACGAACTGCTGAATATGGTGCAGCTGGATTGGCTGTCGGATCGCTATCCGGAACAACTCTCCGGCGGTCAGCGCCAGCGCATCGCCCTGGCCCGGGCGCTGGCGGTGGAGCCGAAAGTGCTGCTGCTCGACGAACCTTTCGGCGCCCTCGACGCCAAGGTCCGTAAAGAGCTGCGTCGCTGGTTGGCGCGCCTGCACGAAGACATCAACCTGACCTCGGTGTTCGTCACCCACGACCAGGAAGAAGCGATGGAAGTCGCCGACCGTATCGTGGTGATGAACAAGGGTGTGATCGAGCAGATCGGCTCACCGGGTGACGTCTACGAAAACCCGGCCAGCGATTTCGTCTATCACTTCCTCGGTGATTCGAACCGTCTGCACCTGGGCGAAGACAGGCACGTGCTGTTCCGCCCGCACGAGGTGTCGCTGTCACGCCATGAACTGGAAGACCACCACGCGGCGGAAGTGCGGGACATTCGTCCGCTGGGCGCGACAACACGGGTGACGCTGAAGGTTGAAGGGCAGAGCGATCTGATCGAAGCCGAAGTGGTCAAGGATCACGATAGCCTGATCGGGTTGGCGAAGGGAGAGACGCTGTTCTTCAAGCCGAAGGTCTGGCAGAAACTCGCGAATATCTAAAGCAAAAGCATCGCGAGCAAGCTCGCTCCCACAGGGGTTCTATGTGCACCATAGATCCTCTGTGGGAGCGAGCTTGCTCGCGATTGCTATCTAAACAGCGGCACGTTTCGGATTGACCCGTACCCCACCCGCCCGCGCCTCGATCTGCTCTTTCAGGTCATGCCGCATCCCCAGCATGAACGCCAGCTCGGCCACCACAAACAACGGCCCGACAATCAATCCCGTCACATCATCGACGAACGCCGGTTTGCGCCCTTCGTAGTGATGGCCGACAAACTGAATCGCCCAACCGATCACGAACATCGCCACGCCGCTGCCCAGCCAGACCAGCGTGCTTTGCTGCGCCAGCGCATGACCGGCCCACACGGACAGCCCGAGCAACACAGTCATCAACACGCCCAGGCGCAACTCCAGGCGCAGGTAAAACCACGCCGATGCCAGCGAGACGAGCACCGCCGGTGAGATCCACACGCCGCCCAGCGACCACTCCGGCCGGGACAGCAACACCGCGACGGCGACCACGATCAGCGGAATGCCGATAAAGTGCGAGGCGATGTTGCGCGGGTCACGGTGGTAGGCGGCGTATTGACTGAGGTGGTCGACCAGGCTTTTCATTGTTGTTCTCCTGTAGGGTGATTGATCATGCCCCGGGGCCATTTCCCACTCTGTCAGCCAGGCGACAATCTCTAGGAGTTTTCATGGATATGCAGGTCTGGCGTCCACGCCTGATGAGCGGTCAGTGGTTCAGCCATTTGCCTGTTTCCCTACAGGATAGCCTGCTGTCGGCGGCCAGGCTGCGGCGCTTGTCTGCGGGCCAGCGGCTGTTCAAGCGTGGCGATCCGCCCTGTGGCCTGTACGCGGTGCTTGAAGGCGCGGTGCGCGTCGGTGCCGTCAGCGAGCAAGGCAAGGAAGCGTTGCTGAGCCTGGTGGAGCCGCCGCACTGGTTCGGCGAAATCTGCCTGTTCGATGGCCAGCCACGCACCCACGATGCGTACGGCGTGGGCCAGTGCACGCTGCTGCACATTCCCCAGAACACCTTGCTGGCGCTGCTCGACGAGCATCCGCAGCACTGGCGGCAACTGGCATTGCTGATGAGCCAGAAGTTGCGCATGACCTTCATCAACCTCGAACAACTGAGCCTGTTGCCGGCCCCGGCACGGCTGGCGCACCGCTTGTTGATGATCGCCGAAGGCTATGGCGAGACCATTCCTGCGCGCCGCGTCCTGCAACTGCCCCAGGAGCAGCTTGCTTCAATGCTGTCGCTGTCGCGCCAGACCACCAACCAGATTCTCAAGGAGTTGCAGGGGCAGGGGATCATCGGGCTGAGTTACGGCGAAATTGAAATCCTCGATGCCGCCCGGTTGCGGGAGCTGGCCTCGATTTAACTGTTTACGCAGGCCCATTGTGGGAGCGAGCTTGCTCGCGATGACGGTGTGTCAGTCTCCAGGTGTGTCGACTGACCGTCCGCAATCGCGAGCAAGCTCGCTCCCACAGGGGATCCGGATCAATCACCGCAACCCATCCCGAAACTGCCCCGGCGTCATCCCCGTCCAGCGCTTGAACGCGCGGCTGAAGCTGCTGGTGTCGGCAAATCCGAGCAGATAACTGATTTCGCTCAGCGACACCTGCGGGTCGCGCAGGTGCAGCAGCGCGAGGTTTTCGCGGCTTTCGTTGAGCAACGTGTCGAACCGGCAGCCTTCATCGGCCAGGTGCCGTTGCAGGCTGCGCAGGCTCAGGTGCAGGGCCTTGGCGATGTGTTCGGCGCTGGGTTCGCCTTCGGGCAGTTGTTCTTCAATGGCATCGCGAACCTTGCGCTCCCAGGTCAGCGGCTTGAGTTGCGCCAGGGTGCGCTTGAGCACGGTTTCATTGTGTTCGGCCAGTTCCGGGTTGGCGTCATCCAGGTGGCTGTCGAAGTCGACGAGGGCGAACTCCAGCCGGTCTTCGTCGGCGCCGAAGTACATGGGCGAGCGGAAGACCTTATGCCATTGGTGCGCGTCCGTCGGCTCCGGGCGACGCAGGTAGGTCGCCAGTGGCGCGTAGTCGCGACCCAGGCGATTGCGGCAGGTGCGCACGTAAATCGCCATGAACGCATCGATGGCTTCGAAGGCTGGGGCGGGGTTACCGGCCGGGATTTTCAGGCTGAAACGGTAGCGATCCTCGGCACGGGTCAGTTCCAGTTCCAGGGCATCGCTGACCACCTGGTGATAGCGCACGATGCGCTCGAACACTTCCCGCAGGCTGCCGCTGGCCACCAGCGCATAACCCAGCGCATGGAAGGTGGTCGGGCTGACGAAACGCGAAACCCGCAAACCGATCGCCGGGTCACCGCTGGTCTGCACCGCCAGATTCCACAGGTGCGTGGTGCCCGACAGCGGATAGCGCGCGTTCGGGTCGTCCATCAGTTGCGGGTCGAGCCCCGCTTGCTGGCACAGGGCGGTGCTGTCGATGCCCAGGGCATCGAGTTGCTTGCGCAGGGCGCGGGTCCAGCTGGCGAGGGAGGTCGGTTCAGTCATGCTGATTGGCGCTTCCGGTCAACAGGTTGGCGTTCTCGGCTACCGCCTTGCAGAGGTTTCCAAGGCAGGATGCAACCATCAATAACCAGAGGATGGAAGCATGAGCGGTACTTCTGCAAGCCCCCAACGACTGAATGCAGCCCAACGATCGGCCCATATCCGCGAAGTGGTGCTGGCCAGAGGCGTCGAGCTGCGCGAGCAATACCCGATTCTCAAGCATCAGGACGCCCTCGGCGCAGGCATTCTGACCTTCGCCATCGCCGGTATGGTCGGCTCAGCGGCGCTCTACATGAGCGGGCACATGGCGTGGTGGGCGTGCCTGCTGCTCAACGCGTTTTTCGCCTCGTTGACCCATGAGCTGGAGCACGACCTGATCCACAGCATGTACTTCCGCAAGCAGAAGGTGCCGCACAACCTGATGATGGGGCTGGTGTGGCTGGCGCGGCCGAGCACTATCAATCCGTGGATTCGCCGCCATCTGCACCTCAATCACCACAAGGTGTCGGGCTCTGAAACCGATATGGAAGAACGCGCCATTACCAACGGCGAACCATGGGGCATCGCGCGATTCTTGATGATTGGCGACAACATGATGTCGTCGTTCATCCGCATGCTGCGGGCCAAGACCTGGGCGCAAAAGATCAGCATCGTCCAGCGCACCCTGAAGGTCTACGCACCGCTGGCGCTGATGCATTGGGGCGCCTGGTACGTGTTTCTCGGTTTCCACGCAGCGAACGGCGTTGCACATCTGATGGGTGCACCGATCGAGTGGTCGGCGACCACGTTGTCGGTGATGCAGGTGATCGACATCGCGGCAGTGGTGATCATCGGCCCGAACGTGTTGCGCACGTTCTGCCTGCACTTCATCAGCTCGAACATGCACTACTACGGTGACGTGGAGCCGGGCAACGTGATGCAGCAGACGCAAGTGCTGAACGCGTGGTGGCTGTGGCCGTTGCAGGCGTTCTGCTTCAACTTCGGCAGCAGCCACGGGATCCATCACTTTGTGGTGAAGGAACCGTTCTACATCCGGCAGCTCACCGTGCCGGTGGGACACAAGGTGATGCGCGAGATGGGTGTGCGGTTCAATGATTTCGGCACGTTTGCGCGGGCCAACCGGTTTGAGCGCAAGGACGAATTGGTCGGGGATAAGGTGCGTACGGCTCGGGCTTGATGGTTGTTTGTTAAGGCCTCATCGCGAGCAAGCTCGCTCCCACAGGGTGTGTCGGTGTGAATGCGATCTTTGCATCACATCGGCCAGTGTGGGAGCGAGCTTGCTCGCGATAGCGGTGGTTCAGGTTGAATCAATCCGGCTGAAACGGCGACTCACTCAAGATCACCCCTGTCTCATCCACATACCGCTGCCAATGTTCGATCAAGGCACTGAGCTTCTGCGGTTGGCTCGACGCCAGGTCATGAATCTCCCCCGGATCATTGCCCAGGTCATACAACTGCCAGGTCGCCGGCCCCACCGGTCCCGGGATGTAGACCGCCTTCCATTGCCCTTGCCGAATCGCCCGTCGTCCGAACAATTCCCAACCGGTGACGGTGTGCTCGTCATGCACTTGCGCCGTCTCGCCCGACAAGAACCCAAGCCACGACTTGCCTCGAACTTCCGCCACGGGTTTGCCGTGCCACTGCTTGCCTGGATGACGCACGCCGGCCAGATCAAGAATGGTCGGCGTGATGTCCATCACCGTGCCAAACCCATGGCTGATCTGGCCCTTGAGCGGCAGCTGCGGGTAGTGCACCAGTGCCGGAACACGGATCCCGCCTTCGGTCGTGAAGGCTTTGAACAGCCGCGACGGCGCGGTCGCCACTTGCGCCCAGTTCGGCCCGTACCAGACGTAGGAGTTGGCGCGACCGATGTTGTCCAGGCTGTTGTCATAATGCTGGTTGAGATAGGTCAGCAACTGCGGGCCGAATTTCGGAAAGGCCTCCAGCAACGCCCCTTCGGCACCGTTATCGGACATGAACAGGATGAAGGTGTTGTCCAGTTGCCCTTGCTGGCGCAAGTAATCGACAACCCGCCCGATGTTCCAGTCCATGCGCTCGACCATCGCCGCATAAACCTCCATGGCCCGCGCGGAGATCTGCCGTTGCTCGTCGTTCAGGGCGTCCCATTGTGCAGTCAACTGGATCAACGGATGCGGCTCGACATCGGCCTCGATCAGCCCCAGTTTCTTGAGTTTTTCCAGACGCTCTAGTCGTAGTACTTCAGGGCCGGCGTCATAGCGCCCGCGGTATTTTTCCACCACCTCGGCCGGTGCCTGCAGCGGCCAGTGAGGTGCGGAAAACGGCAGGTAGGCGAAGAACGGCCGGGTCTGGTCGCGCTCCTTGAGGTATTGCAGCAGCTTGTCGCCAAAGGCATCGGATGAATAAAAATCCTTCGGCAGTTCATCGATGAATTGGTCGTCTTCGATGTACAGCGCCGGGGTGGATTTCAGTAGCCGTGGCGTCGTTTCATCGTAGGTCGGCTCGAAGCCGTAATGGTTGGCCGCGCCGGGCAACAGCGAAAACGAACGCTCGAAACCCCGGGCGTGAGGCGCCAGCTCTGCGGTCAGGCCCAGGTGCCATTTGCCGCTCATCAAGGTCTGGTAACCGGCCTCGCGCAGCAGTTCGGGCAGGGCGACCACGCGGTCGTTCAGGTGTCCTTCGTAGCCCGGTTTGCCGATCAGGTCCGGGGTCAGTGCTTCGGCCATGGTGCCGATGCCGGCGATGTGGTGGTCAGTACCGGTGAGCAGCATCGAGCGGGTTGGCGAGCAGGTCGGCGCGGTGTGAAAATCGGTCAGGCGCAGGCCATTGTTGGCCAGTGCATCGAGATTCGGCGTGTTGATTTCGCCACCGAAGGCGCCGATGTCGGAAAAGCCCAGGTCATCGGCCAGGATCACTAGAAAGTTGGGACGTTGCGGCATCAAGAATTTCCTTTTTCAGTAGGCAATGAAGGACAACGGCAGATCGCGGACCTGCACCGGCACGGGGGGCTGGTAGTGATCGTCGCTGGTGAGTTCGTGAAGCAGTTCCTCGCGTAACTGGTGGAAGTCGAAACTGCTGCGCTGGCGCGGATGGGGCAGGGCAATGTCGACCACTTGTTTGATCCGCCCCGGACGCGGCTCCATCACCACGACACGGTCGGCGAGGAAGATCGCTTCCTCGACATCGTGGGTGACCAGCACGGTGGTGATTTTTGCCCGGGCGCGGATCGCCAACAGTTCGTCCTGCATCTGCTGGCGGGTCAGTGCATCGAGGGCGCCGAAGGGCTCATCCAGCAGCAGAATCCGTGGGCTGGCCACCAGGCCGCGAGCAATGGCCACGCGCTGGGCCATGCCGCCGGAGAGTTGGTGCGGATAGGCGCGGGCGAAGTCGCCCAGGCCCACCAGTTCGATGAAATCATGGATGCGCCTGTGCTTTTGCGCAGCGCTCAATGGCTCGTTGACCAGGCCCAGGCCGATGTTGTCGGCCACGCTCAGCCACGGGAACAAGCGGTGTTCCTGAAAGACGATGCCGCGCTCGCCGCCGATGCCGGTGACGGCTTTTCCGTCCACGCTGATTTGCCCGCGAAACTGCGTATCGAGGCCCACCAGCAGCCGCAGCAAAGTGGATTTGCCGCAACCGCTGGAGCCGACAATGGCGACGAACTCGCCCTCGGCGATGTCCAGGTTGAATTCGCGAATGGCCTCAAGTGTGAAGCCGTCGACGTCGAAGGTTTTGCCCACGTGATTGAAGCTGACAATCGGTGCGTTCATGCGTGTCTCCAGCGAGTGGCGCGGATTTCCAGGCGTTGGCCAATGAGGTTGAGCAGGGCGCCGGTCAGGCCCACCAGCAGCATGCCGGCCATGATCAGGTCCATGCGCAGCAGTTGCTGGGCGCCGATCATCTGGCTGCCGATGCCGCCGTTGGACGGCATGAAGTATTCAGCGCCAATGGTGCCGAGCCAGGCGTAGATAAGGCTCAGCCGAAGCCCTGCAAAAATCCCTGGCGCCGCGCCCGGTAGTACCAGTCGAACCAGGCGCTGACGCAGACTCAGGCGCAACACCTGCGCTGCCTCGTTCAGTTGCGGCGAGAGGTGGGCGACGCTGCGTTGGGTGGCGATAAACAACGGGAAAAAGGCGGCGAGGGCAACGAACACCCACTTGGCCAATTCCCCCAGGCCGAACCACGCGGTGAGCAGTGGCACCCAGGCGAATATGGCGATCTGACGGATGGCGGCGAGGGTTGGGCCGAGCACGCGTTCACTGGTGCGCGACAACCCCAGCAGCAATCCCAAGGCAAACCCGAGCCCGCCGCCGAGCAGCAACCCGCCAAGGGTTCGGCCTAGGCTCAGGGCCATGCCACCAAGCAATGTGCCGTCGAGCAAACCATCCCGAGTGGTCTGCAGGACGGCCAGCGGGCTGACCAGAATGTTCGCGTCAATCCATTGCTGATCCGAGGTCAGTTGCCACAACGCCAGAAGCGCCAGTGGCAGCAGCCACGGTTGCAATCGCTGCCAACCTTGATAACGCGGCCCGCGACGGATTTCGGCCGTGGCCGGGTGCGGCCAGTGCACCAGTTTCCTGTCCAGCAAACCGATGCCGCGATCCATCGCCACACCGATCAAGCCGATCAGCACGATGCACACGAACACGATGTCGAGCATGAACAGCTGCCGCGCCCAGACCATCAGGTAGCCGATGCCTTCACTGGAAGCGAGCAGTTCAACAGCGAGCAGTGAAGTCCAGCCGGCGGCCAGTGCGAGGCGCACACCGGCCATGAATGCCGGCAGTGCGGCAGGCAGCACCAGGCGTCGGATCAACAGGTGCCTGGGCAGGCGCAACACGGCGGCGGCTTCGCGCAGTTTTGGTTGTGCATCGCGCACACCGACCAGTGTATGCAGGGTCACCGGCACCACGATGGCCTTGATCAACACCACCAGTTTCAGCACTTCGCCAATGCCGAAAAACACCATGAACAATGGAATCCAGGCCAGGGTCGGAACTTGCGCCAACCCGGCAAAGGTTGGAAATACCAGGCGCTCCAGTCGACGACTGAAGCCCAGTGCGGCACCCAAAACCGCACCTGCGCTGATCCCGGCCAGCAGCCCCCAGAACAAGCGTTGCAGGCTGATCCACAAATGGCTCCACAACTCGCCTTGGGACAGTTCCAGTGCGCTGCTCCAGACCAGGCTCGGCGCCGGCAGGATCTGCTCGCTCATCCAGTGATTGCGGCTGGCGAGCCACCACAGCGCAAACAGGCTGAGGGGTAATAGCCAGGGCAAGAGCCGCTGGCTCAGCGTCGGCCAACGCCGTCGACCATCAAGCCGAGGTGCGGCCAGCGGTAGGCTCAGAAGGGAAACACGGGCCATGGGTGACCTCCGTTGTCGGGTTGCAATACAGGCCTGCTTTTTTGTGGGAGCGAGCTTGCTCGCGATGAGGGCGTGTCAGGCGACTCATGTACTGGATGACACACCGCTATCGCGAGCAAGCCCGCTCCCACAGGGTCCAAGGCGTATGCAAAATTGATCTATAAAAATTAAAATCAATACTATTGAGAGATAAGCGAAACCATTTAAGGCCTCCATAAGCCACTGCATCCAATGCATTCGAAGAATATTTTTGATGCTGCCAAGGCATACGCCACGGAGAGGTCCGCAGGCGTTGATATAGATCCAAATAGTCTAAAAATGTGAATTTATAGTATTTAAGTGTTGGTTCTACTTGGGCCTACTTTCGGCTCCTCAACGCCCGTTGCCTCAAGGAGCCGCACCCATGAACCTTCCCTTCAAACGTGTCATCAGTCTGTTCGCCGCACCGGCCCTGGCGGGTCTGCTGGCTTTCACGGCCAACGCTGGTGAACTCAAGGAAATCCGCATCGCCGTGCCGGACCTGAGTGCCGGTACCCAGCACAGTGGTGGCGGTGTCGTGGATGTGCTGCGTGATCAACAGATCTTCGAAAAGGCTTTCGCCGATCAAGGCATCAAGATTCAGTGGAGCTTCTTCAAGGGCGCAGGCCCGGTGATCAACGAGGCGTTCGCCAACGGTCAAGTGGACCTGGCCTACCTCGGCGATCTGGCGGCCATCATCGGCAAGTCCAATGGTCTGGACACGCGACTGCTCAGCGCCTCGGCGCGCGGGGTGAAGCATTACCTCGGCGTGGTGCCGGGTTCAGGGATCAAGACCCTGCAGGACCTCAAGGGCAAACGCGTGGCCATCTTCCGTGGCACCGCCAGCCAGCTGTCCTTCGACGCGGCGCTGGCTAGCCAGGGGTTGAGCGAGAAGGATGTGAAAGTCATCAACCTCGACTTCAACGCGGCAGTCGCGGCGCTGGCGGCGAAGCAGATCGATGCCTCGTGGGGCGGTTCCGGGCTGACGGCGTTGCAAGCCAAGGGGCTGGCCGAGTTACCGCTAAACACTAAGGATCTGGGCGGTGCGGGCAGCGTGCAGGCGGTGCTGATAGGGACTGGAAAGTTTGTCGATGCGCATCCGGAGGCGGTGGCGAAATTGCTCAAGGCCCAACAGCAGGCCGTGGAGTGGCTGACCCAGGACAGCAACAAGGACGCCTACATTCAGTTGGTGTCGGGGCTGGCGAGCTATCCGGCGGTTATCCTCACGCAGGACCTGAAGGATCAGAAACTGAGCGAGGTGTTCCCCTCGACGCTTGACCCGGTGTTCCTCGGCAAATTGCAGGATGCCGTGGACCTGGCTTCGCAGCAGAAGCTGATTCGCAAGTCGTTCAAGGTCAGTGATTGGGTGGTGCCGGAGTTGGCTGCTGCGAAGCTCTGAATCTTTAGTGAATTCATTGGCCTCATCGCGAGCAAGCTCGCTCCCACACTGACCGTGTGAACACTGGAGATCCCCTGTGGGAGCGAGCTTGCTCGCGATGAGGCCCTAAACCGCAACGGGCATCTGCTGCCTGTCCACCGCCACCAACGTCTCGATCATCGCCCGCGCCGCCGGTGACAACCGGAACCCCGTGCGGCTGACAATCCCGCACCGCGCATTCATGCTCTCAATGTTCTGCGGCAGGTTGCGCCAGTGCAGCAGCACCAGCGAGCCCTGGGCAATGTCTTCAACAAACGCTTCTTCAGTCCCCACGCCGATGGCATTGGATTGCAGCACCACTTTCACCAGTGCCGGAAAATGTTCGGTCTCGATGGTCGGTGAAAAATCCACCCGCCCACTGAGGTTCGCCAGCAGTTTGCGAATGCCCGGCGGGATCTTCGTAGTCGCCAGCGGGTAATCAAACATGTCGTTGGTCGACAGGCTCTCCTTGGCCAGCAGCGGATGCCCTGGCCGGCAGAAAAACACGCCGCGCTTGGGCGTCAGAGCCTGGGTCTGGAAGTTCGGATCGGACTCGAAATGGCGGATGTCGGCGATGAAGAATTCGATCTCTTCACGGCTCAGGGCGCGGCTGAGTTTCTCCCAGTTATCCACCTCGAAACAGGTGCGCACTTTCGGGTGCGCGTTGATGAACTGCGCCACCGCATCCGGTACCAGTTTCACCGCCGGTGCCGGGCCGCAACCGAAGCGCAGTTCACCGGCATCGAGCTTGGTCATCTGCGTCACTTCGCAGCTGAGCAGCGCAGCACCCTGCACCAGGCTGCGGGCATGTTGCAGCACCACCAGGCCTTCGGGGGTGGGGCGCAGATCCTTGTTGCCACGGTCCACCAGGACGCAGCCGAACTCCTGCTCCAGCCCCTGAATGCTGCGGCTGAAGGCCGGCTGGGTAATGCCCATGGCCTCGGCCGCGCGCACGAAACTGCGGTGTTCGTCGAGGGCGATGAAGTAACGCAACTGGCGAAGATCCATATGCTTTTCCGGCATCCTAAAAATAGCTCGAAGGCATTTGCGACGAGGGTTGACTGAGGTTTTAAATGCAACCTCTTATTCCGTCAACGAAGCATGTAAATATCTATTAGATCTAAATAGAATATAGATAGAGCAGTGTTTCGCGGCCGGTTCAACCGCAAGCAGTCTGATGAGGGTCTACCCATGAGCAATGCCGCTTTCGCAGTACAACCCGCTGTTCACGCGCTTGAAATCCATCCGGTGGCCGGTCGCATCGGTGCCGAAATCCGTGGCGTACAGCTTTCAGGCGAGCTGGATGCCGCCACTGTTGAAGCCATTCAACAGGCACTGCTGCAATACAAAGTGATCTTCTTCCGCGAGCAGACCCAGCTCGACGACCAACGCCAGGAGGCGTTCGCCCATCTGCTCGGCGAACCGGTGGCGCACCCGACCGTACCGGTGCGCGAAGGCACGCGCTTTCTGCTGGAGCTGGACGGTGCCGAGGGCCAGCGTGCCAGCTCCTGGCACACCGACGTGACCTTCGTCGAAGCCTACCCAAAAGCCTCGATCCTGCGCTCGGTGGTGGCCCCGGCTTTCGGCGGCGACACCCTGTGGGCCAACACCGCCACTGCCTATGACGGGTTGTCGGTGGAGCTGCGTGAGCTGGCCGACAAGCTGGTCGCCGTGCACAGCAACGAATACGACTACGCCGGCACCAGGCCTGACGTCTCGGCCGAGAAGCTGGAGCGCTATCGCAAGATTTTCACTTCGACCGTGTACGAGACCGAACACCCGGTGGTTCGCGTGCACCCGATCAGCGGTGAGAAGAGCCTGTTGCTGGGGCATTTCGTCAAACGCATCAAGGGTTATTCCCAGGCCGATTCGGCGCACCTGTTCGGTCTGTTGCAGAGCCATGTGATCCGCCAGGAAAACATCGTGCGCTGGCGCTGGAAGGCCGGTGATGTGGCGATCTGGGACAACCGCTCCACCCAGCATTACGCAGTGGATGACTACGGGACCCAGGATCGCATCGTGCGCCGGGTGACGCTCAAGGGGGAAGTGCCGGTGGGGGTGAACGGGCAGGTCAGCCAGACCGTGAAAGGGCCGGATATCGACGGCGTCTGAACTGACGCTATCGCGAGCAAGCTCGCTCCCACAGGGGATCTTCGGAGTTCACAGGATCAGTGTGGGAGCGAGCTTGCTCGCGATGGCGGCCTGGCAAGCAACACAGCATTTACTTTGATCGGGAACCCCGCCTTATGAGTCCGTTGCACCTCGCTTCAACCTCTTCACCCCAACGGCTCAAACGCCTGCCACTGGCCTTGTTGCTGGCAGGCAGCGCCGGTTGGACCCAAGGCTATGCAGCCGACAGCGCCACCCCGGAATCCATTCCGGCCAAGGCCGCCACGGCCGACAGCGCGCAATTGGAAACCGTGACGGTCACCACTCGCCGCCGCGAAGAAAGTTCTCAGGATGTGCCGACGCCGATGAGCGTGGTCAGCGGCCAGACTCTGGAAACCCAGCGGGTCTATCGCATCCAGGATCTGCAGCAACTGGTGCCGAGCGTCAACGTCGCCTACATGCATGCGCGCCAATCCAGCGTGTCGATCCGTGGCCTGGGCAACAACCCGGCCAGCGATGGCCTGGAAGGCAGTGTCGGCCTGTACATCGACAACGTTTACCTCGGCCGCCCCGGCATGGCTGTATTCGACCTGATGGACATCGAGCAGCTCGAAGTGCTGCGTGGCCCGCAAGGCACCTTGTTCGGCAAGAACACCACCGCCGGCGTGATCAACATCAGCACCCGCGCGCCGACCTTTACCCCTGAACGCAGCATCGAATCTTCGGTGGGCGAGGATGGCTACTTCCAGACCAAGGGCACGATTTCCGGCCCGCTGAATGACGAACTGGCGGGACGTTTTTCCGCGTATCGCACCCGCAGCGACGGTGACATCAAGAATGAATTCGACGGCCACGATTTGAACGGTGGCTCCCGCGAAGGCTTCCGTGGGCAGTTGCTGTTCAAGCCTAACGAGTCGTTCAACTTGCGCTGGATCGGCGACTACAACGAGGAAGACTCCAGCGCCGGCACACGTGTGTTGTACAACACCGGCCCAACCATCAATGGCACCAACCTGTATCAGACCCGGGCCAACGCAGCGGGCGCGACACTGGTCGACGGCACGCACCGCAAGGTCAACCTGAACAACGAACAGCACGTCACCGTGCATCAGGGCGGTACTTCGGTCGAGGCCAACTGGACGCTGCCAAGCGACTTCACCTTGACCTCTATCAGCTCCTATCGCTGGTGGAATTTCACCCCGCGCAACGATGATGGTCTGAATGTATCCGCCTTCCACAACGCTGGCGTTTCGGTGGAGGATAAGCAGTACTCTCAGGAGTTTCGCCTGGCGTCGCCTACCGGTGGATTCTTCGATTACGTGCTCGGCGCCTACTACTTCGGTTCCGACCTGGACAACAAATCCTTCACCTTCTACGGACCGCAAGCGGACATCTGGAGCGGTACACCTAACGGTGCGCTGAACAACATCGACAGCGTCGGCAACGGTCATATCGAAACCAACAGCTTTGCGCTGTTCGCCCAAGGCACCTGGCACCTGACCGAACGCCTGGATTTCACCGCCGGGCTACGTGGCACCTATGAAGAGAAAAACGCCAATGTCACGCGCGAGGCACCGGTCGGTGGCGTTGCGGTAACCGGTGCGGCCGCCGCAGCACGGCGCGGTCGTGCCGGCGCTTTCGATTCCGGCGATCTGAATCAGTACAGCTCCAGCCCTTCGGGTCTGTTGAGCCTCAGCTACCGCATCACCGACGACCTGCTCACATACGCCACCTTGTCCCATGGAGAAAAGTCCGGCGGGGTCAATCTGGCGGTAGGCACGGCAGCGGTTGCCGGCGCCGACTCGCTGCTGATCGGCACCGAGCGCGCCAATAACGCCGAGCTCGGTTTCAAGAGCACCCTGTGGGACCGTCGCCTGCAACTCAATGCCAACCTGTTCTGGACCCAGGTCAACGGCTATCAGACCAACGCCTACGACGCCGTCAATCGCGTGCAATACCTGACGAACGCCGGCTCCGTGCGCTCCCGTGGCGTGGAGTTCGAAAGCACCCTGATCCCGCTGCGTGGCCTGACGCTGAACATCAACGGCTCGTACAACGACGTCAGCTACCTCTCCTACAAGGACGCGCCTTGCCCACCGGAAGTCAGCCTGGCGCCGGGCGCTCCAGCGTCCTGCGACCTCAGCGGTCATCAAGTGGTCGGTGCTTCGAAATGGATCGGCAACGCCAATGGCGAATACAAATGGAACCTGAGCAACGGCTTCGAAGAGTACGTCACCGCCAGTTATGCGTTCCGCTCCAAAGCGGTGGGCACGGTGGAAGATTCCGACTTCGGGCAGATCCCGAGTTATGCGGTGGTCAACTTGTCCACTGGCCTTCGCGGCGACTTCAACCAGGGGCAGTGGGACGTTTCGCTGTGGCTGAAAAACGCCTTCGACAAAACCTACTACACGACGCTGTGGACGGCCGCCAATGGCGGTTATGAAGGCCTGCTCGGCACACCGCGGACGCTGGGCGTGACCGGTCGATACGACTTCTGACGGCAAAAAACCATGCCTTGAATGAATACTTTCAATGCGGGCAAGGCATCGGTTTTTTTCCACTACGCCGGAGCCCTTGAGCGGCGGGCTCTGGCGGTGGGTTGATGGTTTTATATATTCGCTAAAGATCTAAACATAAATTTAAACATTACTTTCAGAACTAAGCGTTCAAGCCAATGATTGCTCTACCAGAACGTCGTCGGGGGATGTTCAGCACGACGTTCCGGTAATCCGCAAAGAGACCGCAGGGAGTTAAACAATGGGCAATGTCCAGACCGCCGCCGGTGCACATGAAGTGCTGTGGCGCCAGGCACCCGGTGGTGAGCTGGTCGACCTCGGCCGACCGCACCGGGTGCCCTTGGGCCAGTTGCGTTTGCAGCGCGCGCCACAAGGCGTCCTTCGCCGACGGGAAACGATCGTGCTGGGCTTGCTGGCGTTGCTGGTGCATGGCGCGGTGATCTATTGGGTCAATCAGCAACCGACCACCGTGCTGCCCATCGTGCCACCGCAGATTCCGCCGATGACCATCGAGTTCTCGCGTCCGACGCCACCGGTGGTCGAGCCGCCGCCACCGCAACCTGTCCAGCCAGTGGTTGAGCCGCCTGCGCCCGTGGAAGACGAACTGGCTGTGAAGCCGCCGCCACCGAAGCCGGTTCCCAAGCCCAAACCGGTTGCCAAGCCGATACCGAAACCGGCGCCCAAGGCCGTTGAGCAACCACCCGCGCCGCCGAAACCGGCAGCGCCCGTAGCGGCTCCTGCGCCACCTGCTCCCCCGGCCCTAGCTCCCGTGACACCTGCTTCAGCGAACGCGGGCTACTTGAAAAACCCGGCACCGGAATATCCCTCGCTGGCCCAGCGTCGTGGCTGGGAAGGCACGGTGCTGTTGCGCGTACATGTGCTGGCCAGCGGCAAGCCCGGCGAAGTCCAGATCCAGAAAAGCAGCGGCCGCGATGCACTGGACGAAGCCGCTCTGAACGCAGTGAAGCGCTGGAGTTTCGTACCGGCCAAGCAGGGTGATGTCGCCCAGGACGGTTGGGTCAGCGTGCCCATCGATTTCAAGATTCATTAAACCGAAACCAAATTCGCGCGAAACGTTTACACGAGGAATACATCATGACGTTACTGGCATCTCCACTTGAATCCATCGAAAGCGCGGTGATCTGGCTGCTGGTGGTTTTTTCCGTCGCGACCTGGGGTCTGGCATTGCTCAAGGGCGTGCAGTTCGGTCGCCTCAAGGCACAGGATCGAAAGTTTCATCAACAGTTCTGGGCCGCTTCGAGTCTCGACTCGGCGGCCGAGCTGAGCGAAACCCGGCCCGGAGCGGCAGCCCGGGTTGCACAGGCCGGTTATGCGGCCATCCAGGTGGGCGAGGCGCCGCAGGCGGCGGACTTGAGCCAGGCGATCAATCATCAGGATCGTCTGGAGCGTGCCTTGCGACAGCAGATCGTGCGCGAGCGCCGGTCGCTGGAAACCGGGTTGGCGGTACTCGCGAGCATTGGCAGCACCTCGCCGTTCATTGGTTTGTTCGGCACGGTGTGGGGAATCATGGAAGCGTTGAAAGGCATCAGCGCGGCGGGCTCGGCAAGCCTTGAAACGGTCGCCGGGCCGATTGGCGCGGCACTGGTCGCCACCGGCGTAGGGATCGCCGCCGCGGTGCCGGCGGTGCTGGTTTACAACTATTTTTTGCGTCGTTTGAAACTGACGGCGGCGGACCTGGATGACTTCGCCCACGACTTCTACAGCCTGGCGCAGAAGAGTTCGTTCCGTGTGCTGATCCACCCGACGGCGCACAAAGTGGCGGCCCAGGGCAGCGTGCAGAAAGTGAAGGAGGCGTCCTGATATGGCCTTCTCCACGCAAGACACCGATGAGGTGCTCAGTGAGATCAACGTGACGCCGCTGGTGGATGTGATGCTGGTGTTGCTGGTGGTGTTCATCGTCACCGCACCGCTGCTGACCAACGCCATTCCGATCAACCTGCCCAAGACCGAAGCGGTGGCGCCGGTGGAGCAGAAAGACCCGTTGGTGGTGAGCATCGACGGTGCCGGCAAACTGTTTATCAACAAGGACGAGATACAGCCGGACTTGCTGGAGTTCAACCTCAAGTCGGCGAAGGCCAAGGACCCCGAGGTGCGCGTGCAGTTGCAGGCGGACGATGGGGTGAATTACGGCGAAGTGGCACGGGCCATGGCGTCGATTGAACGGGCAGGGATTACCAAGCTGTCGGTGATTACTGCGCGTTAACGGATTTTCGTTTTCCGGGGCCGTCTCCTTGGCAGGGTGCGGCCCTTTTTTTATGCCTCGATTTTCGCAACGCCGCGGTACCCCTGTGGGAGCGAGCTTGCTCGCGATGGCGGTGGATCAAACGACATCGATGTTGAATGTCCGGACCCTATCGCGAGCAAGCTCGCTCCCACAGGGTAAGTTTTTTATATTCGATATAGGTCTTAATAAATAGCTTCTTATTCCTTAACGAATATAAATCCTCTCCCTATACTCGACCTGGAACAGACACGCAGCAGGAGAGCTCCCCCATGCGCAACGAATCAATTCGCTACCTGATTGTGCCGGGCTGGCAAGGATCGCCAGAAGATCATTGGCAAAGCCACTGGCAGAACAGCCTGCCGAATAGCGCACGGGTGGAACAGGCCGACTGGTTGACGCCGCGCCGTGAAGACTGGGTCGCGGCGCTGGCCGAGGCGATTGCCGCCGACAGCACGCCGGTGATTCTCATTGCCCACAGCCTGGGTTGCATCACCGTCGCCCATTGGGCCGCGAGTGCCCCCGTGCAGTTTTTGCGTCAAGTGCGCGGCGCCTTGCTCGTCGCACCGGCAGATGTCGAACGCCCGGCTTGCGCGCCGGCGTTGCGCAACTTCGCACCGATACCGACGGATCTGCTGCCGTTCCCCAGCCAGGTTGTCAGCTCCGACAACGACAGCGCCGTCAGTGCACCGCGGGCCCTGGAGCTGGCGCGTAACTGGGGCGCCGAGGCGGGGATTCTGTCGGGGGCCGGGCACATCAACGTGAAGTCCGGTCACCAGCGTTGGGAGCAAGGTTTTGCCTACCTCTATCGACTGCAAAACCGCATGGAACACCACGCCCTGCGCCGCGCTTGAACACTTTCTTTATTTAACGCCCCCGTCTCCCGGCGGTTTTGGGCGGGAGTCTGCCATGAGCTTTGAAACCTTCGGCCAGCCGCTGCTGACCTTTCCCGATGCGGAAAAAAGTCCCCTGAGCATCCGCGCCAAGGCGCTGGTGTTTGTCGATCCGCGTTCACGACAATTACGTGAAGACCTTGAGCAACTGGCCACGCGTTCAGTGTCAGTGCTTATCCGTGGCGAAACCGGCACCGGCAAAGAGTTGCTGGCCCGCCATATCCACCGCGCCAGTGATCGCGGCGGGTTATTCGTGTCGGTTAACTGCGGCGCCATCAGCCCGACCTACGCCGACGCCGAATTGTTCGGCTATGCGGCGGGCAGCTACAGCGGCTCGGCGAGCAGCCGCGCCGGGTGGTTCGGTTCGGCCAATGGCGGCACGCTGTACCTGGACGAAATCGGCGACCTGCCGCTGCCGATCCAGACCAAATTGCTCGCTGCCCTGGAGAACCACGAAGTCACCCGCGTCGGAGCCCTTCAGCCGAGCCCGGTGGATGTGCGTTTGGTGGCGGCCACCAGCATCGATCTGGCCCAGGCGGTTGCCGCCGGAAAATTCCATGAACGCCTTTATCACTACCTCAGCGAAGGCCAACTCGAGTTGCCGGCACTGCGCGAACGCACAGGTGACATCCTGCCGCTGGCCGAATACTTCCTCGGTATCTACAGCCAGCGTCTCGACTTGCCAGTGCCGTTGATCAGCGAAGCGGCGCAGCTTGTGCTGGAACGCCACAGTTGGCCGGGCAATACCCGGGAACTGGAAAACGTCATCCACTTTGCGCTGTTGGTGAGTACCGGCGACGAGATCTTGCCGGAGCATTTGAATTTGCCGGTTGTCCGTCCATCTGCGGTTCTTGTACGAGGATGGATAGATCTACTTATTCAACAAGGGGATGTCGCTGAAGCCCGGGCGCTGAAAGAGTATTTCACAAGCATCAATATATAAGCACGTTTGTTGGCGTTATAACGAAACCGGGCAATTGATGGTTGCCTGGTTTTTTTATGGGCGCTGATTCTTGCTGTTATATTTTGTACTATTTGCAGTGTAGCTGTAACAATTTTCTGTTTTGTGGGTTGATAGGTTTTGACATATCTTCTTATTTCTCCCTGGATACATTAATATCCGTCATTGTTAAATATCATATGAAAAAGGATTTTTCTGTGAAGTTTGTTGGAAATAATGCTGCGATAGCTCCAAGTGTCGACGATGAGTTGAAAGATATCAATCTCCTTGTCGACGGTTATATGCCTGCTAACCCGGAGATGGCGCCCCAGTCTTTTCAAGAGGCTGATTCTCCTGAGTGGATAGACCTCAAACGACTTCAGGTTTTCTCGACTTCGGGCGGAAACATAATTTACGCCAACGGATACCAGCAGTTGAGATTGATGGTAGTTGTACAAGCTGTCGACGAAGGGCAAAAGGTAGTTGGAATTTCCGAAAGCGAACTCGACAGCATTCAACTGCTGGATGCCTATTCCGGAAAAGCCCTGCCGATAGACACCATTCGAGACGGCGAGGAACCGGTGTGGAAGTGCATGCTGGAGCGACGCTTGTCGTACGCGCCGTTTCCTCACACGGGTGAACTGCATGGCCCGGTTGTGCGGGGGAAAGGCATCTTTCTCAAGGAGTTCTACGTCAGCAGCAACTCACCCGACCCCGTCAAGCTGATTGCGGCCATTACCCGTTCGGACGGTAAGGTGTTCTATTCGGAAGAAACCTCGGAATTCGGTGAAATAAGCCTGAGGACCGTGCCACCGCCGATCTATCGAAAAGAACAGTTCAGGGTCAAACACCTGTCCGCCAACTGGAAACCGACAGAGAACGTTGCCAAGGTTGATCGATATGTCCTGGACCTGTTAGTGGACCAGCACCATATAAAATTCGTCGATTGCTCGATTACCGGCGTGTTGCGGGCACGCAGTGAACATCCTGACTATCTCGGGTACTACGCCGTTGGCTATTTTAATGGGCTCAAGTCTAATGACGGCGCGGAGGCATTGTGGGAAACAGCCGATCAAATTGCGACCTACCATGATGAGCAAGGCAAAATAACTTTTTTGATGCACTTTGCCAGAAAGGGCGGAGAGTCCACAGTTCGATATGATCAATTGTCGGTGAAGATGTTTGTTCGGGATATGTATGGGAACGGGCATGAAGTCGACGTCGCAATGAACACCCAAAGCCCTTCGATGATCGAAGTTGTTTAATTTTACTGTATCTGCAGCGTCAAGGAATGATGATGAGTACAGCTATGCCAGAAGTGGAATCCAGCGCGTTCAATTTTTCTGAATTTATACAGTCTGGAGTGGACGTCCGTACCGGCTCTTATAGTACCAGCATTAATCTCGCGGGGTGGGTGGCCAACAATATCAACGGTCCGCTGATACCCTTCAGTATTTCATTCGATAGTTTCCGCACAACGGATTTCGGTTGGGGACGCGGTTGGTCATTGGGCTTGAGCTCCTACAATCGAAAGACCCGTAAGCTGACCCTTGCTAGCGGAGTTTCTTATCGTGTCTACATCAGCAGAGGGCAGCTCATCGTCCGGGATAAAAAGCTTCAAGACACTCGGGTCACGCTCGACGGCGACAACCTGGTTGTCAGCCATAAAAACGGTCTGATCGAGAGGTTGGTCAGGCCGGATGAAACTTATGATGAATGGTTGCCCGAACATGTCTTCTCCAACGAAGGGCGCTCGATCAATCTGAAATACATGTTGGTGCGGGGCCGTCGCGTCCTGCACGAAATTCACGATCAGCAACAACGCGTCGTGGCCCTGAGTCATGAAACGAAAGATCAACCCGCCAGCATTACCGTATGGCCTGATCATCCGCCAAGACGCTTGAAATTTGTTTTGCGGGTTCGTGATGGTTGGCTTCGGCAGATAACCCTTGATCACGGTTCTGCCGAGCACCTTGCATGGTCATTCAATTACCAGTTACTCGATGGTTTTCTGGTCATCACGGACGTCCGCGCGCCGGGCGGCAGTGTCGAGCGTATCGAGTACGCTCCTCAGAAGCATCGGTTGCCGCTCGGGGCGCCGATCAATGCCTTGCCGGCGGTGCGGCGCAGTGTTCTGGTGCCGGGTACAGGGTTGCCGACGATCACCCGTGTCTATGAATACTCCGACAAAAATTTCCTCGGCTATCAATCGGGACTTCGTTGGGTGCAGGACGGGGACCATCTGCACGGGCACAAAGGACCTTACACCTACTCCTGCACCGAACGCCTGGTTGCAGGGGAGGGTGTTAGTGCGGTTGAACTGAGTCGCATCGAAAGAACCTACAACCGCTTTCACCTGATGATCTCGGAAAAATCCATTTCCAACGGCAAGGTTCAGCAAAAAACGGTTGTTTATCACGATGTTGACGGTCTGGACTTCTCCGGTCAGCCCGCCCATTTCCAACTGCAGAAAACAGCTGTCGTCAGTTATGTCGATATTTCCGCGAGCGCCACGCGCCGAACCGAAACCACCCATACGACCTATGATGAATTCGGCAATCTGCTAACCCAGATCAATCCGAGCGGAGCCCGGGAGGACTACGTCTATTATCCGGCCGAAGGTGCCGAGGGTTGCCCCCCCAATTCACTGGGCTTCATCACGGCATTGAAGGAGCGATCGGTCACGCCTTCACCTGATTTTGCCCCGGCGCCGACAGTCATTGTCCGTTTTTCCTACATCGACTTGCCCTCCTTGCGCGAAGGCGGTCATCGGTTTTTGTTGCCTCAAAGCGAAAGGTTGTTTGAAGGCGGGAACAACAAGCCATGCGTGGATACTCGATTCGAGTACATCGATGATGCCAGCGATGCATTTTACGGACGCCTCAAGAGTCGCTCGCAAACCGGGCACAACGGTCACCGCCGTCTCGAATTCAAATATTCAATTGATGGAGATTGGGTAAAAACCCTTCAACGATTGTTCGTGGGTAGTGAAAGGCATGATCGCAATGTCTGGCATGACCGATTTATCGGACAGGAAGTCAAGCTTCGGGATGGGGGCGGCAATGAGTTGTTGAAGAAGTACGACAATCTGAACCGTGTCGTTCGCGAGACAGCGGCATTCGATGGAACGGATATCGCGTCACGCATCACTGAATTCTACGGCGAAAGCCAGTCAGAGGACGGCGCAACCATCGGCATCACCAACATACGGGGAGTGCTGAGCAAGATTTGGCTCGACGGGGTCGGGCGCACGACCAAGGTCAAGGTTCAGGATTTCGATTCAGCCGACAGACCATTACGTCTGACCTATGAGGCCCACTACGACAATTTTGGGCGACTGGTGAGCGAAGTCAGCCAGGACTGGTCCGAGGGCAAGGCCACCGAGTCAACCACGACCTACAGCCACGACGGCTGGGGGCGCGTATGCAGAACGGTAGGTCCTGACGGTGTCCCGGTAAACGATGTGTTTGACCCGGTTTCATTGACTCGAACTTGCTGGCTCGACGGCGCTGGAAAAACCCGTTCTGTATTGAACGTGTTCGGTAAGCCGGACCGGGAAGAACGCATCGACTCCGAAGGTGCGGTCACTATCACCGCGACTTTTACCTACGACGGACTTGGGCGTTGCCTGACGCAAACCAACGAGGCGGGATTCGAAACGAGCTTCCGTTATGACCTTTACGGGCGTCTGATCGAGACGATTCTGCCGGATGGCACTTCGATAAAAAAAAAGTATGACCCCCTGAGCACGGGTGATCATCCAATCGAAATCAGTGCCGATGACTACGTATTGGGCACCCGGACTTACGACGGTTTGTTGCGTGTCACTCGTACGACCGTCGGCGGCAGAACCGAAACCAGGACCTATGAGGGTGGTGGCGCTCAAGCTTTGCAGCAAGTGACGGCGGCGGGCGATGTTTTCAGGTTCGCCCTTGATCCCATGCTCAACGGGGCAGTGACCGCGCGGATGGGCGGCCACGCGGAATCAGCCAGGCATCGATTTGATCCATTGACCGGGCAACTCGTCGAAACTTCCAGCCCTGCCATTCAGCGCCGGTTTGAGTACTCCAGGTCGGGCAAAGAAAAGTCCCGGGAGTGGATCTCCAGCGAAGGCCGCTTCGGCACTGCCACTACCCGTTCATTGAATGGGCTGCCCATCAGCTTTATCGATGTCAACGATGTAGAAACTGCTTACATCCATGACGCTGCGGCGCGGCCCGCGGAAATACGGCAGGGACCGGTTCTGGCGAAGTACGCCTACGGTGCCCGGGGCCAGTTGCTGACATTGAGTGTCGAGGACACCGCCTCGAAACGTTCGCTGACGACCACCTTGGTTCACGATGAGTTCGGTCGTGAGATTCAGCGTATTTCGCAGTTCGGCGACGGATCTCGCCTGGAGGTCATTCAAGCGTTTGGGGCCGATGACAAACTTCAGCAACGATCGCTGGTGTCCGGTGCACAGTCACGTACAGAAACCTTCGCCTACGACAGCCGCGGGCGTCTGACGCGCTATGACTGTGAAGGCACGCAGGCACCGATCGATGCCTGGGGAAAACGCATTGATTTTCAGGCGTTCACCTACGACTACCTCGACAACCTGTTGACGGTGCGTACGGGGTTCGATGGGGAGGAGAACCTGTGCAGGTTTTCCTACGATCGTCCTGACAAAACCCAGTTGAGTTCAATGACTCACAGTCACGCGCACTATCAGCCCGGGCAAGTGAGCTTCGAATACGATGCCAACGGTAATCTGCTCAATGATAACCAGGGGCGCACGTTCAGGTATGACACGCTGAGTCGGCTCGAAAGTGTCGCCAGCGCTGGCGGTCGCACGCACTATCAATTCGACGGCGAAGATCAATTGCATGCGGTGGCTGCCGAATCCGCAGAGTTGATCAGGCTTTTCCATAGCGAACATGCGCTGTGCAGCGAAGTGGCGGGTAACCATCGACGCAGTCTGTTGTCAGGCGACGGCAAGTACTTGGCCGAGCAGCAAGGTGACGATGTTGTCTTGTTTGTCACGGATGGTCAGGGCACCGCCCTTGCTCGCCTTGGATCTCAAGACGAATCTGTTTTGTCCTGCCTTCCTTATGGTGATCGCCCCGCATCGAGCGGACTTGGCGCCCTGCTGGGGTTTCAGGGTGAGCGACTGGACCCTTCAACCGGGTGTTACCTGCTCGGCAGGGGGTATCGGGCCTACAACCCCCGATTGATGCGATTTCACAGCCCCGACAGTTGGAGCCCCTTTGAGGGTGGCGGCCTCAATGCCTATGCCTATTGTCTGGGGGATCCGGTCAATCTCAAGGATCCCACCGGGCATATCCCGACCCTGGGATGGGTGAAAATCGGAGTGACTGCCGCCCTGGCCGCCGCCGCGATTGCCCTCACCGTCGTGACCATGGGTGCAACCGCACCACTCGTGCCGATCTCGGCCAACGCCTTGGCCTTTTTAACCCTGGAGGTCATTTCCGCGACAGTTTCAATTGCCTCCGCGGTTGTCGATGAACTGGCCCCGGATAGCCTTGGCGCCCAGATATTGACCTACTCGTCGCTGGCGCTGGGAGTGGTGTCGTTGGGGGCCACCGCGGTTGCAAAAATTGGCAGTAAAGGCATTGGCTTTGCGTTGACGAAAAGTGTCGGCTCCCTGGCAGACGTGGTGGCTGCACAGCGAGGGGCAGCGCGGGTGGCGGTGGGGCGGCGTCTACACGGCGCTGTTTCCACGGCAAATGAGGCATTGAGAAGCACGGTCAAATTACAAAGCCGGCTAAACAACGTGTTGACGGCAAAAACGGTCACCAGTGGGGTGGGTATCGCTGCCAAATCAGCATTCGTGGTCGCGAATTCGGAAAAGTACGCTGCCAAAGCCGACGCATTGCTTCAAGACTACTGGCCATCACTGACTGAGGGTTTCAGTGCCCAGAAATTTCGAAGCGATGCGCTGGACGCTCTGGAGTCATTCACCCATGAGATTGGCGAGCAGATCATCAAGCTGCGCGGTGTTTGAACAACGATGAGCAGAGATCTAGATTATTTCAAAATGGAATATCAACTTGAATAAAAGTTATTGTTCGGGAATAAAAAATCCCGGTATTGTCCGCTTCACGCCAGCGATAGCACTTCACTGGCACTCTCATGTTCAAGCCGTCGCCACAAGCGACTGTGATTTTCGATAAGGACACTGCATGAAAAAGGTTCTGTTGTTCACCGCACTGGCGGCTGCCCTGACCGCGGGCCTGGCCCAGGCTGGCGAGAAACTGGTGGTTGCCGCGACCCCGGTTCCACACGCCGAGATTCTCGAGCTGATCAAGCCAACCCTCGCCAAAGAAGGCGTGGACCTGGAAATCAAAGTCTTCACCGACTACGTTCAGCCGAACGTGCAGGTCGATCAGAAGCGTCTGGACGCCAACTACTTCCAGACCCTGCCGTACCTGAAGAGCTTCAACGAAGGCAAAGGCACTCACCTGGAAACCGTGATCGGTGTTCACGTTGAACCCTTCGGCGGCTACTCGAAGAAAGTCAAAACCCTGGCTGAGCTGAAAGACGGCGCGACCATCGCCATCCCGAACGAAGGCAGCAACAGCGGCCGTGCCCTGATCCTGCTGCAGAAGGCTGGCCTGATCGAGTTGAAAGACCCGAAAAACGCCCTGGCCACGCCGAAAGACATCGCCAAGAACCCGCACAACTTCAAGTTCAAGGAGCTTGAGTCCGCGATGTTGCCGCGTGTGCTGGATCAGGTCGACCTGGACATGATCAACACCAACTACGCGCTGGAAGCGGGTCTGAACCCGGCTAAAGACGCCCTGGTGATCGAAGGTGCCGATTCGCCTTATGTGAACTTCCTGGTGGCCCGTCCGGACAACAAGGACAGCGTTGCCATCCAGAAACTGGCCAAGGCCCTGACCAGCCCGGAAGTGAAAGCCTTCATCGAGAAGAAGTACAGCGGCGCGGTACTGCCTGCGTTCTGATTCGCGAAGCAAACCCCTTCAAGGTTTCAAACGCCGACGGCTGATTTAGCGTCGGCGTTTTTTTATGGGTGCTCGATTTAACTGTGGCGAGGGGGCTTGTCGGGCCGCCGCATCGCCCCGTTCGAATGCGCAGCATTTGCCCAGGGGAGCGCGGGAGATCTGTTCGGGGCCGCTTCGCAGCCCAACGGGGGCAAGCCCCCTCGCCACAGGGAGCCAGTTGACTCTGGATTGCTCAGGCCGGCGTGGCCTTCAAGGCCCTGCGCAACGCCATCAAGAGTTTCAGAATGTCCTGCGGATCCAGCCGTTGCGGCGTTTGTACGTCTGCCATGTTCTCGTCCTTGTGAGATTTTGGCCGGGAGTCTGGCCAAAAGTGGTTCGTCCTTGGAGAGGCGCTTCGAAAAAAAGATCCTTCCTACGGCGCAAGGGAAAATAGACGTCTTCCATCTCCCGTCAAATTACGCGCCGTTCACTCCGGCCAATACCACGCCGGCTCATCCAGCATCCGCTGCCCGACAATCCCGGTCTGTCCGAGATTCTTCTCCAGCACGATGCAATTGCACTCCGGGTCCTCCTGCAGCGCCGAAATCAAACGTCGGGCGTGGGACACCACCCACACCTGACACTGCTCGGACGCGCGGATGATCAAGCGCGCCAGCGCCGGCAGCAGATCCGGGTGCAGGCTGGTTTCCGGTTCGTTCAGCACCATCAGCGTCGGCGGCCGTGGCGTCAGCAGCGCCGCGACCAGCAGCAGGTAACGCAACGTTCCGTCCGACAATTCGGCAGCCGACAGCGGCCGCAACAAGCCTTCCTGAAAGAACTCGATGGCGAAGCGCCCACCCGGCAGAGGTTCGATGTTCAGTCGTGCACCGGGGAAGGCGTCGCTGATCGCCGCCCGCAAGGCCTCGGGATCGCCAATTTCGATGATCGTCTGCAAGGCCGCCGCCAGATCGCGTCCGTCGTGGTGCAGCACCGGCGTGCGGGTGCCCAGTTGCGGTTGCCGCGCCGGGGCGTCGGCATCGCTGCGAAAGTGATCGTAAAAGCGCCAGCGGCGGATGAACTCGCGCATCTCCAGCACTTCCGGCGAACTGCGCAGGCTGCCGACCTGATCGAACAGGCTGTCGAAAGTCGGCGTGTGCTGCGCCAATACATCCCACTTTCGATCGGCGCGGGCACGGATCATCGGGCCGTCACGATCGACCAGCAGACTGGCCGGGCGATAGAACGCTCCGGCCCACAGGCATTCGCGTTTGATCTGCGGGTCGAGGCTGAAATAAGACGGTATCGGCGTGCTGCGTCCGGGCAGCATGAAATGGCCATTGGAATCGGGCAGGCCGAGGCTGATCGAGTAGCCGAAATCCTCTCCCGCAAACCCCAGGCGCAGGCGTTTGACGCCCTGGCGCACGGTGGGCTCGATGGCGACTTCGCCAGTGCGCATGCGCCGGGAGATGGTTTCCGGACCGGCCCAGAAGGTCGAATCCAGGCCACCTTCACGGGCCAGGGCATTGACCACCCCGCCGTGGGCGGTTTCCGCCAGCAGGCGCAGCGCGCGGTACAGGTTGGACTTGCCGCTGCCGTTGGGGCCGGTGATCAGATTCAACCGTCCCAGCGGGATCACCAGTTTGTTGATCGAGCGGTAATTGGCCACCGCGAGGGTCTTGAGCATTTGGGTTCCTGAGGGGGGATCGACCGGGGCTCATTGTCAGGCATGCACAGGCGTCTATGGCAAGTGTTTCAGGGCTGAAAGAGTGTGAGCTTTTTCTTCATAAGACGCTCGTGCAAGGTTCCAATCCTGTTCTAAGCTCTCTGTCGAGTTGTACATGGAAAAGGCCAAGGAGTTTGCATGGTGGTTCCCGGATTTAAAGTAGTCATGGCCTTGAGTGTCGTCACCCTGCTGACGGCTTGCGACGAGAAAAAACCCGTGCAGGAATACCTGCCACGGGTGTTCGTGCAAGTCGTCAAGCCGGCCGATTACGCGGTCCCGGTTACCCTCACCGGTGATATCCAGGCCCGGGTACAGACGGAGCTGTCTTTCCGCGTGGGTGGCAAGATCATCCAGCGCTCGGTCGACGTCGGTGATCGAGTGACCGCCAAGCAAGTGCTGGCCCGGCTCGACCCCAAGGATTTGCAGACCAATGTCGATTCGGCCCAGGCGCAAGTCGTCGCCGAACAGGCGCGGGTGACGCAAAGTGCGGCGGCGTTCGTGCGCCAGCAAAAATTGCTGCCCAAGGGTTACACCAGCCAGAGCGAATACGACTCGGCCCAGGCAACCTTGCACAGCAGCCAGAGCGCCCTGAGCGCTGCCAAGGCGCAGTTGGCCAATGCCAAGGATCAGTTGAGCTATACGGCGCTGATTGCCGATGCACCGGGGATCATTACCGAGCGCCAGGCGGAAGTCGGCCAGGTGGTGCAGGCGACGATGCCGATCTTCAGCCTGGCCCGTGACGGCGACCGGGATGCGGTGTTCAACGTCTACGAATCGCTGCTGGCCGAGAAGCCGAGAGATCACACCATTGTCCTCAGCCTGGTCGATAACCCTGCGATCAAAACCACTGGCACCGTACGCGAAATCACCCCGGCGGTGTCGGCGCAATCCGGAACCGTGCAGGTCAAGGTCGGCCTCGACAAACTGCCCGACGGCATGCAGTTGGGTTCGGTGGTGAGTGCCACGGCCAGCGGATCGGGCAAGTCGGTCATCGAGTTGCCGTGGTCGGCGCTGACCAAAAACATCAGTGCCCCCGCTGTCTGGATTGTCGACGACAAGGGCAAGGCCCAATTGCATTCAGTCACGGTCGGCCGCTACCTGACCGGCAAGGTCATCATCAGCGGCGGGTTGAAGGACGGGGACAAAGTCATCATCGCCGGCGGACAACTCTTGCACCCGGACATGGAAGTCGAAATTGCCGAAAACACTTACAAGGATCTGACGTGGGGAGCCAAGCCATGAAGCCTTTATGGGCGTTGTCCATCGGGCTGGTGCTGAGCGCCTGTTCCAAAAACGAACCGCCGCCGGCGCCGGTACGGCCGGTGTTGTCGATCAAGGTCCAGACCTTGAGCGAAGAGGACCTGGGCCGCTTCGCCGGCAGCATCCAGGCGCGCTATGAAAGCAATACCGGCTTCCGCGTGGGCGGGCGAATCGCCAGCCGTAACGTCGATGTCGGCGCCGAGGTGGAGAAGGGTACGCTGCTCGCTACCCTCGACCCTTCCGACCAGCAGAACCAATTGCGTTCGGCCCAGGGCGACCTGTCGAAAATTCAGGCGCAACTGATAAATGCCAAGGCCAGTGCCCTGCGTCAGCAAGCCTTGTTTGATCGTGGGGTCGGCGCGCAAGCGCAACTCGACGAGGCCAACACGGACCTCAAAACCACCCAGGCCTCCCTCGATCAGGCCCGGGCGGCCGTCAACCAGAGCAAGGACCAACTGGGCTACACCGAGCTGCGCGCCGACCATAAAGCCGTGGTCACCCAATGGAGCGCCGAGGCCGGGCAAGTGGTAACGGCCGGTCAGCAAGTGGTGACTCTGGCGCAACCGGACATCAAGGAAGCGGTGATCGACCTGCCCGATACCCTGGTCGATCAACTGCCCAGCGATGTGGTGTTTCTGGTCGCTGCGCAGCTGGATCCGAGCATCAACACCACCGCCATCATCCGTGAAATCGAACCTCAGGCTCAAAGCGCCACACGCACCCGTCGCGCCCGCCTGAGCCTGGCTGAAACACCAGATGGCTTTCGCCTCGGCACAGCCATCAGCGTCACCCTGAGCTCGGCGATCAAGCCGCGTATCGAGTTGCCTGTCACCGCGCTGCAGGAGGTCGATGGCAAGCCACGCATCTGGGTGATTGATGCACAGAGTAAAACCGTCTCCCCCCGTGACATCACCGTGATCAGCCGTACCGACAGCACCGTGGTGCTGGCTGGCGGCGTGAAGAACGGCGAGCGGGTGGTCAGTGCCGGTGTGAACAGCCTCAAGCCGGGGCAACAAGTGAAAATCGACGAGGACAGTCAATGAAAGGGCCTTTCAACCTCTCGGAATGGGCCCTCAAGCATCAGTCGTTCATCTGGTATCTGATGTTCGTCGCGTTGTTGATGGGTGTGTTCTCGTATTTCAACCTGGGGCGCGAAGAAGACCCTTCGTTCACCATCAAGACCATGGTGATCCAGAGCAAATGGCCGGGGGCGACCCAGGAGGAAACCCTCGAACAGATCACTGACAGGATCGAGAAGAAGCTCGAGGAGCTCGACTCCCTCGACTATGTGAAAAGCTACACGCGCCCCGGCGAATCGACGGTGTACGTGAACCTGCGCGACACCACCAGTGCCAAGGACATCCCGGAAATCTGGTACCAGGTGCGCAAGAAGATCAACGACATCAAATACCAATTCCCGCAAGGCATACAGGGGCCGTCGTTCAACGACGAGTTCGGTGACGTCTTCGGGTCGATCTACGCCTTCACCGCCGACGGCCTGACCATGCGTCAGTTGCGCGACTACGTGGAACAGGCCCGCATGGAAATTCGCGGCGTGCCGGGGCTGGGCAAGATCGAAATGGTCGGCCAGCAGGACGAAGTGCTGTACCTGAACTTCTCCACGCGCAAACTCGCTGCGCTGGGCATCGATCAGCGTCAGGTGGTGCAGAGCCTGCAAACCCAGAACTCCGTGACCCCGGCGGGTGTCATCGAGGCCGGGCCGGAGCGGATTTCGGTGCGCACTTCGGGGCAGTTCGCTTCGGAGAAAGACCTGGCCGAGGTCAACCTCAAGCTCAATGACCGCTTCTATCGTCTGGCCGACATTGCCGAAATCAGCCGCGGCTACGTCGATCCGGCCTCGCCGGAATTCCGCTTCAACGGCAAACCGGCCATCGGCCTGGCGATTGCCATGCAGAAGGGTGGCAACGTCCAGGCGTTCGGCAAGGCCCTGCACACCCGTATTGACCAGTTGACCGCCGACCTGCCGGTCGGTGTCGGCATTGACAACGTCTCCGACCAGGCCGTGGTGGTGGAGGAGGCCGTTGGCGGCTTTACCAGCGCGTTGTTCGAGGCGGTGGTGATCGTACTGTTGGTCAGCTTCGTCAGCCTTGGCGTGCGCGCCGGGCTGGTGGTGGCGTGCTCGATCCCGCTGGTGCTGGCGATGGTGTTCGTGTTCATGGAATACAGCGGCATCACCATGCAGCGGATTTCCCTCGGTGCACTGATCATCGCCCTCGGCCTGCTGGTGGACGATGCGATGATCACCGTGGAAATGATGGTCACGCGTCTGGAATTGGGCGAGACCAAGGAGCAGGCGGCGACCTTCGCCTACACCTCCACGGCGTTCCCGATGCTCACCGGCACGCTGGTGACGGTGGCGGGCTTCGTGCCGATCGGCTTGAACGCCAGCTCGGCCGGTGAATACACCTACACCCTGTTTGCGGTGATTGCCTGCGCGATGCTGGTGTCGTGGGTGGTGGCGGTATTGTTTGCGCCGGTGATCGGCGTGCACATTCTCAGTACCAACGTGAAACCCCATGAAGGCGAACCCGGGCGTATCGGCAAGGCGTTCAATGGCGGGCTGCTGTGGTGCATGCGCAATCGCTGGTGGGCTATTGGCATCACCGTACTGTGCTTTGTACTGGCGGTGTTCAGTATGCGCTACGTGCAGAACCAGTTCTTCCCGTCTTCGGATCGGCCGGAAATCCTGGTGGACCTGAACCTGCCGCAAAACGCCTCGATCGACGAAACCCGCCGGGCCGTCGATCGCCTTGAAGCCACGCTCAAGGACGATCCGGACATCGTGCGCTGGAGCACCTACGTCGGCCAGGGTGCCATCCGCTTCTATCTGCCACTGGACCAGCAACTGCAAAACCCGTTCTACGCGCAGTTGGTGATCGTCAGCAAAGGCCATACCCGTGAAGCCATGATGCAGAAGCTTCGCGAGCGCTTGCGCAACGACTTCGTCGGCATCGGCAGTTATGTCCAGGCACTGGAAATGGGCCCGCCGGTAGGGCGTCCGATCCAGTACCGGGTCAGCGGCAAGGACGTCGACCAGGTACGCCGACATGCCATCGACCTGGCCACTGAGCTGGACAAGAACCCGCACATTGGCGAGATCATCTACGACTGGAACGAACCGGGCAAAGTGCTGCGGATCGACATCGCCCAGGACAAGGCGCGGCAGTTGGGGTTGTCTTCGGAGGATGTGGCCAACCTGATGAACGGCATCGTCAGCGGCCAGTCGGTGACCCAGGTCGATGACGACATTTACCTGATCAACGTGGTCGGTCGCGCGGTGGATTCCGAACGCGGTACGCCGGAAACCCTGCAGAACCTGCAAATCGTCACGCCAAGCGGCACGTCGATTCCGCTGCTGGCGTTCGCCACGGTGCGCTACGAACTGGAGCAGCCGCTGGTGTGGCGTCGCGATCGCCTGCCGACCATCACCATCAAGGCGGCGATACGCGACGAGATCCAGCCGACGGACCTGGTGAAAATCCTCAAGCCGTCCATCGACGATTTCGCTGCCAAATTGCCGGCGGGCTACAAGGTCGCCACCGGTGGTACGGTGGAGGAAAGCGGCAAGGCCCAGGGACCGATTGCCAAGGTTGTGCCGCTGATGCTGTTCTTGATGGCGACCTTCCTGATGATCCAGCTGCACAGCGTGCAGAAGCTGTTCCTGGTGGCCAGCGTTGCGCCGCTGGGGCTGATCGGCGTGGTGATCGCGCTGGTGCCGACAGGCACGCCCATGGGCTTCGTGGCGATCCTCGGGATTCTGGCGCTGATCGGTATCATCATTCGCAACTCGGTGATCCTGGTGACCCAGATCGAGGAATACGAACTGAAGGGCTATGCGCCGTGGGATGCAGTGGTGCAGGCCACCGAACATCGGCGCCGGCCGATCCTGCTGACCGCGGCGGCGGCGAGCATGGGGATGATCCCGATTGCCCGGGAAGTGTTCTGGGGGCCGATGGCCTACGCGATGATCGGCGGGATCGTCATCGCCACCTTGCTGACGCTGCTGTTTTTGCCGGCGCTGTATGTGGCCTGGTACAAGATTCGCGAGCCGAAGAAAGACGCTGTTTAAAAAGCGAGCGCTTCGCGCTCATCGCGAGCAAGCTCGCTCCCACAGGTTGACCGCAATCCACTGTGGGAGCGAGCTTGCTCGCGATGGCGTCCGAATGGGCTACACAGCTTTACGCCAGACACTCGCCAACCAAGGCTGTTGCTCCCGCGGCAGCCCTGTCGGCCGGTAGTAATGCTCCAGCTCCACAAACCCCGCCTCGATCAACAAATGCTGCCAGGCCGCCAGGTCGTGATACGACCCATAACGCGGCCCGTTCCAGCCTTCCTGATTCTCGCCACGGGGATTGGAACTGAACAACACCCCACCCGGTTTCAGCGCTCCCCACAACTGCTTCAACACCCGTGGTAATTCCTGACGCGGAACATGAAACAGCACCGCGTTGGCAAAGATCCCGTCGAAACGCTCGGCCGGCAGATCAAGCTTCAAAAAGTCCTGCTGCCAGACCTCGCAACCGCTGTCCTCACTGGCCATCTGCGCGAGTTTTTCCGAACCGTCGAGGCCGACAGCCTTGTGGCCCATACGGGTGAAGGTTTGCAAATCCCGACCCGGCCCGCAGCCGAAATCGAGAATGTCGAAAGGCGCATCGCCCTGAATGTGCCGCAGCAGGGCATCGATGTTCTGGCTGACGTCGTGATCGCGGGTGCCTTCACGGAAGTCTTCGGCCACTGCGTTGTAATGGCCGAGGGTCGTGGAGGTGATCTGTTCGAGGTCGTCAGGTGTTTGCTTCATGGTCGGCTGCGCGGGCAAGTGGGATGGGTCGAATATACGCCATCATGCCGGGGGCTGCTTCGCAGCCCATCGCGAGCAAGCTCGCTCCCACAATGATTCGCGCCGTGCACAAATTTGGTCTGCACTGAGGATCAACTGTGGGAGCGAGCTTGCTCGCGATGGCGTTGGTACTGACAACAGATGGCTCAGCCCTTTTTCATCCCCAGACATTCAATGGAGTGATCCACCATCGCCTTGGCAATCTCCAGCAAATGCCAGATCGAGTACACCATCGCACGGTCGGCGCCCTTGAGTTGATCGCCACACTGATACGCCGTGACTGAAGCACAGCGCAGCAGGTCGGCAACATACAACTGAGTGTCTTCAAAACTCACGTCTTTGCTGACGTTGTAGAAGCGCATTTCATCGGGCGGTGCGGGTTGCTTGCCGGTGAGGTAGAAATCGATGGCCCGATAAAGCACGGAGCGATCCCTGAGCGGGTCTTCGGTGATGGTTTCGTTGTCGGGATTTTCGGGAGGTGGATCGGGTACGGATTTTTCCATGAGTGTTGCTCCTATTGCTGCATGGGAGCCATCACTTATCGCCTACTAAACGATTGGGTGGCGGCTGTACGCAGGTTAGTAGGCCGGTCAATAGGAAAACCGGTGCACCCGAAGGTGCCCCACGCACAGCCACCATATTCTGCATGCGGCAAAATTTGCCGGACATGAGCATGGAATCGCTATGCGCCTATTGTTCCGGGCTACTAAACCCGATCACTGATGAGCAGTGACGAACCGAGACTAGCCACCGGTTTTGGCAGGCGCAAGCGAGCGAAATGATCTAGGAAATGTCCTGCAAAGGAAAGGGAATAGGCCTGCGGAACGGCTGATTTCCCTGTACGAAAACTTCCCTGTCAGGGGTGGTGATCACCTGTGGTGAGGGGGCTTGCCCCCGTTGGGGTGCGAAGCGCCCCCATAACCATGCAATGAAGTATGTCAGAAACAACGAGTACACCGGTTTTGCGACTGCTGCGCAGTCGAACGGGGGCAAGCCCCCTCGCCACAAAGGGTGTTCGCAACGTGCTTAGCGCTTGTTGAGGCCCCGCGCCAACCGATCCCCACCCAGCTGAATCACCGCCACCAACGCCACCAGCAACACAATCACCGTCAACATGATCTGGCTATCAAACCGCTGATACCCATACCGATAGGCAATGTCCCCCAGTCCACCGGCGCCAATCGCCCCGGCCATGGCCGAGGAGTTGATCATCGTCACCAGGGTGATGGTGAACCCGCCAACAATCCCCGGCAGCGCTTCCGGCAACAACACATGCCAGACGATGTGCCAGCGCCGGCAGCCCATGGCTTGCGCCGCTTCGACCAAGCCGTGGTCGACCTCGCGCAAGCTGACTTCGGCAATGCGCGCAAAGAAAGGCGTAGCGGCGATGGTCAACGGCACCACCGCGGCCCACACGCCGTAAGTGGTGCCGACGATGAGCCGGGTGAACGGAATCAAAGCGACCATCAGGATCAGGAAAGGCACCGAGCGGAACAAGTTCACGAATGCGCCCAAAGCGCGGTTCAGCGCTGGCGCTTCGTAGATGCCGCCCTTGGAACTGGTGACCAGGATCACTGCCAGCGGAATGCCCGCCAACAGCGCGATCAATGACGACACGCCGACCATCAGGAAGGTGTCGATAAAGCCCTGCAGCAGGCGATCAAACCACATAACCCAGTACCTCCACCTGTTGCGCCCAATGAGAGGCGCGCTGACACAACTCCTCGGCATCGAGGGACGAGCCGGTCACCGCCAGTAGCAGTTGCCCAAGCGCATGGCCCTGAATCCGTTCCACGCCACCTTGCAGCAATCGCACGCGGCCTCCGAGGGCGCTGAACAGTGCCGCCAGATCCGGTTCGTCGCGTTGGCTGCCGGTGAACTGCAAGCGCAGGACCACAGCGGCGTCGCAGGCACTCGATTGCGCCAACAGACGGCTTTGCAGTTCTTGCGGCAATGCGTGTTGCAACGGCGCCAGCAATGTCTTGCTGACCTCATGTTGTGGATTGCCGAACACTTCCCAGACCGGGCCTTGCTCGACGATTCTCCCGTGCTCCAGCACCACCACCCGATCACAGATTTCACGGATCACCGCCATCTCGTGGGTGATCAGCACAATGGTCAGGCCCAGGCGTTGATTGATCTCGCGCAGCAGGCCGAGAATCGACTGCGTAGTCTCCGGGTCCAGTGCCGAGGTGGCTTCGTCACACAGCAAAATTTCCGGGTCATGCACCAGTGCCCGGGCAATGCCCACGCGCTGTTTCTGCCCGCCGGACAACTGCGCCGGGTAAGCCTTGTGTTTGGCTTGCAAGCCGACCAGTTCCAGCAGTTCACGGACTTTGCGCTCGCGTTGTTCCTTGGGCACGCCAGCGACTTTCAAAGGCAGTTCGACGTTCTGCCAAACGGTCTTGGCCGACATCAGGTTGAAGTGCTGGAAGATCATGCCGATGCGCCGACGCAGCGCCACCAGTCGGTCTTCGTCGAACTCGCCGATGTCCACTTGATCGATCAGCACCCGACCGCTGCTTGGCTGTTCCAGGCGATTGATGGTGCGGATCAGCGACGACTTGCCGGCGCCGCTGCGGCCGATGATGCCGAACACTTCGCCGCGCTGGATCGCCAGGTCGATGCCGTGCAACGCGGCCACCGGTCCTTGCTGGCCGTTGTAGGTTTTACCCAGGCCGATGAAGCGTACGTGGGCATGGTTGAGTTCGGGATGCAGCTCAGTGCGCTCTGCGCTTTGCGGCTCTGGAATCTCCAGTCGCCGTTGGATGGCGGCGGTCATGCTCAGCTTTCCCAGCCGGCTTGATAGAGCTTGCCGTGGGCTTTATCCAGTGCGGCGCGCACAGCCGGTGAGTGCTGGTAGATGTCGACGAACTTGATCAGGCGCGGGTCGGTTTTGCTCTTGGGCTGGATCACGAACTGAATCACGTATTCCTTGTGATCGAGGCCATCGAACAGCAGCGCGGAGCCCGCGTCGAAGGTTTTCGACAAGCGAATGTAGGCCGGGTAGCCCTGCACCAGATCGGCATCGTCATAGGCACGTACCAGTTGCACGGCTTCGACCTGGAGGATCTTGATGTGCTTCGGGTTGGCGATGATGTCTTCTTCGGTGGCCTTGTAGCCGACGCCGGGCTTGAGGGTGATCAGACCGGCCTTGGCCAGCAGCTGCAAGCCACGACCGCTGTTGATCGGATCGTTGGCGATGGCCACGCTGGCGCCTTGGGGCAGTTCGTCGAAGCTTTTGTATTTCTTCGAGTAGAGGCCGACGTTGTTGATGATCCCCGGTGCGAACGGCACCAGATCGAAACCTGATGCTGCCTTGGCGTTTTCCAGGAACGGGATGTGCTGGAAGTAGTTCACGTCGATGTCGCCAGCGGCGAGGCTGACGTTCGGTGCGATCCAGTCGGTGAACTCCACCAGTTCGACCTTCAGGCCTTGTTTGCCGGCTTCTTCGACCGCTGCTTCCAGGGGGATGGCGAAGGCGGCGGTAGTGCCGATTTTCAGCGGGGCGTCGGCGGCGAAGGTCACCGAGCTGAACAGGCCGAGGGCCAGGGCCAGTGCTTTGACTGGGTGGGAGAGGTAGTTCTTTTTCATGATGAGTTATCCAGTCAGTGCATTAAGTTTGTGGTGTCTGTTCGGGCCTCTTCGCGAGCAAGCTCGCTCCCACAGTGGATCTCGGGTGTTCACACAATCCCTGTGGGAGCGAGCTTGCTCGCGATGCTTTTAGCGTCGGTAAGTCGAGCCGGTATGTTGCTCAGGCAGATGCGCCTCCCGCTGAAACAGCTTTTCGCGCAAGGTCCCGTCGTCGTACGCGGTCTTGTAAGAGCCCCGCCGTTGCAACTCGGGGATCACCAGCTCGATGAAGTCCTCATAGCTTTCCGGCGTGACGATGCGGGTCAGGTTGAAGCCATCCAGCCCGGTCTCGGCGATCCACGATTCCAGTTCATCCGCCACTTGCAGCGGTGAACCGACCACGGTGATGTAGCGACCGCCGAGGGCGTGTTGTTCGAGTAATTTGCGTCGGGTCCAGTCGTTGTTTTGCAGATGCTTGGTGGCAGACTGGATGGCGTTGCTTTTCACGTACTGGATTGGCTCGTCGATTTCGTACTGAGAAAAATCGATCCCGGTGGACGCCGAAAAGTGCGCCACGCCGGCCTCGGCACTGGCGTAGCTCAGGTACTCGGCGTGCTTGGCCCAGGCCAGCTCTTCGGTGGCGCCAACGATCACGTTCAGGCCCATGAACACCTTGATGTCCTCGGGATTGCGCCCGGCCTCGACGGCGCTGGCGCGCACCTTGTCCACCTGCGCCTTGGTCGATGCCTTGGTCTGGCCACTGATGAACACGCACTCGGCATGTCGCCCGGCGAACAGCAAACCGCGATCCGAGCTGCCGGCCTGGAACAGTACCGGCGTGCGCTGGGGCGAGGGTTCACACAGGTGATAACCCTCGACCTGATAGAACTCGCCCTTGTGCTCGACCTTGTGCACTTTGTCCGGCTGCGCGTAGATCCGTTGCCGTGGATCGTTGAGCACCGCGCCGTTTTCCCAACTGCCTTCCAGGAGTTTGTAAAGCACCTCCAGGTACTCATCGGCCTGGTCATAACGACGGTCATGCTCGACCTGTTCGCTCAGGCCCATGGCCTTGGCGGCGCTGTCGAGATAGCCGGTGACGATGTTCCAGCCGACCCGCCCACGGCTCAGGTGATCCAGGGTCGACAGGCGGCGGGCGAACAGATACGGCGCTTCGTAGGTGAGGTTGGCGGTCAGGCCGAAACCGAGGTTTTTCGTCACCGCCGCCATGGCCGAGACCAGCAGCAGCGGATCGTTGACCGGCAACTGGATCGACTCTTTCAACGGCACGTCCACCGAGTTCTGGTAGACGTCGTAGACCCCGACGATGTCGGCGATGAACAGGCCGTCGAACAGCCCGCGCTCCAGCAACTGCGCCAGTTCGGTCCAGTACTCGAGGGTGTTGTAGCGGGTTGATGTGTCGCGCGGGTGCGTCCACAAACCGTGGTTGATGTGCCCGATGCAGTTCATGTTGAACGCGTTGAGCAGGATCTTCTTTTTCGCGGCGGCCATCAAATGGTCCCCCGCAGTGGCGGGTTTTCATCGTTGAGGTAGTAATTGCCGACAGCGTGGTACTTCCAGCGCACCGGATCGTGCAGGGTGTGCACCCGGGCGTTGCGCCAGTGGCGATCCAGGCTGTGCTCAATCAGGGTCGCCTGGCTGCCGGCCAGTTCGAACAGTGTGCTGCCGGCGGCCAGGGAGATTTCGGTGCTGAGGGCGCGTGCTTCGGCGACGGCAATCGAGGCGGCCGCGACGGTCTCGGCCTGCGTGTCGGCCTGGGCCTTGTCGAGCAATTCACCGGCACGTTCCAGCAGCGCCTCGGCGGCGTGCAGGCGAATGCTCAGGTGGCCGAAGCTCTTGAGGGTCAGCGGATCGTCCGTGGCTTTTTCGTGGGTGGCGTCGATCCAGGGCCGGGTTTTCGTGCGCACGAAATGCAGCGCATCTTCATACGCGGCGCGGGCGATGCCGGTGTCGATGGCGGCATGGAGAATCTGCGCCAGCGGGCCGACCGGAGTCGGGCGCTCGAAAGCGCTTTGAAAGGGGATCACATCTTCGGCTGCGACGTAGACATCTTCGAACACCACCGAACCGCTGCCGGTGGTGCGCTGGCCAAAGCCGCTCCAGTCGTCGATCACGCTCAGGCCCTTGCTGTTGCGCGGGACGAACGCCAGTTGCTGCACGCCGTTTTCATCCACCACCGAGGTGGGAATGCGCTGGGCGTAGATCGCGCCCGTGGCGTAGAACTTGCGACCATTGATGCGATAGCCGCTACCGTCGCGAGTCAGGCTGGTGACGCGATCGTGTGCGGTTTTAGTGCCGAGTTCGGCCAACGCATTGCCGAAGCGTTGACCGGCCAAAACCTCGGCGTACAGGCGTTGCTTCTGCTCGTGGCTGCCGTTCACCCGCAGTACTTCGAGGGCATAGAAATGGTTCTGCGGGATCTGCCCCAGGGAGCCGTCGGCCCGGGCGATCAAGGCGATGACCTTGGCCAGGGTGACGTTGGAAACGCCGGCGCCGCCATACTCTTTTGGCACGCTGATGCCCCACAGGCCCGATCGGGAAAACACTTCCAGTTCCGGGTGTGGCAAGCGGCGCTCGCGGTCGCGTGTGGCGCTGTCGCGTTTGAAGTCTTCGGCGAGGTCGCTGGCGACGATCAGAGCTTGTTCATCGCTGGCGATGACCGCGACGTGGTGAGAACTTGTCATATGTTTCTCCAGATGTCTGGTCGTCAGATCCAGGAATGGCGATTAGGCAGCGTGCCGTTGAGGCGATAGGCGCCGACCGCGTGATACTTCCAGCGCACCGGGTCGTGCAGGGTGTGCACCCGGGCGTTGCGCCAGTGACGGTCGAGGTTGAATTCGGCGAGGGTCGCGCGGCTGCCGGCCAGTTCGAGCAGCTTTTCGCTGGCCAGCAACGAAATCTCGGTGGTCAGCACTTTGGCTTCGGCCACGGCAATCGAGGCGCGGGCGGCGGACTCGGCGGTGAGTGGTGCGGCGCTGACGTCATCGAGCACTTGCCCGGCCTTGCGCAGCAGTGCTTCGGCGGCGTGCAGTTCGATTTTCAACCTGCCGATATCGGCGATCACGTACAGGTCATCACTGGCCCGCTCGACCTTGGCGTCGATCCATGGCCGGGCGCGGGTTTTCACGAAGTCGATGGCGTCGTCGATGGCGCCTCGGGCGATGCCAGCGTCGATGGCCGCTTGAATCAGCTGCGAGACGGCACCCTGGATGTTCGGCGTGTCGTTGATCCGCCAGTTATCCACCACCAGTTCGGGATCGGCCTGCACGTTGTTGAGCAAAATCGTGCCGCTGGCGGTGGTGCGCTGACCAAAACCGGACCAGTCATCGACAATGCGCAATCCCGGTGTGCCACGACGGATGAACGCCAGCACCTGCTTGCCATCGTCGTTCAGCGCTTTGACCGCGACCCAATGAGCGAACAGTGCGCCGGTGGAATAGAACTTCTGGCCATTGAGGACGCCGTCAGCGGTGATGCGCGCCTTCAGTTCCAGGGTGTTTTTGGTGCCGCGTTCCGGCCCGGCATTGCCGATGCGCCAGCCTTCCAGGACGCTTTTGAACAGTTGTTGTTTCTGCGCTTCGGTGGCGCTGCCGAGCACCAGGTTAAGAATGCCGAACTGGTTTTGCGGGATCTGCCCAAGCGCCGGGTCGGCGGCGGAAATGATCGCGAAGACCTCGGCCAGGGTGACGAACGAAACCTGCGGGCCACCGTACTCGCGGGGGATGGAAATACTGCCCAGGCCGCTGCGGGTGAACTGCTCGATTTCCGACCATGGGAGCTTGCGCTGCTGGTCTCGTTTGGCTGCTTGCTGGCGGGCGACTTGCGCCAGTTCGTGGGCCGCCTTGATGGCTTGAGCGTCGTTGCGCAAGATTTGTGCGGGCAACAACAGCGGGGCGATGTCCAGGTCACTCTGGACGATTGCATCTGCCAGACTGGACATCAGTGCCGCTCCTTGGCTGCACGCAATGCCCTGGCGATCTGCACTGGGGTGATTGTGTTCCGGACCATACCTACCTCACATCTTATGGAAGCGCCGCTTGTGGCGGCGCATGAAAACAAGGATGTCCGGTGGTCCGGTGTATATACCCTAAACGTGTATAAATATTTTATGAACTAACTTTTAGGAATATGTATAGAAGGGTGTTCTCGAGGGAGAGCGCAATCCCTGTGGCGAGGGGGCTTGCCCCCGTTCGACTGCGCAGCAGTCGTAAGTTCTGTAAACGTGGTTCATATGACGCAACGCGGTGGCAGAAATGGGGGGCGCTGCGCACCCCAACGGGGGCAAGCCCCCTCGCCACAGAAGCGGTATTCATTGCTTGCGGGATTCGGCGGCCTTGAGCACTTTTTTCGGGGGGACTTTCAGATAAGGATTGGCGCAACCGATTTTCAGCGTACGGGCCGGCGCCCAGCGGGAGTTGTTTCCAACCCGGTCGAGAATGCAGTACGTCACTTCCAACCGCAGGTCTTCGCCGGCTTCGAGGATGATGGCCGGCGGTATCCAGACCTGAATCGGCTGACCCACATCGGCGGCCTTGAGCCGTGGCAAATCCATGCGCACATCGCCCCAGCGCAGGGTGATTTCGTCGTCGACGGCCATGTTCAGATACGGCTCGATGGTCAAGGGAACACCGCGCTTGACCTGGCTCGGATTGACCCCTTGACGGCGAATCGCCTCGGGAATGCTCACCGGTGCCAGGCACTGGTTTTCATCGCCGCACAGTGCGGAGGGTTGGCCGCCTGGGCAGTCGAGTTTGATCTGCACGTTTCGGCTGGCCGAAATCACCGGGTCTCGACCCACCTGCATGACCCGGTAGTGAATGCGCGAGGTCCCGTTGGCGACAAAACTTTCAGGCACCCGCAGCTGCACCGGTTGGCCGACAGCGCTGGCCGTCAGCACGCGGGAGGCCACGTAGCAGTTGTCCCAGAACAGTTCGATCAGGTCACCTTCGTCCATGGCGGGGTAGGGCGCCACATCGATCAGCAGGTGCGCCGCGCAAGTGACGTTGATGCCGGTCTTGTTGGATTGCGCCAAGGTCGGGGCCACAAGCGCGGATTTGTTCGAGGTGCTTTTCATGAAGTCTCCTTGAAGTCTTGCAGCGAAGTCCGTTTCTGGGAATTCAAAAACTAAATATCGAACAGCAAAACCATTCATTATTTTTAATTGAAATAATGAGTTTGGCGTGAAGAGTGATGTTGGTCGGAGACTAGATAAGAGTCAGGGGGAGCAAGTGTCAATAAGATTTATTAGTTGTGGGTGATGCGTGATGTTATTCAGAAAGTTCCTACGGCGCAAAGTAAGTAAACCATGCCGCTGCGTCGAATTTGTCCGCTGAAAGTGGCTGAAGTCGGGCGGCTCGGCGGGCGTTGTTGGCCAGGTGCTGCGAAAGGAACATGGTGGAGATAGGGGGGTTAATTGTTGCGATGCATATATATGTACCTCGCGCGCGTACAAAATATGTATATGGAATAGATGGGTTTAGTTTGGTATTGATGAGGTGTTTTTTCGGGGGTGTCACTTCCGTCCATGGAAGATGACCATTGTTGAGCAGGGTTGTTAGTTGTGGGCGTTATTCAGGAACTTGCTGAGAAACTGTTTTGTCCGCTCCTCTTTCGGGTTGGCAAACAATGCCTTCGCTTCGCCTTGCTCGACGATCACACCCTTGTCGAAAAACACCACACGGTTGGCCACGTCCCGGGCAAAGCCCATTTCGTGGGTAACGATCACCATGGTGCGCTTCTCTTCGGCCAGGCCGCGGATGGTCGCCAATACCTCGCCCACCAGCTCCGGGTCGAGGGCCGAGGTCGGCTCATCGAACAGGATCACTTCCGGCTCCATCGCCAGCGCCCGGGCAATCGCCACGCGCTGTTGCTGGCCACCGGAGAGGCGACGCGGGTAAGCGTCCTCCTTGCCCGCCAGGCCGACCTTGGCCAAGAGCTTCTTACCCAGGGCAACGGCGTCGGCATGTGGGGTCTTCTTGACCACGATCGGGCCTTCGATGACGTTTTCCAGGGCGGTGCGATGGGGGAACAGGTTGAAGTTCTGGAACACGAAACCTACGTGCTGGCGCAAACGCCGCACCAGGCTCTGCTGCTGGTTCAGGGGACGGCTGGTATCGACCTCGATATCGCCGACCTTGATCCGGCCGCTGGTGGGTTCTTCCAGAAAATTCAGGCAGCGCAGGAAGGTGGTCTTGCCCGAACCGCTAGGGCCGATGATCGCGACCACCTCGCCTTCCTTGACCTCAAGATCGATGCCGTTGAGCACGACTTGACCCTTGAACTGCTTTGTCAGTTTTTCCACGACAATCATCGGGTCAGGACTCCTGGTCGTGCCGATTGACCCGCGCTTCCAGCTGGTTCTGCAGGTGCGACAGCACCGTGGCCAGGACCCAGTAGATCAGTGCGGCGGCAAGATACATGGTGAAGATTTCGAAGGTGCGGGCGGTGATCAGCTGCGCCTGACGGAACAGTTCCGGCACCTGGATGGTAGCGGCCAGCGCGGTGTCCTTGACCAGCGAAATGAAGCTGTTGCCCAGTGGCGGCAATGCGGTGCGCATCGCCTGCGGCAGGATGGCCCGGCGCAGAGTCTGCGCGCGGGTCATGCCGATACTGGCAGCCGCTTCCCACTGGCCGCGCTCGATGGAGCTGATCGCGGCACGCAGGATTTCACAGGCGTAGGCGGCCATGTTCAGCGAGAAGCCGATCAGGGCCGCTGGCAGCGGATCCAGTTCCAGACCCAATTGCGGCAAGCCGTAATAGATCACGAACAGTTGCACCAGCAACGGCGTGCCGCGAAAGAACGACACGTAGATGCGGGCGATCCAGCTCACCAGTTTGAAGCGCGACAGGCGCATCAGCGCCAGACCGAACCCCATCACCAGGCCGAAGAACATCCCGCCCAGGCTGAGGATGACCGTGTAATACGCGCCCTTGAGCAGAAAGGGCGCGGAGTCCAGTGCGAGTTGAAAAGCTTCTTCCATTATTGAGTGACGTCAGCGCTGAAGTATTTTTCCGAAAGCTTTTTCAGCGTACCGTCGGCGCGCAGCTTGTCGATGGCTTTGTTCACAGCTGCCAGCAGCTCAGGCTCGCCTTTGCGCAGGGCAATACCGGCTTCCTGACGGGAGAACGCATCACCGGCGGCGGTGGTGTCCTTGGCTTTCTTGGCGTATTCCAGCGCGGCCAGGCGGTCGATCAGAATGGCGTCGATGCGGCCGACACGCAGATCCTGGAACTTGGTCGGATCATCTTCGTAGGTGCGGACGTCAGCCTTAGGCACATTTTCTTTCACCCACTGCTCGTAGTTGGTGCCCAGGCCTACGCCGACTTTCTTGCCAGACAGGTCAGCGGCGGACTTGATGTTCAGCTCGGCGGCCTTCTTCGTCAGCACCAGCGCCTGAATACCGGAAACGGTGTACGGCTCGGAGAAGTCATACTTCTTCTTGCGCTCTTCGGAGATGGTCACCTGGTTGATCACTGCGTCCAGACGCTTGGATTCCAGGGCCGCGAGGATGCCGTCCCATTTGGTCGGTTGCAGCTTGACCTTCACGCCCAGCTCTTTGGCCAGGGCTTCGGAGAACTCGACTTCGAAGCCGGCCAGTTTGCCATCGGCGTCGACGAAACTGAACGGTGGGTAGGTGCCTTCCAGGCCGACGTTGATCACGCCTTTGTCCTTGATTTGTTGCAGTTGCTCACCGGCAACCGCCTGGCCAATCAGGCCGGCGCTCAGTGCCAGGCCCAGCGAACCCACCAGCAGATTGCGACGTAGTGCGGAAAAATTCATGACAAGCCCCTGTGTTTTCTTATGGAAGACGCTTTTGCGAAAATTTGGCGAAATCGGGAATTAAGCGACAGCGCTATCCTGCCTTAAAGCAGCGTATGCGTCTCTCGGGAAATTCGCCTGTAGCATGACTATATGATGGCGTTTTTAGATTGGAAAATAATAATTAATCTTCTGGTTATTCCATTTTGGAATGGCTTGCGTTTTTACTGTAGGAGCGAGCTTGCTCGCGATGGACGACAGGGCACCGCGGGGTGTCAGGTTGCCAGCGTTATCGTTGACGACCATCGCGAGCAAGCTCGCTCCTACAGGAAATCCTTGTAGGCAAACAGCGCCGGTGCCCCGCCGGTGTGCAGGAAGATAATCGGCCCCTCGTTGAAACGCTGACGGCCGATACCGTCCAGCAAGCCCGCCATGGCCTTGCCAGTGTAGACCGGGTCCAGCAGCAAGCCTTCCTGACTCGCCAGCAGCTTCACCGCTGCCAGTGTGCCGGCATTCGGCTCGCCATAACGCGGAGCGAAATACTCATCCCACAACTCGACCTTGAAAGCCTCCGGCAGGCTGACGCCCAGCAACTCGGCGGTGCGTTCGGCCAGACCTTGAACCTTTGGTCGCTGATCTGCATCGCTGCGCGAAACCGTCACGCCAATCACTGGCAGATCCGGCAGCGCTTCACTCAAGGCCAGTGCCAGGCCGCTGTGGGTACCGGCGCTGCCCGAGGCCAGGACCACGGCGGCGAACTTCAGGCCGGTGTCTTTGATCTGCTCGGCCAGTTCCAGCCCGGCGCGTACGTAACCCAGGGCGCCCAAGGCATTGGAACCACCGATCGGCACCAGGTACGGCTTCTTGCCGTTGCTGCACAGTCGGTTGGCCAGGGCTTGCAGTTGCTCGTCGGCGTTGTCGAGGTTTTCCACCAGTTCGACTTTGGCATCGAACAGGTCGAGCAGCAGGCGGTTGCCGTTGCCGGTGTAATTGCTGTCGTCAGTACCGAGAGGATTTTCCAGAAGGGCTACGCAGCCCAGACCCAACTTTGCGGCAATGGCAGCTGTCTGGCGCACGTGGTTCGACTGCAGAGCCCCCGCGGTGATCAAGGTGTCGGCACCCTGGGCCAAGGCATCGGCGGCCAGGTATTCGAGTTTGCGCAGCTTGTTGCCGCCCATCGCCAACGGCGTCAGGTCATCGCGCTTGACGTACAGGTCGCGGCCCAGCCAGGTCGACTGGCGTTCGAGTTTTTCCAGGGCGGTGGGCTGACCGAGCAGGTCGAGGCGGTTAAAGCGGGCGAGCTGTTGTTTGATCATGAGTCCGTACTGGCGGTTGAAGATCTCAGGACTATAGGCACGCCCAAAAGCTGGGGCAACCGCCAATCGCTTATAGCCAATCGAACTGAGCACAGCACTATTGGTTCTTAATTTGCCTCGCGACCCTTGCCGTAAAGTAATCGCCGTCAGTGCGGCCAGACAGTCCGGCCGCCCGTGAGGAGTTTTTACCGTGAGTGAGCGTTCCAGCCATTGGCAATTGCAGACCATCGTCAGCCAGCTGCGCACGGCGCGTGAACAGTGGCGTGCACAAAACGGCCGGGCCAGCGGCGAGCAGGGCGGTCGCGAATTGCCGTCCCGCGCAGCCATGGCGGAGATTCTCGAAGCGCTGTGCGGTGCGTTGTTCCCGATGCGCCTGGGGCCGGTTGACCTGCGCGAAGAGAGCGAAGATTTCTACGTCGGCCACACCCTCGATGTGGCGCTGAATGCGCTGTTGGCCCAAGCGCGGCTCGAATTGCGCTACGCCGCGCGCCACAGTGCCCAGGCCGAGACTGAAGTCGAAGCCAAAACCATCCAGATCATTCAGGACTTCGCCCTCGCGTTGCCAGGGTTGCGCAGCCTGTTGGACACTGACGTATTGGCTGCCTATCACGGTGACCCGGCGGCGCGCAGTGTCGATGAAGTGCTGTTGTGCTACCCGGGGATTCTGGCGGTGATTCACCATCGTCTGGCCCACCATTTGTATCGCGCCGGGTTGCCGCTGCTGGCGCGGATCAGCGCGGAAATCGCTCACTCGGCCACCGGCATCGACATTCACCCTGGAGCGCAGATCGGCCGCAGTTTCTTCATCGACCACGGGACGGGTGTGGTGATTGGCGAAACCGCGATCATCGGCGAGCGCGTGCGGATCTATCAGGCGGTGACTTTGGGCGCCAAGCGCTTCCCGGCGGACGAAGACGGTCAGTTGCAGAAAGGCCAGCCACGACACCCGATAGTCGAGGATGACGTGGTGATTTATGCCGGGGCGACGATTCTGGGGCGGATCACCATCGGCCAGGGTTCGACCATCGGCGGCAACGTCTGGCTGACCCGCAGCGTGCCGGCGGGCAGCAACCTGACCCAGGCAAATCTGCAGCATGATGATGGGGCGCAGAAGTAGGCCTCTAAATCTCCACTGATTTCTCAGGCCTCATCGCGAGCAAGCTCGCTCCCACAGGGGGACGCGGTCAACTGTGGGAGCGAGCGTGCTCGCGATTGGATTTCAAGCCGAATCGAACCAGTGGCCCTGATCTGATCCTGCGCCGAACCCTCCCTTGAGCTAGCGTAATACCAGTACCGCCGAGCCCTGCGATTAGTCCTTAGCCCCCTATCCATGTTTAACTTGAACGTTCATTCAAGTTAAACCGGCGGTTCGCTGCCCGCTCACAACAGGAGGCTTGCCTTTGCTGAGTCCGATTTCTACAGCCACGTTTTACCCCTTCGAGGTGCACCGAACATGAGTGCATCGTCCATCCCTCCAAGCGGCCTGATCCGCATGAATCCGCCGGTGTTCTGGTTCTCGGCAAGCTTCATTCTGTTGTTTGGTGTCGTTGTCATCGCCATGCCCGAGCAGGCCGGTGCCTGGTTGCTGGCGGCGCAAAACTGGGCGGCCAACACGGTTGGCTGGTATTACCTGCTGGCGATGACCCTGTATCTGGTCTTCGTGGTGGTCACCGCCTTGTCCGGCTACGGCAAGATCAAGCTCGGTGCCGACCACGACGAACCCGAATTCAGTTATTTGTCCTGGGCCGGCATGCTGTTCGCCGCCGGGATCAGCATCACCCTGTTTTTCTTCTGTGTGTCCGAGCCGCTGACCCACATGCTGCAACCGCCCCAGGGCGAGGCCGGTACGGCAGATGCTGCGCGCCAGGCGATGCAGATTCTGTTTCTGCACTGGGGCCTGCATGGCTGGGGCGTGTTCGCCTTTGTCGGCATGGCGCTGGCCTACTTTGCCTACCGGCATAACCTGCCACTGGCCCTGCGCTCGGCGCTGTATCCGCTGATCGGCAAGCGCATCAATGGCCCCATCGGCTACGCGGTGGATGGCTTCGGCATCATCGCCACGGTGTTCGGCCTCGGTGCCGATATGGGCTTCGGTGTGTTGCACCTCAACTCGGGCCTGGACTACCTGTTCGGCATTGCCCACACCCAATGGGTTCAGGTCGGCCTGATCACCTTGATGATGGGCGCTGCGATCATCGTTGCCGTATCCGGCGTCGACAAGGGTGTGCGGGTCATGTCCGACATCAACATGCTGCTGGCCTGTGCGCTGCTGCTGTTCGTGCTGTTCGCCGGCCCCACGCAGCACCTGCTCAACACCCTGATCCAGAACCTTGGCGATTACCTCGGCGCCTTGCCGATGAAGAGTTTCGACCTCTACGCCTACGACAAACCCAGCGACTGGCTGGGCGGCTGGACAGTGTTCTACTGGGCCTGGTGGATAGCATGGTCACCGTTCGTGGGCCTGTTCATCGCTCGGATTTCCCGTGGTCGCACCATCCGCGAGTTCGTCTTCGGCGTGCTGTTGATTCCGCTCGGCTTCACCCTGGCGTGGATGTCGATCTTCGGCAACAGCGCCATCGATCAAGTGCTCAACCACGGCATGAGCGCGCTCGGCATGTCGGCCATCGACAATCCGTCGATGACGCTCTACCTGTTGCTGGAAACCTACCCGTGGAGCAAAACCGTCATTGCGGTCACGGTGTTCATCAGCTTCGTGTTTTTCGTCACCTCCGCCGACTCCGGCACCGTGGTGCTGTCGACGCTGTCCGCCAAGGGCGGCAATCCTGATGAAGACGGGCCGAAATGGCTGCGGGTTTTCTGGGGCGCGATGACCGCATTGGTGACCAGCGCGCTACTGTTTTCCGGCAGTATCGATGCGTTGAAGTCGGCGGTGGTCCTGACCTCGTTGCCGTTCTCGCTGATCTTGCTGTTGATGATGTGGGGGCTGCACAAGGCGTTTTATCTGGAATCGCAGAAGCAGATTGCGCAGATGCATTCCTTGGCACCGGTGTCCGGTTCACGGCGGGGCGGTTGGCGCCAGCGCCTGAGTCAGGCGGTGCATTTCCCGTCGCGGGATGAGGTCTACCGTTTCCTCGATACGACGGTGCGTCCGGCGATTGAAGAAGTGTCTGCCGTGTTCACCGAAAAGGGTTTGCACGTAGCGACACACCCGGACCCGGCCAATGACAGCGTCAGCCTGGAAATCGGCCATGGCGACCAGCATCCGTTCGTTTATCAGGTGCAGATGCGCGGCTATTTCACGCCATCGTTTGCCCGTGGCGGCATGGGTTCCAAGCAACTCAACAATCGCCGCTACTACCGGGCCGAAGTGCATTTGAGCGAGGGCAGTCAGGATTACGATCTGGTGGGCTACTCCAAGGAACAGATCATCAACGACATCCTCGACCAGTACGAACGGCACATGCAGTTCCTGCATCTGGTGCGTTGATCAAGGCCTTCACGTTTCGGAGGTCAACACCATGAACAACACCAGCGCCGCCACCGGGACCCCGAACACGGCGCTACCGACCACCAGTTCGCTGCTCAATGGCTGGCCGGCATGCACTATGCCGACTGCGCCATTGATTAGCGTCAGTGCCAGCCACAGCAGGATAAAACTGTAGGCCAGGGTCTGGCGGGTGAAGCCGACTTTCTCGCCGATGTAGAGCATCAGCGCCAGGAGAATCAGGCCGAAGGTGATGATGATGGTGGTGTGCATGAACTGTCCCGCCCTTCAGATGTGCATTGCTTTGGAGGCAGCCATCGCGAGCAAGCTCGCTCCCACATTGATCTTGGTTGCTCACAAAATTTGTGCTCAAAGGAGATCCCCTGTGGGAGCGAGCTTGCTCGCGATTGGGGGCGCTGCGGTCTCAGTGTGAACTCAGTTAAACCAACCCGCCATTCACCCGCAAAATCTGCCCATTGACCCAACCCGAATCCGGCCCCGCCAGAAACGACACGACACGGGAAATGTCCTCCGGCTGCCCCAGACGCTCCAGCGGCGCCATCTTCGCAAAACTCTGAATCTGCTCCTCACTCTTGCCGTGCAAAAACAGCTCGGTCGCCACCGGCCCGGGAGCCACCGCGTTGACGGTGATGTTGCGCCCGCGCATTTCCTTGGCGAATACCTGGGTCAGAGATTCCACTGCCGCTTTGCTGGCGATGTACACCGCGTAGCCCGGCAGGTTCATGCCGACGGTGCTGCTGGAGAAGTTGATGATCCGGCCACCGCTGTTCAGGCGGGTCGCCGCTTCACGCAGGGTATTGAAGGTACCGCGAGCGTGGATGTTGAAGTTCTGCTCGAACAGTTCGTCGCTGTGTTGCGCCAGCGGCAGCACTTTGAGGATGCCGGCGTTGTTCACCAACACATCGACCTTGCCGAACTGGGTTTCAACCTCGTCGAACATCCGGCGTACGTCGTCGGCGTTGGCTACATCGGCCTTGATCGCCAGGGCCTGGTAACCGGCCTGACGCAGCTCCACCACCCGTTTCGAGGCTTCGGTGGCGCTGCTGGCGTAGTTGATGGCAACGGCGAAACCTTCGCTGGCCAGTTGTTTGGCGATGACCGCGCCAATGCCGCGGGAGGCGCCGGTCACGATGGCAACTTTCGGAGTTTGATGAGCCATGTTGGTGTTCCTGTTGATGGGGTGTGAAGCCAATTTCACATGTTTACTCAGGACGATAAATGCACGAGAGTTGCCTTGACTGTTCAATAATCGCCAACAATCGAGTGCCTGGAGTGAGCTGTGGACCAAGTCAAAGCGATGAGGGTTTTTGTGCGGATCTACGAGCGCAGCAGCTTCACGCAGGCTGCCGATGACCTGAACCTGCCACGCGCGACGCTGACCCACACCTTGAATCAGTTCGAGGCCTGGCTGGGTACGCGTTTGTTGGAGCGCAGCACGCGTAAAGTGCGTCCGACGCTGGATGGCGAGGCGTACTACCTGCGTTGCGTGCAACTGCTGGCAGAGCTGGAAGAAGCGGAATTGGCGTTTCGCGGTGTGGCTCCGAAGGGGCGGTTGCGGGTGGACTTGCACGGGACATTGGCCAAGCACTTCGTGATCCCGGCTTTGCCGCAATTCATGGCGCGTTATCCCGACATCGAGCTGTCCATCAGCGAGGCTGACCGCTTTGTCGACTTGATCGCCGAAGGCGTCGACTGCGTGCTGCGCGCCGGCACTTTGAGCGACTCCGCGCTGATCGGAAAACGTGTCGCCAACCTACGCCAGATCACCTGCGCCAGCCCTGCCTATCTGCGTAAAAACGGCGAGCCAAAAAGCCTCGACGACCTGAAGAACCACCGCGCGGTGAACTACGTCTCACGCACCACCGCCAAGTTGTTCCCGTTCGAATTCATGGTGGATGGCGAACTCAGGGAAGTGACCATCGATGGCGCCGTTTCGGTGTTCGGCGCCGAAATCTACGCAGCCTCGGCCATCGCCGGACTGGGCTTGATCCAGTGTCCGCATTACCGGATGGAAACGCAGATCGCCCAGGGGCTGGTGAAGGAAATCCTCACCGAGACACCGCCGCCGCCAATGCCGGTGTCAGTGCTTTATCCACACAATCGACACATGTCGCCACGGGTTCGGGTATTTGTGGATTGGTTGGGAGAGGTGTTTGCGCAGGCCCGGTAGCTGGTAAATGGGGAGCATGTGAAACGTTTCAGCCATTAGTCGAATCCGGGGTTTTCTGGCGTCTGTCCGGGCGTATGCTGGGCGACTGGCAAAGCAGTCGATACCAGATTCAAGACAGACAAGAGAGGATTCGATGACTTACACCGCTGCCGAAAACCGCTACGACTCTATCCCTTACCGCCGCGTGGGCCGCAGCGGCCTGGTGCTGCCGGCGCTGTCGTTGGGCCTGTGGCACAACTTCGGCGACAGCACGCCGATCGATACCCAGCGCGCGTTGTTGCGCACGGCATTCGATCTGGGCATCAACCATTTCGACCTGGCCAACAACTACGGCCCGCCGTATGGCAGCGCCGAGATCAACTTCGGCCGTTTACTGCGCGAAGACTTCAAGCAGTACCGCGACGAGCTGATCATTTCCAGCAAGGCCGGTTGGGACATGTGGCCCGGCCCTTACGGTCAGGGCGGCGGTTCGCGCAAGTACGTGCTGGCCAGCCTCGACCAGAGCCTGCAACGCCTGGGTGTGGAGTACGTCGACATCTTTTATTCCCACCGCTTCGATCCGGACACCCCGCTGGAAGAAACCGCCAGCGCACTGGCCACTGCGGTGCAGCAGGGCAAGGCGCTGTACATCGGCATTTCGTCCTATTCCGGGGTGAAAACCCGCGAAATGGCGGCGTTGCTCAAAGAGTGGAAAGTGCCGCTGCTGATTCACCAACCGGCCTACAACCTGCTCAATCGCTGGGTTGAAAAAGACCTGCTGGATACCACCGACGAACTCGGCACGGGCGTGATTGCCTTCACGCCGCTGGCGCAGGGATTGCTGACCGATAAATACCTCAACGGCGTGCCGACGGATGCACGGGTCAATCGTCCGGGCGGTGGTTCGTTGCAGGCATCGCACTTGTCCGAGGCCAACATCGCCCAGGTGCGGGCACTCAACGAAATCGCCAGGCGTCGTGGCCAGAGCCTGGCGCAACTGGCGCTGGCCTGGACCCTGCGCGATCCTCGGGTCACTTCGGCCTTGATTGGCGCAAGCCGGCCGGAGCAGATCATCGAGAACGTCGGGGCGTTGAAGAACCTGAGCTTTAGTGCAGAGGAACTGGCGGAGATTGACCGGTTTGCCCAGGAGGGCGGGATCAATCTTTGGGAGAAGCCTTCGACGGCGGAGTAACTTGTCGGCGTCAGTTCCGTCCCCATCGCGAGCAAGCTCGCTCCCCGTGTCGTACACAAAGCCTGTGAACACCGCCGAACCTGTGGGAGCGAGCTTGCTCGCGATGGGGCCATCAAGGTCAGTACAAAAACTGGCTGTTCACCGAAAGAAAGGCACATCCCCCAACACCGTCGCCCGCTGCATCACCCGCCGCGCCGGCCGGTAGTCATCCACTGCGTAATGCTGGGTCACGCGGTTATCCCAGAATGCGATGTCGTCTTTCTGCCAGCGCCAGCGAATGGTGAATTCCGGCCGCGTTGAATGGGCGAACAGGAACTTCAGAATCGCCTCGCTTTCGGTTTCCGACAGCTCGTTGATCTTCGAAGTGAAACCTTCGTTGACGAACAGCGAGCGGCGCCCGCTTACCGGGTGCGTGCGGATCACCGGGTGCGACAGCGGCGGATTCTTGCGCCGTGCTTCTTCCCACTGGGCCAGTGCCTGGGGCGTGTTGCCATAGCGCTCCAGCGGAAACGAACGGGTGAAGTCATGGGTGGCGGTCAGACCTTCGAGCAAGGTTTTCAGCGGCGTCGACAGGGCTTCATAGGCGGCAATCCCGCTGGCCCATAACGTGTCGCCACCAAACTCCGGCAGCAGCTTGGCACTGAGCACCGCGCCCATGGCCGGGGTCGGCAGGAAGGTCACGTCGGTGTGCCAGATCGCGTTGTCGCGCACGTCGGTGACGGCGGTGTCGAGGATCAGCACTTCCGGTTGTTCCGGCACATTGGGGTAGATCGGGTGAATGTGCAGGTCGCCGAAATTCGCGGCGAATCGCGCCTGTTGCTGTGGCGTGATCGGCTGGTCGCGGAAGAACAGCACCTGATGCTTGAGCAGGTCCTGTTCGATGGCATCGCGCTGTTCCAGGTTCAGCGGCTGGCTGATGTCGATGCCGCTGATCTGTGCGCCGAGGGCGGAGCTTAGGGGGACGATGGTCAAGTCACTCATGGTGATTCTCTTGAAATTCGGGGGTGTTGATTACTGTGGGAGCGAGCTTGCTCGCGATAGCGATATGTCAGTCACAACAGTGGTGTCTGACACTCTGCAATCGCGAGCAAGCTCGCTCCCACAGGGTTTCTTACAGGGTAATCATTCAGTGAACCTGACCATGCCACGGCACCAGTTTGCGTTGCAGGGCACGCAGGCCAAGCTCCATTGCGAAGGCGATCAGTGCGATCACCAGAATCCCCAGTACCACCACATCGGTGACCAAAAACTGCGCGGCCGATTGCACCATGAAGCCCAGTCCGCTGGTGGCGGCGATCAGTTCGGCGGCGACCAGCGTCGACCAACCTACGCCGAGACCGATACGTACACCGGTCAGGATATCCGGCAAGGCACTCGGCAAAATGACGTGGCGAATCAACTGCACGCGCGTTGCGCCGAGCGACTGCGCGGCACGCAGTTTGGCCGGGTCGACCGTGCGCACACCGGTGGCGGTGGCAATGGCAATCGGGGCGAAGATTGCCAGGTAGATCAGCAGCACTTTCGACAATTCACCGATGCCGCACCAGATCACGATCAGTGGCAAATAAGCCAACGGAGGAATCGGCCGGTAGAACTCGATCAGCGGGTCGAGCACACCACGGGCGATACGGTTGGCGCCGATGGCGATTCCCACCGGCACGGCGGTGAGAATCGCAACGCCGAGGCCCAGGCCGATGCGGCTCAGACTCGCGCCCAGGTGCTGCCACAGGGTTGAATCCATATAACCCGAGGTCGCCAGTAGCCAGCCTTTTTGCAGCACGGCGGAAGGTGGTGGCAGGAACAGCGGCTCGATCACGCCGGTCGCCGTCACGGCCCACCAAATAGCAACGAGAACGACCAGCGTCAGCACACTGATCCAGCGAGTGCTCAAACGGCGACTTGCCGGAATGACGGCTGAGCCTGGCGTTATCGCCGCGACGGGAATTTCGTAACTGCTCATGCGCGCTCCTGCCGCTGGGCGGCGCTGCGTTGGGAGAACACTTTGGCGAGTACGTGTTCGCGGGTTTCGATAAAACGCGGGTCGGACTTGATCGAGCGGGCCGACTCACCGGCGGCATAACGCTGACCGAAATCGAGGCTCAGGCGTTCGACGATTTGCCCCGGGTTGGGCGCCAACAAAATCAGGTCGGTGGCGAGGAACACGGCTTCTTCGATGTCGTGGGTGATCAGGAACACCGGCTTGGCGGTGCGTTGCCAGACTTGCAGCAACAGTTCCTGCATCTGCTCGCGGGTAAAGGCGTCGAGGGCGCCGAAAGGTTCGTCCATCAGCAACACGCGCGGGTCGGCGGCGAGGGCGCGAGCCAGGCCGACACGCTGCTTCTGGCCGCCCGAAAGCTGCCAGATGCGGCGCTGTTCAAAACCGGACAGATCGACCAGGGCGAGCATTTCCCTGGCGCGAGCTTCGCGTTTTTCCCGGGCGATACCGGCCAGCTCCAGGCCGAACCCGACGTTGGCCAGCACGTCTTGCCATGGCAGCAGCGCGTCGTCCTGGAACACCACGCCGCGCTCGGCACTCGGGCCTTTGACGGGCACGCCGTCGAGGGTGATGCGCCCGGCGCTGGGTTCGACGAAACCGGCAATCAGGTTCAACAGCGAAGTCTTGCCACTGCCGGACGGGCCGAGGGCGACCAGCAATTGCCGGGGCCCCAGGCTCAGGGAGACATCCGCCAACACCGGTTCCGGGTTGCCGGGGTACTGTGCGCTGATGCGCTCCAGCTGTAGCAAGGCCATCGCGTTGACTCCCGATCAGTTGGTGATGAACTTGGCGCTGACGTACGGCGCGTAGTCCGGCAGCACGGCCTCGACCTTGCCTTGTTCCTTGAGGAACGCAGCGGTGTCGGTGATGGCTTTGGTGGTCGGCGCGCCGAGGGTGAGCACCTGGTCAGCCGCCAGCGGGTAGACGTTGCCTTGCAGCAGCAATGGAATGTCACTGGCCTTGGCACCAGACAGTTTTACCAGCTTGTCGACGTTGCCCTGATTGGCGAGCCAGGCGTGCGGGTCTTTGCGGTAATCGGCGTAGGCGTCCAGAGTCACTTTGGCGAACGCGGTGACGATCTCCGGGTGCTTCTCGGCGAAATCCTTGCGCACGATCCAGGCATCGAAAGTCGGTGCGCCGAACTTGGCCAGCTCGCCGGAGGTGATTAGCACTTTGCCGTTTTCCTTGGCGACACCGAGGGCCGGATCCCAAACGTACGTGGCGTCGATGTCACCGCGTTTCCAGGCGGCAATGATCGCGGGTGGAGCCAGGTTGAGAACGGTGACTTTCGACGGGTCGATGTTCCAGTGCTTCAGCGCGGCGAGCAGGCTGTAGTGGCCGGTGGATACAAACGGCACGGCGATTTTCTTGCCGATCAGGTCTTGCGGGGTCTTGATCCCGGAACCGTCGCGGGCGACCAAGGCTTCGGCGGCGCCGATCTGGGTGGCGATGAGGAAGGTTTCTACCGGGACTTTGCGAGTGATGGCGGCGGTCAGGGGGCTGGAACCGAGGTAGCCGATCTGCACGTCACCAGAGGCGATGGCGGCGATGATATCGGCACCGTTGTCGAATTTTCGCCAGCTGATATCGGCCTTGGTGGCCTTTTCGTAGGCGCCGTCAGCCTGGGCGACTTTCGCCGGGTCAACGGTGGTCTGATAGGCGACGGTGAAGTCGGCCGCCTGGGCAAAAAAACTCGCGGTAGCCAAGGACGCGGCCGCCAGCAAGCGTAGAGGGAAAGTCAGTTTCATCAGAAAGCTCCTTGTCAGGCGACCGAGTGTCGGCGTGAGAAAGAGACTAAATGATCTAAGAATTAGAAAATAAATAACTTTTTCGAATTAGCTTATGAGAGGACAACTTGAGGAGCGACCGCTACGCGGTCATCGCGAGCAAGCTCGCTCCCACAGTGGACCATTGAACCCTGTGGGAGCGAGCTTGCTCGCGATAAGGTCCGCAGGACCTTCAGTTGCTGATCGCCAGAATGCTCGCCTGGTAGGCTCCGACAAACACATCGAAATCACCGACTTCGTTCTGCTCCAGCTCAGCCTGCTGAGCCAGCGACGAACGCGCCCGCTCTTCAAACTGCGCCTGTTCCTCAGCCGGCAACGGCTCGCTGCGGAAGAACTCGGCATGGGCCTGGCTCTGGCGCAGGGAGAACTGGGCAAAGCTTTCCTTGTGTTCGGCCATCGCTGCCAATACCTGGGCCGACGGTGTCAGGGACGGGTCCTGGACCTTGGCCATCTGGGCGTCCAGCGCCTTGCTGTGGGCATCGCTGCCATGGCTCTGGTCGAGCATCGCCGCCAGAGGGGCGATTTTTTCCAGCAGCTCGCCGGCCCATTCCTTCAGGTCAACCGACTGGCCATCCCGTTGCAGTTGCAGGCCCGGACGACGACCTTCCTTGACCACGCTGAGGAAGTTCGAAGTCGCGTTGCCGCAACTGGTGCTGGTGAGCAGCGGGCTGTCATTGAGCGCGCAGTACAGCAGGAACGCATCGAGGAAGCGTGACTCGGTCAGGTCGATGCCCATCGGCAGGAACGGGTTGATGTCCAGGCAGCGTACTTCGACGTACTGGATGCCACGGGCCATCAGTGCCTGGATAGGGCGCTCGCCGGTGTAGGTCACGCGTTTGGGGCGGATGTTGGAGTAGTACTCGTTTTCGATCTGCAGGATGTTGGTGTTGAGCTGCACCCACTCGCCATCCTGGTGGGTGCCGACTTCGACGTACGGCGCATACGGCGTAGCCACCGCTTTGCGCAGGCTGTCGGTGTAGCTGTTCAGATCGTTGTAGCACGGCGTCAGGCCGGCCTGGGCGTTGCTCTGGTAACCCAGGTCGCTCATGCGCAGGCTGGTGGCGTACGGCAGGTACAAGGTCTGCGGGTCCAGTTGTTCCAATTGGTGCGAACGACCACGCAGGAACCCGGCGTCCAGTGCCGGCGAGGCGCCGAACAGGTACATCAGCAGCCAGCTGTAGCGGCGGAAGTTACGGATCAGCGCGATATAGGACGATGACTGGAAGTCGCGGTCGGTGCCGACAAAGCCTTCGGCCTGCTTGAGCAACGGCCAGAGTTTTTCCGGCAGGGAAAAGTTGTAGTGGATGCCGGCAATGCATTGCATGGTCTTGCCGTAACGCAGGGCCAGACCCTTGCGGTAGACGTACTTGAGCTGCCCGATATTGGACGTGCCGTAATAGGCGATCGGGATATCTTCCTCGGCCGGCAACGGGCACGGCATCGATGGGCTCCACAGATACTCGTTGCCGAGCTTGCTGTAGGCAAAGCGGTGAATGCTGTCCAGGCTCGCCAGCGTATCGGCAGGATCGGGCAGGGCCGGGGTGATGAACTCCAGCAGCGACTCCGAATAGTCGGTGGTGATCTGTTCATTGGTCAGCGCGGAACCCAATTCTTCCGGGTGCGGCGTTTGCGCCAGGCGACCTTCATCGGTCACGCGCAGGCATTCACGTTCGATGCCGTGAAGGCACTGTTCGAGCAGAGAGAGGTTAGCGCGCTCGCCGAGCAGGGCCAGGCGGCGGTTGAGAAGTTCGCTCAAGTTGGATTCCTTCACGCGTCAGTCGCCCCAATATGGGGGTGGGCAAGACGGTCTACAAGGGTGAAGTTAAAACTGGCGTTTTCGCCTGGTTTTGTAGGAGCGAGCTTGCTCGCGAAGAGCCTGAGGGCGGCGCGTTCATTCAGAGAACACGCGTCATCGTTAACGTCCATCGCGAGCAAGCTCGCTCCTACAGGATGTATTGCGCTGAAATTAACTCAATTTGATGACGACTAGCTACAGGACAGCGAACGTGCCTTGTGCTTTTGCGACCAGTTTGTCGCCCTGCGTCACATCAGCCTCGACCACCAACGTGCGGCGGCCCGGATGAATCACCCGTGCCGTGCACATCACCTCGCCGTCAGAGACGGCGCGAATGTAGTTGATCTTGCACTCGATGGTCGCGCTCTGCTGGTCAAAGCCGTGGGTGCTGGAACAGGCCAGCCCCATGGCAATGTCCACCAGGCTGAACAAGGCCCCGCCGTGCAGCTTGCCGCCGCGATTGCGCAGCTCCGGTTCCAGCCCCAGTGCGACTTGCGCCACCCCGGTTTCCAGGCTGTGCAAGCGGCAGCCCAGTAGCTTGAAAAACGCGCTTTCGGTCAGCCCGGCGGGAATGTCCATCAACGTTTCTTCAGCTGCTTGGCATTGGCGAACAGCGAAGCCATGGCGTTGTTGCTCGGGGCCGCTGCCGTGGTTTCCTTGCGCGGTGCGGTGTTCTGGGATTGGCGTGGCGCCGAACCCGGACGTGCGCCGCGGGCACCGTCGATTTTCTCGCCCGGAGTGTCGCTCATGCGCATCGACAGGCCTACGCGTTTACGCGGGATGTCGACTTCCATGACCTTCACTTTCACCACGTCACCAGCCTTCACCGCTTCGCGAGGATCCTTGATGAACTTCTCCGAAAGCGCGGAGATGTGCACCAAACCGTCCTGATGCACACCGATATCGACGAAAGCACCGAAGTTGGTCACGTTGGTCACCACGCCTTCGAGGATCATGCCCAGCTGCAGGTCCTTGAGGTCTTCGACGCCTTCCTGGAACTCGGCGGTCTTGAACTCGGGGCGCGGGTCGCGACCGGGTTTTTCCAGTTCCTGGAGGATGTCGGTCACGGTCGGCAAACCGAAGGTTTCATCGGTGTACTTCTTCGGATCGAGACGCTTGAGGAACGCGGCATCGCCAATCAGCGAGCGAATGTCACGGTCGGTTTCGGCGGCGATGCGCTGAACCAGCGGATAGGCTTCCGGGTGAACCGCCGACGAGTCCAACGGGTTTTCGCCGTTCATGACGCGCAGGAATCCGGCGGCCTGTTCGAAGGTTTTTTCACCCAGGCGCGCGACTTTCTTCAAGGCTGCGCGAGTCTTGAATGCGCCGTGCTCATCGCGGTGGCTGACGATGTTCTGCGCCAGGGTCGCGTTGAGGCCGGAGATCCGTGCCAGCAGTGCCACGGAAGCCGTGTTCACGTCGACGCCGACGGCGTTCACGCAGTCCTCGACCACCGCATCCAGGCCACGGGCCAGTTTCAGCTGTGACACGTCGTGCTGGTACTGGCCGACACCGATGGATTTCGGATCGATCTTCACCAGCTCGGCCAACGGGTCTTGCAGGCGACGGGCAATCGACACGGCGCCACGGATCGACACGTCCAGGTCCGGGAATTCCTTGGAAGCCAGTTCCGAGGCGGAGTAAACCGATGCGCCAGCCTCGGAAACCATGACCTTGGTCATTTTCATGGCTGGGTATTTTTTGATCAGTTCAGCGGCCAGCTTGTCGGTTTCGCGGCTGGCGGTACCGTTGCCGATGGCGATCAGGTCCACCGAGTGCTTGGCGCACAGGGCGGCGAGCACGGCGAGGGTCTGGTCCCACTTGTTGTGCGGCACGTGCGGGTAAACCGTGGCGTGATCCAGCAGCTTGCCGGTCGAGTCGACCACGGCGACCTTGCAACCGGTGCGCAGGCCCGGGTCGAGACCCAAAGTGGCGCGCGGGCCGGCCGGGGCCGACAGCAGCAGGTCGTGCAGGTTGTGGGCGAATACGTTGATCGCTTCGGTTTCCGCGCCATCGCGCAGTTCACCCAACAGGTCAGTCTCCAGGTGGGTGTAGAGCTTGACCTTCCAGGTCCAGCGCACCACTTCGCCCAGCCATTTGTCGGCGGCGCGGTTCTGGTTCTGGATGCCGAATTGCTGGCCGATCATGCCTTCGCACGGGTGCATGGTGCCCGGCAGTTCGTCGCCGACTTTCAGCGCGGAGCTGAGGATGCCTTCGTTACGGCCACGGAAAATCGCCAGCGCGCGGTGCGACGGCATGCTTTTGAGCGGTTCGTCGTGTTCGAAGTAATCGCGGAACTTGGCGCCTTCCTCTTCCTTGCCGGCAATCACGCGGGCACTGAGAGTGGCTTCCTGCTTGAGGTAGCTGCGCAGCTTGTCCAGCAGGCCGGCGTCTTCGGCGAAGCGTTCCATCAGGATGTACTTGGCGCCTTCGAGGGCAGCCTTCACATCGGCCACGCCTTTTTCCGCGTCGATGAAGCGTGCGGCTTCGGTTTCCGGGCTCAGGGACGGGTCGTTGAACAGGCCGTCGGCCAGCTCGCCCAGGCCTGCTTCCAGGGCGATCTGGCCCTTGGTGCGGCGCTTCTGCTTGTACGGCAGGTACAAGTCTTCGAGACGGGTCTTGGTGTCGGCGAGCTTGATGTCGCGTTCAAGTTGCGGGGTCAGCTTGCCCTGCTCCTGGATGCTGGCGAGGATGCTGATACGCCGTTCGTCGAGTTCTCGCAGGTAGCGCAGGCGCTCTTCCAGATGACGCAATTGTGTATCGTCGAGGCTGCCGGTCACTTCTTTCCGGTAACGGGCGATGAAGGGAACGGTAGAGCCTTCATCGAGTAGCGCGACGGCCGCTTCGACCTGTTGTGGGCGTACACCGAGTTCCTCGGCGATGCGGCTGTTGATGCTGTCCATAAAACCACCTGACAAATTGTGAAAGCAGGCTCGCAGGCGCAGAGATAGGGCCTGGGCGAGTCTGGTTGAGCGGCCTGGCCTGCGCCGCTACCTGGATCAAAAGGTATCCCGTTGACCCGTGAAATCGAACAATTACTGCCGACGCCATGAAAAAAAATGGTGTCCGTCTGTAGTACCTGTCTGATGTTGCCTGACACAAAAGGCCGCGCATTATAACCAGCGTTCCGGCATTCGGGGACATCGCGGGTTGCAGGTGAAATGGCCGGTTTTCTGGCACTAAAGGAAAAATCTGCTAACAATGCACACGGTGCGTATAACGGCAGCTACGCCATAATGCGCGCCGAGATCAAAGGAGCATCCAATGAGCAGCACTGCACAAACTGCTGAAGGCGAAAAAATTCTTATTGTTGACGACGATCCTGGGCTCAGCAGCCTGCTGGAGCGTTTTTTCGTCAGCAAGGGCTACCGCGCCCGCGCCGTACCGAACACTGAGCAAATGGATCGCCTGCTGGCGCGCGAAGTGTTCAACCTGGTCGTACTCGACCTGATGCTGCCCGGTGAAGACGGCTTGACCGCCTGCCGCCGTCTGCGCGGCGCGAACAACCAGATTCCGATCATCATGCTGACCGCCAAGGGCGATGAGCTGAGCCGCATCAAGGGCCTGGAGCTGGGTGCCGACGATTACCTGGCCAAGCCGTTCAACCCCGATGAGCTGATGGCTCGCGTCAAAGCGGTCCTGCGTCGCCAGTCGGCTCCGGTGCCGGGCGCGCCAGGCAGCGAAGACGAAAGCGTGACCTTCGGTGACTATGAATTGTCCCTGGCTACCCGCGAGCTCAAGCGCGGCGAAGAAGTGCACATGCTCACCACCGGTGAGTTCGCTGTACTCAAGGCCCTGGTGATGAACGCGCGTCAACCGCTGACCCGCGACAAATTGATGAACCTGGCCCGTGGTCGCGAGTGGGATGCCCTGGAGCGTTCCATCGATGTGCAGATTTCCCGTCTGCGCCGGATGATCGAGCCCGATCCGTCCAAACCGCGATACATCCAGACTGTCTGGGGCGTGGGTTACGTGTTTGTACCGGATGGTACCGCCACCAAGTGATTGGCGATTTGTAGGAGCGGGTCACGCGGACAACGGATCAATCGATCCTGTCCGCAGACTCGCGATCCGCAATATGCGAGCATCGCTCGCTCCTGCAAGTGTTTAACGGTTATCCATGAAAACCCCCGTTTGGTTTCCCCAGAGCTTCTTCTCCCGCACCCTTTGGCTGGTGCTCATCGTCGTACTCTTCTCCAAGGCGCTGACCCTGGTTTATCTGCTGATGAACGAAGACGTGCTGGTGGACCGCCAGTACAGCCACGGTGTCGCCCTGACGCTGCGTGCCTATTGGGCTGCCGATGAAGAAAACCGCGGCAAGATCGCCGAGGCCGCGACCTTGATCCGGGTGGTGGGTGCCGGCGTGCCAGAAGGCGAACAGCACTGGCCTTACAGCGAAATCTACCAGCGGCAGATGCAGGCGGAGTTGGGTGCCGACACTGAAGTCCGGCTGCGCATGCATTCACCACCGGCGCTGTGGGTCCGGGCGCCAAGTCTGGGTGATGGCTGGCTGAAAGTACCGCTTTATCCCCATCCGTTGCGCGGCCAGAAAATCTGGAACGTGCTGGGCTGGTTCCTCGCTATTGGCCTGCTGTCTACCGCTTCGGCCTGGATCTTCGTCAGCCAGCTCAATCAACCTTTGAAGCGTCTGGTGTATGCCGCGCGGCAACTTGGCCAGGGCCGCAGTGTGCGCCTGCCAATCAGCGATACGCCGAGCGAGATGACCGAGGTTTACCGCGCCTTCAACCAGATGGCTGAAGACGTCGAACAGGCCGGTCGCGAGCGTGAACTGATGCTGGCCGGGGTTTCCCATGATTTGCGCACGCCGTTGACGCGATTGCGTCTGTCCCTGGAGCTGATGGGCGATCACACGGACCTGACCGACGACATGGTGCGTGACATCGAAGACATGGATGCGATTCTCGATCAGTTCCTGGCGTTCATTCGTGACGGGCGCGACGAGTCGGTGGAAGAGGTTGACCTGAGCGACCTGGTCCGTGAAGTTGCCGCGCCGTATAACCAGAGCGAAGAAAAAGTGCGGCTGCGCCTGGAGCCTATCCAGCCGTTTCCGCTGCGTCGGGTATCGATGAAGCGACTGTTGAACAACCTGATCGGCAACGCGCTGCATCATGCCGGCAGCGGTGTGGAGGTGGCGGCGTATGTGTCCGGGGATACCAGCGCACCGTATGTAGTGCTGAGTGTCATGGACCGTGGTGCCGGGATCGATCCTTCGGAGCTGGAGGCGATTTTCAACCCGTTCACCCGCGGTGACCGTGCCCGGGGTGGCAAGGGCACCGGGTTGGGATTGGCGATCGTGAAGCGGATTGCCTCGATGCATGGCGGCAACGTTGAGCTGCGTAACCGCTCGGGCGGTGGGCTGGAAGCTCGGGTGCGGTTGCCGTTGGGGTTGCTGCTGCCGCGGGATGCCGTTTAAGGCCTGATTTTTTCAGTGGGGCTGACGGCCCCTTCGCGGGCAAGCCCGCTCCCACAGTGATTTTGGCTAAAACCCTGTGGGAGCGAGCTTGCTCGCGATGGCGGCATCCCTGCCGCCACAAGGCTTGAGGTTTAACCCTTCCCTTTGGTCCGAGTCATATTCGGCCCGCCATTCTTCTCCAGATGCTCAATGATGATCCCCGCCACATTCTTCCCGGTGGTGGTCTCAATTCCCTCCAGACCCGGCGACGAGTTAACTTCCATCACCAACGGCCCGTGATTGGAGCGCAGGATATCGACGCCTGCCACCGCCAGCCCCATGACCTTCGCCGCACGTAACGCCGTCATGCGCTCTTCCGGGGTGATCTTGATCAGGCTCGCGCTGCCACCGCGATGCAGGTTGGAGCGAAATTCGCCGGGTTTGGCCTGGCGCTTCATCGCTGCAATCACCTTGTCGCCGACGACGAAGCAGCGAATGTCCGCACCACCGGCTTCCTTGATGTACTCCTGAACCATGATGTTCTGCTTGAGGCCCATGAACGCCTCGATCACCGATTCCGCGGCCGTGGCGGTTTCGCACAGCACCACGCCGATGCCTTGGGTGCCTTCCAGCACCTTGATCACCAACGGCGCACCGTTGACCATTTCGATCAGGTCGGGAATGTCATCGGGGGAGTGGGCAAACCCGGTCACCGGCAAGCCGATCCCGCGACGGGACAACAATTGCAGCGAACGCAGCTTGTCCCGCGAACGGGCAATGGCCACCGATTCGTTGAGCGGAAATACCCCCATCATTTCGAACTGGCGCAGCACTGCGCAGCCATAAAAGGTCACGGATGCACCGATCCGTGGAATCACCGCATCGAAACCCTCCAGCGGTTTGCCGCGGTAGTGGATCTGTGGCTTGTGGCTGGCAATGTTCATGTAGGCGCGCAAAGTGTCGACCACCACCATTTCATGGCCACGCTCGGTACCGGCTTCGACCAGACGACGGGTGGAATACAGACGCGGATTCCGCGACAGCACAGCGATCTTCATGCAACACCTGTGGAGGAGGTAGATACCGGGAACACCGGCTTGTCTTGTACGTACTTGATGCCCGGATTGACTACCAACTGGCCGTGAATCAGGGCTTTGGAGCCGAGCAGCAGGCGATAACGCATGGACTTGCGGCAGGCGAGCGTGAACTCGACCCGCCAGACCCGATCACCAAGGGCCAGGGTAGTGCTGATCACGTATCGCACCTGCGCGTGACCGTTTGAGCTTTTAATGGTTTTCATCGTCACCAGCGGTGCTTCGCAGCGTCGGTGGCGCAGTTGTACGACGGAACCCAGGTGGGCGGTAAAACGCACCCACTGCTCACCATCGCGCTCGAACGGCTCGATTTCGGTGGCGTGGAGGCTTGAGGTGCTGGCACCGGTGTCGATTTTTGCCCGAAGGCCGGCGACTCCCAAATCCGGGAGCGCCACCCACTCGCGCAGACCGACAACGGTCAAATGGTCAAATGTCTTCAATAGTGCTCAACCGGTAGAAACCGCTCGGGCCGCACGCGGCCGGATTCGCGGTATTCACGCAGAATAATGATTAAAAGGCGACAGATATCTACGGCCCGGATTTCCAGCCTCGCAAGGAGGTTATGGAATGTCAGCATTGTAATCCGAGACGGTGAAATTCTTGGTACGTCAGAAACGGTAGTACAGTTCACCAATATTTCAGAATGAGGAAATTCCATGGCACAAAAAAACGAAGAGGACGACAAAGTCCGCCTCGATAAATGGTTGTGGGCTGCACGATTCTACAAAACCCGCGCCCTGGCCAAGGCAGCGATTGAAAGCGGCAAGGTGCATTGCCGGGGCGAGCGCTGCAAGCCGGGTAAAGAGCCACGGGTCGGCGATGAGTTTGTGATTCGCACCGGTTTCGAGGAGCGCACAGTGGTGGTCCAGGCGTTATCGATCGTTCGCCGCGGCGCGCCGCAGGCGCAGACCTTGTATGCCGAGACCCTGACCAGCATCGCCAAGCGCGAAGAGGCCGCTGCGCAAAGAAAGGCCGGAGCCCTGGGCGTGAGCACCGACGGTAAGCCGAGCAAGAAACAGCGGCGGGATTTGTTCAAGTTTCGTGGCAGCAGTAACGACGACTAATACAGATATTTCTCGGGCGACTGCCAGGCCGCTATCGCGGACAAGCCCGTTCCCACAAGGGTTTGTGTCATTTCTGTGGGAGCGTGGATTGCCTGCGGTCGAGTGCGCGACACTCGCCAGGTTTCACCGCGCCTTCAGGCCAAGACTTGCAATTGACCCGGTGCGCATCCATATCTGTGCTTCGCCAGCAGTGCATCGCATGGACGATATCGCCGCTCGTCGAAAATCACACACAGTCTCTGATCTGTAGGCCATAACCACATTGCCAGCAGTGCAGGGCGGGAAACGACCCGGAACCCATCAGCGCTTGTTCCACCTGCTTGGATCAGGCCCGGATTGTTCATAAAATGCCTGTCATGGCTGAACGTTGCGCACCCGAGTGGTCGCGCAAGGTAAATTTCTTGTTTCCTGTAACCATTTTCACTACTTCAGATACCCAGACCTATGACCGATCACGCGGATAACGACTTCACACAACGCTTCATCTTCGATGACAGCGACACCCGTGGCGAGCTGGTTTCGTTGGAGCTCAGCTACGCCGAAGTCCTGGCCAAACACGCCTACCCGCAGCCGGTCGCGCAACTGCTCGGCGAGCTGATGGCGGCCGCATCGTTGCTGGTCGGCACGATGAAGTTCGATGGCTTGCTGATTCTGCAAGCCCGCTCCGAAGGCCCGATCCCGCTGCTGATGATCGAGTGCTCCAGCGAGCGCGACATCCGTGGCCTGGCCCGTTACGAGGCGGATCGCATCGCTCCCGATGCCACCCTGGCCGACCTGATGCCTGAAGGCGTTCTGGCATTGACCATCGACCCGAAACAGGGCCAGCGCTACCAGGGCATCGTCGACCTCGACGGCGCCACCCTGTCCGAATGCTTCACCAACTATTTCGTCATGTCCCAGCAAGTCGGCACGCGTTTCTGGCTGTACGCCGATGGTCGTCGTGCCCGTGGCCTGTTGCTGCAACAACTGCCGGCCGATCGTTTGAAAGACGAAGACGAACGCGCTGCCAGCTGGCAGCACATCACCACCCTGGGCGGTACGCTGACCGCCGATGAGCTGTTGAGCCTGGACAACGAAACCGTGCTGCATCGCCTGTACCACGACGAGCAGGTGCGTCTGTTCGATGTGCAGAAGCTGGGCTTCCGTTGCAGTTGCTCGCGCGAACGTTCGGCCAATGCGCTGGTCAGTCTGGGTATGGAAGACGCGCAGCAATTGGTGGAGGAACACGGTGGCAACATCGAAATCGATTGCCAGTTCTGCAACCAGCGCTACCTGTTTGACGCGGCCGATGTCACTCAATTGTTCGCAGGCGCGGGTATCGAGACGCCGTCAGATACCCGTCACTAAAACGGTTCAGCGCAGGTAAATTCACTGCCTTGCGCCGGATTAACGCCGTTACGACAGGAGGGGCCTACTCTTTTTGGGCTTTTCTGGCATAATCCGGCCCACTTTTTTCGCGGTAGTAGTGCACGACTTTCTACTACAAAAACGTTTGGAGCACTCGGCCACTGGCCGACGGGGAACCTCATGACGCAAGCCAACAATGCCGTGTACACCGATCTGAGTGTTGATGATCTGGTTAAAGAAGCCCTCAATCGCGGTGAAGGCGAGCTTGCCGATACCGGCGCACTGGTTGTTCGTACCGGTCACCGTACCGGCCGTTCGCCAGTCGACCGTTTCATCGTTGAAGAGCCAAGCACCCAGGCTGCCATTGCCTGGGGCCCGATCAACCGCAAGTTCCCGGCCGACAAGTTCGACGCCCTGTGGGCTCGCGTTGAGGCATTCAACAACGCGCAAGAGCATTTCGTTTCCCACGTGCATGTAGGTGCGGCTTCCGAGCACTACCTGGCCGTGAAGATGACCACCCAGACTGCCTGGCAGAACCTGTTCGGCCGTTGCCTGTTCATCAACCCGGCTCAGTACAACCCGGCGGGTCGTGACGAGTGGCAGGTCCTCAACGTTGCCAACTTCGAGTGCGTGCCAGAGCGTGACTGCACCAACTCCGACGGCTGTGTGATCATCAACTTCGCACAGAAGAAAGTGCTGATCGCCGGCATGCGTTACGCCGGTGAAATGAAGAAAGCCATGTTCTCGGTGCAGAACTTCCTGCTGCCGGCTGCCGACGTACTGCCAATGCACTGCGCCGCCAACATCGGCGAAGAAGGCGACGTGACCCTGTTCTTCGGTCTGTCCGGCACTGGTAAAACCACCCTGTCGGCCGACGAAAGCCGTTACCTGATCGGTGACGACGAGCACGGCTGGGGCGAAGGCGTTGTGTTCAACATCGAAGGCGGTTGCTATGCCAAGTGCATCGACCTGTCCGAGAAGAACGAGCCGGTTATCTGGAAAGCCATCAAGCACGGCGCGGTATTGGAAAACGTCGTTATCGACGACGCCAAGCACGCCGACTATGCCGATGTCAGCCTGACCCAGAACAGCCGCGCCGCCTACCCGCTGGAGCACGTTGCCAAGCGCTCCGAGAAGAACCTCGGTGGCGAGCCGAACGCTGTGATCTTCCTGACCTGCGACCTGACCGGCGTACTGCCGCCAGTGTCGATCCTCAACGAAGAACAAGCGGCTTACCACTTCCTCTCCGGTTACACCGCACTGGTCGGTTCGACCGAAATGGGTTCGGGCAGCGGCATCAAGTCGACCTTCTCCACCTGCTTCGGCGCGCCGTTCTTCCCGCGTCCAGCCGGCGAATACGCTGAGTTGCTGATCAAGCGCATCCGCGGCTTCGGCTCCAAGGTCTACCTGGTCAACACCGGCTGGACCGGCGGTGGCTACGGCGTCGGCAAACGCTTCAACATCCCGACCACTCGTGCCGTGATCGCAGCGATCCAGAGCGGCGCGCTGATCGGTACCGAGACCGAGCACCTGGACACCATCAACCTCGACGTGCCAGTGGCCGTACCGGGCGTTGAGACTGGCCTGCTGAACCCACGCAACACCTGGGCCGACAAGTCATCCTACGACGAAGCCGCCAAAGCACTGGCCGGCCTGTTCATCGAGAACTTCAAGAAGTTCGAAGTGAGCGACGCGATCAAGGCTGCTGGTCCAAAGCTGTAAGCGCTGGATTGAGCTAACGAAAAAGCCGCCCCTCGGGGCGGTTTTTTTTGTGCGCGAAATTCAGTTTTTCGCGGGCAAGTCAGAATGCGTCGGGCCGTTACAGGCCTTCGAGCTCATCCGTGTCCCAGCGTTGGGCCTTGATGGCCCGGTAGAGCATGCCGATGGTCAATGGCACCTTCTCGCCGCGACCCTTGGCTTTTCGCTTTAGATTCACGTCAAAGCCGTCGGGCTGGAAATAGCGATAACTGTCGAAATCCACGAAGTCGATGACGAAGTAGTCTTCCAGAGTTTCGATCAAATGCCGGGCGTCTGCACCGTTGCAGCCCAGGTCGAAATTGATCGAGGTGCCGAGGCTGATGGTTTTGCGTTCGGGGAAGCCGAGTTCTTCATGCAACAGTTGCATGAGTTGCTGCATCAAGTGGTCGTCGGGGAGGTTGGGGGCGAGGTTCATTGGGGGAGATCCGTTTGGTCCTTAACGGATCTTATTGGTCGTCGGACTTGAGAGGAAGGGCCGGCTGAGTTGATTGCTCCCGGCTCAGCATTTTCAGTTTGCAAGGAGGACCGACGTTCATCCCGTAGGACCTCGTTCATTTGTTGCACGCTTTCCATTAGCTCATCAAAAAAACTGCTCATGTTTACCTACTGCATCTGATGAGGACATTGAGTGGTTTGTTTCCATCGGAGCAATTCTTGTTTCTAGATCGCTCCTGCGCAGTGCGTGGGAGCGATCTCCATTAAAGATCAGACCGGGGCTTTCCAGTTGAGCATGCGTTGTTGGGCGACTTTGAGCAGGTCGCAGCCGTCCTGGGTCAGCAGGTAGAGGGCGTGGGTGATGTGCGGGATGTCTTTGAGGTCGCCGTGTTTGAAGCATTGGCAGTGCAGGGTTTGCAGCAATTCGCTGGAGGCCCGGATGCGCTGGAGGGCGGCTTCGAGGATGTCTTGGGGGTTGGCTTCTGTGTCGATGATCAGGGGCTGGGTATCGGTTAAGTTCGTTTTGAGTGGACGATATCGATTTGGAAACGGATTTAGCGTGGTCACTGAAGAACACCTCTAGTAAGTGGAAATAAGCGTTCTCTTTTTTGTCGAGTGACCAAGCCCGAGTCGCTGATTTGGCAGCGGCACTCCGGACTATAGGAGTGGGTCACTGTTCATCGATAGCCGACAAGGTGTCTTGTTTTGTAGGACCTTGCCGAAGCTTTCATAGGTCGTTGCTGACGGAGTTATCCACAGCGAGATTTCCAGAATTTGCTTGTCCTCAGAAGGACCGCGTTATCGTTCATCGCGAGCAAGCTCGCTCCCACAGGAGATTGTGGTGGGGCTTCAGTTGGTGAATTTCGGCAGGCGCTGCCGGGCGATGTCGAGCAGGTCGTTGCCGTCCTGGGTCAGCAGGTACAGGGCGCCGACGATCTTGGGGATGTCGCTCGCTTCGGCCTGTTTGAAACACGTGCAATAAAGGGTTTCGAGCAGGTCGCTGGCGGCGCGTATGCGTTGTCGGGCGGCGTCGAGGATCTCGTAGGGGTCGGCCTCGGTATCGATGACCAGCACTGGGGTTTCGCTGTAGCGGCTCTTGAGCGGGTGATAGCGGGCTGTCGGCGTGTCGGCTTTTTTCATCGAGTGGGTCCTGTGCGAAATCGGCAAGTGTTCCCGGCAGGCCGAGACACTGTTTTCAGCCGCGCCGGAAACTATAGGAGGACCTGGCGTTGCAGGACAAGATGGCTGAAATGGACAGGCGTTGTAGGGTATTTATCGTGTTCCGAGGAAAAGGCTTACACATTTTCGGAGGTTTGTGCGCCGTAGCCGCTGCCGGTAAAAATGCCTACGGGCTTATCAGTCGCTGTTTAGCAAGTATCGGCAGAGAGGGCTTTGGACGCTGTCGGGTATTTCGAGTTTTGCGGTGGGTGTGTGCTGGCTTCTTCGCGAGCAGGCTCGCGAAAGCGATCTCAAGCCCTTCCAGCCATCCGCGGTATCATCCGGTATCGTTTTTGCCCCCGACCTTTTCTCGACTCGCTGCGATCGCCGGCTAGGCTTTTGACTCCGCAGCAGTCAACGGAGTGACAGCTTATGCACAACACCCTGGAACAGGTTTTCGGTTATCCACAATTTCGACCCGGTCAGGAGGCGGCCGTCAGTGCCGTGCTGGCCGGGCGCTCGGCGGCAGCGATTTTCCCCACCGGTTCCGGCAAATCCCTTTGCTACCAATTACCGGCGTTGTTGCTGCCGCACCTGACGCTGGTGGTCTCCCCCTTGCTGGCGTTGATGCAGGATCAACTGGCGTTCCTGCAACGCCACGGCATCTCGGCGGGCAGTATCGATTCGGCCCAGAGCCGCGATGACGCGAGCGACGTCATGGCCCGGGCAAAATCCGGCGAACTGAAGATTTTGATGATCTCTGTGGAGCGCCTGAAGAACGAGCGCTTCCGACATTTTTTACAGCAAGTACCGATCTCGCTGCTGGTGGTGGACGAGGCGCACTGCATTTCCGAATGGGGGCATAACTTTCGCCCGGACTACCTCAAGCTTCCCGACTATCAACGCCAGTTCAACATCCCGCAGGTGTTGCTGTTGACCGCAACGGCGACGCCCAAGGTCATCGCCGACATGCAGGCGAAATTCGCCATCGCCGCCGACGATTTGGTGACCACCGGTTTCTATCGCCCGAACCTCAATTTGCTGGTGGAGCCGGTTCGCGGAGCGGACAAGCGCCGACGCCTGGTCGAATGGATGAGCCAGCGTCCGGACCAGCCGAGCATCGTCTATGTCACTTTGCAGAAAACCGCCGAGCACATCGCCGAACACCTGAACCGCAACGGCATTCAGGCCGAGGCTTATCATGCCGGGTTGCCCCATGAGCAACGGGAAGCGATCCAGCGTCGCTTCATGGGCGGGCAGTCCAATTGCATCGTCGCCACCATCGCTTTCGGCATGGGCATCGACAAAAGCGACATCCGCAACGTGGTGCATTTCGACCTGCCCAAATCCATCGAAAACTACAGCCAGGAAATCGGCCGCGCCGGGCGTGACGGGCAGCCGTCGGACTGCCTGGTATTGGCCAACCGCGACAGCCTCAACGTGCTGGAGAACTTCGTCTACGGCGACACACCCGAGCTGGATGGCATCCGTTGCGTGCTTGACGAGATGCATGCCGCCGCCACCGAAGGGCAGTGGGAGTTTCTGCTGGGGCCGTTGGCAGACCAGAGCAATATTCGCCAGTTGCCGCTCAAGACCTTGCTGGTGCAACTCGAATTGCGCGGGTTGATCGCCCCGCGCTACGCGTACTACGCCGAGTACCGTTTCAAGTATGTGCAGGAGCCCGAGGTGCTATTGGCGCGTTTCGAAGGCGAGCGCAGGGATTTTGTCGCTGCGATCATCCAGACCTCCAGCCGCGCCCGGACCTGGGCCACGGTGAATTTCGAGGCGCTGTACGAGCAGCATCAGGCCGAGCGCAGTCGGGTAGTCAAGGCGCTGGATTACTTCCAGGAAAAAGGCTGGGTGGAGCTCGAAAGCAAGCAGATGACCGAGGTCTACAGCGTGCTGCAAAGCGGGTTCGACAACGTCGCGTTGAGCGAGGAACTGCACGGCTATTTCACTCGGCATGAGCGCACCGAGATCGCGCGGATTCACGCGATGCTGGACCTGTTCGCCACCGACCGTTGCCTGGGTTATCGCCTGGCCGAGTATTTCGGTGACCACAATGCCCCGCAGCAATGCGGACATTGTTCGGTGTGTCACGGGCAAGTGGCGCGGCTACCGGCACCACCGGAGTTGCCGGCGCTTGTGGATAAGAGTTTCGAGGCGCTGTGTGGCGGTTTTATCCACAGGCACGAGCAGCACACGGGCAACGTGCCCTCGGCTGAACGCGTAACACGGTTTCTGTGCGGGATCAGCGTGCCGTTGTTCACCAAGCTCAAGGCGCGGTCGATTCCCGGGTTTGCGGCGCTGGAAGATTATCCGTATGCCGGGGTGCGCAGTTGGGCAGAGCAACATCTTGCCGGCTGAACCAAAAACCTGTGGGAGCGAGCTTGCTCGCGATGAGGCTGGCACATTCACCATTGATGGCGACTGACACACCGCCATCGCGAGCAAGCTCGCTCCCATAGGGAACTCAGTACCTGGCAGGGCTACATCCATCCGCTGAATGTTGCTCATCACAGGAATAAATTTCAAAAAAAGCCGGTGGCTGACTATGGTGGTGGCTGTCTTCGGATCGCCAACAAGAGAACAAAACATGAGCCAGACACCGTCGAATATTCAGCGCGCCGCCGTCATCGGCGCGGGCACCATGGGCCGTGGCATTGTCATGTGCCTGGCCAACGCCGGAGTGACCGTGCAGTGGGTCGACAACAATCCGCAAATGCTGGAGCAAGCGCTGGCCACCGTGGCGGACACCTATGCCCACAGCGTGCGTCAGGGCCGCATTGATCAGGGCGAAGCCGATGCCCGTATCGCGCGCGTTACGGCGGCGGATGGTTATGTGGCCATCCGCGATGTCGACCTGGTCATCGAAGCGGTGTACGAAAACCTTGAGCTCAAGCAGAAAATTTTCCGCGAGCTCGATGGCCTGCTCAAACCTGAGGCGATTCTGGCCAGCAATACTTCGGCGCTGGACATCGATGCCATCGCCGCGGTCACACGCCGGCCGCAGCAAGTGCTGGGCCTGCACTTCTTCAGCCCGGCGCATATCATGAAACTGCTGGAAATCGTCCGTGGCGCGCAGACTGCACCAGCGGTGCTCGACGCGGCACTGGCGCTCGGCCAACGCATGGGCAAGGTCAGTGTGGTGTCGGGCAATTGCGACGGTTTCATCGGCAACCGCATGCTCAATACCTATGTGCTCGAAGCGCGAAAAATGCTGCTCGAAGGCGCTTATCCCTACCAGGTGGACGCAGCGCTGCAAGCCTTCGGTTTTGCCATGGGGCCGTTCCGCATGTTCGACGTGGTGGGCGTCGACCTGCAATGGCGCTCGCGCCAGTTATCCGGCATCGGGCAGGATGCTCCGGAGGTCCAGGTGGATAACCGTTTGTGTGAGCAGGGACGTTTCGGCCAGAAGAGTGGCAACGGCTTTTACCACTATGAACCGGGCAGTCGTCAGGCCGAACACGATCCGCAGGTCGACGCACTGGTGCTTCAAGTCAGTGAGGAACTGGGGTTCCAGCGCCGCGAGATCGGCCCGGAGGAGATTCTCGAGCGCTGCTTGCTGGCACTGGTCAACGAAGGCGCGAAGATCCTTCAGGAAGGCATCGCCGGGTCGGCTCACGATATCGATCTGGTCTACCTCAACGGATACGGTTTCCCGGCGGACAAGGGCGGGCCGATGGCTTGGGCGGATCAGCAAGGGTTGGCAGACATTCACCGGCGCTTGATCGACCTTGAGACGCGTCAGGGTGATCACTGGAATCCGGCGCGGGTGATTGGGGAGCTGGCGGCGGCTGGTAAAGGCTTCGCTGACAAGTGATTGATGCGGCGCCTGCAAGGGCGCCTTCGCGAGCAAGCCCGCTCCCACATTGGATATCGGTTGTACACAAAATCTGTGTTCACCGAAGATCAAATGTGGGATCGGGCTTGCTCGCGAAGAACGATAACGCGGCTTTCGCCTTAGACTGGCGAACCCACTCCAGGAATCAACGCTGATGCCCCAACGCACCGACTACCCCCACTTCCAGCCCATCACCACCCGCTGGCACGACAACGACGCTTACGGTCATGTCAACAACGTTACCTACTACAGCTTCTTCGATACGGCGGTGAACACTTACCTGATCGAAGTCGGCGGCCTGGATATCCATGACGGTGAAGTGGTGGGGTTCGTGGTGAGCTCCTCCTGTGATTACTTTGCTTCCATTGCTTTCCCGGACCGCATCGAGATCGGTCTGCGGGTGGGCAAGTTGGGCAACAGCTCGGTGCAATACGAACTGGCCGTGTTCAAGCAAGGGGAAGACGAGGCCTGTGCGGCGGGGCGCTTCGTGCATGTGTTTGTCGATCGTGCGTCGAATCAACCTGTGGCGATTCCTGCAGGGTTGCGCGGGGCGCTGGAGCGTCTGGTGGTTCAGTAAGGCAAAAAAAATCGCAGCCCTTGGGCTGCGATTTTTGTTGTACTTACCAGCGAGGCGCTCGAGGCCTTAGTCGCGGTAGTACTTGTGGTGCTTCTTGCGATGGCCATAGGCATGACCACGACCCGGATGGCCGTCACGGTAGTAACGACGATCACCATGACCGCGATACGAACGACGATCGTCGTCGTCATCATGATCGTACTCTTTGCCCATGTAGTTACCCAGCGCGCCACCGGCGCCGCCGCCTGCTGCAGCGCCGATCAAGCTGCCGGTGGTGCCGCCCATGCTGCGGCCGACCACGTTACCGCCTGCTGCGCCCAACGCACCGCCAAGGGCTGCTTCGCCACGGCTGTGTTTGTTTGCGCCGACGGCGCTACCACCCGCGCCACCCAGGGCCGCGCCGATGGTGGAACCTGTGCTGCCGCCTAACGACTGACCGACGACCGAGCCTAGAACCCCGCCCAATGCGCCGCCTACACCGGCTTCGGTGGTGCCGCCAGCAGATGCGATACCGCTGACCAGGCCAAGGGACAACAAGAGAATCGAGGAGAACTTCATGGAGGAACCTCAAGGGGATGACGGCGCGATCCTGAGGCTCTGGAATGGGCGTGACAATCGAAATCCGACGAATAACACGACCTGTATACAATATTGCAAGTTACTGTTTTTTGGACGGAACTTAACGTTTTTTTGCCGGTCTTTTACTACTTCGCAAAGGCCGTTTTCATTAGGAAACGGCCTTTTTTGTGGGCGATTGGAAAGTGCTGGATCCGGAGTTTTTGGTCATTGGTCTGGCCTCATCGCGAGCAAGCTCGCTCCCACAGGGATTTCAGTCGAACGCAGATTATGTGAACAGCAGAAAAAAACTGTGGGAGCGAGCTTGCTCGCGATGGGGCCAGTTCAGACAACGTGTTACGCCGACCTGGCCATGATCAACCCGGTCTCACTCGCCGGTTCCAACCGGATCGCCACAAATTTGGATGTCGGCGTATGGCTGTCATCGCCGGTGCTTTCCAGCGGCACCAACGGGTTCACTTCCGGATAGTAGGCCGCCGCTTGCCCGGCCGGGATATCAAACGCCAGCAGCGTGAAACCTTTTACCCGACGTTCAACGCCATCGTCCCAGAGCGAAACGATGTCCGCCTTTTGCCCCGGCTTGAAGCCCAGGCGAATGAGGTCGGCTTCGTTGACGAACAACACATCCCGCTGACCCTTCACACCGCGATAACGGTCGTTGAGGCCATAGATAGTGGTGTTGTACTGATCGTGGGAACGCATCGATTGCATGATCAGGTCCGGCAGTACTCCGGTGGCGCGGGTGCGTTCGTGCACCAGGTCTTTGGGCAGCGCGTTCGAGCGGAAATTGGCCCGGCCCGAAGCGGTGTTCCACTTGCGTGCGCCGGCACTGTTGCCCAGGTAGAAACCGCCAGGGCTCTTGATCTTCTCGTTGAAGTCCTTGAAGCCGGGAATGGTCTCGGCAATCAGGTCGCGGATGCGGCTGTAGTCGGCCACCAGCCAGTTCCAGTCCACCGGGTGGCTGCCCAGGGTCGCGGCGGCAATGCCGGCCAGGATCGCCGGTTCCGAGCGCATCTGGTTCGACAGCGCCTGCAGCTGGCCATTGGAGGCGTGGACCATGCTGAACGAGTCTTCGACGGTTATCGCTTGCGGGCCTTGGGTCTGGATATCGATGTCGGTGCGGCCCAGGCACGGCAGGATCAGCGCGTCCTTGCCGTGGGTCAAATGGCTGCGGTTGAGCTTGGTGCTGATCTGCACGGTCAGGTCGCAGTTTTGCAGGGCCTGGAACGTGCGCAGGCTGTCCGGTGTGGCCTGGGCGAAGTTGCCGCCCAGGCCGATGAAGACTTTAGCCCGGCCTTCAGCCATCGCATGAATCGCTTCAACCACGTTGTGGCCGTTGTCGCGTGGCACCTTGAACTGGAAGCGACGCTCCAGGGCATCGAGGAACGCGACAGGAGGGCGTTCGTTGATGCCCATGGTCCGGTCACCCTGCACGTTGCTGTGGCCACGCACCGGGCACAGGCCTGCACCCGGCCGGCCGATGTTGCCGCGCAGCAGCATCAGGTTGGCGATTTCCTGGATGGTCGCCACCGAATGACGATGCTGGGTGATGCCCATGGCCCAGCACATGATGACGTTCTTGCCCTTGACGTACATGCGCGCCGCTTGCTCGATTTCTACCAGGCTCAGGCCGGACTGCTCGACGATCTGCTCCCACGGGGTGTCGTCGATGACTGCCAGGTAATCCAGCACGTTGACGCTGTGCTCGTTGAGGAAGTCGTGGTCGAACACCGCCGGGTCGCCGGTTTTCTGTGCGTCGCGCTCCCACAGCAGGAGGAATTTCGCCATGCCGCGCATGATCGCCATGTCGCCGCCCAGGGCCGGGCGGAAGAACGCGGTGTTGGTCGGCTCGGAGCCGTTTATCAGCATTTCGATGGGGTGCTGTGGATGCTGGAAGCGCTCCAGGCCCCGCTCCTTGAGCGGGTTGATGCACACCACTTGAGCGCCGCGCTTCACCGCTTCGCGCAGTGGTTCGAGCATCCGTGGGTGGTTGGTGCCGGGGTTCTGGCCCCAGACGAAAATTGCATCGGCGTGTTCGAAGTCGTCGAAGGTCACGGTGCCTTTGCCGACCCCGACGCTTTGCGACAACGCGACACCGCTGGCCTCGTGGCACATGTTCGAGCAGTCGGGGAAGTTGTTGGTGCCGTAGGCACGCACGAACAGCTGATAGAGGTACGCCGCTTCGTTACTCGCCCGGCCCGAGGTGTAGAACTCGGCCTGATCGGGGCTCGACAGGCCGTTCAGATGCCTGGCGATCAGGGCGAATGCGTCGTCCCAACTGATCGGCTTGTAGCGATCAGTCTCGGCGTCGTAGCTCATCGGCTCGGTCAGGCGGCCTTGGTATTCGAGCCAATAGTCACTTTGTTCCAGCAGCGAAGTGACGCTGTGTTTGGCGAAGAATTTGGCATCGACACGGCGTTTGGTCGCTTCCCAGTTCACCGCCTTGGCGCCGTTCTCGCAGAACATCACCATGCCCTTTTCCGGAGAATCGCCCCAGGCGCAACCCGGGCAGTCGAAGCCGCCGTTCTGGTTGGTCTTGAGCATGATGCGCAGGTTCTTCAGCGCGTTGTCGCTGGTCAACCAGGCCTGGGCCACGCTGATCAGTGCCCCCCAGCCACCGGCCGGGCCTTTGTAGGGCTTGAAGCGAGGGACGGGTTTCTGGTCGGCTTGACGGTGTTGACTCACGCTTGATTCTCCAACGTTGGGCTGTAGACCCGCGGCGCATTCTTCTGTGGCAGATGGATGAGATTGAGGTTGTGGCGACGGGCCCATTGCACGGCAAGGCCCGTGGGCGACGACAGGCTGACCAGGGTCTGGATGCCGGCGCGCAATACTTTCTGGATCAATTCGAGGCTGCAGCGGCTGGTGACAATCGCCAGCCCGCCAGCGGTGGGGATTTTCTGGCGGATCAATCCGCCGATCAGCTTGTCGAGGGCGTTGTGCCGGCCGATGTCTTCGCGGCCCAGCAACAACTCACCTTTGTCGTTCATGAACACTGCCGCATGCACCGCACCGCAATGCTGGCCCAAGGGCTGGAAGGCGCCGATGCGCTCGCGCAGGCCATCAAGCCATTCGACCGGCGGCAACGGGGCGCCGGGCAATACCTGAAGGTCCGGCAACGCCTGCTCGACCGCTTCCACGCCACACAACCCGCAACCGCTGGTGCCTGCCAGTTGTCGGCGCTGCTGCTTGAGGTTCCAGAACGCGCGGTTGGCGATGGTCACTTGCGCGTATTGCGCCGACCCCGAGCCGCTGAGTTGCAGGTCGTAGATGTCCGTGGCGTCCTGGATGATGCCGCTGCCCAGGCTGAAGCCGACGATGAAATCTTCCAGGTCCGTGGGCGTGACCAGCATGACCGCCTGGCTGATGCCGTTGAAGGCAATCGCCAGCGCGACTTCCTCTGCCAGCGCGGTGCTGGCCGATTCGGAGTATTCGAGATTGCTATAGCTGTACGTCTGGCTTGCGGCGGGCGCGGGCGTTTCGAGGGCAGGCGCCGCGCATGCAGGGCGCTTGGTGTTCATGGCATCACCGACGGTTTGATCAGCTTTAAGACTAGGCGCGGCAACTTGTCGCGTCTAATCGCTAATACTGATCTGCCGATAGATGCCGTCGATCAACCGCCAATCAGCGATTGCTGATAGAGGGCAAAACAGGCTTCTGCCAGCGCCGAGCGCGGTGCGCTGCGACGCATGATCAGCCCCAGGCGGCCAAGGGTCTGGGCGTTCTCGATCGGCTGCAGGCGCAAATGCTCGGTCAGGCCTTCGAGGCCGCCGTCCAATGGCATCACGGCGCAACACAAGCCGCCGTGCACGGCTTGTAACAGTTGGTGCACGGCATCGGTCTGCAACAACGGCTGCGGGGTCAAGCCACGGCTGTGGAAGTTATGGTCGATGGACTGGCGAAAGTGCATGCCACTGGTGAGCATGCCCAGCGGCAGTTCGATCAACGATTCCCAACTCAATGGCGCTTCGCCAAAGGTGAAGAAGCGTTGATCGTAGAGCAGACCCATGCGGGTTTCGCTGAAGGCCAGAGAGTCGAAGTGTTCGGCATCCAGGCGTTCCAGGTATGACACGCCCAGATCCAGGCGATTGTTCGCCAGTTGCTCAAGGATCTGTTCGGAACTCAGGGCCGAGAGTTCGAAGCGCAGGTTCGGGTGTTCGGCGTGCAGGCGTTGCATCAGTGGCAGCGGATCGAAGCTCGACAACGGCACTACGCCCAGGCGCAAGGTGCCGACCAGATTGCCGCGACAGGCGGCTGCCTCGGCGTACAAGCCGTCATAGGCCGCCAGTACGGTGCGCGCCCAGGCCAGCACCCGTTCGCCCGGTGCGGTGAAGCCCTCGAAGCGTTGGCCGCGATTGACCAGCGGCAGGTCGAGCTCTTCTTCGAGGCTGCGCAGGCGCATGGACAGGGTCGGCTGGGTGATGTGGCAGCGTGCGGCGGCCTGGCCGAAATGGCGGGTTTCGTCGAGCGCGATGAGGAATTTCAGCTGCTTGATGTCCATCTGCGCTCCAGGGGTTGGGAAGGTGCGGATTCTATCGCAAGCGGGGTCATTGGTCGGGTTGGATTCGTAGGTGACGACCGTGGTCTAGGCTCTGATGTCTGGAACCCGAAACCCAAGGAGAGTGCACCATGAGTCTTTTGAGCTTTGTGAAGGAAGCAGGCGAAAAATTGCTGGATTTGCTGACGCCAGGTAACGCCAATGCCAGTGAGCAGTTGAAGGAGCACATCAGCAAGGTCGGCCTGGGCAACCCGAATGTGCAGGCGACGGTCGATGGCGACAAGGTCACGGTGACCGGTGAAGTGGCCAGCCAGGAAGAGAAGGAAAAGATCCTGCTGGCGGTGGGCAACATCGCCGGGGTGGGCAGCGTGGATGATCAGATCACCGTGACTGGACCGGTGGTGAAGGCGGCAGTGTTTGTCACCGTGGTGAAGGGCGATACCCTCAGCGCGATTTCCAAGCGCGTGTACGGCGACGCCAACAAGTACAACAAGATTTTCGAAGCCAACAAACCGATGCTGTCGCACCCGGACAAGATCTATCCGGGGCAGTCATTGCGGATTCCTGAGTAAGTCGTCAAACCGCGTGATGGCCATCGCGGGCAAGCCACGCTCCCACAGGATCTGAGTCGATCACGAAGGTTGCGAACGACGCAGATCCTGTGGGAGCGAGCTTGCTCGCGATAGCAGGCAACTCGGTCTAGAGCCCTGCAATCAAATCCCGATAATCCCCAACCGCTGCGAACTCCGCCGTATCCTTCGGTCCCTTGCGGCTATCCGGCTCTCGCACTGCCAGCAAATGCGCCACGCCAAAGTCCCGTGCACTGCGCAGGATCGGCAAGGTGTCGTCAATGAACAGGCTGCGCGCCGGATCGAAATCGATATCGGCTTGCAGCGCATCCCAGAACTGCGGATTTTCCTTGGGAAAGCCGTAGTCATGGGAGCTGATCAAGCGCTCGAAGTAGGGTGCCAGTTCGATTTTTTCCAGCTTCAACGACAGCGCGTCCCGATGGGCATTGGTGATCAGCACCACGCGCTTGCCGGCCCGTTTGATCGCCGACAGAAAGGTGTCGGCATCCGGGCGCAGGGCTATCAGATGCGCGGTTTCCAGTTTCAGGTCGCGCACCGACAGTTTCAGTTCGGCGCTCCAGAAGTCCAGGCAGTACCACTGCAACTGGCCGGCATTCCGCTCGAACAATGGCTGCAATTCCATCTCGGCCATGGCCCGGCTGACCCCGTGCAGTTCGGCGTAGCGCTGGGGCAGGTGCTCCATCCAGAAGTGGTTGTCGAAATGCAGGTCCAGCAGCGTGCCGTCCATGTCCAGCAGAACGGTATCGATGTCGGACCAGGGTAATGAAGGCATGGCAACGTCTCGGGCAGTAGAAAGATTTCTGGCGTAAACAATCGGGAAAGCCGCGTTATAGTAGCGCGTTCACGCCAAGGAGCTTTGCATGCGCCAGAAACCCACCATACTCGCCCGCGAAATTGTCGCCACCAGTCGATTGTTCTGCGTGGAAGAGCTGAAGCTGCGCTTTTCCAATGGCGTGGAGCGCACGTATGAACGCCTGGTCGGCAAGGGTGCCGGGTACGGCGCGGTGATGATCGTGGCGATGCTCGATGCCGAGCATGCGGTGCTGGTCGAGGAGTATTGCGGCGGCACGGATGAATATGAAATGTCATTGCCCAAGGGTTTGATCGAGCCGGGCGAAGACGTGCTGGCGGCGGCCGAGCGCGAGCTCAAGGAAGAGGCCGGTTTTGGCGCGCGGCAACTGGAGCACCTGACCGAGTTGTCGCTGTCCCCCGGCTACATGAGCCAGAAGATCCAAGTAGTGCTGGCTACCGACCTCTACGAAGAGCGTCTGGAAGGCGACGAGCCAGAGCCGATGCGGGTGGACAGGGTCAATCTGCGTGAGCTCTCGGCGCTGGCGCAAAACCCGCAATTTACCGAAGGCCGCGCCTTGGCGGCGCTGTACCTGGCCCGAGACCTGTTGACTCAGCGCGGAGCGTTCCAGCCATGAATTTCCCGCATCCGTTGATGGCGCCGGTCATTGAGCTGGCCTTGCAGGCCGGTGAGGCGATCCTGCCGTTCTGGCGCACAGGCACGGCCGTCACGGCGAAGGCTGATGACTCGCCAGTGACCGCTGCCGACCTGGCTGCGCACCACTTGATTCTGGCCGGGTTGACGGCGCTTGATCCGAGCATCCCGGTGCTTTCCGAGGAAGACGCCAATATTCCCCAAGACGTGCGGGCCGGATGGCAGCGCTGGTGGCTGGTCGATCCGCTGGATGGCACCAAGGAGTTCATCAGCGGCAGCGAAGAGTTCACCGTCAACATCGCCCTGATCGAAAACGGTCGGGTGGTGTTCGGTGTGGTGTCGATGCCGACCAACGGGCGTTTTTACGTCGGTGGTGCGGGACTCGGCGCCTGGCGTGGCGATAAAGGTGGCACGCCCGTGGCGATCAAGGTGCGTGATGCGTTAGCGCCCGGCGAGTCGTTCACCGTGGTGGCCAGCCGTCGTCATTCGAGTCCGGAGCAAGAGCGATTGCTGGCCGGGTTGAGCGCCAGCCTTGGCGAGCTGCAACTGGCCAATATCGGCAGTTCGCTGAAGTTTTGCCTGCTGGCCGAAGGGGCGGCGGATTGCTATCCGCGCCTGGCACCGACTTCCCAGTGGGACACGGCGGCGGCGCAAGGTGTGTTGGAAGGTGCGGGCGGGGAAGTGCTGGAATTGAGCGGCGAGCCGTTCAGCTATCCGGCGCGGGCGTCGCTGTTGAATGCGTTCTTCCTGGCATTGCCGGCGAAGGCGGCCTGGCGGGAGAAACTGCTGGAATTGGCACGGTCCTGAGCTCACCTTTACTTTGTGGCGAGGGGGCTTGCCCCCGTTCGACTGCACAGCAGTCGCCAATCAGGCAAAGAGATTTAGCTGAAAATGCGCAATGGTCGGGTTTGGGGCCGCTGCGCAGCCCAACGGGGGCAAGCCCCCTCGCCACAAGTGCTGTGTCAACCGGTTCATCGGTGCAGCACGTACTGTCCGACAAACCTCACCGCATCTTCATCACGACCTTCGTTGACCACCCGTGTATGCAGCGTCAACCGAGCTCGGCTGTATCGCTGGAAGGTGGTCAGGAATTTCTTCCAGATCACCGGGTCCGGCGCCTGGCAAATGGCGTTGGCATCCCCCGTCACCGGCAGCGGATAGCTGATCTGCCCTTCCTGAATCACGATGTGCCCGTCGGTAATGCCTTCTTCCTTGAGGCGCAAATGCAGCCAGCCCCAACCGGCCAGGACCGCGCCGCAATACAGGCTGCCGCCGAACATGGTGCTCTTGTGGTTGACGTTGGCTTCCAGCGGCAAGTGCAGGCGCAGTTGCTGGTCATGCCAGTCGAGCACTTTGAGGCCCATGTCCCTGGTGAGGGGAATGTCGTGATGGAGAACGGATTCCAGTTGTCGACTGTCGCGGCTCATTCAGGGGCCTCTCGCTTGAAGTGGATGATTGGACGGTAGCTCAGTCGAGATCGTCAGGGTGGGCCGAGGCGCCACTGTCGGCGAAACTCAGACCGTGCTTGCGCAGTTTGTCGTGCAGGGTCTTGCGCGGAATGCCGAGGGCTTCGGCGACGCTGCGCACGGAGCTGTGCGAACGTGCCAGTTCGGCGGCGATGAGTGTTTTTTCGAAGTTCTCCACTTGCTCGCTCAAACCGCCGTTGACGACTTCGACCCTGTTGCCAGCGCTGCCTTCCGGCGTGCTGTTGTCGAGGGCCAGTTCCAGCCCGAGGGCAAAACGTTCGGCCGCATTTTGCAGCTCGCGCACGTTGCCGGGCCAGGTGTGGCGCAGCAGCAAGGCACGTTGCCCCGGTTGCAGTTCATGGGGCGGCAAGCCGTGGCGGGCACTGGCTTCATCGGCAAAATACTGGAACAGCATCAGCGCATCTTCGCCCCGTTCGCGCAGCGGTGGAATCCGCAGCGGCGCAACGTTCAGGCGGTAATACAGGTCGGCACGGAAACGCCCTTGATCCGCTGCCTGGCGCAGGTCTTCCTTGGTGGCGGCGATGATGCGGATGTCCAGCGGGATCAGTTGATTGCCGCCCAGGCGTTCGACTACCCGCTCTTGCAGCAAACGCAGCAATTTGACCTGCACATCCAGGCTCATGCTTTCGATTTCATCGAGGAACAGCGTGCCGCCATTGGCGAATTCGAACTTGCCGATGCGGCGTTTCTGCGCGCCGGTGAAGGCGCCGGGCTCGTGGCCGAACAACTCGCTTTCGACCACTGATTCGGCCAGTGCACCGGCGTTGATCGCCACGAACGGACCGTTGCGACGGCTGGATAAATCGTGCAGCGCCCGGGCCACGACTTCTTTGCCGGCGCCGGTTTCGCCGAGGATCAGCACGTCGGCCCTGGTTGCCGCCAGGGCACCGATCTGCTCGCGCAGGCGCAGCATCGAAGGTGAGTGGCCAACCAGCCGCGTGCTTAGCTCGTTGCGGTCGCTCAAGGCCAATCGCAGGCTGCGGTTGTCCAGCACCAGCTGGCGCAGGGCCAATGCGCGGCGCACGCTTTCGAGCAGGGCGTCGCTGGCGAAGGGTTTCTCCAGAAAGTCATAGGCTCCGGCGCGCATGGCCTGCACCGCCAGCGGCACATCGCCATGGCCGGTGATCAACAGCACCGGTAGCTCAGGGTCCTGGGCGTGCAGTTCGGTCAACAGCTCAAGACCGTCCATGCCGGGCATGCGGATGTCACTGACCACCACTCCTGGCCAATCACGTTCAAGTTGCGCGGCCAGGCCCTTGGCTTCGGCCAGCGGCAGGATTTTCAGGCCGGCCAGATCCAGCGTCTGGCTCAAGGCCTGGCGCAAATGAGGGTCGTCGTCGATCAACACGACCTGAATGCGGTTGTCGATGGTCATGCACTTCGGTCCTCGGACGGTTGCAGGCTCACGCCCGGTGCGCCTGCGCGCAGCTTCAGGGTAATCAGGGCGCCGCCCTCCTTGTGGTTGGCGAACGACAGTTCACCGCCGAAGGCGCGCATCAGGGTTTCGCAAATCGCCAGCCCCAAACCGAGGCCCTGGGTGCGGGTCTTGGTGGTGTAGAACGGCTCGCTGGCGCGCCCGAGGGCTTCCATGCAAAAGCCGGGGCCGTTGTCGCGAATGTACAGGTTGACGCCATCGGCCGTGGATTGGGCACTGAGCCAGAGTTTACGTGGCGGGCCTTTTTCCGTCAGGGCATCCAGGGCGTTGGCCAGCAGATTGCCGAGTACCTGGCGCAGGCGGGTTTCCCCGGCTTCGACCCACAGGGTGGCGGCGGGCAAGTCGCGGATCAGCTCGACTTCCATGCTGCGTCGACGCTTGGCCAGCAAGGCCAGGGCATCGTCCAGCGCCGGTTGCAGGGCGACGCTTTCCGGGGCATGCCGGTCGCGCCGGGCAAAGGCGCGCAGGTGGGCGATGATCGAGGCCATGCGACCGGTCAATTCGCTGATCAGCTTGAGGTTGCCACGGGCATCGTCGGTGCGCTGGTGATCGAGCAACACTTCGGCGTTTTCCGCGTAGCTGCGAATCGCTGCCAGCGGCTGATTGAGTTCGTGGCTGATGCTCGCCGACATGGTGCCCAGTGCCGACAATTTGCCGGCCTGCACCAGATCATCCTGGGCGCGTACCAGCTCCTGCTGGGCCTGTTCGCGTTCCAGCACTTCCTGTTTCAGGCGCCGGTTCAGGCCTTCGAGATCGCTGGTGCGCTCGGCAACCCGGCCTTCCAGTTCGCGGCGGGCCTTGGCTTCGAAAGCAATGCGCTCGAGGTAATGGCGGCGGCGCTGCATCATCAGGCCAAGCAGCAGCATCAACACCAGCAGCGCTGCGCCACCGATGGCCACCACCGTACGTACCGGGCGGTCGATCAAGGTGCGCGGGGCGAGGATGCTGACGTCCCAGCCGGTTTCGGCGATCTGCTGGGTCTGGGTCAGCCAGGCGTCCGGGTTGAGCTTCAGCGGTTTTGGATCGCGGGTTGGATAGGGCTGGATCGCAGTGATGGCCTTGCTTTCGTCCTCGCTCAACGGGCGGGTCGAGCGGAATCGCCACTCCGGTCGCGAGGTGAGAATGACGACGCCGTTGTGGTCGGTCAGCAGCAGTTGTTCCGGGGTTTTGCCCCACAGGCTTTCGGTGTGGTCGAGGTCGACCTTGACCACCAGCACACCCACTATTTTTTCACCGTCGCGCACGCCAGCGGCGAAGAAGTAACCGCGCTTGGCCGAGGTCGTGCCCAGGCCGAAAAAGCGCCCGAGCCGCCCGGCCATGGCTTCGCTGAAATACGGCCGGAAGGAAAAATTGCGCCCGACGAAACTGTCGTGTTTGTCCCAGTTGGAGGCGGCCAGGGTCTTGCCGGTGGTGTCCATCAGGTACATGACTTCGGCACCGGTCTGGGCGGCGATGTTTTTCAGCAGGCGGTTGGCGTTGCCTTGGGTGACGCCATCGTCCGGTGCGCCGAGCACGGCGCGCAGGGCCGGCAGGTCGCCGAGGATCTGCGGCAACACTTCATAGCGATGCAGGGTACCCAGCAGGTTGGCGACGTAGAGGTCGAGGGTCTGACGATTCTGACTGGCCAGCTCGCTGCGGTAGTAACGCTCGGCGAGATGTTCCAGCGGCCACAGCAGCGGCGCCAGGCACAGTGCCAGCAGGGCCAGGCTGCGCCAACGGGGTCTGGGAGGGAGGGTCGGTTTCATGAGCAGCATGCGCCTGTGGGTACAGGCGCATTATGCCTAGGCTTGCGGGCGCAGTCTGCGCACTGTAGGCCAGGTGCGTTTTTGCGCTGAATCTTGCGCCAGGTTTTCAGGCGAAGACTTCGGCATCCTTGAGGAATACAGCGGCCTGGTCCTTTGCCGACAGCTGCGGCGTGCCTTGCAGTTGCCAGTCGATGGCCAGGTCCGGGTCGTCCCAGCGAATACTGCGCTCGGCGGAGGGCGTGTAGTAGTCGGTGGTTTTGTAAAGGAACTCGGCAAACTCGCTCAAGACCACGAACCCGTGGGCGAAACCTTCCGGAACCCAGAGTTGGCGATGATTGTCGGCAGACAGGCGCACAGCGACCCATTTACCGAAGTGCGGTGAGCTGCGACGGATGTCTACGGCGACGTCCAGCACTTCACCGACCGTGACGCGAACCAGTTTTCCCTGGGTATTTTCCAGTTGGTAATGCATACCGCGCAGCACGCCCTTCTGCGAACGGGAGTGGTTGTCTTGAACGAATTCAGTGTCCAGTCCGGTGGCCTCTTTGAAAGCCCTGGCGTTGAAGCTCTCATAGAAGAAACCACGTTCGTCACCAAAGACCTTGGGTTCGAGGATCAGAACACCGGGCAGGTCGGTGGTCACTACATTCATGGCGGCTCTCCAGCATCGTGCGTTTAATGGCCGCCATTCTTGCGCAAAGCGCCGACCGGGGCGAGTGCTCAAGTAAAAATCTACCGGCCTGTTCCAGCCCCTGCAAATGACCATTACCGGTTCCTGGGGGGTTGCGTATCGCCCGAACCAGTGGCGATATAGGCGCCTAATAAAATTTCAGGGGTTGTTGTATGCCGCTCGCCACGTTGATTCATCGCGCCAGTTTGCCCAGCCCGCAGGTGTCTGCGGAGCAAGCGCTAGAGCTGCTGGAAGAATATTACGGGTTCAGCGGCAGGATGCAGGCCCTTGGCAGCCAGCAAGACCTGAACTACCGCGTCGACAGCGAGCGGGGACGTTTCGTCCTGAAAATCTGCCGTGGCGACTACTCGGTACTGGAGCTTCAGGCACAACATGCCGGGCTCAAGCATCTGGGGGAGCACCCCGATGTACAGGTGCCGCGTGTTATCGAGGCGAAAAACGGTGCAGACCTGCTGTCGCTGGACGTGGGTGGCCAGGCGGTGCACGTGCGCTTGCTCGACTACATCGAAGGCCAGCCACTGACGAGCCTCGGCCATTTCAATCCGACGGTGGTGTCCGGCTTCGGTCGCCTGTGCGGTGAAATGGACTTGGCCCTGGCGGATTTCGACCATCCGGGGCTGGTGCGAACCCTGCAATGGGACGCCCGCCATGCCCACGCCTTGATCGCGCATTTGCTGCCGGTGATCAAGGATGAAGCCCAGCGCAAACTGATCGTCGAAGCGTCCGGGCAAGCCGAGCGGCATTTGCAGCCACTGCAGGACAAACTGCCGGTGCAGGCCATTCACATGGACATCACCGATGACAACGTGGTGTGGCAGCGCGATGCGCAGCGCCATTGGCAGCTGCAAGGCGTGATTGATTTCGGCGACCTGGTGCGCACCTGGCGCATCACCGATCTGTCGGTGACCTGTGCCGCGCTGCTGCATCATGGCGAGGGCGATCCGTTCTGCATTTTGCCGGCAATCCAGGCGTATCACGCGGTCAACCCGTTGCAACACGAAGAGCTGCTGGCGTTGTGGCCGCTGATCGTCGCCCGCGCGGCGGTGTTGGTGCTCAGCGGCGAACAGCAGGTCAGCATCGATCCGGGCAATGCCTACAGCCGCGACAACCTTGTCCATGAATGGGAAATCTTCCGTGTAGCCACGTCGGTGCCGTTGGCGCTGATGGAAGCAGCGATCCTCACTGCCGTCGGCCAGAACCTGCCCACCATCGGCAGCGAAGGCTTCGCGCCGCTGTTACCGAGCCTGGTGGGACGTGAGTTCGCCTTGATCGACCTCGGTGTGCTCAGCCCGCATTTCGAGGCCGGGAACTGGGAGCAGGAGGGTGTCGATCAGCGCCTGCTGGATGAAGCGGCCGCGGCACATGGCCTGGCGGCCAGTCGTTACGGGCAATACCGCCTGTCCCACACCCGCCCGGACAGCGCCGCTGAACCGGACACCTGCCCGTTGCACGTCGAGTTGCGTGTGCCTCAGGGCACGGCGGTCGAAGCGCCGTTTGCCGGGGTAGTGCACCAGCCATCGGCGGGCGTGCTGCAACTGGATGGCCCGCAATTGAGTGTACGGCTTTGGGGTGTCACGCCGTCGCTGCACAGCGGCGCGGCCCTGGTCAAAGGCCAGGTGCTGGGTTCGGTCAGCGGGCCATTGATCGTGCAGTTGTGCCGTGGCGCGTCGATCACTGCGCCGTTGTTCTGCACGCCATCGCGCGCCGCCGCCTGGCAGGCGTTGTGCCCGTCACCTGCGGCGCTGCTGGGGCTGGCCTGTGATGCCGAAGCCGAGCTCGACGGAGCGACCTTGCTGGCCCGGCGCGATGCCAGCTTCGCCCGCACACAAAAACACTATTACGTTGATCCACCGCGCATCGAACGCGGCTGGCGCAACCATTTGATCGACATGCAGGGCCGCTCCTACCTCGACATGCTCAACAACGTAGCGGTATTGGGCCACGGCCATCCACGCATGGCGGCAGTCGCCAGCCGCCAGTGGTCGTTGCTCAACACCAACTCGCGCTTCAACTACGCAGCCGTGGCCGAGTTCTCCGAACGTTTGCTGAAGCTGTCCCCTGACGGCATGGACCGCGTGTTCCTGGTCAACAGTGGCAGCGAGGCCAACGACCTGGCGATTCGCCTGGCGTGGGCCTACAGCGGCGGTCGCGACATGCTCAGCGTGCTGGAGGCCTATCACGGCTGGACGGTGGGCGCGGATTCGGTGTCGACCTCGATCGCCGACAACCCCAAGGCCTTGAGTAGCCGCCCGGACTGGGTGCACCCGGTGACCGCGCCAAACACCTATCGCGGTGAGTTCCGTGGCCCAGACAGTGCGCCGGATTATGTGCGCAGCGTCGAACACAACCTGGCGAAAATCGCCGAGCAGAAACGCCAACTGGCCGGTTTCATCTGCGAACCGGTGTACGGCAATGCCGGCGGTATCTCGCTGCCACCAGGTTATTTGAAACAAGTCTATGCCATGGTCCGGGCCAGGGGCGGTGTGTGCATCGCCGACGAAGTGCAGGTCGGCTACGGGCGCATGGGCGATTTCTTCTGGGGCTTCGAAGAGCAGGGCGTTGTGCCGGACATCATCACCATGGCCAAGGGCATGGGCAACGGCCAGCCACTGGGCGCGGTCATCACCCGCCGGGAAATCGCCGAGGCGCTGGAGGCCGAGGGTTATTTCTTCTCTTCCGCCGGCGGCAGCCCGGTCAGTTGCCAGGTCGGCATGGCCGTGCTGGATGTGATGCAAGAGGAAAAACTCTGGGAGAACGCCCAGGTCGTTGGCGGGCACTTCAAGAAGCGCCTCGAAGCGTTGATCGATATTCATCCGTTAGTGGGCGCGGTGCACGGTTCCGGTTTCTATCTGGGCGTCGAGTTGATCCGCAACCGTGAAACCCTGGAGCCGGCCACCGAAGAAACCACCGCACTGTGCGATCGCTTGCGTGAGCTGGGGATCTTCATGCAACCGACCGGCGATTACCTGAACATCCTCAAGATCAAGCCGCCGATGGTCACTTCTCGCCAGAGTGTGGATTTCTTCGTGGACATGCTGTCGAAGGTGCTCGCAGAAGGGCTGTAAACACATCCCCCTGTGGGAGCGAGCTTGCTCGCGATGAGGCCATTCCAGTCACTGATTTTTCGACTGAAAGACCGCTATCGCGAGCAAGTTCGCTCCCACAGGGGGAGAATTTTAGTTCGATTGATATCGGCTTTTAATCGATTGTTTTTGTAACGGTGGATGTAAGGTGCTTTAAAAGCCGATATTTATCGGATATAAAGTCGCCACAGCCCACGGCGTTTACACATACGCTTCCATTTCTGTCAGGTATCAATGTCACTCCGGAGTCCTGAGCCATGACCACGTTGAACAGCACCCCTCGCGCCGACGGCTTCTATATGCCAGCCGAATGGGCACCTCAAACCCAGACCTGGATGATCTGGCCCGAGCGCCCGGACAACTGGCGCCTGGGTGGCAAACCGGCACAAGCCGCTCACGTGGCAGTGGCCAAGGCCATCGCCCGTTTCGAACCGGTGACCGTGGCGGTTTCCGCCGGCCAGTACGAAAACGCCCGTGCCCGTCTGGACGTGCCGAATATTCGTGTGGTGGAAATGTCCAGCGACGACGCCTGGGTTCGCGACTCCGGTCCTACCTTCGTCATCAACAATAGTGGCGAAGTCCGTGGTGTGAACTGGGACTTCAATGCCTGGGGCGGTTTTGACGGCGGCCTGTATTCGCCGTGGAACCGTGACTCGCAGGTTGGTGGCAAGATCCTCGAGATCGAGCGCAGCCCCCGCTATCGCACCGAAGGCTTCGTGCTGGAAGGCGGTTCGATTCACGTCGACGGCGAAGGCACCCTGATCACCACCGAAGAATGCCTGCTCAACCGCAATCGCAACCCGCACATGAATCGAGCGGAAATCGAAGCGGTCCTGAGTGCAAACCTGGCTGTGGATAAGATCATCTGGCTGCCGGATGGCTTGTTCAACGACGAAACCGACGGCCATGTGGATAACTTCTGCTGCTACGTGCGCCCGGGTGAAGTGCTGCTGGCCTGGACCGATGATCCGCAGGACCCGAACTACCCGCGCTGTCAGGCGGCGATGAAAGCGCTGCAAAGCAGCACCGATGCCAAGGGGCGCCCGTTCACGGTGCACAAGATGCCGATCCCGGGTCCGCTGTTTGCGACCGAGGAAGAGTGTGCCGGTGTCGATCCGGTTGATGGTACGCAGGAACGTAATCCTACTGTTCGTCTGGCCGGTTCCTACGTGAACTTCCTGATCGTCAACGGCGGCATCATCGCGCCGAGCTTTGACGACCCGCAGGATGGTCCGGCAAAGGAAATCTTGCAGAACCTGTTCCCACAGCATGAAGTGGTAATGGTGCCTGGTCGCGAACTGTTACTGGGGGGCGGCAATATTCACTGTCTTACCCAGCAACAACCCGCGCCGCACAAGGAGTGAGTGAGGTCGTAACAGCTTGAGTTGATTACGAAATCCCTCAGGCTGTCGATCAGCCTCCCGCAATGCACGGAGCCCGCGGCCCTACAGGCCTGCGGGCTTTTTTGTATCTGCCAGGCCACACTTCAGAAACCTTGGCACAGCTCTTGTATCTCCGCTGTTGTAACTCGGGGGAGGGAGGACTTCTATGTTCTGTCATAAACCTTGGATAAGTTAGCCGCTCACAAACCGGGAGAGAGCGCTGAAATGAACGCCGAAGTGAACGTAGTGAGCGACAAGGCGTTGCATCCCCTGGCAGTAAATAGCGAATCGCTCCAGATCCTGGCGCACTGGTTCAAGTCCAATGGAATGCGTCAGATCAGCGATACTGATCCGCGCCGGACAATGATCGAGCGTTACCCTGCTGGTTTATTCAGCGAAGCGGAACTGGATGCGTTGTGGGATGTGATGGAAGGATAAGAAGAACAACAACGGATTGAACAAAAAAAGCGCTGCCGGGATGGCAGCGTTTTTTTTGCGTGCAGATTCATGCAATCACTACGATCCCCTGTGGGAGAGCTTGCTCGCGATGGCGCCCGGCCAGTCAGCGTTTATATCGACTGACCCACCGCTATCGCGAGCAAGCTCGCTCCCACAAGGGAATAGTGTGAACCAGGTTATTGGTTCACACCGGGATAAGTGGTGTTTAGAAACTGTAGGTGCCCGTCACCACCAGGCTACGCGGTGCCCCCGGCTGGATCTGGAATGCACTGGTTGCCGATTCGTAATACGTCTTGTCGCTGATATTGTTCAGCGCCGCGCGCAAATCCCAATCCTTCTGGCGGAAGCCTGCCAAGGCGTCCCAGCGGCCATAACCCGGCAACACGGTGGTGTTGAGGTTATCGGCATAGCGGTCGCCAACCAAGGTCAAGCCGGTTTCGGCGTACCAGCCCATTTCCGGTTTCCAGGTCAGGAACAGGCTGCCGTTGTGCTTGGCCACGTTGTTGATGCGCTTGCCTTCCAGGCCGTTGTTGTCCTTTTCGATGGTTGCGTCCTGCAGACCCACGCCACCGCGCATGTACCAGTTGCCGGTAATCCTGCCAGCGGCGGTCAGCTCGATCCCGCGAGAGCGTTGCAGCCCTGAAAGCAGGGTAATGGTCGGGTTGTTCGGGTCGCTGGTGCGACGGTTGTAGAGCTCCAGCTCATAGATGGCCAGCGTGGTGCTCAGGCGATCGTCGAGCCAGTCGCTCTTCACCCCGATTTCTTTCTGCCTGGTCCGCTCCGGGCTCAGGTCATTGCTGTTACCTGCCGCGCCCGGGGTGATGCCGATCAAGCCACCGCCGACCGGCGAGAACGTCTTGCTCCAGGAGGCGTAGAAGGAGTGATTTTGCAGCGGCGTCCAGACCACGCCAACGCGAGGGCTGGTGCTATGACTGTCACTGTCTTCGGAAATGTTGCGCACCTTGTTGGTCGACTCGATATCGAACGTGTCGTAACGCAGGCCGGCGAGCAATTGCCATTGATCGTTCAGGCGCAATTGATCCTGTACATACACCGCACGGCTCTCGACCTCGGTGTGGGTGTTGCTCGACACCACCATGCGCCCGGTATGACGCAAATTGCGGTCCGGGTTGTTCAGGTCCAGCGCCGGCACCGGTGAACTGCCCGGGCCGGAAGTGGCGGCGGTGTACAGCAGTGGGTCGCGGCGCTGGCTGCCGATTTCGATGCCGGTGAGCAAGCGGTGCTCCAGGCCGAAGGTATCGAAACCACCTTCCAGCTCGACGTTGTTGTAGACATTGCGAGTGTTCAGGTCCTGCTGCCAGTGCTGGCGCGTAACCTTGTTGGTGGCCGGGACATAGCCGGTCAAGTAAGTATTGTCGAAATCGCTGTCGAGCTTGAAAACACCCAGGGTCTGGCGCAGTTGCCAGTTGTCGCTCAGTTCATACGTGAGTTTCGAGCGCAGGGACTGCGCCTTGTCGTCGATGAAATCGTTTTCGCTGCCGTAGGTCGTATCGCGTCCCACGTCTGCCGGGCGACCGTTTACGCCGGGGATGCCACGATCCGGCGTGCGGTTGTAGCGGCTGTATTCGTACTGCACCAACCAGTTCAGATCGGGGGTCAGCTGCCAGCTCATCGAGGGCGCGAACAACTGGCGATTGCCACTCACACCATCACGAAAGCTGTTCTCGTCCATGTTGCCCATATTCAGGCGCAGGCTGATGTTCTCGGAAGGGTCGGTGCTGAGGTCGGCATAGAGGCTGCGCAAGTCCTCGCTACCGCCCTGGGCTTCAATAGTCGAGCGGCGACCGAACTCAGGCAGTTTGCTCACCCGGTTGACGATGCCGCCCTGGCTGCCACGGCCATACAACACGGCAGCGGGGCCTTTTAACACGTCGATGCGTTCAATGTTGTGCAGGTCGCGAACGTACTGGCTGTCGTCGCGGATGCCATCGAGATAGAAGTCGTTGCTGGCGTCGAAACCGCGGATGCGCAGGCTGTCGAAACGAGTGTCGGCGCCGCTGCTGACGTTGGGGATACCGCTGAGCGCCGTGCCCAAGTCGTTGGTGCCGTAATCCATGACGTTCGAGGTTTTGATCGAGTCGATGGCTTGTGGCACGTAGCGCACCGGTGTCGCGGTCCGGGTTGCTGTACTGGTTTGGGTTACGCGCGGGTCGTCGGCTTCAGCTTCGGCGCTGATCGATGTGGCAGGTAGGGTGGTCGGTGCAGCGTAGGAAAAACCGGCAGACAACAAGGCAGAGAGCCCAAAGCTGTAGGGCGCAAGACGAAAAGGGGCAGGCATTGAAGAGCGCATCCGTAGGATTTTAGATTGAAGCGTGTAGGAGGGCGCGGATAGTAATGCTTGTCATTTACTGTCGTTAGTTGTTATTGAGAATTTATCTCATTTGATTGTTTCTAATTGTGTCGGAATTAATACAAATGCCGACGCATTCATTCGACCGATTCAAGCAACAGACTGAAAGCCAATCCGGCGTTTTTCCGGGGCCGCTGGGGCACTAACCTGCCGACATCGAATTTTCCTGAGTTTCTGTCGGAGCTTTCCCATGATCCTGCATTACATCTACGACCCATTGTGCGGCTGGTGCTACGGCGCCAAACCGCTGGTGCAGGCCGCCCAGGCTGTGCTGCCCGTGATTGCCCACGGCGGCGGCATGATGACGGGGGCCAATCGGCAAAAGGTTTCGCCACAACTGCGCAGTTACGTCATGCCCCATGACCGGCGCATCGCCGAATACAGCGGACAGCCGTTCGGTGAAGACTATTTCGAAGGTTTGTTGCGTGATCACACCGCCGTGTTCGACTCGGCGCCACCCATCGCTGCGGTGCTGGCTGCCGAGCAAATGGGAGGTCGCGGGCTGGAGTTGTTGGGGCGTTTGCAAAGCGCTCACTACGTGGAGGGGCGCCGCATCGCCGACGAATCGGTACTGTTTGAACTGGCCCACGGCATGGGGCTGGACCGTCAAACCTTCGAAAGAGCCTTCAGGGCCGCCGACACCGAAGGCCATATCAGGAACAGCCGGGCGCTTTTGGCCAAGGTCGGTGGGCAGGGCTTTCCAACCCTGGCGCTTGAGCACAATGATCAATTCACCCTGATCGATATCGGGCCGTGGCTGGGCAAACCCCAGGCATTTGCGCAGTGGCTGAGTCAGTCGCTGCCCGATCAGGGATCATCCATTTCCGTAGCAGCCTGCGGCCTCGATGGCTGCAGCAATTGAACATTCCTGCTGCGTAAAGCAATTTCTTAGACGGTTTTCGCCTATTTTTAGAAGATTCATGAAATTGACACATCGTTAAGGGCGCAGCTACGATTCGGCCCAACGCCTGTGGCCAACCGCCACGATCAAAATTATAAAAAGGCCCGCCGCGAGAAATCGTGGGCGGGCCTTTTTGTTTTCGTCATGAAAAAAGAGCGCGATAGCGCCGTTTCGGCCGTTCGGCACAGCGCGTATCAACCGGAAATAAGGAAAAGAACAAAATGTTGAACAAGCGAATCAGCCTGATCGCTCTGGGGATGTTGAGTGCGACACAGGCCATGGCGAACGACCAGGCCGAATCCAAGGGTTTTGTTGAAGACAGCAGCCTCAAAGTGCTGCTGCGCAATGCTTACATCAATCGTGACTACAAAGACGGCAACCCGGATAAATCCGAGTGGGGCCAGGCGGCCATCGGCACGTTCTCGTCCGGCTTCACCCAAGGCACCGTGGGCGTGGGTGTGGACGCTTTCGGGTTATACGCTCTGAACCTGGAGCGCAACGAAGACCGTAGCGGCGCGCAAGGCATCGATTTCTTCAAAAAGGGCGACAGCGGCCAGCCGGCTGACGATCTGTCCAAGGGTGGCGCGGCGATCAAGTTCCGCCTGTCCAGCACCACCCTGACCTACGGCGACCAGATGCCGGCCCTGCCGGTGCTGAATTACGACAATTCGCGCCTGCTGCCGGAAAGCTACACCGGCACCCTGATCACCTCCAAGGAGATCAAAGGCCTGCAACTGGATGCCGGCCGCTTCACCGCCGAATCGCGCAAAAGCGCCGAAGGCCGTGACAGCGGTGGCTTGAAGTCGATCAACGTCTTGGGCGGTAGCTACCAGTTCACCGAGCAATTCAAGGCCGCGCTCTACGCTTCCGACGTCGAAGACGTGCTGAAGAAGCAATACGTGAACGCCAACTACGTGTTCCCGATCGACAAGGACCAGTCCCTGACCCTGGACTTCAACGGCTACCGCACCAAGCTGGAAGACTCCTACGTCCGCGAAAACGGAATCACCGGCGACGACAACAAGATCTGGAGCCTGGCGGCCACCTTCATCACCGGCCCGCACTCGTTCACCCTCGCACACCAGCGCAGCACCGGCGACAGCAACCTGGGCTACGCCTACGGCGGTTACCAGAAAGATCAAGGCCGCATCGGCGACGGTGGCAACACCATCTACCTGGCGAACTCATACTGGTCCGACTTCAACGCCGAAGACGAACGCAGCTGGCAAGTGGGCTACGGCCTGGACTTCAGCACCTTCGGTGTACCGGGCCTGAGCTACAACGTGGCCTATGTGCGCGGTGACAACATCACCACCTCCACCAGCGAAGGCGGCACCGAGCGCGAGATCTTCAACCAGATCAAATACGTCGTCCAAAGCGGCCCGGCCAAAGACCTCAGCGTGAAACTGCGCAGCTCGGTCCTGCGTGTGTCGCAGAAGTCGAGCGAGTACAACGTCAGCGGCAACGAAGTGCGAGTGTTTGTGGATTACCCGATCAACATCTTCTGATGATGGGTTGTGGTCTCGAGGTCTGATGCAAGGCTGAGAAAAAAGAAGAAGCCCCGACTGGTTCGGGGCTTTTTGTGACTAATTGGAATTTTCCAAACGGCTCTTTCAATGGCAATGGCGATGCCCTTCAAGATTGTCGGAAGTCTCTGAGGGAAAAAGAGGATCCACCTGATTTCTCGTGACGATTCAACAGGCTGAAATAGCAGTTGTTACCGTGAGAGATCACCGAATGAAAGCTCCAGGGGTAAAGGAAGCTCCTGATCAGGAAAGCTGGAAGGATCTAGGTTTGCCGGATCTGCGAGACATATCAATACTCTTGGAAACCAAGGTGGTTCGAGAGCTACCAGGGGCCGTTGATGTCTGCTCCGCTCTAAGGCAGGTAGCGCTAGGTTTTGGATTGCATGAAGGGACTGACACGGTGCTGATCGAAACGCCATATTTACCCGTGACGGTTCGGCGTGAGCATCTACGTCACATAGTGGAAAAACGCCCTAACGCCCGAGAGCGTTTCACTGAATTTGCTGTAGATACGCTGAAGAATCCATTAGAAATCTGGCGGGTTTCCTACAGCGATGACTCCTATCGTCTCGCCTTCATTGGCGCATACCACACAAAGTACCAAATGTTGGTAGTAATCCATGTTGACCGTGGGTATGTACTTTGGAACTTCATGAACTGTGACAAAAAGGCGCTGAACAAGCACCGACACGGCGGGTTGGTTTATCAACGTTACCTATTATCCAAACAAAAAAAGCAGCCTGAGTAGGCTGCTTTTTTTGAGAAGCTTGCTTGATATTGTGCTCCCTCAAGCAAGGGAGAAGAGGTCTCACCCGAGCGCTGATTTTCAGGTCATCAACGGGGTTCCTAACGCCGACTATTGCCACCTGAAGGCAGTCGGTTTCGCGCTCTTGGGCAAATTCTCTGTCACAGATGATGTTTGTGTCAACCCGAGCGGTAGCCTTGTGGTGGTGTTGGTCAGATCGGCGAAGTCGCGCACATCGACATCTGACTTTTTTACGATGGGGACCATTACAAAATGGAGAAATTGATCGAAACAACAGGGGGTAATGATTCCTCGGCGGAAATGCGGATAGCTGGTGTGCGCAGTGAAACGGGCTTGCGCAATGCTTGATGCTCAAACCATTCGCAGGAATATCGACTCGGTTGACGAGGTGATCGAGGTTGCTGTGGGAGGTAACAGAAGGGGATATCGAACAAATCAGTTTCAGAAGGACTTGCTGGAGTTTGTTCGCGATATGAATGAGAGCCGCATCAGCTCTATCGCGCGGGGTAAGCCTTAACAAATGCATTCGCGATTCATCGCGAACGTGTCGTCCGCAGCGACATGTCCCGAAGACGTGTCGCAAAAAGTGGAAAATTGCGACACGTAAGTAATTGGATGACAGAAAAAACGGTATAGAGTCCTACAGTACTCATTACACCGCGTAACGAATGAAGTTCCCGCTCCCACCTTTATCCCTTCCAGCAAACTCCATAAATTGAGCTCCAACGCCTCTCCCATCATCCCGACGGGAAGGTCACTGGAGTTTCCCTCATGCCTTTCGTAACCGTACGCATCACCCGCGATGGCGTTACCACTGAGCAGAAAGCTCAGGTGATTGCCGAGATCACTGAAACACTGGAGCGCGTCCTCAACAAACGCCCTGACCTGACCCACATCGTGATCGAAGAAGTCGACACCGATAACTGGGGTTACGCCGGCATCACCACCACCCAGTACCGCAAGCAACTGGCCGAGGCGGAAGGGCAGTCATGACGTCCTCCGTCACCATCGATTTCATCTCCGATGTGGTGTGCCCCTGGTGCGCGCTGGGGGCGACGGCACTGGAGCAGGCGATCGAGAACGTGGCCGGGGAAGTCTCGGTCGAGCTGACCTACAAGCCGTTCGAGTTGAACCCGGACATGCCGGCCGAAGGTGAGCAAGCGGTCGAGCACCTGATGCGCAAGTACGGGAGAACAGCCGACGAAGTCGCTGTCGGCAAGGCCATGCAGATCGCTCGCGGCGAGGCCATCGGCTTCAAGTTCGATCTGGAGAAGCGCACGCATTTTTACAACACCTTCGATGCGCACCGTTTGTTGCTGTGGGCGTTGCAGGAAGGGCGACAAGTCGAGTTGAAGAAGGTGCTGCTACGGGCCTACTTCAGCGAAGGCCAGAACCCGAGCGATCACTCGACGCTGGTGCGTCTGGCGACTGAAGCGGGGCTGGATGCGACAGGGGCGAGAGAGGTGCTGGCGTCCGACGCATTCGCCAGCGAAGTGCGTGAGCTTGAAATGTATTACCGCCAGCACGGCATCAACTCGGTTCCGGCCATGGTGCTGAACGGTCGCCACCTGGTGTCCGGTTCGCAATCGGTCGAGTACTACGAACAGATGTTGAGACAAATGGTGAACGCCCCGGCCGAAGCCTGATTACAGATTTCTACCCCACTTTTAATTGTCAGAGGTCTTCATCATGAGCATTTCGAAAAAAGTCATCGTTATTACCGGCGCATCCCAAGGTCTCGGCGACGGTATGGTCAAAGCCTTTCGTGAACTCGGTTACCGGATCGTCGCCACTTCGCGTTCGATCAAGCCGTCCACCGATCCGGACATTCTCACCGTGGCCGGTGACATCGGCGAGCCGGAAACCGCCCAGCGCGTCATCCGTGAAGCGATCTCCCGTTTCGGTCGCATCGATACCCTGGTCAACAACGCCGGGATCTTCATCGCCAAGCCGTTCACCGCGTATACAGCAGAGGACTACGCCAATGTGTTGTCGGTGAACGTCAATGGCTTCTTCTACATCACCCAGCTCGCCATCGCCGAGATGGAAAAGCAAGGCAGCGGCCACGTCGTCAACATCACCACCAGCCTGGTGGACCACGCCATCGACGGCGTGCCATCGGTGTTGGCTTCACTGACCAAGGGCGGCCTCAACGCAGCAACCAAATCCCTGGCCATCGAATACGCCAAGCGCGGGATCCGGGTGAACGCGGTCAGCCCCGGCATCATCAAGACCCCCATGCATGGCGAAGAAACCCATGCCGCACTGGGCAATCTGCACCCGGTCGGGCACATGGGCGAGATCGATGATATTGCGCAAGCGGTCGTGTATCTGGACGGCGCCAAGTTCGTCACTGGCGAAATCCTGCACGTGGACGGTGGTCAGAGCGCGGGACACTAAAGGCGCGTTTCCAAACCCCGGAAACAACAAAGCCCCTGCATTTCTGCAGGGGCTTTGTTTTGTATGGTGCAGCACCAGGAATCGAACCCGGGAACTACTGATTACAAGAATCAGGCCTTCAATGTGAGAGCACCGCAGGGGTGTGAGTTTCGCCAACACTCGCCCACGACTGGAAAAGCACGGTGAATCAATTCGCCCTCTACGAGGAGCGCTTCACCAGACCGTACATCTAGATTATGATCGCGCTGCCGCCTGACCGTAATCCTCTATACCACGGGCCATTCCCCCGATCGCTACCCGATTCTACCTCGTTTGGCAGCAAATGCCGCGTTGGGCCTCCCGTACTGGCACCAATTATCCCAAGCGTATTGCGAATACTAGAAAAGATGATCTTTATAAAAAATAATAAACTTTTCTCCTGCTTATACTTGCTGGCAGTCATCATAACCATCGGCGTGGTGTACTCACTGGGCTTCCGGGAAGCGGCAAGCCAGATTGCGATCGCGCCCGAGCGCCTGAGAAACTTCACGTTCCCCATCTGGGAGCAACACGCTTTTTCGCAGCACGGTTTCCTCGTCTTCTATTCGATGGAGGACTATGCAAATAAGATCGCGTATTCCAACCACTCCACTGCTTATCTGTTCTACATGTACGCCCTCTATAAAGTGGAAATGTATGTGCAGGCATTACCGATGAGAGTGACAGGGGCTTTCCTGAACATCATTTCATTGGCAGGCGTTACGTTCTTTTTTCTGTCCCGCCTGGTGGAAAAGCGCCTGGCATTCGGTCAGGGCCTGCTGATTCTGTTATCGGTCGTATTCATGGTGTCGATGCCGGGATTCTGGATTTCTTCGGCCAGATTCAACGTCGACAATACGTTCCCATTGATATTTGCGTTCCAGGCGCTGGCTGCGTTCTTGATCTGGAAAAATCGGGAACGATCCGGAGCGGTCATGACAGTGATCGTGTTGTTTGCCGTGTTTTCTCCGATCTCGGCGGCGTTGCTGGGCGCCGCCTTGCTGGTTTGGGCATGCCGCAGCGACGGTCTCGACAGACGGATGTGTCGTCTGGCATTGGTGGCCCTCGTTGCGGCCGTTGCCTTCTATCTGCCGTCCCCACTGATATCGAAGGCACTGGGTTTCACCTCGTCCAACAGCGGCTGGCTGTTTCGCGCTGGTCTGGATGGCGACACCACTTATTTCACCAACATCGTGAAGTCGGTACTTGTTCCGCAGTTCCCGCGGCCATTTCCGACCATTGCCGTGCCGATCCTGTTCCTGGTAGCCCAGTTGGCCTGTTTGCGCATGATCAAACGGCGTGAACCTGCCAGCGTTGCGGCACCGGCGGGGACCTCCCCGTTGGCCGGCGTCAGCATGTTCTACTACCTGCTTTTTTCGCAATACGTGATGACCAGCCTGCTGTGGCCGCAGGCCGTTGCCATTCATCCGTACCTGTATGACTACCTGCTGATGGCACCGGTTTTCGTCGCGATTGTTCTGAATTTTGCGTTCAAGCCTTCACCGGCTGCGTTGCGTTTCTGGGCGCTGGTGCTGTTGTTCTGCATTTCCTTCCATCTCCAGCAGGTCGCGCAGGCAAAATGCCAGGGGTGTTACTACCCGGGCGCCTGGGACGCGAGCATCAAGCAGCCATGAAGACCGTCGCCATTCTTCAGTCGAACTACATACCCTGGAAGGGCTATTTCGACATGATCGCTGCGGTCGATGAGTTCATCCTCTACGACGACATGCAGTTCACCAAGAACGACTGGCGCAATCGCAACCTGATCAAGACGCCGCAAGGCGTCCAGTGGCTCAGCGTGCCTGTCGGGCAAGGCATCAGTCGCCGCATTCGCGATGTCGAGCTGGCCCCTGCCTGGCAGGCCAAGCACTGGAAAACGCTGCAGAGCAACTATCGGCGAGCGCCTTTCTTCGATGAGGTCGCCCAGTGGCTCGAGCCGCTCTATCTGGTGGAGACCCACACGGGGCTGTCGTCGATGAACCGGAAGTTCATGGAAGCGATTTGCCGATACATCGGTATTGAAACCCGCATTACGAATTGCTGGGACTATGTGTCTGCCGGCGACAAAACCCGGACTGCCCGCCTGGTGGACCTTTGTCAGCAGGCCGGTGCGACGCACTACCTGTCGGGGCCGGCGGCAAAGGACTACATCGAAGCGCCGCTGTTCGACGCCGCCGGCATTGCGCTGCAATGGTTCGATTACGCCGGCTTCCCCGAGTATCCGCAACTCTGGGGGGAATTCACCCATGGCGTCACCGTCCTGGATCTGCTGTTCAATTGCGGCAAGGACGCGCGCCGTTACATGAGGCATGTCAAAGCATGAGGCTGTCCATCGTTGCCACGCTTTACCGCTCGGCCAAGTTCGTCGAGGAGTTCCATCTCCGTGCTAGCCAGGCGGCACAACAACTGGTCGGAGACGATTACGAGATCGTACTGGTCAACGACGGCTCGCCCGATTCAAGCCTGGAACTGGCCGTCCAGTTGAGCGAAGCCGATCACCACGTGGTAGTCGTCGATCTCTCGCGCAACTTCGGCCACCACAAGGCCATGATGACGGGCCTGCGACATGCCCGCGGTGAACGTGTCTTCCTGCTCGATAGCGACCTGGAGGAAGATCCGGCATGGTTGCTCTCGTTCAGCGAGCAGATGGAGCGCGAAAAGGCCGATGTGGTCTACGGTGTCCAGCAGCAGCGAAAAGGCAAGCACTTCGAACGCTGGACCGGGCAGGTGTTCTACAAACTCTTCCGTTTCCTCAGCGGACTGGATATGCCCGACAATATCGTCGTCGCCAGGCTGATGTCGCGCCGCTATGTGGATGCGCTGATTCAGCACGACGAACGCGAGTTGTTCATGGCGGGTCTGTGGGTCATCACCGGTTTCGATCAGCGTGCGCAGGCCATCGACAAGCGCAGTCGCGACGAGACGACCTACACGCTGGGAAAGAAAGTGGCACAACTGGTCAATTCGATTACTGCCTTCAGCAGTGCACCGCTGGTGGGAATCTTCGGCGTGGGCTGCGCGATCTTCCTGCTGTCGGCCGCCTACACGAGCTTTCTCGTCGTCAACTGGCTGCTCCTGGCGAACCCACCCAGCGGCTATACGTCGCTGATGGCTTCGATCTGGCTGCTCGGCGGCCTGATCATCGCATTCGTCGGCGTGGTCGGGATTTATCTCGCCAAGATCTATTCCGAAGTCAAGCAGAGACCCTACACTATCGTCCGGCACGTCTACCGTCAGGCTGAGGCGCGGAGCATCGAATGAAAAAACTCATTATTTTTGGTCTCACCGACGCCGCCGAGCTCGCACTCTATTATTTTTCCAACGACTCCGGCTATCAGGTCGAGGCGTTTGCCGTCGATCCCGCCTACATGCCGGCCGACAAGAGCTTCAAGGGATTTCCGGTGGTGGCATTCGATGAAGTCACCCAGATCTACCCGCCAGACCGGTATGTCTTTTTCGTCGCGCTCGGCTATTCCAAGCTCAACCAGATCCGTAAGGAAAAATATCTGGCAGTCAAGGAGCTGGGCTACGAAATGGTCAGCTACATCAGTTCGCGAGCCTCGGTGCTGACAGAGGACATCGGCGAGAACTGCTTCATCCTGGAAGACAATACCGTTCAGCCCTTCGTGCGCATCGGCAACAACGTGACCATGTGGAGCGGCAATCACATCGGACATCATTCGCGTATCGAGGACCACTGTTTCCTGGCCTCGCACATCGTCGTATCCGGCCGTGTGACGATCGGGGAAAGCTGTTTTCTCGGCGTCAACGCGACCCTTCGCGATCACGTCACCATCGGCGAGAAATGCATCATCGGCGCCGGCGCGCTGATTCTTGGAGATGTCGCTGCCGAAGGCGTGTACGTTGGACAAGCCACCGAACGGTCGCGCGTGCCGAGTACCCGCGTCAGGAACATCTGAAGAACCTCATAATTGGCGTGAAGAAATCCCATGTGGAAAAAACTAGGAAAGATATTCTGCGCAGAAGGGCAGAGCGATTGGTTGTATTCTCACGCGATGATTCCCATTGCCGAGCAGGTGGATGGCGACCTGTATCGCATCTATTTCTCATCGCGCGACAAGACTAATCGCGGACACGGCGGCTTCCTCGAGATCGACATGCGGGACCCGACCAAGGTATTGCGCGTCCATCCGGATCCGGTCCTCGAACCGGGCGACCTCGGATGTTTCGACGACAGTGGCGCCTTGCCCAATTCGATCGTCAACGTCGGTGGCCGCAAGCTGCTGTACTACACCGGGATCAACCTGGGCGTGACGGTGAAGATCCGCAACTCCATCGGCCTGGCCGAATGGAACGAGGCCACCCAGCGCTTCGAGAGGCTGTTCCGCGGCCCCGTCATCGACCGCACCCGCGATCTTCCTCACTTTGTCGCCACCCCCGAGGTGCAGTTCGAGGCCGGACGATTCAGGGCTTGGTTCACCTCCTGTGTGCGCTGGGAGCAAGGCCCTTCGGAAGCGAAGCACTTCTATCATCTCGAGTATGCTGAGTCCGCCGACGGGATCGAGTGGGAGCGCAACGGCACGGTTGCCATCGAGTTCCGTGACGAACACGAGTACGCCCTGGGTGTGCCGCGCGTGCTCAAGGATGCGGACATGTACCGGATGTGGTTCTGCTCCCGGGCCACGAAGGACTGCCCCACCTACCGGATCCGCTACGCGACCTCGTCCGATGGCGTGCAATGGACGCGACACGATGAGCAGGTGGGAATCGACGTATCGGAATCGGGTTGGGATTCGGAGATGATCTGTTACCCGTTCGTCTTCGATCATGCCGGTCGACGCTACATGCTTTATAACGGCAACGGCTATGGCAAGACGGGTTTCGGGATTGCTGTCTGGGGAGACGAGTGATTCTAATGCAGCGCTGGCGGCCCGTGATCAGGCCCATTCTCCGTTACGCAGTCGTCGGCGTCGCCTGCAATGCCATCGGTTATGCGGCCTACCTGGCATTGACGTGGCTGGGCATCCCATTCAAGCTGGCCATGAGCTTCCTGTACGTGCTTGGCATCTGCATCAGCTTCCTGGGCAACCGCAACTGGGCGTTCGAGCATCGCGGCAACGTCGTGGGGACGGCATGGCGCTTCGGCCTGGCGCACGCTGCCGGCTACTTGCTCAACCTGGCCTTGCTAACCGTGTTTGTCGACAAGCTGGGATATCCTCATCAGTGGGTCCAGGCCGCTGCCATTTTCGTTGTAGGAGGTTTCTTGTTCGTCGTCTTCAAGCTATTCGTCTTTCGTCATGATCAACCGGATGGGAACCAGGCGTGAAGATCTGTTCTGAATGCGAGACGCCGTACGCCTCGGAGCAATGGACATGCGTCCAGTGTGGACATCAGGTGGCTCGAAAGAACGGTTTTGCCGCGTTTGCGCCAGAACTCGAGGACAAGCAGGAGGGCTTCAAGGCCGACTTCTACGAGACCTACGCGCATCTTGAAAGCGGCCATTTCTGGTTCCGGGCGCGTGGCAGGTTGATTACATGGGCGCTGACGAAATATGCGCCGCGCATGCGTTCATTTCTGGAAATCGGGTGCGGTACCGGCTTCGTTCTGAGTCGGGTCGCCGTGGCGTTTCCGAAGGCCAGATTGCTTGGCAGCGAGATGTTCTCGACCGGGCTGAAGTTTGCCTCCTCTCGCTTGCCCGGTGCGGAGTTCGTGCAGATGGATGCGCGCGATATCCCTTACATCGACGAGTTCGAAGCGATTGGCGCGTTCGATGTCATCGAGCACATCGAGGCGGATACCGTGGTGCTCCAGCAGATGCACCGTGCCCTGAAGCCCGGGGGAATCATGCTGTTGACCGTGCCCCAGCATCAGTGGCTGTGGAGCCAGGTGGATGAATATTCCTGCCACGTGCGGCGCTACGATGCCGCCGACCTGCATCGCAAGGTGGAAGAGGCGGGGTTTTCCGTCGTGCGCAGCACATCGTTCGTCTCGTTACTGCTGCCGGCGATGATGATTTCACGCGGCGCCAAGAAGCAACAGCGGGGCGATACGAGCGAGACCGCCGAATTAGCGGTACCCAAGGCGCTCAATGTGCTGTTTGGTTTCGTGATGTGGCTGGAGTGTTTGCTCATCAAGGTGGGAGTGAGTTTTCCGGTCGGTGCTTCCAGGCTGCTTGTCGTCCGGAAAAAGAGTTGATGCCCCCCGACTTTGCATAACGACGTGAGTCTAGTTCGACCCGATTAAAATTTGCGTGCGAAGGCTCAAATGATGGAAGACAAAACGATCCAGTTCAATCGCCCCTACATGACGGGGAAAGAACTTTATTACATCGCTGAAGCCAAGTTCGGCAATATCCTCGCCGGTGATGGCCCGTTCACCAAGCGGTGCCATGAGTGGATGATCGAACGTACCGGTTCGAGCAAGGCCTTGCTGACCCACTCGTGCACGGCAGCGCTGGAAATGTCCGCGTTGTTGTTGGACATCCAGTCGGGCGACGAGGTCATCATGCCCTCGTTCACGTTCGTTTCCACGGCCAATGCCTTCGTTTTGCGCGGCGGCGTTCCCGTGTTCGTCGATATCCGTCCGGATACCCTGAACCTGGATGAGACGCTGATCGAGGCGGCCATCACGCCGCGCACCAGGGCAATCGTGCCGGTTCATTATGCGGGCGTGAGTTGCGAGATGGATACGATCATGGAGATCGCCCAGCGTCACAACCTGAAAGTGGTCGAGGATGCAGCGCAGGGGGTCATGGCCGCTTACAAGGGGCGGGCTCTGGGCAGTATCGGGGACTTCGGCGCCTTCAGCTTCCATGAGACCAAGAACGTCATTTCGGGCGAGGGCGGCGCATTGCTCGTCAATGATCCTGCGTATGTGTTGCGCGCAGAAATCATCCGCGAAAAAGGCACTGACCGTAGCCGTTTCTTCCGCGGCGAGGTCGACAAATACACTTGGCAGGAAGTCGGGTCGTCATTCCTTCCAGGGGACGTGACTGCCGCGTTTCTCTGGGCGCAGTTGGAAGAGGCCGAACACATCACGCAGGCGCGGCTTGCCATCTGGCAGCGGTATCACGAATTGCTGGCGCCGCTGGAAACCAGCGGGGCGCTGCGCCGTCCTATCGTGCCGGCCGACTGCCAGCACAACGCGCACATGTACTACGTGCTGCTGCCCGCAGACGTGCCGCGACAACCGGTGCTCGATGGCCTCAAGCGAGAGGGAATCAATTCGGTCTTCCATTACGTGCCCCTGCACTCCTCGCCGGCTGGCCAGCGTTACGGTCGTGTCCATGGCGCCATGGACAACACGGTGAACCTCTCGGAGCGCTTGCTGCGACTGCCGCTGTGGGTAGGTATGTCGGTCGAGCAGCAGGAACGTGTGGTGGAAGTCTTGCGGGACGAACTGTGTCGCTGATTCGACAAGCACTCTTGCCGGAGTTCGGCACGATCCCGAGTCCGAGTTTTATCGCAGCAGCTTTCGGCTCGGCGCGTTCTTTGTAGCCCAGGAAGGCCAAGCACTCCGCCAGTGTGCGTGCTTGTCGCGTGGGAAACCGCCTCGGGCAAGTTGCTTTTCGTTCAGTTTGAACAGCAGGGAGGGTGCAGCGAGGTGCCAGTCAAAAAGGCTGCCGCCACCTCCAGTCAACTGAGAAGCTGTGACCAAATCCGGTGTGAAACCCCAGAAACGAAAAAGGCCCACCGTAAGGTGAGCCTAAGTCGTTGTTCTGTATGGTGCCGGCACCAGGAATCGAACCCGGGACCTACTGATTACAAGTCAGTTGCTCTACCATCTGAGCTATACCGGCGTGTCAGGGCGACGATTATAGCGATTGGTTGGCTTCTGTAAACCCCTGAATTTTGACTATTTTTGCGCGGGCTTCAGGTCAGGCTCGCAGCAGGGTTTTCTTGAGTTTCTGGATGGCTTGCCAGGTTCGACTGTTTTGCATCGCGCGCAGCTGTGCTTCAGCCTGTTCGGCGCGTTGCAGGGCGGCGGCGAGTTGGTGTTCGGTGTCGCCGACAGGGTGGCTGAAGTTGTGGCCTTTGCAGAACTGGAACTCGTCCAGGTTGCACGGCGGGATGTCGAAGGCGGGTTTGAGGTTCAGGTGTTCTTCGGCGAGGTAGTAGGTGTTGATGCCGTCGAACAGGATGGAGTGGTAGCCGGCGTCGGTGACGAGGGTTTCCCAGGCCTGGTCGCGGGCCCAGGGGGTTTCGATAAGGATCACCCATGGCCGCCATTGGCTGAAGTCCATGCCGCGCAGGACGGTTTCTTCGTGGCCTTCGACATCGATTTTCAGGAAGTGAATGGCGCGGCCCTGGGCGTGTTCTTCGCAGATGGAGGCCAGGGTGCGGGACTTGATCGTTTGGCTGCGCACGTCCATGCCGGCGTCTCGGTGCAGTTTGGCCATGGCCGGGTCCAGGGTCGAAAGGCCGGTGCCGGCGATGCCGTAGAAGGTCAGTTCGTCAGCACTTTCCCCGGCCGCGCACTGCAGGTTGATGTCTTTGGGGCGTTGCTGGCTCAGGGCTTCGAAATAGTTGGGCATCGGTTCGACGTTGATGCCGGTCCAGCCGTTGTCGTAGAACGCCTTGGTGACGGAGTCATGGGTGGGATCGTTTGCCCCGACGTCGATGTAGAAGCCGTTCTCGACGGTTTTGAGGGCGCGCCACAGGCGTATGTCTTCGAAATTCTGTGCGTAGGAAATGAACGTCACTGGCGCATCCTGTCGGAGGAATGTTCTTGTTCGTGGCGGCGCTGCCGGCGCCCTTGCGTGTGTGTATATCAAGAGTAATGAAAGGGTGCAATTTCCCCTGTCTGCGATCCGGGATTAGGCATTTATGTCGTTTTGATTAAATGCTTATGCACAATGCCATTGGCAGCGCACTGGGTTTAGGTCGAAATTGTGGATCCGTTCTCGTTTGTTCGCAAATACCTGTTTTTTCGATTTTTTATGCGAGTGTATAAAAAATGAACAGTGTGGATTTAGCCCTGAAACAGGCGTGGATATTGGATCCACGATTATTTCATCAACAGAGTTATCCACAGGTCGGATGTATTTAAGCGCGTTCGGCCAGGAGCAGGAAATTACGCGGCGTGAGCGGGGGTTCGCAGAAGGTGCCGACGCGGACGCTGTAACCCTGCTCGGTGAGGAAAAGTGCCCGGTCAAGGACCAGCCAAAGCTCCAGTGGGCGTCGGAAAAGTCCGCGTAGTAGTTCAAGGTTGCGCACTTCGGCCAGTCGCTGCCAACCAGAGGCTTCGAGGGCTGACCAATCTTGCGGGCCGATTGTGGATAACTCTTTGAGAGTGGCCAGATGATGACAGTAATCGGCGAAGGGTTTGTCCAGCCAGGCGCTGGGCAGGGAGGGGGTTGGCAGGTACTCGTCCATTCCGCGCAGTTGCCGTTGCAGCAAGTCGAAGCCCAGGCGCCGGGCCATGGAGGTGTCGCGTTGACGTCGCACGCGGGCACCGGCGGTAACGGTTTCGCTCATGGGCAACGCGAGGTCGTCGAGGGAAAGCTGTAAGCCGGAGCCTTTGGCGGCCGAGGAAATCGGCGAGTATTGGGCAAGACTGATCCGGTTGTAGCAACACGGCGCGATGGCGAGCTGTTTGCAGCCTGTGACGCTGGCGAGTTGAATCAGCCGCACATGTAAATCACCGCAGGCGTGAAGTGCGACGGGCGTGTGATACGCACCCAGTAAACAAGCTGCGTCTGCCGCGAGCACATCTTGTTCGATATGCAGCGCATGCAGGTGATGGCGCTGGCTGAGTGCCTGGCCGCTGGTTACCAGTGCCGGGTCGTATTCCAGGCACGTCAGTTGTTGCCCCGGTTGCAGCAGGCGGCGGCCCAGATGTCCCTTACCCGAACACCAGTCCATCCAATGCTGCGGTGCTTCGGAAAACTGCAATCGGCTGGCGAAGGCTTCGATCTGTTGCCATTTGCGCCCCGGTACATCGACGTTCAACCGATGGCCCGCCGCTTCTAGTGTGCGAGCCGGCAACTCATCCACGGTACTCAAGGCAGCGGACATTGTTGCCAGGGAAGCAAAGGGCTCCGGTGCATTCAGAAGGGCAGGTTGGTTGTGAGCGTTTTCCGCGTCTTCCAGCGACCGCTTGCGTAGCCATTCGGCCAGAGCAGGGTTGGACGTTTCCCAGGGAAGATGCCGATGAGTGAACGGTCGGGGTTTCCACAGTGCCTGATGCTCTGTCAGAAAAGCATCCAGCGCGGTGAAACGGGCGAGCAGGGCCTCGCCCGTCAACACGCCGCTATCAACGCCCTTGGCAGGCATCGACGCGCAACCAGCGCTCCAGCAGCTTGAAGCCACGCACCAGCACGTAAGCCATTACCAGATAGAACATGCCCGCGGCGAAGAAGATCTCCACCGGCAGGTAGGTCCGGGCAATGATGGTGCGGGCCATGCCGGTCAATTCCAGCAGGGTCACGGTGCTGGCCAGGGCGCTGGCCTTGAGCATCAGGATCACTTCGTTGCTGTAGGCCGGCAGGCCGATGCGCGCGGCGCGCGGCAGCATGATGTAGAACAGCGCTTTTGGTTTGGACATGCCCAGTGCCCGTGCCGCTTCGATCTCGCCCGGTGGAATCGCCTGGATGGCGCCCCGCAGGATTTCCGCAATGTAGGCCGCGGTGTGCAAGGTCATGGTCGCCGTGGCGCACCAGAACGGATCGCGCAGGTACGGCCACATCGAACTGTTACGGATCGCGTCGAACTGCGCCAGGCCGTAGTAGACCAGGAACAGCTGAACCAGCAACGGCGTGCCACGGAAAAAGAAGATGTAGCCGTAGGGAAATGCCCGCACCCACCACAGGCGCGACGAGCGGGCGATGCCCAGTGGAATGGCCAGCAGCAAACCGGCGATCACGGCGATGGCCACCAGTTCCAGGGTTAGGGTTGCGCCCTGAGCCAGTTTCGGCAGCCACTTGATGATGACTTCCCAGTTCATTGGGTGCTCCTCGCGAAGCCGCGAGCGGCACGTTTTTCCAGGAAGTGCATGCCGGTCATCGCCAGCACCGTCAGGCTCAGGTACATGAACGCGGCCACCATATAGAAGGTGAACGGTTGCTTGGAGACGGTCACGCCGATTTGCGCATGACGCATGATTTCTTCCAGGCCGATCACCGACACCAGCGCGGTGTCTTTCATCAGGATCATGAACAGGTTGCCCAGGCCGGGCAGGGCGATGCGCCACATCTGCGGCATGATCAGCTTGGTGAAGATTCGCCATTTCGACAGGCCCAGGGCCACGCCGGCTTCACGATGGCCTTTGGGGATGGCGAGGATCGCGCCGCGAAACACTTCCGTGGCGTAGGCGCCGAAGCACAGGCCCAACGCAATCACGCCAGCGGCGAAGGCGTTGAGTTCAAGGTCGGGGTTGCCGAAGAACTCGCCCAGGGCACGCATCAGGTTGACCGTGCCGAAGTAGATCAACAGCACCCAGAGCAATTCCGGGATACCGCGAACCAGGGTCGAATAAGTGCCGCCAAGCCATTGCAGCGGCTTGTACGGGGAAGTCTTGGCCAAGGCGCCGAGCAGACCGAGTACCAGCCCCAGGCACAGGGCCGAGAGTGCCAGTTTCACAGTCATCAGCGCGCCAGCGGCGAGCGCCGGGCCGAATCCGTAGAGGTCGATAATCATGGATTTCTTTTCAAATCGCGGCAGGCAAGGCCGAGAACCGGCGCCATCAGGCGCCGGTCAGGCAGGTCAGTATCAATAGATGCTGAACGGGAAGTACTTGTCGTTGATCTTCTTGTAGGTGCCGTCAGCGACGATTTCTTTCAGCGCGGTGTTCAGCTTCTCGCGGATCGGGTCTTTCTTGCGCACGGCAATACCGATCTTGTCGCTCTCTTCCACTGGGTCACCCTTGAACTCGTAGCTACGGCCAGCGTCGCTTTTCAGCCATTCGTAGTTGACGTACTTGTCGGCCAGGATGCCGTCCAGGCGGCCGGAAGTCAGGTCGAGGTAGGCGTTTTCCTGGGTGTCGTAGAGCTTGATGGTGATGTCGTCACCATAGTTGTCTTCCAGGAAGGTGCCGGCCAGGGTCGCGCGCTGGGCGCCGATGATCTTGCCTTTGAGCGCGGCCTTGTCGGTTTTGAAGTCGATGTCTTTCTTGGCGATGAACTGCAGCTTGTTGGAGTAGTACGGGTCGGTGAAGTCCACCGCTTGCTTGCGCTCGTCGGTGATCGACATCGAGGAGATCAGGAAGTCGAACTTCTTGGCGTTCAGGGCCGGGATGATGCCGTCCCAGTCGGAGGTCACGACGGTGCACTCGACTTTCATCTTGGCGCACAGGGCGTCGCCGATCTCTTTGTCGAAGCCGACGACATTGCCACTGGCATCTTTATTGTTGAACGGCGGGTAAGCCGCTTCGATGCCCATCTTCAGGGTTTCGGCCATGGCACCGGCGCTGAACGCCAGGGTGACGGCGGCAGCCAGGAAGACCTTTTTGTAGTTCTGCATGTGGGTAGCTCCGTTAGCGGTTGCTGGACATGAATTGTTTGCAGCGCGCCGAAAGCGGGTTTTCGAACACCTGCTGTGGCGATCCTTGCTCTTCTACCAGGCCCTGGTGGAGGAACACCACTTCACTGGAGACCTGACGGGCGAAGCCCATTTCGTGGGTCACGAGCAGCATGGTGCGGCCTTCTTCGGCCAGCGCGCGGATGACATTAAGTACTTCCTGGACCATTTCCGGGTCAAGCGCCGAGGTGGGCTCGTCGAACAGGATGACCTTGGGCTGCATGGCCAGGGTGCGGGCGATGGCCGCGCGTTGTTGCTGGCCACCGGACAACTGCGCCGGGTAGGCATGGCGCTTGTCGGCGATGCCGACCTTGGCCAGCAGGGCTTCGGCCACTTCGATGGCTTCGGCCTTGCTCTGGCCGAGCACGCGGCGCGGGGCTTCGATGATGTTGTCGAGCACACTCATGTGCGGCCACAGGTTAAAGTTTTGAAATACAAAACCGATTTCGCTGCGCAGGCGATTGATCTGCTTGCCGTCGGCGGCCACCAGTTCACCGTTCTTCGCGGCCTTGAGCTTGAGTTCTTCGCCGGCGACCAGAATCTGGCCCTGGTGCGGGTTCTCCAGCAGGTTGATGCACCGCAGGAACGTGGACTTGCCGGAGCCGGAGGAACCCAGGATCGAGATCACATCGCCGTCGCGGGCGGTCAGCGAGATGCCTTTGAGCACCTCCAGCGAACCGTAGCGTTTGTGCAAGTTGCGGATTTCAAGCGCGGGCGTGGCCTCAGCCATGTGCGTTCCTCATATATGTTGCGCTCCTGCTGTTGGCGGCCTTCCTGGCGAGGCGGCCAACCTAGCATAGCGTTTCAATGGCAGCCAACAGCGCTACGGACGGTAATCGGCTGGTGTGTGGCAGGTTGTCGCATCGACGCAGCAGACTGTCGCCCCATCAACAACCGAACAGCCGTTTGAACCTTGCCTGTCGATAAAAAGCGCGGTGGCTGCCGCAAAAAAAGGCGCGATGTTGCCAGCTTTGACAGGGTGTTGGAAGCGCTATCCGGCCAAATGCACCGCTTGTGCACTTTTAATGTGCGCTGAGCACTTTTCAGGTGTGTTTCCGGTGCGCTGATGTAACCGCAAAAGTGGGGCGCAGGGTAACGCTTTGGCAAAGTGCCATTAAATTCAAAGGGTTGCGATGACCGTCCGGTCGAGGCGAGATCGCCGGGCTAGAGGGTTTTGAAATATTTTGGCGCAATTATTGCGTGCAGAATCCAGAACGCCCTGTTGGCTTCTTTTTACGAGAAGGTCCGCCGAACGGGATGCACGCATTCGCTTCTCCTTACAAAGGTAGTTTTAATGAGCAGTACCCAAAGCTCTAATGGCCTCGAACAGGGGCTCAAACCGCGCCACGTGACCATGCTGTCGATTGCCGGGGTTATCGGCGCCGGCTTGTTCGTTGGCTCGGGTCACGCCATCGCCGCTGCAGGTCCGGCTGTTCTGTTGGCTTACGCCGCCGCCGGCATGTTGGTGGTGCTGGTGATGCGCATGCTCGGCGAAATGGCCGTAGCCTCGCCGGACACCGGTTCGTTTTCGACTTACGCCGACCGCGCGATCGGTCACTGGGCCGGCTTCACCATCGGCTGGTTGTACTGGTGGTTCTGGGTTCTGGTGATCCCGTTGGAAGCCAACGCTGCCGCGACCATCTTGCATGCGTGGTTCCCTGGTGTGGACATCTGGGCCTTCGCCCTGGTCATCACGATGCTGTTGACCGTGACCAACCTGTTCAGCGTGAAGAACTACGGTGAATTCGAGTTCTGGTTTGCCCTGATCAAAGTGTTGGCCATCATCGGTTTCATTGTTCTGGGCCTCATGGCGATCTTCGGCTTCCTGCCGGGCAGCCAGGTCAGCGGCGTTTCCCATCTGTTCGACACCCAGGGCTTCCTGCCAAACGGCATGGGCGCGGTGTTGGGTGCTATCCTGACCACCATGTTCTCCTTCATGGGCACCGAGATCGTGACCATCGCGGCCGCGGAATCGAAGAACCCTGGCAAGCAAATCTCCAAGGCCACCAACTCGGTTATCTGGCGGATCGGCTTGTTCTACCTCGTGTCGATCTTCATCGTCGTGGCTCTGGTGCCTTGGAACGACCCGGTACTGGCAAGCCTGGGCTCCTACCAGACTGTACTTGAGCGCATGGGCATCCCTAACGCCAAGATGATCGTCGACATCGTGGTGTTGGTCGCTGTGACCAGCTGCCTGAACTCGGCGCTCTACACCTCGTCGCGGATGTTGTTCTCCCTGGGCAAGCGCGGCGATGCGCCGGCCATGTCTACCCGCACCAATAAAAGTGGCACGCCATACTGGGCGGTGATGCTGTCCACTGGCGCAGCGTTCCTGGCAACATTCGCCAACTACGTAGCTCCGGCTGCGGTGTTCGAATTCCTGCTGGCCAGCTCCGGCGCCATCGCATTGCTGGTGTACCTGGTGATTGCGATTTCGCAACTGCGCATGCGCAAGCAGCGTATAGCGCGCGGGGAGAAAATTGCCTTCAGCATGTGGCTGTTCCCGGGCCTGACCTACGCGGTGATCGTCTTCATCGTCGCGGCCCTGACCATCATGCTGTTCCAGGAAGCCCATCGTGTGGAAATTCTCGCGACCGGCTTGCTCAGTGCTCTGGTGGTAGCGGCCGGCTTGCTGGTGGCTCGCCGTCGCAAACTGGAAAAGCGTGGCGCGGTAGTGCTGAACTGATCCATACCGCGTAACGCAAAACGGCCGCTGTCAGTGATGACAAGCGGCCGTTTTTGTTTGAGTCGTAACCCTTACTCGGCTTTTTCTTCCGGCGCTTCCAGCGACTCGCGGTAGACATCCAGTGCGTCACCGAAGTCAGCAATGAACTGCGGTTCGCTCAGCCACGCCTGGGCGGTCTCGCGGTCCATGCCGTCGGCCCACATGCGGTAGTCGATCAGCATGTCGGCGGCCAGGTGGGTGGCGGCCATGCCTTCGTCGTCGGCGTTTTCCATGTCCAGCAGTTCTGGATGGTCGATGATGATAAAGGCCAGGTTCGTCAGCAGCACCGAGAGCATTTCGCTGCGGCTGACGGCTTCCGCGTCGCGCATTTTGCTGAACATCGCCAGGGTGTATTCCGGGATCGGCTCGGCGAGGTGGCCAAGATCATCGTCCAGCGCGGCGGGTTTGCGGCCATGGATATTGATCTGCTTGGCTTTGGCTTTTGCGCGCTTGGCGCGTTTCTGTTGCTTGTTCAGGGAGGCCATGGGAACTCAGTTCGGTTTCTGTTGGGTTTGCGCGGCAATGGCGTCGGACGCCGCCACGTAGTCGGCCTGGAAGGCCGGTGATTCGATCCACGCCAGGGCGCCGGCTTCGTCGGTTTCGGTCGACCATTGGCGATATTCGATCAGCGCGGCAAGGATGAAGTCCATCGCGCCTTCCTCGCCTTCCTGCTCATACACCAGTTCCAGCAATGGATCTTCGAGGAAGGCCGTGCACATGGCTTGCTGACTGATCTTTTCGGCGTCGATCATTTTCTTGAACAGTTCGGTCAGGTCCACCGATTCGAAGTCGATGCGATCGTCGTTCGGGTCCAGTTCCACCGGCGCGGCAGCCCGCTGGGTGCGGTTCTGCTTGGCCTTGGCCTTGGCGCGGGAGGCGCGTTTTTGCTGCTTGTTGGCGGAGGCCATGGGCGTCGTTCCGTAATTCGTTGAAAGGGGCGGGTGGCTCAGCTGCGTGGCACCGTTCGCCCGGGTGTGCCGGGGACCAGTTCGCCGTTTTGCAACCAGGCCAATGCAATGGGCCATAGTGTGGCTTGGTATGCGCTGCGAAAAAAGGCGAAATGTCCGACTTCTTCTTCGCCGATGTCTTCAGGATGGATGCGCAGGTGAGAGTTTGTGCTGCCGGTGAAGTAGCCGAGCAGGCGTTCGATGGCCGGGACCGTGCCGTAGGGATCGTCGCTGATACTGATGGCCAGGGTTTGCGCGGTGACGTCGGCAAAGGGCAGCTGCCCGGCGGTTTTGCTGATTGTGCGGCCGCTGGAGCGTTTCTCGTAGCGGGCAGTGGAGAGGCTCCAGTCACGGACCACGCCGGCGGGTGTGTCTTCCAGCCAGCCGAGCCGTTTGCCCGGAAAGTAGCCGCACAGCATCGTCACCAGCGGCATCACCACATGCCACTTGCCGAACATCCGCCAGCGATGAGCGGGCGCATAGTCGCGCCAGTAGGCGAATTGCGCACCGACCGTCACCAGGCGCCGGATCAGGTGCCCGGACGCCCCCAGGCCCGCTGCACAGCCGCCAAAGCTGTGGCCGACCACATCGATAGGCTGTTGTGGGAACTCACGCTGTGCGCGCTTGAGCATCGCCTCGAAATCCAGCGTTCCCCAATCGGTCCACGAGGCTTGAAGACCCTTGAGCGATGCCGGCCGCGACTCGCCGATGCCGCGGTAGTCATAGGTGATGACATCGAAGCCGTGGACGAACAGGTAGTCGGCGAAGCGCGAGTAGTGGCGACAACGGACCGAGGTGGCGGCATTGATGATCACGACCGGACGAGCGGCGTCCCGAGAAGGGTGTCGCCAGGTGAAGCCACCGAGGACAAAGCCGTCTGCAGCGGTTTCCTTGAACGGTTCACCGGACGCAACGCGTTGCAATGGCAACTCGATTTGAGTTGGGACGAGTGAAGGCGTTTCCTGCAAATTCATCGGCGTCGGACCTTTGCGGGTAGCTGCCAACAATAGTCTTGATGTCGTTGATGAACAATCCATTGGCCTCAACGCAGTGGTTGGTCGAGCCGTCGTTCTTCAAGTGCCATCCGCTCCCGATCCAGTGCATTACGGAGTTCCTCTTCGCTCGGCAGGACAAGCTTGTACTTGCTGGCGAGCAGTTGCTCGTTTCCTTCCTGCACTGAGTAATGCACCACGGATTCATCCTTTTGCGCACAGAGAATGATGCCGACGGTGGGGCTGTCCTGCGCGCTGCGTTTCAGGTCGTCGTACATACTCACGTACATGTCCATCTGCCCCAGGTCCTGATGGGTCAGTTCACCGCGCTTGATATCGAAGATGACGAAGCACTTGAGCAGGTAGTTGTAGAACACCAGGTCGATGTAGAAGTCTTTGCTGTCGGTGCTGATGCGTTGTTGGCGGGCAATGAATGCGAAACCCTTGCCCAGTTCCAGCAAGAAGCCCTGCAATTGTTCGATCAGCGCTTGTTCGATCTCGCTTTCCTGAAGCTTGCCGGCATTGGGTAAACCAAGAAACTCCAGCACCACCGGATCACGGATGAAATCCCGAGGGCTGGCCTTCATGTCTTGAATGTGGGTGGCGGCCTCCTGCTTGACGCTGCCGCGATCGCGGCTCGCCAGCAGGCGTTCGTAGTACAGCGTATTGATCTGGCGCTCCAGCGCTCGGCTTGACCAGTTTTGGGTGGCTGATTCGTTCATGTACCAGAGACGAGCGCTGTCGTTGTCGACCCGAAGCAGGTGGCGGTAGTGGGTCCAGCTCAATTCGTGACGCAGTGCGTCACGAATTGGAAAGGCTTGATAGAACAGACGCATGTACCGAAGGTTGGAAGCGTCAAATCCCTTTCCGAACTCCGCAGTTAGCGTTTTGGCCAAGGTCGACGGTAACTCTTTGCCATACCTGACCCGTCGCGCGCCGTTCTGTTCGAACTCAACGATGTGCCGACCAGTTTGCCAACAGGTTTGCACTTGCACGGTGTCGGCCGCCCGAAGCACTTTCTGGCGTGCCTGAAGGATCAATTTGCCAAGGTTGCCAAGCAGTGATGCGAGATAGGGGTCGTGAGTGTCGTTGGGGGTGGGGGCCGTCATGAGGTCTTCCGCAGCAGGTTGAACAGCGAAAGAGAATGACAAGAGAGCCCCTTCGAAGATGCCGGGAGTTGCTGAGAAACAGGCAGGAAATACCGGGCTCTTCGGCAGGACGGGTCTAAATCCGGGCGAGGGCTGAGGAACAAATGGCGTAGTACGTTTCGTACTCAGGCCAAATCAATCTAAAACCCCTCCCTGCGACTGGAAATCCAAAGGATGTAACGATTGGGTTCCGCAGAACCCGGGAGTCGTCATCATGAAATACCTCCATACACTCCTGTTGCCCCTCACCGCTGCAGGCATGCTGATGTTTCCAGCGATGACACCTGCCGCCAGCCTTGAGCCCATCGACGGCCAGGGGGTGCAGGTGCAAAGCCAGGAGCAAAACGGCATCACCTACCTGTCCGGCGGTATCGGCGAGGATGAGTCCAAGGCCATCCAGCAGACCACTGGCTACAACCTGCACATGACGTTCTCTGTCGGGACGGGAAATGAATACACTCCTGATGTGAATGTAGTTATTCAGAAAGCCCCGGGGCAGACCGTACTGACGCTCAATGACGCCGGTCCGCTGGTTTACGTGAAACTGCCTGCCGGTAGATATACGGTCATTGCGACGCGTAACGGCGAAACACGGCAGGACGTTGCCGATGTTGGCAGTGGTGCAGCCCGTAACCTGGTTTTCCATTGGAATGATGCGAGTTAGCGAGAGGCTGCAAATCAAGGCGTGGAATCAAACCCTGAATCTTGCAGTTCAGGGTTCTTGGGGAGGCGGTTTGGGTGTCTTCACTTTCCCGCAGGCATAAAAAAACCCTGAATCTTGCGATTCAGGGTTTTCGGTATTTTGGTGCCCAGAGACGGAATCGAACCGCCGACACGGGGATTTTCAATCCCCTGCTCTACCGACTGAGCTATCTGGGCAACGGGGCGCATTAAACGGGTTTTTCAGGGGGTCGTCAAGCAAGTTTTCAAAAAAATTTTAATTATTACCGTCGCTTACGTTCCGACCCCCGATAAATCGGGGTTATTCCGACGGCGGCACGTAGCCTTCGGCCTTGGCGTAATCCTCGCCGGAGAAGTACTTGTCCATCTCGCCCTGAAGATATTTGCGATCTTCGGCGTTCATCATGTTCAGGCGTTTTTCGTTGATCAGCAGGGTCTGGTGCTTTTGCCAATCTGCCCAGGCCTTGGCCGAGACGTGGTCAAAAATGTCCTGGCCTTTGGCGCCCGGGAACGGTGCGCGCTCCAGGGCAGGCAATTCTTCTTTGTACTTGCGGCACATGATGGTGCGGGTCATGACGACTCTCCTGCGTTCAATACGGCGGCCGCGCGTTCGAGCAAGGTTTTGACCGGGGCGGCAAGGCCCAGGCGCGGCGGGGTGGCGAGGTTATACCAGAGCCAGTCAGCCTCGGCCACGTGATGGCCGCTCTCCTGGACCTGAACCAGCCAGGGTTCGATGGATAACTGAAAATGGCTGAAGGTGTGCACCAGGCTTGGCAATGCCTGTTGTGTGCCCAGTTCCAGCGAGTGCTGCGATGCCAGGTGCGGCAGGTCATCGAGGTCGTCGAGTTCCGGCAGGCTCCACAAACCGCCCCACAGGCCCGTGGACGGGCGACGGTAAAGCAGGATCGCGCCTTCGGCGTTGGCGAGCATCGGCATCAGCGTGCGCTTCTGCGGGATGGCTTTGCGCGGCTTGGGGATCGGGTAGCGGGTTTCCAGGCCGAGCATGTGCGCCTCGCAGCCCTTTTCCAGCGGGCACAGCAGGCAACTCGGTTTGCTGCGGGTGCAGAGCGTCGCCCCCAGGTCCATCATCGCTTGGGTGTAGGCGTTGACGCGGGTCTGCGGCGTAAAGCGCTCAGCGTTGGCCCAGAGCTGTTTGGCGACCTTTGGCTCGCCGGGGTAGCCCTCTTGCGCGGTAAAGCGCGCCAGCACCCGTTTGACGTTGCCGTCGAGGATCGGCGCGCGCAGGCCCATGCTGATGCTGGCAATGGCGCCGGCGGTGGACAGGCCGATCCCCGGCAGATCAGTGAGTTTTTCCACGTCCCGGGGAAATTCGCCGCCGTACTGCTCGACGACGATCTTCGCGGTCTTCTGCAAATTGCGCGCGCGGGTGTAGTAACCAAGGCCCGTCCACAGGTGCAGCACTTCGTCTTCCGGCGCGGACGCCAGCGCCTGGACCGTCGGCAACGAGGCCATGAAGCGGTCGAAGTAGTTCAGCACGGTGCTGACCTGGGTCTGCTGCAACATGATTTCCGAGACCCACACCCGATACGGGTTGATGTCCTGCTGCCAGGGCAAATCGTGACGGCCGTGGCGGTCGAACCAGTCCAGCACCGCCGTTGAAAACTGCTCGGCTCTCATCGCTTGAACATTTCCTTGAGCGCGTCTTTCAGTTTCGGGTCGACTTTGTCGCCCCATTTCTCCTCGATTTTTTCGCTGATCCTGTCGCCAGCCTGTTTGGCCGCGACCTGGCCCATGCGGTCGTTATCCAAACGGCAAGCCTTGGCGCCCAGCTCCAGCGGGCCGCGGCAGCGCAGCGGCCACTCGATGCCGACAAACTTGTCGCCCACCTGGCAAGCAGGGTCCGGCATGGCGCTGGTATCGCCTTCGACGATGATGCCGACGCGGTAGTCCATGCCCAACACTCGCAGATCGATGTCACCGTCACCGTTGACGGTCATGCCCGGGATGCGCACTTTCAGGTCCGGGTTGCTGGCCACGCCGTTACGCAAGGTCAGGTTGCCCTTGAGCTCCTGGAACGGTGTGTCCTTGCCCCGGGGCTCGCCGCTGAGGGTTTTGCGGTTGAGCGTGGCGATGCCTTTGCACAGCTGTTGCTCAAGGTTGGCGTTGAGCAGCACGCCATTGTTGATGACGAAACTGGCATTGCCGTTGAGGGTATCGATCAACGCTTTCTGGCTGTTGCCGCTGCCGGTCAGGCTGCTGTTGAGCGTGACCAGGCCTTTGACGGGCGGGTTCTTGCCTTGGCTTTCGAGGATTTTTTCCGCCGGTACCCGGCTGATCTTCGTCTGCAGTTTCAGCGCCGGCACTGGCTGGCGCACATCGAGCGTGCCGGTGGTTTCGAAGTTGCCCTCGTACAGATCGCCGCGCAGGTTGGCCAGTGTCAGCAGGCCGCCCTGACCGATGGCCTTGAGCGCAGCGTTATGAATCGGCAATTTTTGCAGGGTCAACTGGCCGAAGGTCAGGTCGGCGTCCACATCGAGTTTGCTCAAGCGTTCCACGGGCAACAGGCGGTCGCTGCTCCAGGCGTCCTTGGTCGGCGCGGGTGGCAACGGAGTACTGCCGGCGCCGGCCATGGCATCGGCTTCGGTGCTGGCGACTTCGGCCTGGCGTACCTGCGTGGTGCTACTGGCCTCGGCGGATTTCGGCGGCAGGTAGCGGTCGACGTTGAAGGTGTCGGCCTTGAGTGCTGCGCGCAGCGATTGCTTGGCGAAATCTTCGACGGCAATGCGGCCGCTGAAGATGCTGTCGTCGACTTTCAGGTTGATGTTGTCGAGCGCCAGGCTGGTGGGTGTTGCTGCCAGACGGCTGACCAGTTCGACCTTGCTCAGGCTGCCTTCGGCCATGGCGGGGAGTTTCTGGCCGATGCTATCGACGAATTTCGCCAAGTCGAACTGGGCGATCGAGATGCCGCCACTGACTTGTGGAGTCTTGTCGAGGTCGTTGACTTTCAGTTCACCCAGTGCCCGCAGCTGGTTGGCGGAGATCTTGATGCCGGTCCACTCAGCGACATTGGCGGCCTTGTCCAGCACCAGCTGGCCCTGGGCGGAGAACGTCATGGTCTTGCCTTGCAGCGGGTCGCCGGTCACTTCACCGGACAATTTCATGTCTTCGAGCTGATAGCGCTGCAGCGCGCGTGCGATACGCACCTCACCATTGAGCTCGGTTCGAACCCGCAATGCCGGCTGGTTGGCGGACAGGAAAGCCGTGAGCTTGAGCGGAATGTTGACGGAGTCGTGAACCGCACCGGTGCTCAACTGAATACTTTCGGCGCTGAAGCTCTTGCCGGTTCGTTCGTCGGTGTATTCAACCCGTGCGTTGTTCACGGTCAGGCTGTCGATGTCCAGGCGGATCGGCTGAGGCGGTTTTTCCGCCGCGACGCTGGCTTCGGGCGCCGGTTCGCCAGCGGCTGGCGGGGTGCTGGTCGCGCCGGTGTTGGCCGGTGCCGGCAGCTTGCCGACGTCTTCCCAATTGCCATGGCCGTCCTTGTCACGGTTCAGGCGCAGGTTCAGGCCCTCGACACGTACGTCGCTCATCTGCACTTCACGGCGCAGCAGCGGCAGTACGCGTACCGACAGGCCTAGCATCTGCAAGTCGGCAAACGGTTCGGTCGGTTTGACCATGGTCGCGACACTGGCGTCGTGCAGTTCCAGGCCCAGCCACGGGAACAGGCTCCAGCCGATATCGCCATTGAGCGTCAGCTCGATGTGGGCCTTGTCGCGGGCAATCTGGCGGATCTCGTCTTTGTAGTCGTTGGGATCGAAGAGGTGGGTCAGGGCAAAGCCCAGCGCCACAATGATCAGCAACAGCCCGAGAAGTACCAGACCCAGGATTTTGCCGAACGCTTTCATGGGCGAGTCCTTGTAATTAGTCGAATTCAAAATTTAGCCGAGGAGTATAGCGCCCCCGAACAGACGACCGGTCAGTGATCACGCCGGCAGCACATCCAGTGGCAGTTTCAGCTTGGCGGCCAGCGCCTGAGCCTCCAGATGCCCGGCAGGCGCCAGCAGGCGCAGGGGCATGCCCGATTGCGCGGCCATTTTCTGGGCTTCGGCAACCAGACGCTCGGCAACACCACGGCGACGGGTAATTTTTCGAACACATATTTGGGACAAGTGCCAGGCGTCTTGGTGCCTTTGCAACCGGGCCGCGCCCAGCAGGCGATCGTTGAAGCGTCCGGCGATCAGTGTGCCGTCGCGCAAACAGTCTTCGATCAACTGCGCGGCCCCGGAAAAAGGGGCGAACAGCCAGTCCGGGGCGTCGCAGTAGATCTTCTGCAGATCCTGTCGATCCTGGGCAGTGGCTTGGTTCAGCGGCTCGACAATGATCGGCATGGTGATTCCTGTGAGGTCATGAAGCGATAGAGATCAGATGACGTACAAAAGGTGATGTCAGTTTGGTTTTTCTGTCACTTGCAAATGGTAACCTTTGCCCGTTCGTCCGTCCTTCTGCGACCTGTTGTCGCACAACAAGGTGCTCTACAAAAAACGGTCATGCCTGCGTGCATAAAGGCCGGGAGTGAGCTGTGGCTGGCGAACCATACAAATAATTGGGGGATACACAATGACCACGAGCATCACGGCGGACGGCTTCAGCGCCGACCAGCCTGCGTTCCTGTCCAAGGAGCGGATCATCGCCAAGCCCGGTTTCAACCGTTGGCTGGTGCCACCGGCCGCGTTGGCCATCCACTTGTGCATCGGCATGGCCTACGGTTTTTCGGTGTTCTGGTTGCCGCTGTCCAAGGCGCTGGGCATCTCCGCTCCAGTGGCCTGCGCACCGGACATGAGTTTTATCGCACAAGTCTTTTCGTCCCAGTGTGACTGGCCGATCTCGATGCTCGGCTGGATCTACACCCTGTTCTTCATCTTCCTGGGTTGCTCGGCCGCCATCTGGGGTGGCTGGCTGGAGCATGCCGGACCGCGCAAGGCCGGTGTCGTATCGGCACTGTGCTGGTGTGGCGGCCTGCTGATTTCGGCGCTGGGGGTGTATACCCACCAGATCTGGCTGATGTGGATCGGCTCCGGGGTCATTGGCGGTATCGGCCTGGGCCTGGGCTACATTTCGCCGGTGTCGACCCTGATCAAATGGTTCCCGGACAAGCGCGGAATGGCGACCGGCATGGCGATCATGGGCTTCGGCGGCGGCGCAATGGTCGGCGCCCCGCTGGCGGCGGCTCTGATGGGGCATTTCGCCTCGCCAACCAGCGTCGGCGTCTGGCAGAGCTTCCTGGTGATGGCCGCGATCTACTTCGTGTTCATGATCGGTGGCGCACTGTCCTACCGCGTTCCGCCAACCGGTTGGAAGCCAGAAGGCTGGACGGCCCCGGCGAAAAAAGCCTCGAACGCGATGATCACTCATCGTCATGTTCACGTGAATGTGGCCTGGAAGACGCCGCAGTTCCGTCTGGTGTGGCTGGTGCTGTGCCTGAACGTATCGGCTGGTATCGGCATCCTCGGCATGGCGTCGCCACTGTTGCAGGAAGTGTTCGCTGGCAAGTTGCTGGGCAATGACCTGGCGTTCGGCCAACTCGACGCTTCGCAACTGGCTTCGATCGCCGCCATCGCTGCCGGCTTCACCGGTTTGCTCAGCCTGTTCAACATCGGCGGGCGCTTCTTCTGGGCTTCGTTCTCGGATTACCTGGGCCGCAAAAACACTTACTTCGTGTTCTTCGCTCTGGGCTTTGCCCTGTACGGACTGATTCCGAACCTGGGTCACCTGGGCAGCATCGCGCTGTTCGTGGCGGCGTTCTGCATCATCCTGTCGATGTATGGCGGTGGCTTCGCGACTGTTCCGGCGTATCTGGCGGACCTGTTCGGTACGCAAATGGTCGGTGCGATTCACGGTCGTCTGCTGACGGCGTGGGCTGCTGCCGGTGTGCTCGGTCCGGTGCTGGTGAACTATCTGCGTGAATATCAACTGAGCATCGGCGTCGAGCGTGCGGCGGCTTACGACATCACCCTGTACATCCTCGCCGGCCTGCTGGTGCTGGGTTTCCTGTGCAACCTGCTGGTGCGTCCGGTGGCTGACAAGTACTTCATGACCGACGCCGAACTGGCCGCCGAACAGGCGTTGGGCCATGACAAAGGCGCCGACAGCAGCACCGTGCTGGAGTGGAAAGCCGCGCCGGGCACCAAGCCGCTGGCGGTTGCGGCGTGGCTGGTGGTGGGCATTCCGCTGGCGTGGGGTGTTTGGGTGACCTTGCAGAAGACGGCGGTGCTGTTTCACTAACACCAGTTTCAACCCGAAACCTGTGGGAGCGAGCTTGCTCGCGATAGCGGTCTGACAGTCAGCAAAAATGTTGAATGTGATGGCCCTATCGCGAGCAAGCTCGCTCCCACATTTTTTTGTGGTGTGCCAAATGGCTTGTATGGACATGTACATCGCCGGCACCCCCGAATTCATTCCGTCAGCGATATCACCTCTCGTGTTTCTGTTTCGGCCCCGCACGCCTATAATGGCTGCCTTTTTCGCCCAATGATTTTGCGGAGCTGGTGATGGCCGAACGTAAGGCGTCTGTCGAGCGCGACACTCTGGAAACCCAGATCAAAGCCTCGATCAACCTCGATGGCACCGGAAAGGCCCGATTCGATATCGGTGTTCCTTTTCTTGAGCACATGCTGGACCAGATCGCCCGTCACGGGCTGATCGACCTGGATATTGTCAGCAAGGGCGACCTGCATATCGATGACCACCACACGGTGGAAGACGTCGGTATCACCCTCGGCCAGGCGTTTGCCAAAGCCATCGGCGACAAAAAAGGCATCCGTCGCTACGGCCACGCCTACGTGCCGCTCGATGAAGCGCTGTCGCGGGTTGTGATCGACTTCTCCGGCCGTCCAGGCCTGCAGATGCATGTTCCGTACACCCGCGCCACCGTCGGCGGCTTCGACGTTGACCTGTTCCAGGAATTCTTCCAGGGCTTCGTCAACCATGCATTGGTCAGCCTGCACATCGACAACCTGCGTGGCACCAACACCCACCACCAGATCGAAACCGTGTTCAAGGCTTTCGGCCGCGCACTGCGCATGGCCGTCGAGCTCGATGACCGCATGGCCGGGCAAATGCCATCGACCAAGGGCGTCCTGTAATGCAGACAGTCGCGGTTATCGATTACGGCATGGGCAACCTGCACTCGGTGGCCAAGGCCCTCGAGCACGTCGGTGCCGGCAAGGTTTTGATCACCAGTGATGCCAATGTGATTCGCGAGGCCGACCGGGTGGTTTTCCCCGGCGTTGGCGCGATTCGCGATTGCATGGCGGAGATCCGTCGCCTCGGCTTCGATTCGCTGGTGCGTGAAGTCAGCCAGGACCGGCCGTTCCTTGGCATCTGCGTGGGCATGCAAGCCTTGCTCGACACCAGCGAAGAGAACGATGGTGTCGACTGCATCGGCCTGTTCCCGGGCGCGGTCAAGTTCTTCGGCAAAGACCTGCATGAAGACGGCGAACACCTGAAAGTCCCGCACATGGGCTGGAACGAAGTGAAGCAGAAGGTCAGTCACCCGCTGTGGCACGACATTCCGGACCTGGCGCGGTTCTACTTCGTGCACAGCTACTACATCGCTGCCGCCAACGCGCGGCAGGTGGTGGGTGGCGGTCACTACGGTGTCGATTTCGCCGCGGCGCTGGCCGAAGGTTCGCGTTTCGCCGTGCAGTTCCACCCGGAGAAAAGCCATACCCATGGCCTGCAGTTGCTGCAGAACTTCGCCGCGTGGGACGGTCGCTGGTAAATGGCCGTCAAGAAGAAGCCGCCGATTCTGACCCTCACTCCCGAACAGGAGAGCGAGGCCACCAGCAAGATCAAGCGTTTCATGGAAGACCGCTTCGAACTCGACCTCGGCTCGTTCGAGGCGGCGGAGATTCTTGAGCTGTTTACACGTGAAATTGCTCCGCACTATTACAACAGGGCGATTTTCGATGTGCAGGCGCACCTCAAAGAGAGGTTCGAAAGCATCGAAAGCGACCTGTGGGCGCTCGAGAAAAACTGATTTCCGAGCCAAGCTGAACATTCGAATTTGAAGGTTTGCCAGATGCTGATTATTCCCGCTATCGATCTTAAAGACGGTGCCTGTGTTCGTCTGCGCCAGGGCCGCATGGAAGATTCCACAGTGTTCTCCGATGACCCGGTGAGCATGGCTGCCAAGTGGGTGGAGGGCGGTTGCCGTCGTCTGCATCTGGTCGACCTGAACGGCGCCTTCGAAGGCCAGCCGGTCAACGGCGAAGTGGTCACTGCCATCGCCAAGCGTTATCCGAACCTGCCGATCCAGATCGGCGGCGGTATCCGCTCCCTGGAAACCATCGAGCACTACGTGAAAGCGGGCGTTAGCTACGTGATCATTGGCACCAAGGCCGTGAAAGATCCGGCCTTTGTTGCAGAAGCCTGCCGCGCGTTCCCGGGCAAAATCATCGTGGGTCTGGATGCCAAAGACGGTTTTGTCGCCACTGACGGCTGGGCTGAAATCAGCACCATCCAGGTGATCGACCTGGCCAAGCAGTTCGAAGCCGACGGCGTGTCTTCGATCGTTTATACCGACATCGCCAAAGACGGCATGATGCAGGGCTGCAACGTACCGTTCACCGCGGCACTGGCTGCTGCAACAAAGATCCCGGTGATCGCTTCCGGCGGCATCCACAACCTGGGTGACATCAAGACCCTGCTCGACGCCAAGGCGCCAGGCATCATCGGTGCGATCACAGGCCGTGCGATCTACGAAGGCACCCTCGATGTCGCTGAAGCGCAAGCTTTCTGCGATTCGTACAAAGGCTGAGGACTGATCATGGCGCTGGCCAAACGCATCATCCCTTGCCTGGACGTGGACAACGGCCGGGTGGTCAAGGGTGTGAAATTCGAAAACATCCGCGACGCCGGTGACCCGGTGGAAATTGCTCGTCGCTACGACGAGCAGGGCGCCGACGAGATTACCTTTCTCGACATCACCGCCAGCGTCGATGGCCGCGACACCACGCTGCACACCGTCGAGCGCATGGCCAGCCAGGTGTTCATCCCGCTGACCGTGGGCGGCGGCGTGCGCACCGTGCAGGACATCCGCAACCTGCTCAATGCCGGCGCGGACAAGGTCTCGATAAACACCGCCGCAGTGTTCAACCCGGAATTTGTCGGCGAAGCCGCGCAGCATTTCGGTTCGCAATGCATCGTGGTGGCTATCGACGCGAAGAAGGTTTCCGGACCGGGCGAAACCCCGCGCTGGGAAATCTTCACCCATGGCGGTCGCAAACCAACCGGTCTCGACGCCGTTGAGTGGGCGAAGAAAATGGAAGGCCTGGGCGCCGGCGAAATCCTGCTGACCAGCATGGACCAGGACGGCATGAAAAACGGCTTTGACCTGGGCGTCACCCGCGCCATCAGTGATGCACTGGGCATTCCGGTGATCGCCTCTGGCGGTGTCGGTAACCTGCAACACCTGGCCGACGGCATTATCGAAGGCCACGCCAGCGCGGTACTGGCGGCGAGTATTTTCCACTTCGGCGAATACACCGTGCAGGAAGCCAAGGCCTATATGGCCCATCGCGGAATCGTGATGCGTTAAACAAACCGGTACAGGCCAGTGGACACCATGGCGTACCCAAGGCACTCTTGGGTACGCCATGGATTTCGGTAGCCAGACATGCTTAAACGCTTTCTTCTCGTCCTTGCCAGCGCCTCTCTGTTGTTGATCAATGGAGCAAACGCTAAAGACAGTCCCGATACCGACCTGGTGTTGCTGACGGAAAACTTCCCGCCGTACAACATGGCGAAGAACGGCAAGAACTTCGCTCAGGACGAGAACATCGATGGCATCGCCACCGATATCGTCCGCGAGATATTCAAGCGCGCCGACATCACCTACAGCCTGACGCTGCGTTTCCCTTGGGAGCGAATCTACAAACTCACCCTGGAAAAACCCGGTTACGGCGTATTCGTCATGGCGCGCTTGCCCGATCGCGAAAAACTCTTCAAATGGGTCGGCCCGATTGGCCCGGACGACTGGATCATGCTGGCCAAGGCTGACAGCAAGATCACCCTCGAAACCTTGAATGACGCGCGCAAATACAAGATCGGCGCCTACAAGGGCGACGCCATTGCCGAGACGCTGGCCAAGCAGGGACTCAATCCGATTGTTGTACTGCGCGACCAGGACAACGCGAAAAAACTGGTCAACGGGCAGATCGACCTGTGGGCCACTGGTGACCCGGCCGGGCGCTATCTGGCGCGCCAGGAAGGGGTTAACGGGTTGAAAACCGTATTGCGTTTCAACAGTGCCGAACTGTACCTGGCACTGAACAAGGACGTGCCGGACGAGACGGTTGCCAAGCTCCAGGCGGCGCTGGATCAGATGCGCAAGGAAGGTCGGGTGGACGAGATAATGGCGCAGTATCTGTAGGATTCAATACCAACCTGTTAGCCATGCCCGGACCACTGTGGGAGCGAGCTTGCTCGCGATGACGGTCTGCCAGTCGATAGAGATGTTGAATTTGATGGCGCCATCGCGAGCAAGCTCGCTCCCACGGTAGTTTTGTGGTGCCGCAGACTCAGCGGTACACCCCATCCTTGCCATGCGCCTCCGTCGCCCGGTTTCCGCGCACACTGATCATCTGCCGGATATCAATCCACTCGATCCCCTGAGCCTTGAGCTTGGGCAGTTCGCGTTCCAGTACCGCCAGCGTCTGTGGATACGGATGCCCGATCATCACCGCCGAACCCTGCTTGTGCGCGAGGCTGATCGCGGTCTGCAACTGGGTCAAAATCGCTGCTTCGGTACGCTCATCGTCGAGAAATACATCCCGTGAAACGCTCGCCAAACCGATCTTCTGCGCTTGGGCAGCGGCTACGGTCTGCGCGCTGGTGCGGCTGTCGACAAAGAACTTGTGCCGTCGCTGCAAGGCCGCCATCAGCCAGGCCATGGCCGTTGGTTGTGCGGTCATGCGGCTGCCCATGTGGTTGTTGATGCCGCTGGTGTACGGGACCATTTTGAACGCGGCGTTCAGGCGTTTTTCCAGCTCATCGACGGGCAGCTCGGGATGCCAGGCGAACGGTCCGGTGGCCGGATCCATGGGCATGTGCAGAATGACGATCTTGCCGGCGCGATGGGCTTCGCGGGCGAATTCGGTGGCGTGGGGTGTATCGGGCATGATCGCCGCAGTCACCGGGCCGGGCAGGGCCAGCACGCGGCGATCCCGGGGCAGGCTCTGCCCCAGGTCATCGATGATCAGGCTCAGGTAGGCTTTGTGGGACGTCGATCCGGCGGGTTCTGCATGAACAACACCCGCCAGACAACACAGCAGACCGATCAGTAACCGCAGAAACATCTCAACGGCCGGACGTGATGCTCAGCCCTTTGAGCAGGCTCAGGGCCTGGGCCAGTTGGTAATCATCGTCCTGCGGCATCGGCTTGGCTTTGCCGCTGGAACCGGTCGGTTTGTCGACACCGCCGTTGCCGTTGCCCAGGTGACCCTGCAAGTCCGCTTCCTTGAAGTAATCGCTGTCCTGCTCGCTGGTGATCTTGGCCTTGCGCACTTCGATGTCCGGGACGATGCCCTGGGCCTGGATGGAGCGGCCGTTCGGCGTGTAATACAACGCTGTGGTGATCTTCAATGCGCGTTCATTGTTCAGCGGCAGCACGGTTTGCACCGAGCCCTTGCCGAAACTGGTGGTGCCCATCAGCACGGCGCGTTTCTGGTCCTGCAGGGCGCCGGCGACAATTTCCGAAGCCGAGGCGCTGCCGCCGTTGATCAACACGACCATTGGCACGGCTTCGCTTTCGTCCTTGCCGGTGGCAGAGAAACGCAGCTCGGAGTTGGCGATACGGCCCTTGGTGTAAACGATCAGGCCCTTGGTGATGAAGTGGTCGACCACTTCCACCGCCGCCTGCAACACCCCGCCCGGGTTGTTGCGCAGGTCGAGAATGATGCCCTTGAGCTTCTTGCCGTTGTCTTTGCGCAGCTTGGCCAGGGCTTTGGAAACCTCTTCACCGGTCTTGACCTGGAACTGGGTGATGCGGATGTAGCCGTAGCCCGATTCCAGCAACTGGCTCTTCACGCTCTTGACCTGGATGACGGCGCGGGTCAGGGTCACGTCGAACGGCGTGCCGCCATCGCGCACCAGAGTCAGGGTGATTTTCTGGCCGATCTTGCCGCGCATCTTGTCCACGGCTTCGGTCATGCTCTGGCCGCGAGTCGGCTGGCCGTCGATCTTGACGATGAAGTCGCCGGCCTGAATACCGGCCTTGGAGGCCGGAGTGTCGTCAATCGGCGACACCACCTTGATGAAGCCGTCTTCAGCGCCGACTTCAATGCCCAGCCCGCCGAACTCACCGCTGGTGCTTTCCTGCAGCTCGGCGAAATCTTCAGGGCCCAGGTAGGCGGAATGCGGATCGAGGTTGCTGAGCATGCCCTTGATGGCGTTCTCCAGCAGGGTCTTGTCGTCCACCGGTTCGACATAAGCGGCCTTGATCCGGTCCATCACCTCGGCAAAGGTGCGCAACTCATCCAGCGGCAGCGGCGCCTTGGTGGTCGCGGCTGTGCCCGCAGGCGCAACCACCGGCGCTGGTTGAGCGGCAAACGCCAGAGGCGCGCCGATCACCAGGGCGATCGTCAGGGCCAGCGAGGTAAGGCGGGACAAATGCAGCATGTCGAACGAACTCCTAATGTAGGTGACTCTACGCCTATCCTTGCGCGTGGCACCATTGCGCAGGGTCACTCGGGTGACCCTGCTGACGAATTGCGAAATACAGCGCTGGTGTGTCCTGCCCGCCACTGCTACCGACAGTGGAAATAGGCTCACCGGCTTTTACAACGTCACCGGCAGACTTGAGCAGCGTCTGGTTGTGACCGTACAGACTCAAATAACCATTGCCGTGGTCGAGGATCACCAGCAGCCCGGCGCCGCGCAACCAGTCGGCGAACACCACGCGACCACCGTGTACGGCACGCACCGCACTGCCGGCAGACGCGCCGATCATCACGCCATCCCACTTGGTCCGGGCATCGTCGCCTCGGCTTTCACCGTAGCGCGCCAGCAGTCGACCATCGACAGGCCAGGGAAGTTTGCCGCGGGTTGACGCAAACGGACCGCCAAAGGTTTCGCCGGAACTGGAAACCAGTGCGCCAGGTGTCGATCTGACCGGTTTGCGTGGGGCATCGTCGCTGGCATCTGCCTGCGCCTGGGCCTCACGTAAACGCTTTTTTTCGGCTTCCTGCTGGGCAATCAGCGCTTTTTGTCGCGCTTCTTCTGCCTCACGGGCCTGGCGTGCCAGAGTTTCTTCAATGGTTTTAAGGACTTTAGACAGGTCTGCCTGATCCTGCTCGCGCGCCGCCAGTTTCTGATCGCGGGCCTTTACGTCGTCATTGAGCTTGGCCAGGACTTGCTGGCGCTCCTTGCGGACTTTCTCGAGCTCATCACGCTGGGTGTCGAGGCTGCTTTGCTGCACCAGCAGTTGCGCCTGCTGCATGGCGATGTCTTTCTCGACATTGGACAGTTGGCGCAGGGTTTCGTTGAAATTCTTCAACTGCTCCAGGCGAGCCTGGCTCAGGTAATCGTAATAGGTGAGGGTACGGGCAAATCTTTCAGGATTCTGCTGGTTGAGCAGCAGCTTGAGGTATTCCTGGCGACCGTTCTGGTAGGCCGCCCGGGCCTGAATGGCGATCAGTCGTTGCTGTTCAATGCGCGCGCTCTGGAGTTTTTTTTTCTCTGCATCGAGTCGCTGCAGCTCGGCTTCGCTTTTCTTCAGCTCTTTTTGCAGGGCTTCGACCTGCTTCTCGAGCTTGCCCATTTCGGTTTCGGTGCCCTTGAGCTCTTTCTGCACACCGGACTTTTCTTCCTGCAGCTTGCCCAGCAGCTTCTTCAGCTCGGCAATGTCCTGACGCGTGGCGTCCAACTGTTGTTGGGTATCTGCGCGCTCGTCAGCAAAGGCCGGTTGGAGCAGGCATGTCAGAGCTAGGGCTATCAGGACGCGAAGCATAGGGGCGGGCGGCACCAGGGAAAGGGACGGCCTAGTATGCCCGCCATGGGCAGCAAAAAAAATGCCCATTTCTGACTGTGTGATGACTGGAGCGAGCGACAGACTGAATTCCATTTCGAAAACTCCATAAACCATTGTGGGAGCGAGCTTGCTCGCGATGGCGTCCGATCATTCAACATAGATGTTGGCTGTCAGATTGCTATCGCGAGCAAGCTCGCTCCCACAGGGTTTTTCAGTGTTCGGGATATCCCGGTTACACCAGAATCGAAGTCCCGGTCATTTCCTTGGGCTGCTCAAGGCCCAGCAACTTCAGCATGGTCGGCGCCACGTCCGCCAGCACGCCGCCTTCGCGCACCTTCAGGTCGCGCTTGCCGACATAGATGAACGGTACCGGCTCGGTGGTGTGCGCAGTGTGCGCCTGGCCGGTGGTTTCATCGGACATTTGCTCGACGTTGCCATGGTCAGCGGTGATCAAGGCTTCGCCGCCGACTTTTTCCAGGGCATCGACGATGCGTCCCACACACAGGTCCAGGCATTCAACGGCCTTGACCGCCGCTTCGAACACGCCGCTGTGGCCAACCATGTCGCCGTTGGCGTAGTTGACCACGATCACGTCGTAACGCTGGTTTTCGATGGCGTCGACGATGCGGTCGGTGACTTCCGGTGCACTCATTTCCGGCTGCAAGTCATAGGTGGCGACTTTCGGCGACGGAATCAGGATGCGTTCTTCGCCCGGGAACGGTTCTTCGCGGCCGCCGGAGAAGAAGAAGGTCACGTGGGCATATTTTTCGGTTTCGGCGATGCGCAGTTGGGTCTTGCCGTTTTTCGCCAGGTAATCGCCCAGTACGTTTTCCAGGCTGCCGGCCGCGAAAGCCGACGGCGCAGGAATGCTGGCGGCGTATTGGGTCAGCATGACGAAACCGGCCAGTTTCGGCTGGCGGGCGCGCTCGAACTCACTGAAGTTGTCTTCGACGAACACGCGGGTCAGCTCGCGGGCACGGTCGGCGCGGAAGTTCATGAACACCACGGCATCACCGTCTTCGACTTTTACCGGCTCACCGATGGAGGTGGCCTTGACGAATTCGTCGCTCTCGCCACGTTCGTATGCCGCCTGCAGGCCTTCCTGGGCGGTGGCGGCGTTGAATTCGCCCTGGCCATCGACAATCAGGTTGTAGGCCTGGGACACGCGGTCCCAACGGTTGTCGCGGTCCATGGCGTAGTAGCGGCCGATGATGCTGGCGATCCGGCCTTTGCCCAGGGCCTGGAAGGTCGCGTCGAGCAGTTCGATCGACGACTGCGCGCTTTTCGGCGGAGTATCGCGGCCATCGAGGAAAGCGTGCAGGTAGATGTTTTGAGCGCCGCGCTTGAAGGCCAGTTCGGCCATGGCAACCAGGTGATCCTGGTGGCTGTGTACGCCGCCATCGGACAGCAGGCCCATGAAGTGCACGGCTTTGCCGGCGGCGACCGCTTTGTCCACGGCAGCGCAGATGGTCGGATTCTCGAAGAACTCGCCGTCGCGGATCGATTTGGTGACGCGAGTGAAGTCCTGATACACCACGCGACCGGCGCCCAGGTTCATGTGGCCGACTTCGGAGTTGCCCATCTGGCCGTCCGGCAGGCCGACGTCCATGCCGCTGCCCGAGATCAGGCCGTTCGGCACGGTGGCCCACAGGCGGTCCAGTACGGGCTTCTTCGCGGCGAAGATAGCGTTGGATTCAGGGCTGTCACTGTGACCGAAGCCGTCGAGAATCATCAGGACCAAAGGTTTAGGCGTGGTAGTCATGGAATCCACTCGTGGCTGAGATAAAAAGGAGCAATGGAAAAGGGAGTGGCAGTTTAAAGCGAAGTTCCGGCCGCGTCACCGCCGGACGGGGTTTGGCCCACCATAGTGGCTGTGTATACTGGCCGACATTTTAACGCCCTGGAACCTCCTTCGATGGTTGCTAACCTGATTCAATTTGCCACTAACCACTACATTCTCGTCGGTATTTTCGTCGTACTGCTGGCGTTGCTGATTGCCTATCAAATGCAGGGCGGCGGCCGTAGCCTGAGCACCGGCGAACTGACCGGGCTGGTCAACAAGGACGCAGGTGTAGTGATCGACATTCGTCCGACCAAGGATTTCGCCGCCGGTCACATTGTCGGCGCGCTGAACATCCCTCAGGACAAACTGACCGCACGTGTAGGTGAGCTGGAAAAGCACAAGGCCAAGACCATCATCCTGGTCGACGCCATGGGCCAGACCGCCGGCACCCACGCCCGCGAATTGATGAAATCCGGCTTCACCGCCGCCAAGCTGTCCGGCGGTATCTCCAGCTGGAAAGCCGACAATCTGCCGCTGGTGAAGTGATATGAGTAGCGTCGTCGTCTATTCCAGCGATTACTGCCCTTACTGCTCGCGAGCCAAGTATCTGCTCGAGAACAAAGGTGTGGCCTTCGAAGAGATCAAGGTCGATGGCAAGCCGCAGGTGCGCGCTGCGATGGCCCAGAAGGCCGGGCGTACGTCCGTGCCGCAAATCTGGATCGGCAGCACCCACGTGGGCGGTTGTGATGATCTGTTCGCCCTGGAGCGTGCCGGCAAGCTCGACGCGCTGCTCAGGGCCTGACGGCAATACCCCAAACAAGCAAACCTAAAAGAACCCTGGATCAAGAAGGATCTGCGATGACTGACCAACAGAACACTGCTGCGAACGAAGAAGAAACTGCACCGCAATTCTCCTTGCAGCGCATTTATGTGCGTGACCTGTCCTTCGAAGCTCCGAAAAGCCCGGCGATCTTCCGCCAGCAGTGGGAGCCGAGCGTCGCTCTGGATCTGAACACCCGTCAGAAGACGCTGGAAGCCGACTTCCACGAAGTCGTGCTGACCCTGTCGGTTACCGTGAAAAACGGTGACGAAGTGGCGTTCATCGCTGAAGTGCAACAGGCCGGGATCTTCCTGATCAAGAACCTGGATGACGCTTCGATGAGCCACACCCTGGGTGCGTTCTGCCCGAACATCCTGTTCCCGTACGCTCGCGAAACCCTGGATAGCCTGGTGACCCGCGGTTCGTTCCCGGCACTGATGCTGGCTCCGGTGAACTTCGATGCGCTGTATGCGCAAGAGCTGCAACGCATGCAGGCTGCTGGCGAGACTCCGACCGTTCAGTAAAAGCGTTTCAATACTGTGGGAGCGAGCTTGCTCGCGATGAGGTCACCAGCTTCAACATCAATGTTGACTGATGCACCGCCATCGCGAGCAAGCTCGCTCCCACATTTTTTTGGGGGTTACTTGAAGTCGTTCTGACGCCAGGCTTCGTAAACGGCCACCGCCACGGTATTGGACAGATTCAGGCTGCGGCAGCCCTCGCGCATCGGCAGGCGCAGGCGTTGCTCGCCGGGCAGGGCATCCAGCACTTCGGCGGGCAAGCCACGGCTTTCCGGGCCGAACAGGAATGCATCGCCCGGGGCGAAGCTGGCATCGTGGAACGGCCGCGAACCCTTGGTGGTGAAGGCGAACAGTCGTGGATGGCCGAGGCTCTCCAGGCAGCTGGCAAGGTCCGCGTGGCGTTGCAGGGTGGCATACTCGTGGTAATCGAGGCCGGCCCGGCGCAGGCGCTTGTCGTCCATCTCGAAGCCCAGCGGTTCGATCAAATGCAGGTGGCAGCCACTGTTGGCGCACAGCCTGATAACGTTGCCGGTATTCGGCGGAATTTCTGGTTGGAAAAGGATGACGTGAAACATGCACGGCTCCGAAGGCAAAGATGACGCGCATTCTACGCCGCCAGAAGGCGTGCGTTCGAAACTATTCCTGCGGGTAATGGGCTCGCTGGCGATTGTCGGGGTGATGGTCGGGATGATGATCGGTCGCCTGACCACGCCAGACCCCAGTCAGTTGCAGCAGGTGGAAGTGACGAACGACGGGCTGGTGGTGTGGTTCAACAATGAACCCAAGACCCACGGCGAAATTGTGGACGGCAGTGTCGCGCTGCTGTTTGGCGCCGAGGGCAAGGCGCAGAAAGGTCAGCTCAAGCTCGGCGGCAAGGACGTGAACTGGCGGGTACGTTTGAGCGATGGGGGGTTGTTGCTGACACTGGTAGCGGCCCGGCCCCTGCGGGGCGAATGGGTCGGTAGCGAGGTTGATCACCGCTGGCGGCTGGAGATCCATCTCCGGGAGCAATAAAAGAGGGAATCCCCGGCCTGCCTGTACCAAGGTTCCCGAAACGGGAGGCTCGTCGCGAGTGCGGTGTGAGCCTGGTGTAAAGAAGGAACCCCTGACCTGCCTGTATCAAGGGCCCCAAAACGGCTGGGCTCGTCGCGGGTGCGGTGTGAGCCCGATGTAAAGAGGGGAATCCCCGGCCTGCCTGTACCAAGGTCCCCGAAACCGGGTAGGTGAACTGATTCACTTGAAAGGGTTATTGCAGGGGGCATGCCAGGTTTTAACAGCTTGGAACAAAAAAACGCTTTGAAGCGCTGAAAGCCCCGAAATCTGGGGCTTTTGTGTTTTTGGGTGGCGGGTAGTATCGAGTTTTATGGCGGGGTTTCAGGGCAGTGGTTGTGCGCGATTGCGGTTCACGGTGCATTGCGGCGGTGCACTGATAACCCAAAAAGCATCGCGAGCAAGCTCGCTCCCACAGGGTTCGATGGTGTCTGCACGATCGTGAAAACACCGAAAATCCACTGTAGGAGCGAGCTTGCTCGCGATTGGGCCTAAAGATCAGCGAAGTACTAAAGGCTGTTTAGCCCTCATCCCCCTCATCATCATCCCCGCCATCAACCTTCATCCCCAATTCCTTGATCTTGCGAGTCAGGGTGTTGCGTCCCCAACCCAGCAAGACGGCGGCATCGCGGCGGCGACCGGCGGTGTGCTTGAGGGCGGTCTCGATCATGATCCGCTCGAAGGCCGGTACGGCGCTGTCGAGCAGGCTTGACTGACCACGGGCCAGCGCCTGGTCGGCCCACTGGCGCAGGGCCTGCTCCCAGTTGGTCACGGGCGCCGAGTCCTGAGGCAGGCTCAGCAGCTCCGGCGGCAGGTCACCGATGTGCACTTCGCGACCCGAAGCCATCACCGTGATCCAGCGGCAGGTATTCTCCAACTGCCGCACGTTGCCGGGCCATGGCAAGTTCTTCAGGTATTCCTCGGTTTCGCTTTTCAGCAGCTTCGGTTCGACTGCCAGTTCCTGGGCAGCGCGGCCGAGGAAGTGCTTGGCCAGGGTCGGGATATCTTCGCGGCGATCCGACAGGCGCGGGATATGGATGCGGATCACGTTGAGGCGATGGAACAAGTCCTCACGGAATTTCCCGGCATGCACCAGGGTTTCCAGATTCTGGTGAGTCGCGGCGATGATGCGCACATCGACCTTCACCGGCACGTGACCGCCGACGCGGTAGAACTCGCCGTCGGCCAGTACCCGTAGCAAGCGGGTCTGGGTGTCAGCGGGCATGTCACCGATTTCGTCGAGGAACAGCGTACCGCCGTCGGCTTGCTCGAAACGCCCGCGACGCAGGTTGGCCGCGCCCGTGAACGCGCCTTTCTCGTGGCCGAACAGTTCGGATTCCATCAGGTCTTTGGGGATCGCCGCCATGTTCAGCGCAATGAACGGCGACGCTGCCCGCGGGCTGTGGCGATGCAGCGCGTGGGCCACCAGTTCTTTACCGGTACCCGATTCACCATTGATCAGCACGGTGATGTTGGAGTGGCTCAAGCGTCCGATGGCGCGAAACACTTCCTGCATCGCCGGCGCTTCGCCGATGATTTCCGGGGTGCGGGTCAGGGTCGGGGCAACTTCCAGGCCTTGTTGTTCCTGAGCGTGCTGGTTGGCGCGCTTGACCAGGGAAACCGCTTCATCAACGTCGAACGGCTTGGGCAGGTACTCGAAGGCGCCGCCCTGATAGGACGCGACAGCGCTGTCCAGATCGGAGTGCGCGGTCATGATGATCACTGGCAGCCGCGGGTGCTGTTCGCGAATCCGCGCCAGAAGCTCCAGACCGCTGGCGCCGGGCATGCGGATGTCGGAAATGATCACGTCCGGCTGCTGGCGCGCCAGACGGCTCATCACGCCATCGGCGCTGTCGAAGCTTTGCGTGGTCATGCCTTCCTGTTGCAAGGCTTTTTCCAGGACCCAACGGATAGAACGGTCGTCATCGACGATCCACACGGTTTCACTACGGCTCATGTCGATGTGGCTCCTTGTTCCAGTGGCAGAAAGATCGAGAAGGTGGTGTGGCCGGGGTGGCTGTCACATTCGATCAGGCCCTGGTGCTGGCTGATGATGTTCTGGGTAATGGCCAGGCCCAGCCCGGTACCGTCCGGGCGACCGCTGACCATGGGGAAGAAAATGGTTTCCTGAAGTTCTGCCGGGATGCCCGGACCGTTGTCGATGATTTCGATCTTGGTCACCAGACGATGGCGTACGTGGCCGATGGTGAACTGGCGCATGGCGCGGGTGCGCAGGCTGATGCGCCCCAGGCGCAGTTCGTTCTGGCTGCTGATGGCCTGCATCGCATTGCGCACGATGTTCAGCACGGCCTGAATCATTTGTTCGCGATCGATCAGGACGTCGGGGATGCTTGGATCGTAGTCGCGCACCAAGGTGATGCAGCCCTGGCTTTCAGCCTCCACCAGATGGCAGACACGCTCAAGCACTTCATGGACATTGCACATGGCCAGCGACGGCAGTTTGTTGGAACCGAGCATGCGATCCACCAGATTACGCAGGCGGTCGGCTTCTTCGATGATGACGTTGGTGTAGTCGCGCAGGCTCTCTTCCGGCAGTTCCCGGGCCAGCAATTGTGCTGCGCCGCGAATCCCGCCCAAGGGGTTCTTGATTTCATGGGCAAGGCCGCGCACCAGCATCTTGCTGGTTTCCTGTTTCGACAGTTGTGCTTCTTCTTTGGTGATCCGCAGCAGGCGGTCACGGGGGTGGACTTCGAGCAGCAGCATCGTGTCGCCGTTGCTCAGAATCGGTGTTACTGCGTAGTCGACGGTCAGGGTCTGACCGGTGAGGGCGGTGAGCATGGCTTCGCGCTTGGTGAACGGGTGCGCCTGCTCGACGGCCTGGCGCAACGAGTTCAGCGCTTCGGTCGATTCGGTAAACAACTCACTGATGAACTGCCCATGGCTGCGCTGACCGCTGATGGCCAGCAGCATCTCTGCCGCCGGGTTCATGTACTCGAGGCGCAGTTCGGCGTCGAGCAGGATGGTGGCAGTGGTGAGGTTGTCGAGTAGCAAACGGTGGAGTGCGTCGCTAATGGTCATCGGGACCTCTTTTAGGGCAGAGCGTGCGTAAAAAAATGCTGATACGGGCAAAATGCAAAAACCAAACCAAGGCTCCGAAAAGAAGCGTTCAGCGCCTGAAACAGGCGTTTGACGCTCGTTTACGTGGCGTTCTGCCAGCTATCGCGGGTACTTTCGAACCAAAATGGGTTGGAGTGTGAGTACGGTGCAAACAATTGCACCAATATAGTGCGCAAGCCTGAGCGAGGTTAAAAGAGTCTCAAGAAAGGATTTTTTTCTTCGCCTGGTCTGTCGCTGAGCGGACATTCCGGCCGCTGGCCGTAGTCTTCGAGAGTGCAGGGTTTGATCCTGCGCTTCTGGGCGAGAGACGTGCGCTGCATGTGGAAAGGTTGGTTGGCGGTGCGTTCGACGATGCGCCCCTGTTCGTCGAGGATTTCCACGGACAGGGTATGGCTGCCGCGATCGATGTTGCTCAGCGGGAACACCGGGCTCAGGCCAGGTTCGGCGGTGGGCTGGCCGTCGAGCAGCAACCGGTAGTGGTGACCGGGTTGCAGGGCCGGTTCGTTGGTGGCGCTGACAATGACTTCGCCAGTGTTGCTGCGGATGGTTGCGTCGGGTTCCGGGATCAGGATACGCAGCACCTCATAGTGGAACAGCGCCTGTACTTCAGGACTGCCCTCGGCGATCAACGGTCCTACGCTGGTGGGGTTGGCCGCTATTCGATTGCTCTTTGTCAGCGGTACACGCCGGGCGTCGCCGGGTTTTGGCTGGTCGGTGAAAACCCGGTTGCCCTGAACATCGACATACATGAAGACCTCTGCCGAGGCGGGCTGGGCGATCAGGCAGGCAATCAGTAGCCAGACCTTCAAGGTTTGTGCACCCGCTGTACGGTGAATGTCACCGCAGGGCTCTGCTGCACAACGTTTTCGCCATCGATCACTTGCACGGCGAGGCGGTGTTCGCCGCGATCGATGTTCACCAGTTGCAGGGTCGGCACGTTGCCTGGCTGGCCGTAGGGCTGACCGTCCAGTAGCAGGCGTAACAGGTGGGTGGCTTGCAGGCGCGGTTTGATCAGTACGTTAATCGTGAAGGTGCCATTGTTGGCACGTAACGCTTCTGTGGTGGGCAGGCCGGTGAGTTCCAGTTTTTCGTAGGCTCGGTGGGTCGGCTCGGTGTTATTGCCTGCCAGAGGTTGTGCAGGATCGACGGGCGGTTGACGCTCGATGCTGTTGATCGGTGGCAAATCAACCACCCGGGCGTCAACGCCATCGGGCGGTTGATTGCTGTAGGCGGTATTGCCGGCGGCATCGGTGTATTTGTAGATTTGGGCCATCACAGGAGAAATGAAGGACAGCAGTAGAAGTAATAAAAGTGGCCGCATTCGGACTCCCTGTGTGAAGCAAAGACTACTCCGCCAATGGAATACCTTCGCTGCCAGCATAGAACACAACAAGTTCTACCGGTTCATCGCCGGTGACTCCGCGATGAGTGATATTGACCATTTCGGCCAGTGCTTCGCCTTGTTTGACGCGTCTGGTCTGGCCGCTGTTCCTGTCCTCGATCGTTAACTCGCCTGAGAGGATGTAGCCCGCGTTGGGAATGGGATGGGTATGCCAGGGGAGTTTGGTATTGGCAGGTATCGTGAGTTTGAGCACTGTCAGCTCGGGCACGGCATCCGGGTAGCGAATGTAAGGTGTGCCATCCCACGACTTGCTGCTTTGAAGCAGGATTTCCCGTTCGATGTCTGTCGATGGGGAAATTGTGGTGCAGCCTAGAAGGGCGAGGGCGGTGAGAGCGGCCAGTAGCGTCTTGAGTGGGAAAATTTTCATCATTCCATCCGTTGATTGCAGGTAGAGAACAGCCTACGAGTCATTCAGATGGGTTGATGCCGGACGATGCTGTGTGTGCCCGAAGAGATGTCTAACTTTATTGTCGGAAGTTGCCTACAAAAAAGGCCTCCCGAAGGAGGCCTCTTTTTGTCACGCCGCGTGCCGCGGCGCTACCGGATCAGCAGCTGTAGTACAGCTCGTATTCCAGTGGGTGTACGAAGGTACGTACCTTGATTTCTTCTTCGCTTTTCAGGGCGATGTAAGCGTCGATGAAGTCGTCGCTGAAAACGCCGCCTTTGGTCAGGAACGCACGACCTTTGTCCAGCTCTTCCAGGGCTTCTTTCAGGCTGCCGCAAACTTGTGGGATCTCTTTGGCCTCTTCAGGCGGCAGGTCGTACAGGTTTTTGTCAGCGGCGTCGCCAGGGTGGATCTTGTTCTGGATGCCGTCCAGGCCAGCCATCAACAGTGCGGCGAAGCACAGGTACGGGTTGGCAGCCGGATCCGGGAAGCGTGCTTCGATACGGCGGGCTTTCGGGCTCGACACGTAAGGAATACGGATCGAAGCGGAACGGTTGCGAGCCGAGTAGGCCAGCATCACTGGAGCTTCGAAGCCTGGAACCAGACGCTTGTAGGAGTTGGTCGCCGGGTTGGTGAAGCCGTTCAGGGCCTTACCGTGCTTGATGATGCCGCCGATGAAGTACAGGGCGGTGTCGGACAGGCCGGCATAGCCTTCGCCAGCGAAGGTGTTCTTGCCATCTTTCCAGATGGACATGTGCACGTGCATACCCGAGCCATTGTCGCCGTACAGAGGCTTAGGCATGAAGGTCGCGGTGCGGCCGTAGGCATCGGCAACGTTGTGCACGACGTACTTCAGGGTTTGGGTTTCGTCGGCTTTCTTCACCAGGGTGTTGAACTTGACGCCGATTTCGTTCTGGCCGGCAGTCGCCACTTCGTGGTGGTGAACTTCGACGGTCAGGCCCATTTCTTCCAGTGCGTTGCACATGGAGGTACGGATTTCGTGGTCGTGGTCGAACGGCGGAACCGGGAAATAGCCGCCTTTGACGCCTGGACGGTGGCCTTTGTTGCCGCCTTCGATGTCCTGGTCGGACATCCACGAACCTTGTTCAGAGTAGATCTTGAACATGGAACCGGAAATGTCGGACTTGAACTTCACCTGGTCAAAGATGAAGAACTCTGGCTCAGGACCTGCGTATACGGTGTCACCGATAGCGGTGGCTTTCAGGTGCTCTTCGGCGCGCTTGGCGATCGCACGTGGGTCGCGGTCGTAGCCTTGCATGCTCGAAGGCTCGATGATGTCGCAGACCAGGATCAGGGTCGGTTCTTCGGTGAACGGATCCAGAACAGCGGTGGAGTCGTCCGGCATCAGGATCATGTCGGAGGCTTCGATGCCTTTCCAGCCGGCGATGGAGGAGCCGTCGAACATTTTGCCGACTTCGAAGAAGTCGTCATCCAGCGCATCGCGAGCCGGCATGGTCACGTGGTGCTGAGTGCCTTTGGTGTCCGTGAAGCGCAGATCAATCCACTTGACGTCATGATCTTTGATGAGTTGAACCGACTTCGACATAGTGTCCTCCGGGTGTATTAGGGCTGGTAGTGGATGCCCTTAAATGTTTGTGATGCCGGCGCGAATACTCTGCCAAGGCAACCTGCCTCACAAGGGAGCAAATTGCATGCCAGTGCCCCAGCATGGATTTTTTGCCCCAAAATCACGCTTGAGAGGGCGTTTTGCCCTTTAAAGCAGAAAAGCTCGCCCTGTAATGTGGCGCCATATCCAATAAGTGACCTGTTTTGGTGCATGCAAAACCTTCTGCACATTAACTGGTTAAACCTTGAGCAATTTCCGCTATAATCCGCGCCCCCCTTTTTCGGCAGGCCATGCGCGCGCTGTTTCCATGAAATTAATCGTAAAAGTCTTCCCCGAGATCACCATCAAGAGTCGACCTGTCCGGACGAAATTTATCCGCCAGTTGGCCAAAAACATCCGCGCCGTGCTCCGTGATCTGGACCCGGCCGTGGTGGTGAACGGCGTGTGGGACAATCTCGAGCTGGAAACCCGTGTTACCGACCCGAAAGCCTTGAAAGAGATGGGTGAACGCCTGACCTGCATGCCGGGCATCGCGCACTTTCTGCAGATCGACGAGTACCCGCTGGGCGACTTCGACGACATCACCGAAAAGTGCAGGCAGCACTACGGCGATGCGCTGGCCGGGAAAATTTTCTCGGTGCGCTGCAAGCGTGCGGGCAAGCACACGTTCAGCTCGATGGACGTCGAAAAATACGTCGGCAGCAAGCTGCGTCGCGAGTGCGGCGCAGCCGGGATCGACCTGAAAGCGCCGGAAATCGAAGTCCGGATCGAAGTTCGCGACCAACGGTTGTTCGTGATCCACAGCCAGCACAACGGCATCGGCGGATATCCGCTGGGCGCGCTGGAGCAGACCCTGGTGCTGATGTCCGGTGGCTTCGACTCCACCGTGGCGGCCTACCAGATCATGCGCCGCGGCCTGATGGCGCATTTCTGCTTCTTCAATCTGGGCGGACGTGCCCACGAACTGGGCGTCATGGAAGTCGCGCATTTCATCTGGAAGAAGTACGGCAGCTCCCAGCGCGTGCTATTTGTCAGTGTGCCGTTCGAAGAAGTGCTGGGCGAAATTCTCGGCAAAGTCGATAACAGTCATATGGGCGTAGTATTGAAGCGTATGATGTTGCGCGCTTCCTCCCAAATTGCCGATCGACTGCACATCGACGCACTGGTCACCGGTGAGGCGATCTCCCAGGTGTCGAGCCAGACGCTGCCGAACCTGTCAGTGATCGACTGCGTGACCGAAAAGCTGGTACTGCGCCCGCTGATCGCCAGTCACAAGCAGGACATTATCGACACGGCAATCGAAATCGGCACCGCCGATTTCGCCCGGCACATGCCGGAATACTGCGGCGTCATCTCGGTCAATCCGAAGACCGCGGCCAAGCGCTATCGCGTCGAGCATGAAGAGAAAGAATTCGATATGGCGGTACTCGAGCGTGCGCTCGAAAACGCCAAGCTGGTGCCGATCGATCGCGTGATCGATGAACTGGGCCAGGACTTGCAGATTGAAGAAGTCAGCGAAGCGCTGGCCGGTCAGATCGTCATCGACATCCGTCACCCGGATGCCGCTGAAGACGACCCGCTGGATCTCGCTGGCATCGAGGTACAAACGATGCCGTTTTATGCAGTGAACGCTCGTTTCAAGGAACTGGACCCTACTCGCCAGTACCTGCTGTATTGCGACAAAGGCGTGATGAGTCGCCTGCATGCCCACCATTTGCTCAGTGAGGGGCATGCCAATGTGCGCGTTTATCGACCGAGCTAAGTGCCCGGGGCTGTTTGCCTGTGGCCTGCGTCACCGGCCCCCCGATGCCACCGTCAAGCTGTAACGGCTTTCACGGACGCTACTGTTAATCGCTGCCAAGACTTGTCAGCACACCGAATCCTCTGATCGAGATACACAAGTGATCGAAAATCTACGCAACATCGCCATCATTGCCCACGTTGACCATGGTAAGACCACCCTGGTAGACAAACTCCTGCGTCAATCCGGCACCCTGGAGCGCAACGAGCTCAACGACGAGCGCGTGATGGACTCCAACGACCAGGAGAAAGAGCGCGGTATTACCATTCTGGCGAAAAACACCGCCATCAACTGGAACGGCTACCACATCAACATCGTGGACACCCCGGGCCACGCCGACTTCGGCGGCGAAGTTGAACGCGTAATGTCGATGGTCGACTCCGTTCTGCTGCTGGTTGACGCTCAAGACGGCCCTATGCCGCAAACCCGTTTCGTGACCAAGAAGGCTTTCGAAGCCGGCCTGCGTCCGATCGTGTGCATCAACAAGGTTGACCGTCCAGGCGCGCGTCCGGACTGGGTTCTGGACCAGATCTTCGACCTGTTCGACAACCTGGGTGCCACCGAAGAACAGCTGGACTTCAAAGTCGTCTACGCCTCGGCCCTGAACGGTATTGCCGGTCTGGACCACACCGAAATGGCTGAAGACATGACCCCGCTGTACCAGTCGATCGTCGACAACGTACCGGCGCCGGCTGTTGACCGTGAAGGTCCGTTCCAGATGCAGATCTCCGCACTGGACTACAACAGCTTCCTGGGTGTTATCGGTGTTGGCCGTATCGCTCGTGGTCGCGTCAAGCCGAACACCCCGGTTGTGGCTATCGGTGCCGACGGCAAAAAGCGTAACGGTCGTATCCTGAAGCTGATGGGTCACCACGGTCTGCACCGCATCGACGTTGAAGAAGCTGCAGCAGGCGATATCGTGTGCATCAGCGGTATGGACTCGCTGTTCATCTCCGACACCCTGTGCCACCCGGACACGGTCGAAGCGATGAAGCCGCTGACCGTCGACGAGCCAACCGTTTCCATGACCTTTCAGGTAAACGACTCGCCATTCTGCGGTAAAGAAGGCAAGTTCGTGACTTCCCGTAACATCAAGGAACGTCTGGACAAAGAGCTGCTGTACAACGTTGCACTGCGCGTTGAAGAAGGCGACTCGGCTGACAAGTTCAAGGTTTCCGGCCGTGGCGAACTGCACCTCTCGGTACTGATCGAAACCATGCGTCGCGAAGGCTTCGAAATGGCTGTAGGCCGTCCGGAAGTGATCATCCGTCTGGTTGACGGCGTGAAGCACGAACCGTTCGAAAACGTCACCATCGACCTGCCGGAAGAATCCCAGGGCAAGGTGATGGAAGAGATGGGCCTGCGTAAGGGCGACCTGACCAACATGGTGCCGGATGGCAAGGGCCGTGTACGTCTGGAATACAACATCCCTGCTCGCGGTCTGATCGGTTTCCGTAACCAGTTCCTGACCCTGACCAACGGTGCTGGCATCCTGACCTCGATCTTCGACCGTTACGACGTGATGAAGTCCGGCGACATGTCCGGCCGTCAGAACGGCGTTCTGGTTTCGGTTGAAACCGGCAAGGCACTGACCTACTCCCTGGAAACCCTGCAGGCGCGTGGCAAGCTGTTCGTAGAACACGGTCAGGAAATCTACAACGGTCAGATCGTTGGTCTGAACAGCCGTGACAACGACCTGGGCGTTAACCCTACCAAGGGCAAGAAGCTCGACAACATGCGTGCTTCGGGTAAAGACGAAACCATCGCTCTGGTTCCACCTGTTCGCTTCACCCTGGAACAGGCTCTGGAATTCATCCAGGACGACGAGCTGTGTGAAGTAACTCCTAAGTCCATCCGTCTTCGCAAGAAGATCCTGGACGAAAGCGAGCGTACCCGCGCTGCCAAGAAAGCCAAGGCATAAGATTTAGCCCTGGCTGAACGAAAACGCCCCCGGTCGAGAGACCGGGGGCGTTTTTGTTTGTCTGGGATTTATGCGGTGTTTGTTCGGGCCTCATCGCGAGCAAGCTCGCTCCCACAGTGTTCGAGGTGAACCACAAATTGTGTGAACACCACAGAACCCCTGTGGGAGCGAGCTTGCTCGCGATGGCGGCCGATCAGCCGCCACGGGTTTCAGGAAATATCAGAACCGCTCAATCGACCGCGAATTCCGCTCGCGCTCCACTTCTTTTGGCTTGTACGCGCAATACCCCGGCCGCGGGCCGATTTTCGGGTGATTGCGGCAAGTATCCGGGCGCTTATCATAAATAGTGCACAGACGGCTCTTACGATCCAGGTACAGGCAATCGTTGTTGCTCATGCGCTGGAGGGTAAAGATCCCTGACTTCTGATTGAAGCGTTCGACCAAGCCTTCCTTTTGCAGGCGCTTGGCGATGTTCTTCGGCGGATCACCCAGCTCGAACTCATCGACCACGCCGATGCGGATCAGATCCTTGATCTTGACCTCGACGGGCAGGGTGCAGCAGCTGGACATGCACGAGCCGCACATCGGGGCAGAGTACTTGGCCCAGGTATCGAGGCGGTCGATCTCTGCGGCAGCGATCAGGTTCGGCTTCATCATCGTTTGTTACCAGCGTGTGCATCAGGGCGCGCGATCATACCGGGACTGGTGGATTTTTGAACAACCTTTCGCCAGATTTTTTCACGGCCGACCAATAAACCGCTAATCCGGCACGGCCCCTGCATTGAATCAGGTACACGACAATGTATTGCCGACCCGATTCGCCCTTACAGGAAAAACTGCCGAACCAGAGCCTCTACCGCCTGTCAGACCGTCTAGGCTCAGACAACTCCAAGCTCGCTCGAGGTCCTATCGATGACTCAAGAACCACTTGTTCGCGAAGCAGAGGTGGCCGCATTCCGCGACGCCGTCTTGACCAAACTCACTTATGCAGTGGGTAAAGACCCGGATCACGCCTTCGACCACGACTGGTTCGAAGCCATTGCCCTGGCCGCGCGGGATCACATGGTCGAGCACTGGATGGACCACACGCGGCAGATCTACCGCAAAGGTCAGAAGCGCGTCTATTACCTCTCCCTGGAATTTCTCATCGGTCGGCTGTTGTTCGACAGCCTGAGCAATCTCGGCCTGCTCGACGTGGCCCGCGAAGCCCTGACCGAACTCGGCGTCGACCTTGAGCGCATCCGCATGCTGGAGCCCGATGCGGCCCTGGGCAACGGCGGCCTCGGGCGTCTGGCGGCGTGTTTCCTGGAAAGCATGTCGACCCTCGGCATCGCCGGTCATGGCTACGGCATCCGCTATGAGCACGGGTTGTTCCGCCAGGCGATTGTCGATGGCTGGCAGCAGGAGCAGACCGAACACTGGCTGGATTTCGGCAACCCGTGGGAGTTCGAGCGGCCGGAAGTGGCTTACACCATCGGTTTCGGCGGCGGTGTCGAGACCCTGACCGACGACACCGGCAAATCCCGACAAGTCTGGTCCCCGGCGGAAACCGTGCGGGCGATTGCCTACGACACGCCGGTGGTCGGCTGGCGTGGGGCGAGCGTCAACACGCTGCGCCTGTGGCGTGCCCGGGCGATGGAAGATCTGCACCTGGAGCGTTTCAACGCCGGCGACCACCTGGGCGCCGTGGCCGAAGTGGCCAGGGCCGAAAGCATCTCCCGGGTGCTGTACCCGGCGGACAGCACCGAGGCCGGCCAGGAGTTGCGCCTGCGCCAGGAGTACTTCTTCGTCGCCGCCTCATTGCAGGATCTGTTGCGCCGCCATCGCAACATGCACACCTCGGTGCTGACCCTGGGCGATCACGCGTCGATTCAGCTCAACGATACTCACCCCTCGATTGCCGTGGCTGAACTGATGCGGCAACTGGTCGACGTGTATGACGTGGCGTGGGATGCCGCGTGGCAGGTCACCGTCGATACGCTGTCCTATACCAACCACACATTGCTGCCCGAAGCGCTGGAAACCTGGCCGGTCGGCTTGATGGAACGCATGTTGCCGCGGCACATGCAGATCATTTACCTGATCAACGCCCACCACATCGACTCCCTGCGGGCCAAAGGCATTCACGACTTCGACGTACTGCGCGCGGTGTCGCTGATCGAGGAAGACAACGGTCGCCGGGTGCGCATGGGCAACCTGGCGTTTCTCGGGTCCCACAGCATCAACGGTGTGTCCGGGCTACATACGCAGCTGATGCGTCAAACGGTGTTCTCCGAACTGCACAAGCTCTACCCGGAGCGGATCAACAACAAAACCAACGGCATCACCTTCCGCCGCTGGTTGTATCAGGCCAACCCCGAGCTGACCTCGATGCTGGTCGATGCCCTTGGCCCCGAGGTGCTGGACAACCCGGAAGAGCGTTTGCTCGCCCTTGAACCGTTCGCTGAGAAAAGTGCATTCCGCAAGGCGTTTGCCGAGCAACGCCTGCACAGCAAGAAAGCCTTGGCGTACCTGATTCATGAGCGACTGGGCGTGGCGGTCAACCCGGCGGCGATGTTCGACGTGCAGGTCAAGCGAATCCACGAGTACAAACGCCAGTTGCTCAACCTGATGCACACTGTGGCGTTGTACCAGGCAATTCGCGCGGAGCCTGAAATCGACTGGGTGCCACGGGTGAAAATCTTCGCCGGCAAGGCAGCCGCGAGCTATCACCAGGCCAAACTGATCATCAAGCTGACCAACGACATCGCCCGGGTGGTGAACAACGACCCGACCGTGCGCGGCTTGCTCAAAGTGGTGTTCCTGCCCAACTACAACGTCAGCCTGGCGGAGAGCATCATTCCGGCGGCGGATTTGTCCGAGCAGATCTCCACCGCCGGGTTCGAAGCCTCTGGCACCAGCAACATGAAATTCGGCCTGAACGGCGCGCTGACTATCGGTACCCTGGATGGGGCCAACGTGGAAATGAGCGAGCGCATCGGCACCGAGCACATGTTTATCTTTGGTCTCAGCGCGCAGCAGGTGGAGGCGCGCAAACAGAATCATGAGTTCAGCGCGGTGCCGGATATCGCCGCGTCCCATCGTCTGAACGATGTGCTGCAAGCGATTCGTGGTGGGGTGTTCTCGCCGGACGATCCGTCCCGTTACGCCGGATTGATCGATTCGCTGGTGGACTACGACCGCTTCCTGGTCTGCGCCGACTTCGATTCCTACTGGCACGCCCAGATGCGCGTCGAAGCCCATTGGCACGATTCGAAGGAGTGGTGGCGCTCGGCGGTGTTGAACACGGCGCGGATGGGCTGGTTCTCGTCGGACCGGACCATTCGCGAGTACGCCACGGAAATCTGGAAGGCACTGGAGTAGTTTTCAGCCAGAACTGCGAGCAAGGCCCGGTTGTTGACGGGCCGGGTCGATATACTAGGCGCTGGATTACCGGGCGGCAGGGTTGATCAGATTCTGAACACACCACAATCCCTTGTGGGAGCGAGCTTGCTCGCGATAGCGCACTGACATTCAACATTAATGCTGAATGTTATGGCCTCATCGCGAGCAAGCTCGCTCCTACAGGGGGTTGTGGTGTTTTCGCACTAGACTGATCAGACACTGTACCGCTTGGACTTGCCTCATGATGGGGCCGCTTAGGGATATCGACCATGCAATGGATGTTCATGCTGATAGGGCTGGTGCTCGGCTGGATACTCGACGAGTCATTCAGCGATGCGCTGCTGGGCGCGTTATTCGGATTGGGTATCGGCCAGGCCCTTCGCATGGCTCGCATGGACTCGCAGGCAGTCGAGCAGCAGCGTTTGCTGGAACAGGCGCAGGTAGCGCTGCAGGCGGTCGAGCAACGGCTGGCGCTGCTCGAAGCATCGGGCGTCAAGGCCCCGGAAACCCGCGAGCCACTTGTCTCACCTGAAACCATCCTCGATGAAGCGCCTGCCGCAGCCCCGGAGTTGGTCTGGGAGCTGCCGCCCGAACTCGAGCCGATCGCCGCAGCGGCCACCGAAACCAACCGTTCGCAGCCCGCCGATGCCTGGAAGCCCGAGCCGATCGCTCGCCAGGCACAACCACCTGTCCCTCCGCGCGACCCGAACCTTATCGATCGCGCTATCAGCCGTGCCCGCGCCTGGTTGTTCGGCGGCAATACCGTGTTGCGGGTCGGCGTAGTGCTGTTGTTCCTTGGCCTGGCCTTTTTGCTGCGCTATGCCACCGAAGGCGTGGTGGTGCCGGTTGAGTTGCGGTACGCAGGCGTTGCGGCGGCAGCCTTGGGGTTGCTCGGGCTGGGCTGGTGGTTACGGGCGCGCAACAGCAGCTATGCGTTGATCCTGCAAGGGGCCGGGATCGCCGTGTTGTACCTGACGGTGTTTGCCGCGATGCGCCTGCATCCGCTGCTCGATCCCACATCGGGGTTTGGCCTGCTGGTGGCGGTGACAGTCTGTTCGGCGATTCTCGCCATTACCCAGGACTCCCTGGGGTTGGCCGCCGCTGCCGCACTGGGCGGATTCGCCGCGCCGCTGCTGGCCTCCACCGGCGCCGGCAGCCACGTCGCGCTGTTCAGCTACTTTGCCCTGCTCAACGCCGGCATCTTCGCCATCGCCTGGTTCAAGGCCTGGCGGCTGTTGAATGTCATCGGGTTCAGCGGCACCTTCGGCATCGGTTTCGCCTGGGGCCTGCGTTCCTACTCGCCGGAGCAGTTGTGGAGCACCGAGCCGTTTCTGATTTTGTTTTTCCTGATGTACCTGGCCATTGGTCTGCTGTTCGCCCGGCGCAGGCTGCTGGAAATGAGCGATGCACCGGCAGAGAGCAGTCGCGAATCGCTGCTGCAATGGTCGGCGCGCAAGGGCGACTACGTCGACGGCACGCTGCTGTTCGGTCCGCCGCTGGTGGGTTTCGGCTTGCAGTTCGCACTGGTGCAGCATCTGGAGTTCGCTGCGGCGTTCAGTGCCTTGGCGCTTGGCATCATTTACATGGGACTTGCCCGTTGGCTGATGGCCGGGCGCACGCTGTTGCTGGGGGAAACCTGCCTGGCCTTGGGCGTGATCTTCACCAGCCTGGCGATTCCGCTGGGGCTCGATGCACGCTGGACGACAGCGGCGTGGGCGGTGGAGGGCGCGGGGATCTTCTGGCTCGGCCTTCGCCAGCAAAGGCCCCTGGCCCGGGCGTTTGCCTTGCTCCTGCAACTGGGCTCGGCGCTGGTGTTTCTCAGCGAGCTGCACAACAGCGAGAGCAGCCTGCTCGGTGGTGTACCGCTAGGCGCACTGTTACTGGGCGTTGCGTTGTTGTTCAGCTTCTACCAGTTGCGTAAAGCCTTGCCGGAGCAGATCAGGCCTTGGGAGCTAAAAGGTCTGCCAGTCCTGGCGTGCCTCGGGCTGGCGTTTCTCTATTTGCTGGCGCCGTTGTTTTTCTTCAGCCCCGGCACGGTGATCAGTTGGGCCTTGGCCGGGGCGTTGACGTTGTTGGTTGGCTTGCGCCTGCCATCGCGCGCATTCGTATTCACCGCGCTCGCTGTGCAACTGTTGGGTGGTGCACTGTTCCTGGTGACGGGGCCGCTGTTCAGTGAAGGGCTGAGTCCCTTGGCTCATGCTGGATTCTGGGCGCCGCTGGTGTTGGGGCTGGCAGCGATGGTCGGGGCCTGGCGTTTGCAGATGGGGCATTCGCCCGAAGCATTCGAAGGGCTGAGCCTATTGCGATTGTCCCAGGCGTTGCTGGTGTGGGGCGCGGGCTGGTGGGCGTTGGCCTGGGTCATCGAAGTGCTGCATTTTGCGTCGCTGCCGATGCAGGCGACTTTGTTGTTGAGCATCGCAGCTGTGAGTGTTGCGTTGTGGACGGTGTTGGCGCTGCGCCTGAAATGGCCGTCACTGGGGGTGCTCAGTACGGTGTTGATTCCCGCGGCGGCGCTGGTGCTGCTGGCGGCCTGGCACTCGCGTTACCACCCGGCGGCCGACGTCGGCTGGCTGGCGTGGGCCGCCGTGTTCGTGGTGCATTTCATGTCCCTGCGACGCCTGGCGCCCATGCTGCCAGCACGCGTGACGAGTGTCGCCCATGTGCTCGGCTGTTGGCTGTTGATGGGGGTGCTGGCGCTGGAGCTGCGTTATGGCTTGTTGGTGTTGTCCGAGCAATACAACGCTTGGCGCTGGTTGGGTTGGGCGATTTTGCCAAGTCTGTATCTGGTTCTGATGGCGGCGCCTCGCGCGTGGCCGTGGCCGGTGGCGGCGTACTCGAGGGAATACCGTGTATACGCCGCCGCGCCGCTGGCGTTGCTGATGCTCGGCTGGTTCTGGCTGGCGAATGTCGCCAGTGACGGCAACGCCGAGCCACTGCCCTACGTGCCATTGATCAACCCGCTGGAGCTGGGCCTGTTGTTCGCGCTGTTCGGCATCTATGTCTGGTCCCGCAGCGCCATGACACAACTGGCGCTGTACAAGGATTACGCCGCCATCGCCACGCAAGGGGTCGCAGGTGCCTCGCTGTTCGTGTTCTTTACGGCATTGGTAATGCGTACGGCGCACCATTGGAGCGGGGTGCCGTTCGAGCTGGATCTGTTGTTGGCGTCGATGCGGGTGCAAGCCGGGTTGTCCATCGTCTGGACCTTGATGGCCCTGAGCCTGATGATCGGTGGCCATTTGCGTCGCCACCGCGAAGTCTGGTTGATCGGCGCCGCCTTGATAGGTGTGGTCGTGGCTAAGCTGTTCTTTGTCGAATTGAGTAATCGCGGTGGGCTGGCGCGGATCGTGTCGTTTATCGGTGTCGGCGTGTTGCTGCTGGTGGTGGGCTATTTCGCCCCGCTGCCGCCCAAGCGTGCCGAAGCTGTGCCGGATGTCGAGAAACCGGTCCCGGAATCCGAAGGAGTGTCATCTTGAGTCAGAAGCTGAACCTGGGTTGGCTGGGCGCTGTTGCCATGGGCGTAGTGTTGTCGGCGGTTGCCCAGGAAAAACCGGCGGACTTCACCACCCAAGTGCCTTTGTCGGTGACGGGCGAAGGGCCCTGGTATCGCCTTGAACTGCCCCTGAACATACAACTGAATGCACGGCAGGCCGACCTGAGCGATGTACGTGTGTTCAATGCGGCGGGCGAAGTTCAGGCTTATGCCCTGGCCCGGGAATCGGCGCGGAGCAATGAAGCGCGCACCTTGACCGAGGTGAAATGGTTTCCGCTGTACAACTCGGTGGACGCCACTGAAACCGCGCCGAGCGTGCGGGTGCAATCGAGCACCAACGGCACATTGGTCGAGGTGCAGCCCTCCAGTCAGCTGGAGGCGGGTGAGGAAGAGCTGCGCGGCTGGTTGCTCGACGCTTCGGCTATCAAGGCGCCGTTGCAGCAGCTGGTTCTGGACTGGAGCAGCGAGCGCGACGGCTTCCAGCGTTTCACCATCGAAGCTAGCGACGATTTGCAGCATTGGCAGTTCTGGGGCGAAGGGCAGGTGGCGCGCCTGACCTTTTCCGACGAGCGGGTCGAGCAGCATGAAGTCAACCTGCCGGGCCAGTCGGCACGCTACCTGCGGTTACTGTGGATCACGCCGCATTCGGCACCGACACTGACTTCGGCACAACTACAGAGCGCCAGTACCCGCAGCCTGCCGCTGCCGTTGGTCTGGTCCCAAGGGTTGACCGGCAGCAGCGTGAAGGCGGGTGAATACACCTGGCAGTTGCCGATGGGGCTGAATGTCGAGCGGGTGCAGGTCGAGTTGAGCCAGCCCAACAGCCTGGCGCCAGTGAACCTGGCTGGCCGTCGCGACAGCAGTCTGCCATGGCAGTCGGCGGGCAGCGGTTTGCTCTATCGCCTGGCCCAGAACGGTCAGGATGTGGTGCAAAACGAATTGCAGTTGTCCGGGCAAATCGTCCAGCAATTGAAGCTGACCGTGGACGAACGCGGTGGCGGCCTGGGTGATCGGGTGCCGACGCTGAAGTATGCCGTGCGTGCCACACAACTGGTGTTCCTGGCGCGCGGGCCTGGGCCTTACACGCTGGTCGTGGGGAATTCGACGGCGAAGGCGGCGAACTTGCCGCTGTCGACGCTGATTCCGGATTACAGCCCGGCGAAGCTCGCGACCTTGGGCAGGGCCATTGTGGATGTCGGGGCGGTGGTTTCGAATGCATCGACAGAGAAAACGCTGGCGACGATGGACACCCAGTGGAAGAAGTTCGGCTTGTGGGCGGTGTTGTTGCTCAGTGTCCTGTTCCTGGCGGCGATGGCGTTCAGTTTGCTGCGAAAGCCCTCTGTCAAATCCTGACAATGGATGCTGCGCACCCAATCGCGAGCAGGCTCGCGAAAGCGTTCGTCCAGTCACTGAAAAATACCGAAATGACCGCAGTTCCCAGGCTCACATCCAGTCCATTTCCTACTACGCTCATCCCCGCACATGAACTCTCTTTGGCCGATCACGTCTGATAGGAGGAAATGCGCCCCGACTCGCGTTAAACTGCGCGGGTTTTTAGCCCCCCCATTCCACCGGAGCCTTCCATGTCCCGCGTTACCTTGAGTCGCTATTTGATTGAGCAGACCCGCAGCAACAACACTCCTGCCGATCTGCGCTTCCTGATCGAAGTGGTGGCGCGTGCCTGCAAGGAGATCAACCACGCCGTGTCCAAAGGCGCCCTGGGTGGCGTTCTGGGCAGCATGGGCACTGAAAACGTCCAGGGCGAAGTGCAGAAAAAGCTCGACGTGATCTCCAACGAGATCCTGCTCGAAGCCAACGAATGGGGCGGTCACCTGGCCGGCATGGCGTCCGAAGAAATGGACAATGCCTACCAGATTCCGGGCAAATACCCGAAAGGCGCGTACCTGCTGGTATTTGACCCGCTGGACGGTTCGTCGAACATCGACATCAACGCCCCGGTCGGCACCATCTTCTCGGTACTGCGTTGCCCGAACGAATACCTGAGCCAGAACGAGCCCTTGAATGAAAAGGCTTTCCTGCAGCCAGGCACCCAGCAAGTGGCCGCCGGTTACGCGATCTACGGCCCGCAGACCATGCTGATCCTGACCCTGGGCGACGGCGTGAAAGGTTTCACCCTGGACCGTGAGATGGGCAGTTTCGTACTGACCCACGAAAACATCACCATTCCTGAAACCACCCAGGAATTCGCCATCAACGCTTCCAACCAGCGTCACTGGGAAGCACCGGTACAGCGCTACGTCAGCGAATTGCTGGCCGGCGATGAAGGCCCGCTGAAAAAGAACTACAACATGCGCTGGGTTGCCGCGATGGTGGCTGACGTGCACCGCATCCTGACCCGTGGCGGTCTGTTCATGTACCCGCGCGACAGCCGCGAGCCGTCGAAGCCGGGCAAACTGCGCCTGATGTACGAAGCCAATCCGATGTCGTTCCTGGTGGAACAGGCAGGCGGCGCGTCCACCGACGGCCACCAGCGCATCCTCGACATCCAGCCGGAAGGCCTGCACCAGCGTGTTGCGGTGTTCCTCGGTTCGAAAGAAGAAGTTGCCCGCGTCACGGCTTACCACAAGGAATAAACCATGACCGCGCCCTGGCAGCCGTTGCTTGATTGGTGGTTCGGAAGTTTCGGGTCAGCGAAGGAAGTGGCAGCGCAGAAGGGCAAGTTGTGGTTTGGCAAGCGCGACAGCCAGGACCTCGAAGCGCGTGAGCGTTTCGGGGGCCAGGCCGAGCAGGCACTGGCCGGCGGATTGACCGAGTGGATGCAATGTCCCGAAGGTTGGCTGGCCCTGGTGCTGCTGCTCGATCAAATCCCGCGAATGATCTTTCGCGACACTCCCAAAGCATTCTCCGGCGATTCCCGCGCACAGAAATTGGTAGCCCAAGGTATTGCGGCGGATTTCGATCGCCAGTTGCAGCCGATTCAGCGGGTGTTCATCTATCTGGTGTTCGAGCACAGCGAAAACCTCGCGGTGCAGAACGAAGGCGTCTCGCGCTACATCAAACTGATGGCGCAGCAGCCTGAGGGTGACCGAACGCTGTTTGCCGATTACCTGGATTACGCCGAGCGGCATCAGAGGGTGATTGCGCAGTTTGGGCGGTTTCCCCATCGCAATGCGGTGTTGGGGCGGGAGTCGACGGCCGAGGAACTCGAGTTTTTGTCGAAGCCGGGCTCTCGGTTCTGATTTTTCGTTGTAGCTGACGCCGTCATCGCGAGCAAGCTCGCTCCCACAGGGATCTTAGTTGCACTGGAGATCTACTGTGGGAGCGAGCTTGCTCGCGATGAGGCCGGTGAGGTTGCCTCAGATCCTGAAACTACCCACCAGCTGCTTCAACCGCGCCGCCTGCTGCTCTAGATCGGCACACGCACGCAAGGTCGACTGCAGGTTCTCCACACCTTCCTGATTCAGCGTGTTGATTTCGGTGATGTCGACGTTGATCGACTCCACCACGGCGGTCTGTTCCTCGGTCGCGGTGGCCACCGATTGGTTCATGCCATCGATCTCCCCGATGCGCTGGGTCACGCTGCCCAAGCGTTCACCCGCCTGGTTGGCGATGCCGACGCTGTTTTCGCTCTGGCGCTGGCTGTCGGTCATGATGCCCACCGCTGCCCGGGCACCGACTTGCAGCTCTTCGATCATCGTCTGCACTTGCTGCGCCGAGTCCTGGGTGCGGTGAGCGAGGTTGCGCACCTCATCGGCCACCACGGCAAAACCACGGCCGGCCTCGCCAGCGCGGGCCGCTTCAATGGCGGCGTTGAGTGCCAGCAAGTTGGTCTGCTGGGAGATGCTGGTGATCACTTCCAGGATCTGCCCGATGTTGACCGTGTTGCTGTTGAGGGTCTCGATGTTGCCGCACGAGTCGCTGATCTTGGCCGACAGTTGCTGCATCGCCGCGATGGTTTTATCCACCACCTGTTGACCGTCTTCGGCCAGGCTGCGGGCATCGCTGGAATGTTGCGAGGCGAGGGCGGCGTTCTGGGCGATTTCCTGGGCGGCGGCACCGAGCTGGTTGATCGCGGCGGCCACGCTGCTGGTGCGCGAGGCTTGCTGGTCGGAGTTGAACATCGACGAGTTCGAGGCGGCGACTACCCGCAGCGCCACTTCGTTGACTTGGCCGGTGGCCGAGGATACTTCGATGATCGAGGTATGGATGCGTTCGACGAAACGGTTGAACGACAGCCCCAGCGCGCCGAATTCGTCGTGGCCGTGAATGGTCAGGCGTTTGGTCAAGTCACCTTCGCCTTCGGCGATGTCATGCATGGCGCGACCCATGGTCAGCAACGGTTGCATCAACAGGCTGATCAGCATGCCCAGCAGGGCGATGATGATCACCACCGCAATGACCATGGCGATGATCGCCGAGGTGCGGAATTCGCTGAGCATCGAGAACGCGGTTTCCTGGTCGAGCACCAGCGCTACGTACCAGTCCGCCGATGGCACGCCGTTGACGTGGGTGAAAGAGATGAACTGACGCTTGCCGTCGATCTCGACTTCCTTCATGCCCGGGCTGACTTTCGGCGCACCGTTGGGGTAGGCCTCGGTCAGGTTCTTGAGCACCAGCTTACTGTCCGGGTGAATCAGGATCTTGCCGTCGGCACCGACGATGAACGCATGGCCGTGACCGCCGAAGTTCAGCGAGTTGATGATCGCGCTGACGCTGGACAGGTCGATGTCGGCGCCGGCGACACCGATCATCTGGCCCAGGTGCTGCACCGGGGTGGCGACTGTGATCACCAGCTTGCCGGAGGAGGCGGCGATGTAGGGTTCGGTGACGATGGTCTGTTGCGCACTATTGGCCGCCTTGTACCAGCCACGGGCGCGCGGATCGTAGTCCGCCGCGCGGTTGCCCGCCGGGACCGAGAACATCACGCCGTCGGCGCCACCGAAGTAACTCAGCTGGAAGTTGCCGGTGTAGGCGGGCAGGTCGATGATTCGTTTCAGGCCAGCGGGAGCTTTGCCGTCGGCGTTGATCTGTTGGGCCATCGACTGCAGCAATTGCATGCGGCTTTCCAGCCAGGTCTGGATGTTGCTGGTGGTCAGGCTGCCGAGTTCCTGCATCGAGGCTTCGGTACTGTTGCGCAAGGTTTCGCGTTGGCGATAGTCGTTGAACAGGATGAAACAAGCGAATGCGACGGCCACCACGAGGGCGGCAGCCAGCAATATCTTGTGGCTGAACTTCATGTTTCTGGTCATGGGTGAGCTACCGCAGAGGGGCTGTTCTACAAAATGGGGGAGCAAATGCCACTGACGTGGCTTTGCGTTGCATTTATGTCGACTGAGCGGCGCCAAAGATTAGGCGAATTCTCTGAAAAACGACGAAATGCCCGGTAAACAGGCAAAGTGGCTGATTTTCGGCAAAAGGTAGACGAGTGGCCCGATAAATAGCCTGCCGGGCAGGGAACCTGACAGGGGTTTTCTCTTCTAAGCTTCAGCTTGGCAGCCATGCCAATCCCCTACGCCCCCGGAGTTTCACCATGTCGTTGCGTTCCATCGCCCTGCTTTCATTCTGCGTATTGCTCGCTGCCTGCAGCAAGGTCAATCAGGAAAACTACTCGAAGCTCTCCGCCGGCATGGCCAAGGCCGATGTGGAGACCCTGTTGGGCAAACCCGCCGATTGTTCAGGCGCGCTCGGCATGTCCAGCTGCACCTGGGGCGACAAGAACAGCTTTATCAGCGTGCAGTTTGCCGGTGACAAAGTGCTGATGTTTTCCGGCCAAGGCCTGAAGTAAACCGGGGCGATCGCCCACGGGAGAAAAATAATGAAGCGGTTATTGATCATCCTTTTTGCCGGCCTGGTGTTGGCCGGCTGTGCCACGTCTGGCCAGGACCCATTGGCCCCCAAGACGGTCAATAGCGTCAACCTCAAGCGCTACCAGGGCACCTGGTACGAGCTGGCTCGTATGCCGATGTACTTCCAGCGCGACTGCGCGCAGTCCGAAGCCCATTACACGCTCAAGCCCGACGGCAACCTCGCAGTGCTGAACCGCTGCCTGACGGCACAGTGGCAATGGGAAGAGGTCAAGGGCACGGCTTATCCACAGGTGCCCGGCAAGAGCGACAAGCTGTGGGTCGAGTTCGATACCTGGTTTTCCAGGCTGATCCCGGGTTCGGCGAAGGGCGAATACTGGGTGCTGTACGTCAGCGATGACTACAAGACCGCCATCGTCGGTGACCCGAGCCGCAAGTATCTGTGGCTGTTGTCGCGCACGCCGACCGTGAACGGTGTGGTGCGTGAGGAGTTGCTGAGCAAGGCACGTCAGCAGGGGTACGACACCACGCGGCTGATCTGGCGGGCCTCGGAAAAGCAGATGGCCGAGACGTCCAACTGATTACAGATAACACTGTGGGAGCGAGCTTGCTCGCGATAGCGGACTGTCAGACAACATCAATGTTGAATCTGATGGCCCTATCGCGAGCAAGCTCGCTCCCACAGTTGTTTTGTGTCAGCCCAGGAGTTCGCGCAGGACTTGAGTGAAGGCGCGGCTGCTTTCTTCCTCGTCGGCATGCCGCCCGTCACGCACTACCCACTGGCCATTGACCAACACATCCCGCACCTGGCGATCGCCGCCGGCAAACAACCAGCGGTTGAGAATTCCGTCGCCGCTCGCCGTTGCCAGATACGGGTCATTGCCATCGAGCACTAGCCAGTCGGCGCGCTTGCCGACTTCCAGGGCGCCAATCGGCTGACCCAGCGCCTGGGCACCACCATCCAGCGCGGCATCAAACAGCGTGCGGCCGACCATTGGCTGATCCGCGCCGTACAAACGATTACGCCGCTGATCACGCAGACGCTGGCCGTATTCCAGCCAGCGCAATTCTTCCACCACGCTCAATGACACGTGACTGTCGGAACCGATGCCCATGCGGCCGCCCTGGGCGAGGAAATCCACCGCCGGGAAAATCCCGTCGCCAAGGTTGGCTTCGGTGGTCAGGCACAGGCCGGCGATGGCGCGGCTCCTGGCCATCGACGTGACTTCTTCCGGGTTGGCGTGGGTCGCGTGGACCAGGCACCAGCGCTGGTCGACTTCGACGTTTTCGTACAGCCATTGCAGCGGACGACGACCGCTCCAGGTCAGGCAGTCGTCGACTTCTTTCTGCTGCTCGGCAATGTGGATGTGCACCGGGCATTGTTTGTCGCTGGCGGCCAGCACTTCGCTGATCTGTTGCGGCGTGACCGCGCGCAGCGAGTGAAAACACAGGCCCAGGGCCTGCGCCGGCTGCTGCGCCAGGAGCGGTTGCAGGCGCGATTGCAGCTTGAGGTAATTTTCGGTGCTGTTGATGAAGCGACGCTGACCTTCGTTCGGAGTCTGGCCGCCGAAACCGGAGTGGCTGTAGAGCACCGGCAGCAGGGTCAGACCGATACCCGCGGAACCTGCAGCCTGGCTGATACGCAGGGCCAGTTCGGCCGGGTCCGCGTAAGGCTGGCCACTGATGTCATGGTGTACGTAATGAAATTCCGCCACCGATGTGTAACCGGCCTTGAGCATTTCGATGTACAGCTGACGGGCGATGACGCCGAGTTGTTCCGGGCTGATTTTTCCGACGAGGCGATACATCAGGTCGCGCCAGGTCCAGAAACTGTCGTTCGGATTTCCCGCCACTTCCGCCAGCCCGGCCATGGCCCGCTGGAAGGCGTGGGAGTGCAGGTTCGGCATGCCAGGCAGCAGCGGACCGCTCAACCGCTCGGCGCCATCTGCATGGGAATCGGCCTGGATATGGGTCAAAACGCCGTCGGCGCTGACCTCAAGACGTACATTGTTGGCCCATCCACTAGGCAGCAGCGCGCGTTCGGCAAAGAAGGCGGACATGGTTCAGCACCCCATCGTGTGTTATTTGTATATACATATACAGACGTTTGCCTGCCCGGTAAACTCCGGCAAGCTAGCGACATCTACTAAACGACCAAGGATTAACCGTGCCGACTCCGCCTCCAGTCTCTCCGTTGGCCGCGAACATGGGCGACAGTCCGGCGCCCCTGTACGCCCGCGTCAAACAAATGATCACCCAGCAAATCGACAGTGGAAACTGGCCGCCGCACTACCGCGTTCCGTCGGAAAGCGAGCTGGTCAGCCAGTTGGGTTTCAGCCGCATGACCATCAACCGCGCCCTGCGCGAGATGACCGCCGATGGCCTGCTGGTGCGCATGCAAGGCGTCGGCACGTTCGTCGCCGAGCCGAAAAGCCAGTCTGCCTTGTTCGAAGTGCACAACATCGCCGATGAAATCGCCTCTCGCGGTCATCGCCACACCTGCAAGGTCATCACCCTTGAAGAAGAGGCCGCCGGCTCCGAGCGCGCCCTGGCCCTGGACATGCGCGAAGGGCAGAAGGTGTTCCACTCGCTGATCGTGCATTTCGAAAACGATATTCCGGTGCAAATCGAAGATCGTTTCGTCAATGCACTGGTGGCGCCGGACTACCTCAAGCAGGACTTCACCCTGCAAACGCCCTACGCCTACCTGAACCAGGTCGCGCCGCTGACCGAAGGCGAGCACGTGGTCGAGGCGATCCTGGCCGAGTCGTCCGAATGCAAATTGCTGCAGATTGAAAAAGGCGAGCCGTGCCTGCTGATCCGTCGCCGCACCTGGTCCGGCCGTCAGCCGGTGACCGCCGCTCGCTTGATCCACCCCGGTTCCCGTCATCGTCTGGAAGGTCGGTTCCATAAATGAATCAGTTAAAGGTTTTACGCGCCAAAGATTACCCGCGCATGCCGTGGAAGAACGGCGGCGGCAGTACCGAAGAAATCACCCGCGATGCCGGCACCGGTCTGGATGGCTTTGGCTGGCGCCTGTCGATTGCCGACATTGGCGAATCGGGCGGGTTTTCCACCTTCGCCGGTTACGAGCGAGTGATCACTGTTTTGCAGGGCGACGGCATGAGCCTGACGGTGGATGGCCAGGATACTCGGCCACTGTTACCGCTGGACCCATTTGCCTTCAGCGGTGAAAGCAAGGTTTCCTGCACATTGCTCGGCGGTGCGATTCGCGATTTCAACCTCATTTACGCACCGCAGCGTTACGCCGCGCGGTTGCAGTGGTTGTCGGGCGAGCAGCGGTTTTTCAGTGAGGCGGGGACTGTGCTGGTCTTCAGTATCAGCGATGCGCTTGAAGTGAAGGTCGGTACCAGCGCTTCGCAACTGGGTCGCCACGATTGCCTGCAACTGGTCGGTAACACCGGATTGCTGGAAGTCTCCAGCAATGGCGCCTGCTGCGTGATCGAACTCGTCGCACGCTGATACACCATCCCTGTAGGAGCTCGCTCGCGAATAACCCAAATTCGCCGCTGGGCATCTGGTTCTACGCGTTATCGTTCACGACCATCGCGAGCAAGCTCGGCTCCTGCAGGGGCCATGTTTGCCCGCGATGTTGTGCTACCCCTCAGACCGTTTCCGTCCGCGCACCAACTTGTTACCGAATGCCCCAGCGTGGCGCAAAACCACGCTCAAGTAACAATCCGCCTATCCTCCAAAAAATCCCCTCGAAAAATTTCATCTACGCCAAAACCCTTGTTCCAAGGGCTCTCCAGCTGTTTCCGAACTTTTCTTGAATGCTCATCCAACAAGTTGGCCGCTTGATTGCATATGCTTGTATGTACAAGTAAAGACGTATGCGTATGAGTCACGAAGACTCAACCATCGTCCACTGATTCGCCGGTGTGCACTGATGCCCATTGGCTTGCTCGCCCACTGCCTGGGTTGGTTTGGATTGATTGCTGAGGAGTTCTTTTCGTGACCGAGAATAAACGTACCAAGTTTCGCGACGTCGAAATCCGTGCCGCACGCGGTAACAAGCTGACCGCCAAGAGCTGGCTGACTGAAGCGCCGCTGCGCATGCTGATGAACAACCTCGACCCGGAAGTCGCCGAGAACCCTAAAGAGCTGGTGGTTTACGGTGGTATCGGTCGCGCTGCACGTAACTGGGAATGCTACGACAAGATCGTCGAAAGCCTGACCAACCTGAACGACGACGAGACCCTGCTGGTGCAATCCGGCAAGCCGGTCGGCGTGTTCAAGACCCACAGCAACGCCCCGCGCGTACTGATCGCCAACTCCAACCTGGTTCCTCACTGGGCGAGCTGGGAACACTTCAACGAACTGGACGCCAAAGGCCTGGCCATGTACGGCCAGATGACCGCCGGCAGCTGGATCTACATCGGCAGCCAGGGCATCGTCCAGGGCACCTACGAAACCTTCGTCGAAGCCGGTCGCCAACACTACAACGATGACCTCAAAGGCAAGTGGGTACTGACCGCCGGCCTGGGCGGCATGGGTGGCGCCCAGCCTCTGGCTGCAACCCTGGCTGGCGCTTGCTCGCTGAACATCGAATGCCAGCAGGTCAGCATCGATTTCCGTCTGAAAAGCCGCTACGTCGACGAGCAAGCCAAAGACCTCGACGACGCACTGGCCCGCATCGCCAAATACACCGCCGAAGGCAAAGCGATTTCCATCGCGCTGCTGGGCAACGCGGCTGAAATCCTGCCTGAACTGGTCAAGCGCGGCGTACGCCCGGACATGGTCACCGACCAGACCAGCGCCCACGACCCGCTCAATGGTTACCTGCCAGCCGGCTGGACCTGGGACGAATACCGCGCTCGCGCCAAGACCGAACCTGCTGCCGTGATCAAGGCCGCCAAGCAATCGATGGCCGTGCATGTTAAAGCGATGCTCGACTTCCAGAAGCAAGGCATCCCGACCTTTGACTACGGCAACAACATCCGTCAGATGGCGCAAGAAGAAGGCGTGGAAAACGCATTCGACTTCCCGGGCTTCGTACCGGCCTACATCCGTCCGCTGTTCTGCCGTGGCATCGGCCCGTTCCGTTGGGCTGCACTGTCGGGCAACGCTGAAGACATCTACAAGACCGACGCCAAGGTCAAGGAACTGATCCCGGACGACGCCCACCTGCACAACTGGCTGGACATGGCCCGCGAGCGCATCAGCTTCCAGGGTCTGCCGGCACGTATCTGCTGGGTTGGCCTGGGCCTGCGCGCCAAGCTGGGCCTGGCGTTCAACGAAATGGTCCGTAGCGGCGAGTTGTCCGCGCCAATCGTGATCGGCCGCGACCACCTGGACTCCGGTTCGGTATCGAGCCCGAACCGCGAAACCGAATCGATGCAGGACGGTTCCGACGCCGTTTCCGACTGGCCACTGCTCAACGCTCTGCTCAACACCGCGAGCGGCGCGACCTGGGTATCCCTGCACCACGGCGGCGGCGTTGGCATGGGCTTCTCCCAGCATTCGGGCATGGTGATTGTCTGCGACGGTACTGACGAAGCGGCCGAGCGTATCGCTCGCGTGCTGCACAACGACCCGGCCACTGGCGTCATGCGTCACGCCGATGCCGGTTACCAGATCGCCATCGACTGCGCCAAGGAACAAGGGCTGAACCTGCCGATGATTACCGGCAAGTAACGCTGTACGGCTTTATGTGGGAGCGAGCTTGCTCGCGATGAGGCCGGCACATTCAACACTTGTGCTGGCTGACAGATTGCTATCGCGAGCAAGCTCGCTCCCACAGAAAAGCAGATCACAACGACGCTCAGTGAACTATTAGAACAATCCACAGAGGTTGAACCATGGCTGTTAACAGCGAACGTGCAGGCAACAAACCGTTGATCGAGAAGCGTTCGATCGACTACATCCCGGAAGCGGAAAGACACGGTCGTCTGTTTAGCCAGTTCACCCTGTGGATGGGTGCCAACCTGCAAATCACCGCGATTGTCACTGGTGCATTGGCGGTGGTGCTTGGCGGTGATGTGTTCTGGTCGTTGATCGGTCTGTTGATCGGCCAACTGCTCGGCGGTGGCGTAATGGCGCTGCATGCCGCGCAAGGCCCCAAGCTTGGCCTGCCACAGATGATTTCCAGCCGGGTACAGTTCGGCGTGTACGGCGCGGCCATCCCGATCGTGCTGGTGTGCCTGATGTACCTGGGCTTCACCGCAACGGGAACCGTGTTATCCGGCCAGGCGCTGGGCCAGTTGTTTGGCGTCAGCGACAGCGTCGGTATCCTCATTTTTGCCAGTGTCATCGTGCTGGTTACGGTGCTCGGTTATCGGGTGATCCATTGGATCGGCCGAGTTGCCAGCGTCATCGGTGTGATTGCCTTCGTTTATCTGTTCTGGCGCCTGATGAGCCAGACCGACGTCGGCGCTCTCCTGCAAATCCGTCACTTCAGCTGGAGCAGCTTCCTGCTGGCGGTGTCGCTCGCGGCGTCCTGGCAGATCGCGTTCGGCCCCTACGTGGCTGACTACTCACGCTACCTGCCGAGCAATATTTCCTCGGTGAAAACCTTTTTTGCCGCAGGTGCGGGTTCGGTCATTGGCGCACAGGTGGCGATGGTCCTCGGCGTGTTCGCTGCCGCTTCGGCCAACGGGCAATTCGCCGGTCACGAAGTGGCCTACATCGTTGGTCTGGGCGGTACCGGTGCCACTGCTGCGCTGCTGTACTTCAGCATTGCGTTCGGCAAGGTCACCATCTCCACGCTGAACTCCTACGGTAGCTTCATGTGCATTGCGACCATCATCAGCGGTTTCCGTGGCGACCTGAAGGTAACGCACTTGCAGCGTCTGGTCTTCGTGCTGGTCATCGTCGGTGCTGCGACCCTGATGGCGTTGCTCGGTCAGCACTCGTTCCTCGGCGCGTTCAAGTCTTTCATCCTGTTCTTGCTGGCGTTCTTTACCCCTTGGAGCGCGATCAATCTGGTGGACTACTACTGCATCACTCGCGAGCGCTATGACGTACCGGCTCTGGCCGATCCGAATGGTCGCTACGGTCGTTGGAACCTCCTCGGTATCAGCGTCTATGTGTTCGGTGTGCTGGTGCAGCTGCCGTTCATCTCCACTAAGTTCTATACCGGTCCGCTGGTGGCGGCCCTGGGTGATGTGGATATTTCCTGGGTCATCGGTCTGGTGCTTCCCGCCGCCCTGTATTACCTGTGTGCAAAAAAATGGCACGGCACAGTGCCTGATCGTTTGATCCTGCCGGTCGAGCAGGGCGCGATCACCGAACAAAAGCTGAACGTCGGTCGCGCTGCGGCGCAGGCCTGATTGGACGTGGACAGGGCTGGATGCCTCTTGACTGCCGTAAGCCAATTCATGATTAGGAGCGTCACTACAATGAAATCGAACAAGACCCTGCTGACCACATTGCTTTCCATGGGCCTGCTGGCCAGTGCCGGCGCCACTCAGGCGGCGGGTTGGTGCGAGTCGGGCAAACCGGTGAAGTTCGCCGGTTTGAACTGGGAAAGCGCCATGCTGCTGACCGACGTGATGCAAGTCGTGTTGGAGAAAGGCTACGACTGCAAGACCGACAGCCTGCCGGGCAACTCCATCACCATGGAAAACGCCCTGAGCAGCAACGACATTCAAGTGTTTGCCGAAGAGTGGGTCGGCCGCAGCGAAGTCTGGAACAAGGCTGAGAAGGCCGGCAAAGTCGTCGGTGTCGGCGCCCCGGTTGTTGGCGCGATCGAAGGCTGGTACGTGCCGCGCTACGTGATCGAAGGCGACGCCAAACGTAAGCTGGAAGCCAAGGCTCCGGACCTGAAAAACATTGCTGACCTGGGCAAATACTCGGCGGTGTTCAAGGACGCCGAAGAGCCTTCCAAGGGCCGTTTCTACAACTGCCCGGCCGGCTGGACCTGTGAGCTGGACAACAGCGAAATGCTGAAAAGCTACGGCCTGGAAAGCACCTACACCAACTTCCGCCCAGGCACCGGCCCGGCGCTGGATGCCGCTGTGCTGTCGAGCTACAAGCGTGGCGAGCCGATCCTGTTCTACTACTGGTCGCCAACGCCTTTGATGGGCCAGATCGACGCGGTGAAACTCGAAGAGAAACCAGGCGTGAACAAGACAGTGACCATCAAGGTCGGCTTGTCCAAGACGTTCCACGACGAAGCGCCTGAACTGGTGGCCGTGCTGGAAAAGGTCAACGTGCCAATCGACCTGCTGAACCAGAACCTTGGGCGCATGACCAAAGAGCGGATCGAATCACCAAAACTGGCCAAGATCTTCCTGAAGGAACATCCTGAAGTCTGGCACGCATGGGTGAGCGAAGACGCAGCCAAGAAAATCGACGCGGCCTTGTAGGTTGGGCTTCTCCGGCTGTCGGCAACGGCAGTCGGACGCTTGATCGCAACCCCTTGATTGAGAGTCTCTTATGTTTCCCGAAAGCTTTACCTTTTCCATCGCCGACTGGGTCAACGGTTGGGTCGATTCGCTGGTTACCAACTACGGCGACGTTTTCCGCAGCATCTCCGACACCTTGCTGTGGGCCATCGTCAATCTTGAAGGCCTGCTGCGTGCTGCACCCTGGTGGCTGATGCTGGCGATCGTGGCCGGTGTGGCCTGGCACGCGACCCGCAAGGTCGTGACCACTGCCGTCATCGTTGGTTTGCTGTTCCTGGTGGGGGCGGTCGGCCTCTGGGACAAGCTGATGCAGACCCTGGCGCTGATGATGGTGGCGACGATCATTTCGGTGTTGATCGGCATTCCGCTGGGCATTCTCTCGGCGCGCAGCAACCGCCTGCGTTCGGTGCTGATGCCGTTGCTGGACATCATGCAGACCATGCCGAGCTTCGTGTACCTGATCCCGGTTCTGATGCTGTTTGGCCTGGGCAAGGTCCCGGCGATTTTCGCCACGGTGATCTACGCCGCACCACCGCTGATCCGTCTGACCGATCTGGGCATTCGCCAGGTCGACGGCGAAGTGATGGAAGCGATCAACGCCTTCGGTGCCAACCGCTGGCAGCAACTGTTCGGCGTGCAACTGCCACTGGCCCTGCCGAGCATCATGGCCGGGATCAACCAGACCACCATGATGGCCCTGTCGATGGTGGTGATCGCCTCGATGATCGGTGCCCGTGGCCTGGGTGAAGACGTGCTGGTGGGGATTCAGACCCTCAACGTCGGGCGTGGCCTTGAAGCCGGTCTGGCGATCGTGATTCTGGCTGTGGTGATCGACCGCATTACACAGGCGTATGGTCGCGCACGGCATGAGGTGAGCAAATGAACAACGCAACCGTGAGCAAGATCGAAGTCAAGAACGTCTTCAAGATTTTCGGCAACCGTTCCAAGGATGCGCTGGCCATGATCGGCCAGGGCAAGACCAAGGACCAGGTTCTGGCCGAAACCGGCTGCGTGGTCGGCGTGAACGACCTGTCGCTGAGCATCGGCAGCGGCGAGATCTTCGTGATCATGGGCCTGTCGGGCTCAGGCAAGTCGACCCTGGTGCGCCACTTCAACCGCCTGATCGACCCGACCAGCGGCGCGATCCTGGTGGACGGCGTGGACATCCTGCAATACGACATGGAAGCCCTGCGCGAATTTCGTCGGCGCAAGATCAGCATGGTGTTCCAGAGCTTTGGCCTGTTGCCGCACAAGAGCGTGCTGGACAACGTCGCCTACGGCCTGAAAATCCGTGGCGAAAGCAAAGCCATGTGCGCTGAGCGTGCGCTGCACTGGATCAACACCGTGGGCCTCAAGGGCTACGAAAACAAATACCCGCACCAGCTATCCGGCGGCATGCGTCAGCGTGTGGGCTTGGCCCGCGCCCTGGCGGCGGACACTGACATCATCCTGATGGACGAAGCGTTCAGCGCCCTCGACCCGCTGATCCGCGCGGAGATGCAGGACCAGTTGCTGGAACTGCAAAAGACCCTGCACAAGACCATCGTCTTCATCACCCACGACCTCGACGAGGCCGTGCGCATCGGCAACCGCATCGCGATTCTCAAGGACGGCCGCCTGATCCAGGTCGGCACGCCAAGAGAGATCCTGCATTCGCCGGCGGATGAGTATGTCGACCGCTTTGTGCAGCGTCGGGCGGCGGTGGTTTAAAAGGTTTGTGCCGGCTGTGCTGGCCCCATCGCGAGCAAGCTCGCTCCCACAGTGGATCCCCGGTGTTCACAAAACCTGTGGGAGCGAGCTTGCTCGCGATGAGGCCGGTAAAGATGCATCAATATTCAGGTTTGTACGCAGAGGTTGAAGATGTCCCAGGCTGAAAAAATCGTTATCACCGAGTCGCAGGTCAGTTGGCAGGATGTGGTCGCCGTTGCTCGTCATGGCGCACAGCTTGAACTCTCGGCACCGATCTGGGCGCGCATCGAAAACGCACAGGCCATCGTCCAGCGCATCGTCACCAGCGGCGAACGTGCCTACGGCATCAACACCGGCCTGGGCGCGCTGTGCAACGTTTCGCTGCAGGACGAACAACTCAGCCAGTTGTCGCGCAACACCTTGCTCAGCCACGCTTGCGGCGTGGGTGCACCGCTGACTGACGAGCAGACCCGCTCGATCATGTGCGCGGCCATCGTCAACTACAGCCACGGCAAATCCGGCTTGCACCGTCAGGTCGTCGAAGCGCTGCTGGCGCTGCTCAACCGGGGCATCACCCCGCAGGTGCCGTCCCAGGGTTCGGTGGGTTATCTGACTCACATGGCGCACATCGGCATCGCGCTGCTGGGCGTGGGCAATGTCAGCTATCGCGGGCAGATCGTTTCCGCGCAGCAAGCGCTGGCCGAAGAAGGTCTGCAACCAGTCAAGCTCGGTGCCAAGGACGGTTTGTGCCTGGTAAACGGTACGCCGTGCATGAGCGGCCTGAGCTGCCTGGCGATTGCCGATGCCACGCGCCTGCTGGAATGGGCCGACGTGATCGGCGCCATGAGCTTCGAAGCCCAGCGCGGGCAGATCGATGCGTTCGACGCGGAGATCATCGCGCTCAAGCCGCACCCGGGCATGCAACAGGTCGGGATCAACCTTCGGGCCTTGCTCGACGGCAGCGAAGTGATCGCCCAGAGCAAAGGCATTCGCACCCAGGATGCCCTGAGCATTCGCTCGATCCCGCAGGTGCACGGTGCTGCGCGCGATCAACTGGTGCACGCGATCAAACAGATCGAAACCGAGCTCAACGGCGCCACCGACAACCCGCTGGTGCTGGGTACCGCGGACAATTACCGCGTGGTGTCCCAGGCCAACCCTCATGGCCAGTCCGTGGCAATGGCGGCGGACCTGCTGGCGATCGCCATGGCGGAAATCGGCTCCATCGCCGAGCGTCGTCTGGACCGTTTGATCAATCCGCACGTCAGCGGCCTGCCGGCTTTCCTGGTGGCCAACCCGGGCGTGAACTCCGGGATGATGATCGTGCAATACGTGGCCGCTTCGCTGTGCGCGGAGAACCGTCAACTGGCGCAACCGGCAGTCCTCGACAATTACGTCACTTCCGGTCTTCAGGAAGATCACCTGAGCCTGGGCACCAACGCCGCACTGAAGCTGCATCGCGCGCTGGAAAACTGCACGCAGATCCTCGCCATCGAGTATTTGCTGGCGGCCCAGGCGTTTGAGTTCTTGAAGGAACAACGCTTTGGTGCGGGCACCGATACCGCTTGGCGTCTGCTGCGTGAGCGAGTTCCTGCCTACGACCAGGACCGTTGGCTGGCACCAGACATTGCCGCCGCTGCCAGTGTTCTGAAAGACCCTGTTTTGCTGCAAAAAACCTTACCGAATCTGAATTGATTTCCCTATAAAACCAGCGTGCCAAGGCGCCACCCCCTCAAAAAGGGGGAAGCGACGGACAACGGACATCTCCGGAGCGTCTGGTTAGTTAATAGCTAACTCTCAAAAGGAGCACAAAAATGACTGCGCTAAATCTGATTCCCGGCCAACTGACCCTCGCCCAACTGCGTGACGTCTATCAGCAGCCGGTGAAACTGACCCTCGACAACAGCGCCTCGGCCCAGATCGAAGCCAGCGTTGCCTGCGTGGAACAGATCCTCGCCGAGAACCGCACCGCCTACGGTATCAACACCGGTTTCGGTCTGCTGGCCTCGACCCGCATTGCCAGCGAAGACCTGGAAAACCTGCAGCGCTCGCTGGTGCTGTCCCACGCCGCCGGTGTCGGCCAGCCGATCAGCGATGAGCTGGTGCGTCTGATCATGGTGCTCAAGGTCAACAGCCTGAGTCGTGGTTTCTCTGGCATCCGTCGTGTGGTGATCGACGCGCTGATCGCCCTGATCAATGCCGAGGTTTACCCGCACATTCCATTGAAAGGCTCGGTCGGTGCTTCCGGTGACCTGGCGCCTCTGGCCCACATGTCGCTGGTGCTGCTGGGTGAAGGCAAGGCTCGCTACAAGGGCGAGTGGATGGAAGCCACCGAAGCGCTGAAAGTTGCTGGTCTGACCCCGCTGACCCTCGCCGCGAAAGAAGGCCTGGCGCTGCTCAACGGCACTCAGGTGTCCACCGCATTTGCCCTGCGTGGCCTGTTCGAAGGTGAAGACCTGTTTGCTGGTGCCTTGGCACTGGGCGGCCTGACCGTTGAAGCGGTCCTGGGCTCGCGTTCGCCGTTCGACGCCCGTATCCATGCTGCCCGTGGCCAGAAAGGCCAGATCGACGCCGCCGCCGCTTATCGCGATCTGCTGGGCGAGCGCAGCGAAGTCTCCGACTCCCATGAAAACTGCGAGAAGGTACAAGACCCGTACTCCCTGCGTTGCCAGCCACAAGTCATGGGTGCCTGCCTGACCCAGTTCCGTCAAGCGGCCGAAGTACTGGCGATCGAATCCAACGCCGTTTCCGACAACCCGTTGGTTTTCGCCGCTGAAGGTGACGTGATCTCCGGTGGCAACTTCCACGCCGAGCCGGTGGCCATGGCCGCTGACAACATGGCATTGGCCATCGCTGAAATCGGTTCCCTGAGCGAGCGCCGTATCTCGCTGATGATGGACAAGCACATGTCGCAACTGCCGCCGTTCCTGGTGGCCAACGGCGGTGTGAACTCCGGCTTCATGATCGCCCAGGTGACTGCAGCGGCATTGGCCAGCGAGAACAAGGCGTTGTCCCATCCGCATTCGGTGGACAGCCTGCCGACTTCCGCCAACCAGGAAGACCACGTATCGATGGCTCCGGCGGCTGGCAAGCGCCTGTGGGAAATGGCCGAGAACACCCGTGGGATTCTCGCGGTGGAATGGCTGGCGGCAGCCCAGGGCCTGGACCTGCGCAATGGTCTGAAGACTTCGCCAAAACTGGAAAAAGCCCGTGCCATTCTGCGTAACGAAGTGCCGTTCTATGAGAAGGACCGCTTCTTCGCGCCGGACATCAATGCGGCGTCTGAACTGTTGGCCTCGCGTTGCCTGAACGAGCTGGTTTCGGCGAAGTTGCTGCCTAGCCTGTAATTGCCCCTTCGCGAGCAAGCCCGCTCCCACATGGATTGCGTTGAACCTGTAGGAGCTGGCTTGCCAGCGATTCGATTTTGCGTCGGATAACAATAATTAGGGACGAGAAATGCAACAGCCAGAAAAAGGTTTGAAACGCGGGCTCTCTGCCCGACATATTCGCTTCATGGCGCTGGGGTCGGCAATCGGCACCGGGCTGTTTTATGGATCTGCCTCGGCCATTCAAATGGCCGGTCCTGCGGTACTGCTCGCTTACCTGATCGGTGGCGCGGCGGTGTTCATGGTCATGCGCGCCCTCGGTGAGATGGCGGTGCACAACCCGGTGGCCGGCTCTTTCGGCCAGTACGCCAGCACCTACCTGGGGCCGATGGCGGGCTTCATCCTCGGTTGGACCTACGCATTCGAAATGGTCATCGTCGGCATGGCCGATGTCACTGCATTCGGTATCTACATGGGCTTCTGGTTTCCGGAGGTTTCCCGCTGGATCTGGGTGCTGGGTGTCGTTTCCATCGTTGGCGGCCTGAACCTGTGCAACGTCAAAGTCTTCGGTGAAATGGAGTTCTGGTTGTCGCTGCTCAAGGTCGCCGCCATCGTCGCGATGATCCTGGGTGGTTTCGGCATCATGTGGTTCGGCATCAGCTCGGCCCCCGGCCAAGCGACCGACATCAGCAACCTCTGGAGCCACGGCGGTTTCATGCCCAATGGCATGGGCGGTCTGATCGCTTCGTTCGCGGTGGTGATGTTTGCGTTTGGCGGTATTGAGATCATCGGCGTAACGGCAGGTGAAGCCAAAGACCCGCAGCACGTGCTGCCCCGGGCGATCAATGCTGTACCGTTGCGGATCCTGCTGTTCTATGTGCTGACGATGCTGGTGCTGATGTCGATCTTTCCATGGCAGCAGATCGGCAGCCAGGGCAGCCCGTTCGTGCAGATTTTCGACAAGCTGGGGATCAGCTCGGCGGCCACCATCCTCAACATCGTGGTGATCACGGCGGCGATTTCGGCGATCAACAGTGACATCTTCGGCGCTGGCCGCATGATGTTCGGTCTGGCCCAGCAAGGGCATGCACCCAAAGGCTTCGCGCGCCTGTCGCGCAATGGCGTGCCATGGATGACGGTCGTGGTGATGAGTGCCGCGTTGTTGCTGGGCGTGCTGCTGAACTACCTGATCCCGGAAAACGTGTTCCTGCTGATCGCTTCCATCGCGACCTTTGCCACCGTGTGGGTCTGGCTGATGATTCTGGTGACCCAAGTGGCCATGCGCCGGTCCATGAGCGCCGAGCAGGTTGCACAACTGAAGTTTCCGGTACCGCTCTGGCCTTATGCGCCGGCGGCGGCGATTGCCTTCATGCTGTTCATTTTCGGCGTGCTGGGCTATTTCCCGGACACCCAGGCAGCGCTGATCGTCGGCGTGGTCTGGATCGTGTTGCTGGTGCTGGCTTACCTGACGTGGGTGAAACCGGCGGCGGGCCAGGCAGCCCTGGTGACGCAGGATCCTACTTTTTCTCATCGATAACCTAATGGAGGCCAAGGATGAAAACTCTCTGGCAACACTGTCACGTCGCAACCATGGCACAAGGCGTCTACTCGATCATCGAGGATGCGGCCATCGTGACGTCAGGAGCGCACATTGAGTGGATCGGCCCGCGCGGTGAGTTGCCGGCGGGCGAGTACCCGGCCGTCAATGATTTGAACGGGGCTTGGGTCACGCCGGGCCTGATCGACTGCCACACTCACACGGTGTTCGGCGGTAACCGCAGCGGTGAATTCGAACAGCGCCTGCAAGGCGTCAGCTACGCGGAAATCGCCGCCAGTGGCGGCGGTATCGCCAGCACCGTACGCGCCACCCGCGCAGCCAGCGAAGATGAACTGTTCGCCAGTGCCGCCAAGCGCCTGAAAAGCCTGATGCGTGATGGCGTTACCAGTATCGAAATCAAGTCCGGCTACGGCCTGGACCTGGCCAGCGAGCGCAAGATGCTGCGTGTGGCCCGTCGCCTCGGCGCCGAACTGCCGGTCAGCGTGCGCAGCACCTGCCTGGCGGCTCACGCCTTGCCGCCGGAGTACAAGGATCGCGCTGACGACTATATCGATCACATCTGCGCCGACATGCTCCCGGCCCTGGCTGCCGAAGGGCTGGTCGACGCCGTGGATGCGTTTTGCGAGTACCTGGCGTTCTCCCCGGCGCAGGTCGAGCGGGTGTTCATTACCGCCCAGGCACTGGGCCTGCCAGTGAAGCTGCACGCCGAGCAGTTGTCGTCGCTGCATGGCTCGAGCCTGGCGGCGCGCTATCACGCGTTGTCCGCCGATCACCTGGAGTTCATGACCGAGGACGACGCCATCGCCATGGCCAAGTCCGGTACGGTCGCGGTGCTGTTGCCCGGCGCCTTTTACTTCCTGCGTGAAACCCAATTGCCGCCGATGGAAGCCCTGCGCAAGCACGGCGTGAAAATCGCCATCGCCAGCGACCTCAACCCGGGCACCTCGCCGGCGCTGTCGTTACGCCTGATGCTGAACATGGCTTGCACCTGCTTCCGCATGACCCCGGAAGAAGCCCTGGCCGGCGCGACGATTCATGCCGCCACCGCGCTGGGCATGGCCGATACTCATGGTTCGCTGGAGGTCGGCAAGGTCGCGGATTTTGTCGCCTGGCAAATCGATCGTCCGGCCGACCTGTGTTACTGGCTGGGCGGCGACCTGGAAAAACGCGTCGTGCGCCACGGCGTCGAATCAAGTCTGTAGGAGATCTGTTGTGGATAAGGTTCTGAACTTCAAACAAGGCCACGTACCGCTGCTGATCAGCATGCCCCACGCCGGTGTGCGCCTGACGCCTGCGGTCGAAGCCGGATTGATCCCTGACGCGAAAAGCCTGCCGGACACCGACTGGCACATCCCGCAGCTATACGACTTCGCCGCGGAACTGGGTGCAAGCACCCTGGCGGCCGAGTACTCGCGGTTCGTCATCGACCTTAACCGACCGTCCGACGACAAGCCTTTGTACGTGGGCGCGACCACCGGCCTGTACCCGGCGACGCTGTTCGACGGCATTCCGTTGTTCCGCGAAGGGCTGGAGCCTTCTGCCGATGAGCGCGCGACTTATCTGGAGCAGATCTGGACGCCGTACCACAGCACCTTGCAGCAGGAACTGGCGCGACTGAAGGCCGAGTTCGGCTATGCGCTGCTGTTCGATGCGCACTCGATCCGCTCGATCATCCCGCACCTGTTCGACGGCAAGTTGCCGGACTTCAACCTCGGCACCTTCAACGGCGCCAGTTGCGATCCACAGCTTGCGACCCGACTGGAAGCGATCTGCGCGCTTCACGACAACTACACCCACGTACTCAACGGGCGCTTCAAGGGCGGGCACATCACCCGCCATTACGGTAATCCGGCCGAGAACATCCACGCGGTGCAACTGGAGTTGGGGCAGTGCACCTACATGGAAGAGTTCGAGCCGTTCCGCTATCGCCCGGATCTGGCGGAACCGACGCGGTTGGTGCTCAAGGAGTTGCTGCAAGGCTTGCTGGCCTGGGGTGAAAAACACTACAAGCGCTAAAGCCTGACGCGTAACCCTGTGGGAGCGAGCTTGCTCGCGATAGCGGTCTGTCTGTTGCATCTATGTCGACTGATCCACCGCCATCGCGAGCAAGCTCGCTCCCACAGGTAAGTGTTCATTTTGAAAGCGCGACGTAACAGTCGCCACCGTGCAAAACACGGTCGCCACAGGTCGCTTTTACCGCTCGTCTGCTGCGTAATGTTCTGGCCACGGTGCACAAAGACACCGACCTCACAATAATCGCTGCCGCACGAGATGCTCTCTATGACAAGCACCAAAGGTTTGTTCGCCCGCTGTCTCTCAATCCTCTGCGGCACGGCTCTCCTGAGCACCGGCGCCCTGGCCGCTGACGACGCCTCCTGCAAAACAGTGCGCATGGGCGTGGTCAACTGGACCGATGTGATCGCCACCAGTGGCATGGCCGACGTGTTGCTCAATGGCCTCGGCTACGAAAGCAAACAGACCAGCGCCGTTCAGCAAATCATCTTCGCCGGGATCCGCGACAAGCGCCTGGACATTTTCCTTGGTTACTGGAAACCGGCGATGGACAAAAACATCGCGCCGTTCCTGGCCGCCAATCAAGTCAAAGTCATGGACAAGCCGAGTCTGGCCGATGCCCAGGCCACCCTTGCAGTCCCTGACTATGTAGAAGCGGCGGGCCTGAAGACCTTCTCCGACATCGCCAGATTCAAGGATCAGCTTGGCGGCAAGATCTACGGCATCGAGCCGGGCAGCGGCGCCAACACCACGATCAAGACCATGATCGAAACCAATCACTTCGGCCTGAAGGATTTCAAACTGATCGAGTCCGGTGAAGCCGGCATGCTCGCCGCCGTACAGCGCGCCGTGAATCGCAAGGAGTTCGTGGTGTTCGTCGGTTGGACTCCACACCCGATGAACATCAACATGAAGATCGCCTACCTGAGCGGCAGCGAGGACGTGTACGGCCCGAATGAAGGTGCAGCGACCGTTTCCACCGTAACCGCGCCGGATTACGCCCAGCGCTGCCCAAACGTCAATCGACTGCTGGAAAACCTGACCTTCACCGCCGCCCAGGAAAGCCAGTTGATGGTGCCGATCATGGAGCGCCAAACGGCTCAGGATGTCGCGAAAAAATGGCTGCGCGAGCATCCGGAAGATCTCCAGCGCTGGCTGGCGGGTGTCAGCAGTTTTGATGGCAAGGATGGCGTGGCCACGGTTCAGGCCAGTCTGAAGAACTGACACCTTTCCAGATGTTTGCAAAACCTGTGGGAGCGAGCTTGCTCGCGATGGCGCCCTCACATTCAACATCTATGTTGCCTGTCAGTTCGCAATCGCGAGCAAGCTCGCTCCCACAGGTCATAAGTACGTCTTAAAAACCTGAACAGGCTTGCACCAGTCTTATGGCTCCTTATCCGCTCTCTGAACAAATGACGGCATTCGTCGACAGAACCCTGAGTTTCAATAGCACCGACAGCAGTATCACCGGATTGCGCCAGGCCTACAGCGAGATGTGCCGGGCATTCACGCCGCCGCGTCCCGCCGGGTTGTATGTGGTCGATTTCGAGTTGGCGGGGGTTGCCGTTCGTTCGTATCAGCCGCCGGTTTCACCTTCTGCTGGTGGCGTGCCGTGCATCGTCTATCTACATGGCGGGGGCTGGGTGGTGGGGGATCTGGATTCCCACGACTTCATTTGCGCGGAACTGGCCTCGACCCTCGGCGTGTTGGTGATCGCCGTCGATTACCGCCTGGCGCCGGAACATCCGTTTCCGGCGGCCTTCGACGATTGCCTCAAAGTCTGGCGGGCGTTGCGCACCGGGCCGTTCAAACTTGACCCTGCGCGTACGCTGGTGGCCGGCGACAGTGCCGGTGGCAACCTCGCGGTAGCGTTGTGCCTGGCGCTGCGCGATGCTGGCGAGCCGTTGCCGGCGGCGCAAGTTCTGATCTATCCGGGGTTGGGCGGCGATCAACGGCTGCCGTCGCGCAGTGAGTGCATCGACGCGCCGTTACTCAGCAGCAGTGACGTCGATTGCTATCACGCGCTTTACCTGCAGGGCACCCGCCATCCGAACGCCTACGCCATGCCATTGCTTGCCACGGATTTCAGCAGACTGCCACCGGCATGGATCGCCGTGGCGCAATTGGACCCGTTGCGTGATGACGGCGTGCTGTATGCCGAGCGACTGAGTACTGCCGGCGTTGCTGCCACATTGTACGTCGGCGAGGGTTTGGTCCATGGCTGTTTACGGGCCCGCGGGCAGGTGGCCGAGGTCGATGCGCTGTACGAAACCCTGTTTGGTTATCTTGCGGAAAAACTCTGACTTCGCACGGGCATGCTCATTGACGTAATTCGGGTTTATGATGCCCAACGGCAGAATAATAGAAGTCCCCCCAGGGATGACCTCGACCCCTTACGGAGTGCGCAATGCAGACTTTGTACCCGCAGATCAAACCCCACGCCCGGCACGATCTGGCCGTCGACGAGACCCACACGCTGTATGTCGACGAAAGCGGTTCACCGGAAGGTTTGCCGGTGGTGTTCATCCACGGCGGCCCCGGTGCCGGATGTGATGCCCAGAGTCGGTGCTACTTCGATCCAAATCTTTATCGCATCGTCACCTTCGACCAGCGCGGTTGTGGTCGCTCGACCCCCCACGCCAGTCTGGAAAACAACACCACCTGGGACCTGGTCGCCGACCTCGAGCGGATTCGCCAGCATCTGGGCATCGACAAATGGGTGCTGTTTGGTGGCTCCTGGGGTTCGACCCTGGCGCTGGCCTACGCGCAAACCCATCCTGAGCGGGTACACGGCCTGATCCTGCGGGGGATCTTTCTCTGCCGTCCGCAGGAAATCGAATGGTTCTACCAGGCCGGTGCCAGCCGCCTGTTCCCCGATTACTGGCAGGACTACATCGCGCCGATCCCGCTGGACGAGCGCGACGACTTGCTCGCTGCGTTCCACAAGCGCCTGGTCGGCAATGACCAGATCGCCCAGATGCACGCAGCCAAGGCCTGGTCCACCTGGGAGGGCCGCACCGCGACCCTGCGTCCGAACCCGATGGTGGTCGATCGCTTCTCCGAGCCACAACGTGCCTTGTCGATTGCCCGCATCGAATGCCACTACTTCAGTAACAACGCCTTCCTGGAGCAGAATCAGCTGATCCGCGACATGGGCAAGATCGCCCATTTGCCCGGCGTGATCATTCATGGTCGCTACGACGTGATCTGCCCGCTGGATAACGCCTGGGAATTGCATCAAGCCTGGCCGAACAGCGAATTGCAGGTCATCCGCGATGCCGGTCATGCCGCTTCCGAGCCGGGCATCACCGACGCGCTGGTACGCGCCGCCAATCAGATGGCCCGGCGTCTGCTCGACCTGCCGCCTGAAGAAGCATGAAGGGCCTGTTGCAGCGGGTGCGCGGCGCGCGGGTCGAGGTCGCGGGCGAGATCGTGGGTGCCGTCGATCAGGGATTGCTGGTCCTGGTAGCCGTCGAGCCCGACGATACGCGGGCCAGCGCTGACAAACTCCTTAATAAGCTGCTTAACTATCGGGTATTCAGTGACGCTGAGGGCAAGATGAATCTGTCCTTGGCGGATGTGGGCGGCGGGCTGCTGCTGGTCTCCCAGTTCACTCTGGCTGCCGATACAAAAAACGGGCTGCGTCCGAGTTTCTCGACCGCGGCCCCTCCGGCGTTGGGCGAGGAACTGTTCGACTATCTATTAAGCAAAGCGAAACAGGTGCATGGCACTGTGGCATCAGGTAGATTCGGCGCGGATATGCAGGTGCACCTGGTCAATGATGGCCCGGTAACCTTCCTGTTACAGACCTGAAAGCGCTTGAAACAAGTTTTTGCGTTCATTTCGGCTGAAAACAGGGCTTTTTCGCGATAAATACTTTGTTACCCCTGATGCGTTGTAACGCGGCCTACTAGATAATCCCGCGCTACGGGGATCAGCGTTCGTTGGTCCATTTTGACTTAGGTAGAGACTTGTCCGGATCCGATTGGGGAATCATTTCGCCACAGCGGAGTCGGAACAATGCTCGCCAACTTGGCAAGAGTGGTTTGCAAGGGCGGTTTTTTCATACCGTACACCGTGCAGGCCCTTTAACTGGCCGTTGGTTTTTTGATCTGTTTTCGGCGAGGGTTGCTCGTGATTGTTAGTCCCTGTAACGCACCAAAATTGTCTGCCAAACGGTTACGCAGCGCCCTGGTAGCGGGCTCTGCACTGCTCTGCCTGCTCAGCGCCGGTCAGCTTTGGGCATTCAGTCTGGATGATGTATCGGTCAAGGCAAAAGAACTGGCCGCGCAGAAATTCGAAGCGCCGCGCAGTAACCTGCCGAACGAGTTCCGCGACATGAAATTCGCGGACTATCAGAAAATTCGTTTTCTGACGGAAAAAGCCGAGTGGGCTGACCAGAAGACGCCGTTCAAGCTGTCCTTCTATCACCAGGGCATGCATTTCGATACGCCGGTGAAAATCAACGAAATCACCGCGAACACCGTCGAAGAGATCAAATACGATCCGAGTCGTTTCGACTTCGGCGATATGAAGTTCGATCCAAAGGCCACCGAACAACTGGGTTATGCCGGTTTCCGTGTGCTGTACCCGATCAACAAGGCCGACAAGCAAGACGAAATCATGACCATGCTCGGCGCGAGCTATTTCCGCGTCGTCGGCAAGGGTCATGTCTATGGTTTGTCCGCTCGCGGCATGGCGCTTGATACCGCATTGCCGTCCGGCGAAGAATTCCCGCGTTTCCGCGAGTTCTGGATTCAGCAGCCCAAGCCGGGCGACAAGCACCTGGTGATCTTCGCCCTGCTGGATTCCCCTCGTGCCACCGGTGCCTACCGCCTGACCCTGCGTCCGGGCAGCGACACCATCGTCGACGTCAAGGCGCAGATGTTCCTGCGTGACAAGGTCGGCAAACTGGGCATCGCCCCGTTGACCAGCATGTTCCTGTTCGGCGCCAACCAACCGTCGAAAGTACTGAACTACCGTCGCGAGCTGCACGATTCCAGCGGTCTGGCGATCCATGCCGGCAACGGCGAGTGGATCTGGCGTCCACTGAACAATCCGAAGCACCTGGCCGTGAGCAACTTCAGCGTTGAAAACCCGCGCGGCTTCGGTCTGCTGCAACGTGGCCGCGACTTCAGCCACTACGAAGACCTCGACGACCGCTACGACAAGCGCCCAAGCGCCTGGATCGAGCCGAAGGGTGACTGGGGCAAGGGCACGGTCGACCTGGTCGAGATTCCGACCGCCGACGAAACCAACGACAACATCGTTGCCTTCTGGAATCCGGAAAAATTGCCGGAACCTGGCCAACCGCTCGATGTCGCTTATCGTATGCACTGGACCATGGATGAAGCCTCGATTCACGCGCCGGACAGCGCCTGGGTCAAACAGACCCTGCGCTCCACTGGTGACGTCAAACAGTCCAACCTGATTCGTCAGCCGGACGGCAGCGTTGCCTACCTGGTGGACTTTGAAGGCCCTTCCCTGGCGGCTTTGCCGGCCGAAGCGGACGTTCGCAGCCAGGTCAGCGTCGGCGACAATGCCGAGCTGGTGGAAAACAGCGTTCGCTATAATCCTGAAACCAAAGGCTGGCGCCTGACCTTGCGGTTGAAGATCAAGGATCCGAGCAAGTCCACCGAGATGCGTGCTGCGCTGGTGCAGAACATCGTGCCGGCGGACCTGGCCAAGACTTCGATTCCGTCGTCGAACTCGTCGGTTGCCAAGGCCGACAAGGTTGCCGCCAAGCAACAAGAGAAAGCGGACAAGGAAGCCAGGCAAGCGGAGGCCAAGCAGGCCGAAGCCAAGCCTGTTGCAGATGCCAAGGACAAGGCCAATAAAGACGCCAAGCAGCCTGTCGCTGCCGACGCGGCCCCAGCCACACCGGAATCGGCCCCGACTGAAGAAGTCCTGACCGAGACCTGGAGCTATCAGTTGCCTGCCGATGAGTAACTCTCAAGTACGGCCAGAAACTCTTTCCGAGTATCTGGCGCATCTGCCGATGACCGACCAGCAGCGCGCGGAACTCGCGGGCTGCAGGTCTTTCAGTGAACTGCATGAGCGTCTGTCGTCCTCGACTTTCGACGCGCCAGCCGAGGCCGCCCAGGCTTCGGTCGGCAAGCGCTTGACCCTGAGCACTGCCGAAGAATTGCAGGACGCCGAAATGCTGGTGCTCGACGCCAGCGGTCGCGTCTGCCTTAAGGCGACCCCACCGATTCGTCGGACCAAGGTCGTGCCGGAGCCGTGGCGCACCAATATTCTGGTGCGCGGCTGGCGGCGTCTGACCGGTCGCACCAATCCGCCGAAGCCGCCGAAAGACGAGAACGTGCTGCCGGCCGCGCGCTGGCGCACCGTCGGTTCGATCCGCCGCTACATTCTGCTGGTACTGATGCTCGGTCAGACCATCGTCGCCGGCTGGTTCATGAAAGGCCTCATGCCTTACCAGGGCTGGTCATTCGTCGACCTCGACGAAGTCTTGCACCAACCGTTACTGCAAACCGCCACCCAAGTGCTGCCATATGCATTGCAGACCAGCATCCTGATCCTGTTCGGGATTCTGTTCTGCTGGGTTTCGGCCGGTTTCTGGACCGCGTTGATGGGCTTTCTCGAGTTGCTAACCGGGCACGATAAATACCGCATCTCCGGTAAAAGTGCTGGTAACGAGCCGATTCCAAAGGATGCGCGCACCGCGCTGGTGATGCCGATCTGCAACGAAGACGTGCCTCGGGTATTCGCCGGTCTGCGTGCAACGTTCGAATCGGTCGCGGCCACGGGTGACCTGGACCGCTTCGACTTCTTCGTCCTCAGCGACAGTAACGACGCCGATATCTGCGTCGCCGAGCAACAGGCCTGGCTGGATGTCTGCCGCGAAGCCGGGGGCTTCGGCAAGATTTTCTATCGCCGCCGTCGTCGTCGCGTAAAACGTAAAAGCGGCAACCTCGACGACTTCTGCCGTCGTTGGGGCGGTGACTACAAGTACATGGTCGTACTCGACGCCGACTCCGTGATGAGCGGTGAGTGCCTGACCAGTCTGGTACGCCTGATGGAAGCCACGCCGGACGCCGGGATCATCCAGACCGCGCCGCGTGCGTCGGGCATGGACACCCTTTATGCTCGCATGCAGCAGTTCGCCACCCGCGTGTACGGTCCGCTGTTCACCGCCGGCCTGCACTTCTGGCAGTTGGGCGAATCGCACTACTGGGGCCACAACGCGATCATCCGCATGAAGCCGTTCATCGAGCACTGCGCCCTGGCGCCATTGCCCGGTAAAGGCGCATTCGCCGGTGCGATTCTGTCCCACGACTTCGTCGAAGCCGCGCTCATGCGTCGTGCCGGTTGGGGCGTGTGGATTGCCTACGATCTGCCGGGCAGCTATGAAGAACTGCCGCCGAACCTGCTGGACGAACTCAAGCGCGACCGTCGCTGGTGCCACGGCAACCTGATGAACTTCCGCCTGTTCCTGGTCAAGGGCATGCACCCGGTGCACCGCGCGGTGTTCCTGACCGGCGTGATGTCCTACCTGTCGGCGCCGCTGTGGTTCTTCTTCCTGGTGTTGTCGACCGCGCTGCTGGCGGTCAACACGCTGATGGAACCGCAATACTTCCTCGAACCGCGTCAGCTCTATCCGCTGTGGCCACAATGGCATCCGGACAAGGCGATCGCGCTGTTCTCGACCACCATCGTGCTGCTGTTCCTGCCGAAGCTGTTGAGCATCATCCTGATCTGGGCCAAGGGTGCGAAAGAGTTCGGCGGCAAGTTCAAGGTGACCCTGTCGATGCTCCTGGAGATGCTGTTCTCCATGCTGCTGGCGCCGGTACGGATGATCTTCCACACCCGTTTCGTCCTCGCCGCGTTCCTCGGCTGGGCCGCGACCTGGAACTCGCCACAACGTGACGACGACTCCACGCCGTGGAGCGAAGCGGTCAAGCGCCACGGTCCGCAAACCTTGCTGGGCTTCTTCTGGGCCATGCTGGTGATCTGGCTGAACCCGAGCTTCCTGTGGTGGCTGGTGCCGATCGTCGGTTCGTTGATGCTGTCGATCCCGGTGTCGGTGATCTCCAGCCGTGTCGGCCTGGGCCTGAAGTCCCGTGACGAGAACCTGTTCCTGATCCCTGAGGAATACAATCCGCCACAGGCACTGCTGGCGACCGACCAGTACACCCACGAAAACCGCTGGCACGCGCTGAACGACGGCTTCGTCCGCTCGGTGGTCGATCCACAGCAAAACGCCCTGGCGTGCTCGTTGGCGACTTCCCGGCACAATCAGTCCGAGCCGATCGAATGGCTGCGGATCGAACGGGTACGGCATGCAATGAAAGTCGGGCCCGAAGGCCTGACCAACAACGAGCGTGTGCAGTTGTTGAGCGATCCGGTAGCTCTGGCCCGCCTGCATGAGCAGGTTTGGAGCGAGGGCCATCCAGAGTGGCTGGGCGCGTGGCGCAAGTCGGTGAAGGCCGATCCTCACGCGCCGCTGCTGCCGCTCAAGCCGTTGAGCGTACAGCCTCAGTTGGCATAATAAAAAACCCCGCGAAAGCGGGGTTTTTTATGGTTTGAAGTTTGTTCTTGAGCTTGCACCAGATTCTGTAACGGCAGCGTCTGGTCGATCGCTTTCACTTTGGCGTTCATGCGATTAGCGAAACTGTCGAGCCCTGTGGGCTTGCCCGCGAAGGCATCACCTCGGTCTTTGGTAGGCCGAGGCATACGGATCACCTCAAACCCTGAACTTGCCCACCAACATCTGCAAATGCGTCCCCAACCGCGCCAGCTCAACGCTGGACGCTGCCGTCTCTTCACTCGCCGCCGACGTCTGATCCGACACATCCCGCACATTCAGCAAGCTGCGGTTGATCTCCTCCGCCACGGCGCTTTGCTGTTCGGCAGCCGCGGCGATCTGCTGGTTCATCGCCTGGATCGCCGACACCGTGCGGGTGATGCTTTCCAGTGAACCGCCGGCACGGCGGGTCAGTTCGACGCTGCTGTCGGTCAGGGTGCGGCTGTTGTCCATGATGGTCGCCACTTGCTGGGTGCCGTTTTGCAGGCCGACGATCAGCTCTTCGATCTCTTCGGTGGACTTCTGTGTGCGCTGGGCCAGGCTGCGGACTTCGTCTGCCACCACGGCAAAACCACGGCCGGCCTCACCGGCACGGGCGGCTTCAATCGCGGCGTTGAGGGCCAGCAGGTTGGTTTGCTGGGCCACGGACTTGATCACGTCGAGCACGCTGCCGATCTTGTCGCTTTCGCGCTTGAGTTCGCCCATGGCCTCGGTGGAGTGACCGACTTCCGCGGCCAGGCGTTCGATCTGGGCGATGGCTTCGCCGACGACTTTGTCGCCCTCCCGGGCCTGCTGATCGGCGGCGACGGCGGCTTCGGAGGCTTCTTCGGCGTTGCGCGCAACTTCCTGCACGGTGGCGGCCATTTCGTTCATGGCGGTTGCGACCTGATCGGTTTCGACCTTCTGACTGTTGACCCCGGCGCTGGTCTGCTCGGTGACGGCAGACAGCTCTTCAGCGGCGCTGGCGATCTGCGTGACGCCATCGCTGATGCCGCCGATCAGTTCGCGCAGCCCTTGGGTCATGCTTTGCATGGCCCGTTGCAACTGGCCGAGTTCGTCGCGGCGCTGCGATGTCAGGTTGTGCGTCAGGTCGCCACTGGCGACGCGCTGGGCCACGATCAGGGTCTGGTTCAATGGAATGATGATCTGTCGGGTGATCGCCCAGGCGGCCAGCAGGCCGAAGGCGATGGCCAGCACGGTGGCGAGGGTCAGCATGTTCTTGGCATGGGCGGCGTCGGTGTCACGCACGACGGTTTGCGAGACGGTGAGTTTCTGGCTCATGTCCAACAGGATGTCGCCTTGGGTGGACATGCGTGCCAGGGCCTTGGCGCTGGCCACCTGGGAGTCGCGGAACTGGCTGACGGCGGCGCGATAGGCCCTCAGCGAGTCAGTTGCCTGTTGCAGGTTGGCGATGTGTTCTTCAGGCAGTTTGGTCGGCAGGCTCTCGAGGTTCTTCAGGGCGTTGTCGATCGCGTCGAGGGCTGGCTGTTCGGCTTCGCTCTTACCGCTGTAGGTGTAGCCGCGAACCTGGAAGCGCGCCTGCTGGATCAGTTTGCTCAGGTCGATCACGCTGTTGAACGCCGCTACGCTGTCGCCTTGCAGCATGGATTTTTCCACTTCGGCGACGCGGGCCACGGCATTGTCGGCAGTGGCGCCGAGCTTGCTGCGGGCGTCTTCACGCTGGGCGCCGGCCTGGGTCATGTCGTTGAAGGCGCGGCGGTATTCGGCGACAGCGGCCAGTTGTTGATCGACCATGGCCGTATCGGCCGGTTGCTCGATCAGGCCGCGGGCGGTCTGCAGGCCGCTATCGAGCTTGCCCAACAGATCGTTGACAGCGCCGGGACCTTGTTCGCCGCGACGCATCTCGTAACCCAGGCGTGCAATGCGCAGGTCCTTGGTCAGGTCGTTGAGGCTGGCGATGAACCCCAGTTTATCGCCACGGCTGGTCACGCCGCTCAGGCCGCTCCAGCCGGTGAAGGTGATCAGCAGGGTCAGCAGCAGCACCAGACCGAAGCCGATCCCCAGCTTGCGTTTGACGCTGACGTTACCCAGATTCTCGGCTAGCCATTGGTACATGCTGAAACTCCCCCGGACCAAACAATGGTTTTATGGGGGCTTTATCGGCAGGAGGGCTGGATTCTGTAGGTGACATCCCCGATGTACGGGCAAGTGATCATCTGTGGCAAATGTTGACCTGTGGGAGCGAGCTTGCTCGCGATGACGTTGTTTCAGGCAACACGGATGTCGACTGTTACTCCGCTATCGCGAGCAAGCTCGCTCCCACAGGGACAGTGTCTGGATTTAAAAGAGGCGTGCCAGCAGCGCGGTCACGGCGGTTTCGACGCGAAGGATGCGCTCGCCCAGTTGCACCGGTTGCAGGCCGGATTTGCCCAGCAGGTCGATCTCGTAGGGAATCCAGCCACCCTCGGGGCCGATGGCCAGGGTCACCGGTTCGCTGAGTGCGCGAGGGCAGGGCGGGTAATTGCCCGGATGCCCCACCAGGCCGAGGGTGCCTTCGGTCATCGCGGGCAGACGGTCTTCGACGAAGGGCTTGAAGCGCTTCTCGATCACGACTTCCGGCAACACGCTGTCCCGCGCCTGTTCCAGGCCGAGGATTAACTGCTCGCGAATCGCCTCTGGCTCCAGGAACGGGGTCTGCCAGAAGCTCTTCTCGACGCGATAGCTGTTGACCAGCACGACCCGTGGCACACCCATGGCCGCCACGGTCTGGAACACCCTGCGCAGCATCTTGGGCCGTGGCAGGGCCAATACCAGGGTCAATGGCAGCTTGGCCGGTGGTGGCTGGTCGAGGGTGACGCGCAATTCCGCTTCGTCGGTGTCCAGGCGCAGCACTTCGGCCGAACCCATCAAACCGCCGATTCGCCCGACGCGCATGCTGTCACCGACTTCGCAGCGGTGGACCTCCTGCATGTGGGTCAACCGGCGATCACGCAGGATCGCGCGGTCGGCCGCAATGAAATCGGCCTCTTCGAGCAGCAGCAGGTTCACGCTTGGGTCGCTGGCGGCTGGTCGTTGTGATCGTCAGCTGGTTGGTCTTCCGGATGGTCGCCGCGCTTGCTGATCAGGCTGCCGAACAGGATGCCGATCTCGAACAACAGCCACATCGGAACGGCCAGCAGGGTCTGCGAGAAGATGTCCGGTGGTGTCAGGATCATGCCGACCACGAAGCAGCCGATGATCACGTACGGACGGATTTTCTTCAGGTATTTGACATCGACCACGCCGATCCACACCAGTAGCACCACGGCCACCGGAATCTCGAACGCTACGCCAAAGGCGAAGAACAGCGTCATGACGAAATCGAGGTAGCTGGTGATGTCGGTCATCATTTCCACGCCGGCCGGGGTGGCGGCAGCGAAGAACTTGAAGATCAGCGGGAACACCAGGAAATAGGCGAAGGCCATGCCGGCGTAAAACAGAAAGATGCTGGAGACCAGCAAGGGCACGGCGATGCGCTTTTCATGCTTGTACAGGCCGGGGGCGATGAAACCCCAGATCTGGTGCAGGATCACCGGAATGGCCAGGAACAGCGAGACCATCATCGTCAGCTTCAGTGGCGTCAGGAACGGCGACGACACGTCAGTGGCAATCATCGTCGCGCCAGCGGGCAGGTACGCGCGCAGCGGCGTGGAGACGAAGGTGTAGATCTGCTGGGTGAAGGCGAACAGCCCGGCAAAGATGATGAAGATCGCCGCTACGCAGCGCAGCAGGCGGGTACGCAACTCGGTGAGGTGCGAAACCAGCGGCATGTGCTGGTCGTTTTCAGGGAGATCGCTCATGGGGCTCGCGGCGGCAAAGTGGTGTCATTGGGCGCTGGCGTTGTCGGCGCGGCGGCTGGAGCAACGGGTTCAACCGGCATCGCTGCCACAACAGGCGCAGGTTCCGCCGTCGGAGCAGGTGTCGGGTCGACAGCCGCGGCAGGCGCAAGAATCGTCTGCGTACCCACATGCTCCACCGGTGTCGGCTCCTGCTGGGTCGGCGTGAAGATTTTCCGCGCCTCCTGCTCAAGCGACAGGATGTGCTCGTTGTGCAGTTGCCGACGAATCTCGTCGGCACCGATTTCACGTTCAACTTCCTGTTTGATTGCGTTGAAGCTGCGCTTCAGGCGCCCGACCCACAGGCCAGCGGTGCGCGCAGCGCCCGGCAAGCGCTCGGGACCCAGCACCAGCAGGGCGACGAGGCCGACGAGCAGCAGTTCAGAGAAGCTGATACCAAACATTAGTCAGTGCTCACACGTCTTTGCGGATCGGCTCTTCGACTTTCTGTGCCTGCACGTCGATGGTGTGCGGCTGGTTCACGGATGCCTGTGGCTGAACCGGAGGAACCGGTTGGGCCGGGGTCGCGTTCGGGTCGGCCGGTTTTTCATCGTCGTTCATGGCTTTGCGGAAGCCCTTGATCGACTCGCCGACGTCAGTGCCGAGGTTTTTCAGTTTCTTGGTGCCGAACACCAGTACCACGACAACCAGGATGACGACCCAGTGTTTCCAGTCAAAAATGCCCATGCTGCTGCTCCTCTCTAATAGTTATTCAGGCGGACGGGCGCGAGGCTTTCTCGGCGTGTCCGGAGAGACCGAAACGACGGTCCAGTTCATCGAGTACAGCCTGTGGATGCTGCCCCAATTGGGCGAGCATGACCATGCTGTGGAACCACAGGTCGGCGGTTTCGTAGATCACATCGCTGCAGTCGCCGCTGACGGCGGCGTCCTTGGCGGCGATGATGGTTTCGACCGACTCTTCGCCGACTTTTTCCAGAATCTTGTTCAAGCCCTTGTGGTACAGGCTGGCGACATACGAGCTGTCGGCGGCGGCGCCTTTGCGCTCCTCCAGTACCTCGGCGAGGCGGGTGAGAGTGTCACTCATGTTTGTGCCCTGCGGAATAGATGGCGTGCGGATCTTTCAGGACCGGGTCGACGGTTGTCCAGTCGCCGTTCTCATAGACGCGGTAGAAGCAGCTCTGGCGGCCGGTATGACAGGCGATGTCGCCGATCTGCTCGACCATCAGGATGATGACGTCGGCGTCGCAGTCCAGGCGCATCTCGTGCAGGGTTTGCACATGGCCGGACTCTTCGCCCTTGCGCCACAGCTTGCCACGGGAACGTGACCAGTAAATGGCACGGTTCTCGGCAGCGGTCAGTTCCAGTGCTTCGCGGTTCATCCAGGCCATCATCAGGACGCGCCCGGTCTTGTGATCCTGGGCAATGGCCGGCACCAGGCCGTCAGCGTCCCACTTGATCTCGTCCAGCCAGTTTTTCATCTTCGACTCCGACAGCGGGCTCGACACTTCAATAGCCGAGCTCAGGCGTTCAAACAGTGTGCCAGTCGTTCACACAACTGGCTATCGGCGCACGACCAGATACAAACCGACCGCCATCATGATTCCCGCCGGCCAATAGGCCAACTGGTTCAGCGGTCCGCCAGCGGCAAGGACGGCGCCACCGGCCAGATGGGCCGTACCGAGCAGGCGCAGGAACCAGTCGTCACGGCGTCGACGCCACGGTGGCGGCGGGTCGTAGGCGTGGGGTTGGGACATGCGTTCGAGCAGGTCGCGGGCCATGTTGGCCAGGTGCGGGATCTGTTCGAATTGGCTGTGCACGTTGCCGAGCAGGGCTTTGGGGCTGACCCGCTCGCGCATCCAGCGTTCGAGGAATGGCTGAGCGGTGTTCCACAGATCGAGGTCCGGGTACAGCTGGCGGCCCAGGCCTTCGATGTTCAACAGGGTTTTTTGCAGCAGGACCAACTGCGGCTGCACTTCCATGTTGAAGCGGCGCGCAGTCTGGAACAGGCGCATCAGCACCTGACCGAAGGAAATATCTTTTAACGGTTTTTCGAAGATCGGCTCGCACACGGTACGGATCGCCGCTTCGAATTCGTTGAGCTTGGTTTCCGCCGGCACCCAGCCCGAATCGATGTGCAACTGCGCCACGCGACGGTAATCGCGCTTGAAGAAGGCGAACAGGTTGCGCGCCAGGTAATCCTGGTCTTCCGGGGTCAGGCTGCCGACGATGCCGCAGTCGATCGCAATGTACTGCGGGCTCCACGGACTCACGGTGCTGACGAAAATGTTGCCGGGGTGCATGTCGGCGTGGAAGAAACTGTCGCGGAACACCTGGGTGAAGAAAATCTCCACGCCACGCTCGGCGAGCATTTTCATGTCCGTGCGCTGGTCGGCCAGAGTCGCCAGATCGGTAACCTGAATACCGTAGATGCGTTCCATCACCAGCACTTTCGGCCGGCACCAGTCCCAATAGACTTGCGGGACGTACAGCAGCGGCGAGCCGTCGAAGTTGCGCTTCAACTGGCTGGCGTTGGCCGCCTCGCGCAGCAGGTCGAGTTCGTCGTAGATGGTTTTTTCATAATCGCTGACCACGTCCACCGGGTGCAGCAGGCGCGCATCGGCCGAGAGTTTTTCGGCGGCGCGGGCGAGGATGAACAGCCACGCCAGGTCCTGGGCAATCACCGGTTTGAGGCCCGGGCGGATCACCTTGACCACCACTTCTTCACCGGTTTTCAGTTGCGCGGCGTGTACCTGCGCCACCGAGGCCGAGGCCAGCGGTTCGACGTCGAAACGGCTGAAGACTTCGCTGATTTTCTTACCCAGCTGTTCTTCGATCAGCTTGACCGACACTTGCGAGTCGAATGGCGGTACGCGGTCCTGCAGCTTCATCAGTTCGTCGGCGATGTCCTCGGGCAACAGGTCGCGGCGAGTGGACAGGATCTGCCCGAACTTTATGAAGATCGGCCCCAGGTCCTGCAACGCCAGGCGCAAACGCGCGCCACGGCTCAGGTCCAGGGTTTTGCGCGGGAACCAGCGCCACGGCAAGGCGTAACGCAGCGCCCGCAAGAACCAGGGCAGCGGCAGGGCGAACAGCAGGTCATCGAGGCGGTAGCGGATCACGACGCGCTGGATGCGCAACAGACGGCGGACGGCAAGCAGCTTCATGCGTTATCGCTTGGGTCGAGGGATCGGGAAAGGCGCTCGAAACGCGCCTCGAGACGTTCAAGATCAAGCTTGATCTGGTCCAGCTCACTGAATCGGGCTTCGGCTTCGCGCTGACCGACAAGGGTGCGCGATTCTTCGGCCAGGTACTCACCTAGGTTCTGGTTGAGGCTGGCGAACCCTTGCTGATACCAGCGGGCGCGGCTGCGCAGGTGACCGCCGACCAGTTGCGTGGCCACAGGTCCCAGCCAGCGCGAGAGTTCGTACTCCCAATCCAGTTCCAGGTCCTGGAGGATCGCCGCCAGTTCCAGCAGCACGCCGCTGTCGCCGTCGAGTTCGACTTCAGGGGCGTGCAGGACCGAGGTCTTGTCCTTGCTCATCGCCAGTTTCAACAGGCTCGAGGCCGGTGCACGCAAGGTGCAGTCGGCGCCGGTTTCCCACTGGGAGGCGAGCATCAGACCTTCGTCGCTAGGCAGGATGAACAGTTGCAGCACCGGGCTGCGGCAATCGACGGCAATCACTTTGCCGGTCAAATGCGCCAGCCGCGGCAGCGCCGTGCTGTCGAGACGCAGCACCCGGTTCAGGCCGAGTTCAACGCTGGCGAGCAGGCCGGCGAGCAACATCAGGGCTTGATGCCGCGGTGCAGGGCAACGATGCCTGCGGTCATGTTGTGATAGGTCACGCGGTCGAAACCGGCCTCGACCATCATCGACTTCAGGGTTTCCTGGTTCGGGTGCATGCGGATCGATTCGGCCAGGTAGCGATAGCTTTCCGAGTCGTTGGTGATCAGCTTGCCCATCAGCGGCATGAAGGCGAACGAGTAAGCATCGTAGGCCTTGGACATCAGTGCGTTGGTCGGCTTGGAGAACTCCAGTACCAACAAGCGGCCGCCCGGCTTGAGCACGCGCAGCATCGAGCGCAGGGCATCTTCCTTGTGGGTCACGTTGCGCAGGCCGAAGGCGATGGTCACGCAGTCGAAATGGTTGTCCGGGAACGGCAGTTTTTCCGCGTCGGCCTGGACGAATTCGACGTTGCCGGCCACACCGAGGTCCAGGAGGCGGTCACGACCGACCTTGAGCATGGATTCGTTGATGTCGGCCAACACGACCTGGCCGGTCGGGCCTACCAGGTGCGAGAATTTTCTGGTCAGGTCGCCAGTGCCGCCGGCGATGTCGAGCACGCGGTTACCGGCACGAACGCCCGACAGTTCGATCGCGAAACGCTTCCACAGACGGTGCATGCCGCCCGACAGAAGGTCGTTCATCAGGTCGTACTTGGCGGCTACCGAGTGGAAAACCTCAGCGACTTTTTCCGCTTTCTGGCTTTCCGGAACGTTTTTGAAGCCGAAGTGAGTGGTGGGTTCGGCATCGCTGCCTTTGCGCTGATCAGTCATATCGCTGTCACCAAAAGAGAATGCGCGACATTCTAATCCCCAAGGCATGCTTTGTCTTGGCAAGGCTGAAGGTAAGATGGGCAACCATCGGGACGTTTTGACGCAGCAGAGGTCAAGATGCCTCGGGAAAGCATCCATAAAGCAGGAGTCATTTGATGGCCCGTATTAGTGTTGAACGTGCCCATGGCCTGGGTAAGGAAGCGGCTCGCGAGAAGGCCGACAAGCTGGCGCAGAAACTTTCCGATCAGTATGGCCTGGAGCCGCAGTGGTCCGGCGACACCCTCAACCTCAAGCGCTCGGGTGTGAAGGGTGCGGTGCATGTCAGTGAAGATTCGATCAAGGTCGACGTGGAGCTGGGCCTGATGATGTCGGCCATGAGCGGCATGATCAAAGCGGAAATCGAAAAGGCGCTCGACAAGGCCCTGGCCTGATTTCCAGCTGTAATGAGATCCCCTGTGGGAGCGAGCTTGCTCGCGATGGCGCAGTGTCGGTCGACATTAATTTTGACTGATGAATCGCTATCGCGAGCAAGCTCGCTCCCACAGTTTTTTGCGTGGCGCTCTCAAAGGTTTATGTCATTTGTTAGGGTGCCGTTTCTAATTTTTCTCCCTACTTTGTGCCAGAGCCCGACACTTTCCCGGGCAGTTCCTCAAACCTTCTGCGCGTGAGGTGCACCATGGCCAAAGTTATTTTGAAGAAAACAATCGACCCGTCGACCGGCACACTGGGCGACGTCAAATCCTATGCCCGCAAGATCTGGCTGGCAGGCCTGGGTGCCTACGCCAAGGTCGGCCAAGAGGGCAGCGAGTACTTTCAAGAGCTGATCAAGGCTGGTCAGGTTGTTGAAAAGAAAGGCAAAAAGGTAGTCGCTGAGAAGCTTGAAGCGGCCAATGCCGAGATCGATGAAGCCAAGAGTGAAGTCAGCACTTTCAAAGGCAAGGTCGAGGTTCAACTCGACAAGGTCGAGAAGGCGTTCGACACGCGTGTCGCAAGTACCTTGAATCGTATCGGTATTCCGTCTAAACATGACGTTGAGACACTCTCTGCTAAGCTCGATGAGCTGACGGCATTGCTCGAACGTGTCGCGCGTAAATCTTAAGGAGAACGGGATGGCTGTTAAAAAGAAAACCGAAAAAGAAGGCAGCTCGTGGATCGGGAAGGTTGAAGATTACTCCCGAAAAATCTGGCTGGCTGGTTTAGGCGTGTACTCGAAGATCGACACTGACGGCAGCAAACTCTTCGATGCATTGGTTAAGGACGGCGAGAAAGCCGAGAAGCTCACCAAGAGCGCTGTTGGCAAGACTGTCGACGCCGCCAAGGACTCCGCTTCTTCGGCCAAGTCGCGCATCAGCGGCGTGAAAGATCGCGCACTGGGCAAGTGGGATGAGCTGGAAGGTGCTTTCGACAAGCGTCTGAACAGCGCCATTTCGCGTCTGGGCGTACCGAGCCGCAACGAGGTCAAGGCACTGCACAGCAAGGTCGAAACCCTGACCAAGCAAATCGAAAAACTGACCGGTGCCAAGGTTGCGCCTGTTGCGGCGAAAACCGCGGCAGCCAAACCTGCTGCCAAAACCGCAGCCAAGCCACTGGCAAAAGCAGCGGCTAAACCTGCTGCCAAGCCTGCGGCTAAAACTGCAGCCGCCAAACCGGCCGCAGCCAAACCTGCAGCCAAGCCGGTGGCTGCAAAAGCCGCCGCTAAACCAGCGGCTAAACCGGCCGCCAAGCCTGCAGCGAAAACTGCAGCGGCCAAACCTGCTGCGGCGAAAAAACCAGCGGTGAAAAAGCCGGCAGCTCCAAAGGCCGCCGCGCCAAAACCAGCAGTGGCAGCTGCCAAACCGGCAACGCCGGCAGCTCCGGTCAGCGCTTCGAACTCCGCTACCGCACCGACCCCTGCGGTCACCCCGACTGTCGCGCCAGCTCCATCGACGCCAACCAGTCAGTCCTGATTTTCAGGGCTCAAGAAAACGCCCGGCCTGTGAAGGTCGGGCGTTTTTGTTTGTGTGCGAATCTCTGACCGACACAAGCCCAATGTGGGAGCGAGCTTGCTCGCGATGAGGCCATCACATTCAACATTGATGTTGGCTGATCCGCCGCCATCGCGAGCAAGCTCGCTCCCACAGGGTTGGTGGGTGTCAGGGTTATTCGTGGTCTTCCAGGTACTCCATCGCCATCTGTTCGGTCGCAGACTTCATCGATGGCAGCAGGTGCGGCGCCACCAGCATCATGATCTGGTAAACCACCAATCGCACCTCGCCCTGACGATCAAGAATCCGCTGATAGTCCAGTGAGAAAAGCAGCGTCATGGTGATCTGCTCCACCAGTTGCCCCAGTGCCTGGGTATCGCTGACCAGCAGCCCTTGCGCCTTCAATCGTGCCAGCAGCGACGCCAGTGTGCGCTTGAGTGCATTGAGCAGGTTGCGAATGCCCTTGGCCAGTTTCGGCAGGCGCCCGGCGAGGTTCGACAGATCCTGGAACAGGAACCGGTAGTGGGACAGGCGTTCGACGATCAGGTGCAGGAACAGCCAGTATTCTTCGGGTGCCAGTTCGGCATCGGCCGGTGGATCGAGCAAGGGGGCCAGTTCGCCCTGGAAACGCTCGAACAGCCCGAGAATCAGAGGCTCCTTGCCGTGGAAGTGGTAGTAGAGGTTGCCCGGGCTGATACCCATCTCATTGGCAACTTCCATGGTGGAGACATTCGGTTCGCCCTTCTGATTGAACAACTGCAGGGCACATTCGAGGATCCGGTCGCGGGTTTTCATCCAGTCTTCTTAATGATCGGGTCTTGCCACGGCCGACAGTGGCCGTGGCTCGTTGAACGTCAGCGCACGCGCACGTAAGTACCGGGTGCTGCCTCCATCGGTGGATAGTTCTGGTTGCCGAGCGCCATGTGGGTTTCCTTCTGCGCACCAGAGCGTTCCTGAATCCAGCCAAGCCATTGGGTCCACCAACTGCCATCGACACGCTTGGCGTCGTAGTACCAGGCCCGTGGGTCGCTGCTGAATTTGCCGTTCTCGACGTAGTTGGCTTTCGGGTTGCTCGGCGGGTTGAGGATGCTCTGCACATGGCCGCTGTTGGACAGCACGAAGCGCCGCTCGCCACCGAGCAACAGCGTCGAGCGATACACTGCGTCCCACGGCGTGATGTGATCGTTGATGCCGGCGACGCTGAAGCTGTCGACGGTGACCTTCTGCAAGTCGATCGGTGTGCCACACACTTCCAGGCCGCCCGGATGAGTCAGCGGGTTGTGCTTGAAAAAGTCCAGCAGGTCACCATGCAGGGCGGCCGGCAGGCGCGTGTTGTCGTTGTTCCAGTAGAGAATGTCGAACGCCGGTGGCTCCTTACCCAACAGGTAGTTGTTGACGAAGTAGCTCCAGATCAAATCGTTGGGGCGCATCCAGGCGAAGACCTTGGCCATGTCACGGCCGTCCAATACACCTTTCTGATAGGAGCGGCGTTTGGCGGCTTCCAGAGTCTGTTCGTCGGCGAACAGCGTTGCGGGGCTGTCCATCTGACTGTCAAGCAGGCTCACCAGGTAAGTTGCGCTGGACACCCTGCGCAGCTGCCGTTTGGCCTGCAGGTGTCCTTGCAGCGCGGCGATGGTCAGACCGCCGGCGCAAGCGCCCATCAGGTTGACCTCCCGTGCGCCGGTGATCGCCCGGCAGACATTCATGGCCTCTTCTACCGCTTCCACGTAGGTCGAGAGCCCCCATTCGCGGTGACGCACATCCGGGTTGCGCCAGCTGATCATGAAGGTTTGCAGACCGTTTTTCAGCGCGTACTGAACGAAGCTGTTGTGGGGGCTCAGGTCGAAAATGTAGTACTTGTTGATTTGCGGCGGCACCACCAGCAGGGGCTTGGAATACTGCTTTTCGCTCATCGGTTTGTACTGGATCAATTCCAGCAGTTCGTTGCGAAACACCACGGCTCCGGTGGAGGTGGCGACCGTCTTGCCAACCTCGAATGCTTGCTTGGTGACTTGCCGGGGCAGGCCGTCGTTGTGCAGCAGATCGTCCACCAAATGGCTGATGCCGCGCACCAGGCTGTTACCGCCGGAATTGAAGAGCTCCTTGACCGCCAGTGGATTGAGCAGGGTGTTGGAGGGTGATACGGCGTCGTTGAGCAAGGTGAACGCAAAGTGGGCACGGGCGCGGTCGTCCGGGCTCATGTCGCTCTCGTCGATCCAGCTCTTGACCTGTTTCTGCCAGCTAAGATAGGCCTGCAGGCTGCGCCGATAAAACGGGTTGAGGCTCCATGCCGGATCGGTGAAACGGGTGTCCTGCGGGTTGGTCGGGTGCAGGGTTTCGCCCAGCAGCACACGACCAAGCTGGCCGCCGAGTTTGAGGGCATGTCGGGCACTGTGCACCGGATTGCGCAAGCCATGGGCGGCCACACTACGCAGGGTCGATAACAGATCCCGACCGCGCAGGCCGGTAATCGCACTCTGTGCATTGATGAACGCGGCGGGAGTCGGTAAGGAATCCCTCGCTGGTTTCTCGCGCATGAGTCAACACTCCTTCGTCTTCAGGCTAAAAACAAACACACCGAACCAGAACACCATAGACGCTGTAACGGGTTGTTGCGCGGCGTGGCGTCCTGCCGGCCGCTGATGCAGCGGTTTAGCTGCCCAATGGCGCCGGACGCGGATGCATCACCGCGCGCTGGCGCTCCTCTTCCAGGAATTTCATGATGATCGGGGCCACCGCTTCGGCCCGGGTAATCAGGAACAAATGCCCGTCATCGATGATGTGCAACTGGGCGTTGGGGATCCGCCAGGCCAGCAAGCGCATGTTGACCAACGGGATCAGCGGGTCATCGTCGCCGGCCAGTACCAGGGTCGGCTGGCGGATCTTGTGCAACCAGTGGATGCTGGTCCAGCCGAGGCCGGCGAACAGCTGCCAGTAGTATCCGAGCTTGCCCGCTGAACGCACCTTGGCCGCATGGCTCGCGGCCAGCGTCGGGTCGCGACGGAAAGCGCCGCCGTAGATCATCGGCGCAATGCGAATCACGTGGGACGGTTGGATGTAGCGTCGCGGGCTGGCCATCATCCACAGCACTTTCGGCTTGCCCGGTACCATCACCGCACCCGCCGCCGTTGCCGCCAGCACGAGTTTCTTGCAGCGCTCCGGATAGTCGTAGGCGAACTGTTGGGCCAGGGCGCCCCCCCAGGACACGCCGATGACGTTGACCTGCCCGTAGTCGAGATAGTCGAGCATCCGCGCCGTGAGCTTCGCAAGGCTCGGAAAACGGTACGGCCGGTTTGGTGTCGACGAACCGCCGACGCCGGGTACGTCGAAGGCGATGACTTCCAGGTCCGGATCCAGTGCAGCGATGAACGGGAACACCAGCTCCAGGTTGGCGCCGATGCCGTTGAATATCAGCAGGGGCGTCAAGTGAGGCTTGCCGGGGCGTACCGCCGTGCGGAGCGTCTGGCCATCCAGATCGACGGTACGGAATATGAAGGGTTGCGGCATGCTTCTGGCCCTGTGGGTCGCTTTCTCAAATTCTTCCTCGACCCCTTTGTGGGAGCGAGCTTGCTCGCGATAGCAGAGTGTCAGTCAGCGCATATGCCAAACCTGCCACCGTCATCGCGAGCAAGCTCGCTCCCACAGGGAAGTCGAGGTGTGTCAGTTACCGCTCATGCACATAGGTGCCTGGCGCGGCTTCACCCGCGGGATAGGCCTTGTTGCCCAATTTCAGCGGAGCTTTTTTCAGGTTGCCCGAACGCTGTGCCTGCCACGCCTGCCAATGCAGCCACCAGGAGTCGGCGTGCTTGGTCGACTCTTCCTGCCAGTCATCGGCATTGACGGGCATTTCAGTGCTGGTCATGTAGCGCGATTTCGGATTGCCCGGCGGGTTCAGAATGCTCTGGATGTGTCCGCTGCTGGACAGCACGAATTCAACGTTGCCGCCGAACAGTTGCGCCGACTTGTAGCAGGAGCGCCACGGGGTAATGTGGTCGCTGGTGCCGGCCAGCGAGAAGATGTCGGCGGTGACCTTCTTCAGATCGATCGGCGTACCGCACACTTCCAGTGCATCGGCACGGGTCAACGGGTTACTTTTGAACATCTCGATCAGGTCGCCATGGAACGCGGCGGGCAACCGGGTGGTGTCGTTGTTCCAGAACAGAATGTCGAATACCGGAGGTTCGTTGCCCAACAGGTAGTTGTTGACCCAGTAGTTCCAGATCAGGTCGTTGGGGCGCATCCAGGCGAAGACTTTCGCCATGTCGCGGCCTTCGAGTACACCGGCCTGGTACGACTGGCGCTTGGCGGCTTCCAGGGTTTGCTCGTCGACGAACAGGGCCACGTCGCTGTCCAGGGTGGTGTCGAGCACGCTGACCAGCAGGGTCAGGGCGTTGACCTTGTTCTCGCCGATTGCCGCGTAGTGGCCCAGCAGCGCGGTGCAGGTGATGCCGCCGGAGCAGGCACCGAGCATGTTCACGTCTTTGCTGCCGGTGATGGCGGTGACCACATCAACCGCTTCCTTGAGCGCTTCGATGTAGGTCGACAGGCCCCACTCGCGCTGCTCCTTGGTCGGGTTGCGCCAGCTGACGATGAAGGTCTGCATGTTGTTGCGCAGGCAGAATCGCGCCAGGCTCTTTTCCGGGCTCAGGTCGAAAACGTAGAACTTGTTGATCTGCGGCGGTACCACCAGCAGTGGGCGTTCATGCACCTGCTCGGTGATCGGCTTGTACTGGATCAGCTCCAGCACGTCGTTGCGAAAGACCACCGCGCCCTCGGTCACACCAAGGGTCTTGCCGACCTCGAATGCACCCATGTTGACCTGGCTCGGCATGCCGCCGTTATGCACCAGGTCCTTGGCCAGGTGCGAGAGGCCGTCGAGCAGGCTCTTGCCACCGGTTTCGAAGAAGCGCTTGACCGCCGCCGGGTTGGCCGCCGTGTTGGTCGGGGCGAAGGCCTCGGTCATGAGGTTGATCACGAAGTGCCCGCGGCTGACGTCCTTGGCCGGCAGGTTACTGTCGTCGATCCAGTCGTGGAGTTCCTTGCGCCACGCCAGGTAGGTTTGCAGATAACGTTTGTAGAGCGGGTTCTGGCTCCAGGCCGGATCCGCGAAGCGACGGTCATCGCTGGTCGGCAGCAGCTCGGATTTGCCGAGCAGCACGTTCTTGAGTTCAAGGCCGAAATGAGCGACATGCCTGGCGCTGTGTATCGGTTGCTTGATGGCCTGCCTGAGCACCATTCGAGCAGAAGCCAGTAGATCCTTTCCACGCAGTCCAACGACAGGATTCAGCCCCAAGGTGTTTTCCGAGGCTTGACTCTTCAAGTCATCGTTATTCTTGTTACTCATCTACGACGCTCCATTGTCCTGAGACGAGTACCGGGTCCTGCTGTGTAGTCACACAGCCAATGCCAGGTACTACTGCTCGGGGTGACCGTTAATACTGCATCGCTGCTTTTTTAATGCAGAGAGCACTGCAGGGAACTTGCCAGTTCCATTGGTTACCCGAGTTTAATTTTTTTCGCAAGCAGGCCAATCGGCGGCCCTGGAGCGGAGCATTCAAACAGATGAAATTAGAAAATGCCCTCTAATGAGCAAGAGGCTCGGATTAGAGCATCAGCCTGACGACGGATTCGTTCGGATCGCGGGTTTTTCCGGCGGCTTTTAGCTCGGCCAGATAATCTTCCCAGAGTGCGTCATAACGTCGCCCCAGCTCGTACAGATATTCCCAGGTGAACAAGCCGCTGTCGTGGCCGTCATCGAAGGTCAATTTCAGTGCGTACTGACCGGCGGGTTCTACCTTGGTCAGTCCTACGTTGATCTTGCCAAATTGCAGGATGGGTTTGCCGTGGCCCTGGACCTCGGCGGAAGGAGAGTGCACGCGCAAGAACTCGGCGGGCAGGGTGTACTCCTCGCCGGACGCGTATTTGAGCGTCAGGGTTTTCGAGGCTTTGTGCAGCTTGATGTCGGTGGGGATCATGGCCAGATGTCCGTCTTGTGCAGAACCTTGTGGGAGCGAGCTTGCTCGCGATAGCGGTATCAGATTCAACATCTATGTCGAATGAGATGGCCTCATCGCGAGCAAGCTCGCTCCCACAGGATCTCTATCGCTGTAAGTATGGCTTACAGGATATAACGGGAAAGGTCTTCGTTCTGTGCCAATTCACCCAGGTGGCTGTTGACGTAGTCGGCGTCGATCTGGATCACCTTGTCGTCATGGGCGCTGGCCAGGTCGCCGGCGCTGAACGACACCTCTTCGAGCAGGCGCTCGAGCAGGGTGTGCAGGCGACGGGCACCGATGTTTTCGGTTTTCTCGTTGACCTGCCAGGCGATCTCCGCGATGCGCTTGATGCCGCTCGGCTGGAACTCGATGCCCAGGCCTTCGGTTTTCAGCAGAGCGCAGTATTGCTCGGTGAGCGAGGCGTGAGGCTCGCTGAGGATGCGTTCGAAATCCTCAGGGGTCAGGGCCTTGAGTTCGACACGGATCGGCAGACGGCCTTGTAGCTCTGGCACCAGGTCGCTCGGCTTGCTCAGGTGGAACGCACCCGAAGCAATGAACAGGATGTGGTCGGTCTTGACCATGCCCAGCTTGGTGTTGACGGTGCAGCCTTCGATCAGCGGCAGCAGGTCGCGCTGCACGCCTTCGCGGGACACATCGACGCCGCCGGAGTTGCCACGCTTGGCGACCTTGTCGATTTCGTCGATGAACACGATGCCGTGCTGCTCGACCGCTTCCAGGGCCTTGGCCTTCAACTCTTCATCGTTGACCAGGCGACCGGCTTCTTCGTCGCGCACCAGCTTGAGCGCTTCCTTGACCTTGAGCTTGCGGGCTTTCTTCTTGCCCTTGCCCATGTTGGCAAACAGGCTTTGCAACTGGTTGGTCATTTCTTCCATGCCCGGTGGCGCGGAGATATCGACGCCGGCCATTTCGGCGACCTCGATTTCGATCTCCTTGTCATCCAGCTGACCTTCACGCAGGCGCTTGCGGAACAGCTGGCGGGTGTTGGAATCGGCAGTTGGGGCATCGTCGTTGCTGAAACCCATGCGCGCCGGTGGCAGCAGTGCATCGAGGATGCGCTCTTCGGCGGCGTCTTCGGCGCGGTGGCGAACCTTGACGATTTCCTGTTCGCGCAGCAGCTTGATCGCTGCATCGGCCAGGTCACGAATGATCGATTCGACGTCGCGGCCGACATAGCCGACTTCAGTGAACTTGGTCGCTTCGACCTTGATGAACGGCGCATTGGCAAGTTTGGCCAGGCGACGGGCGATCTCGGTTTTACCGACACCGGTCGGGCCAATCATCAGGATGTTCTTTGGCGTTACTTCAACGCGCAGCTCTTCGGGCAGTTGCATGCGGCGCCAGCGGTTGCGCAGGGCAATGGCGACGGCGCGCTTGGCATCGTCCTGGCCGATGATGTGGCGGTTGAGTTCGTGGACGATTTCACGGGGAGTCATGGACATAATATTCAGTGGACCTCAAGCAAGAATGAGCCGTGGTGCGATGGCTGCACGGGCTTACTCGGCGCAGTCCTGCTCCTCAATGGTCTGGGTGTGGTTGGTGAATACACAGATGTCGCCGGCGATACCGAGGGCGGTTTCGACGATTTCCCGGGCTGACAGGTCGGTCTTTTTCAGCAGCGCGCTGGCCGCGGCCTGGGCGTAGGCGCCACCGGAACCCATGGCGATCAGGCCGTCTTCGGGCTCAACCACATCGCCGTTGCCGGTGATGATCAGGGAGGCGTCCTTGTTGGCGACCGCGAGCATGGCTTCAAGGCGGCTCAGGGAACGGTCGGTGCGCCATTCTTTGGCGAGTTCGACGGCGGCGCGCACCAGGTGACCCTGGTGTTTTTCAAGCTGGCCTTCGAAGCGTTCGAAGAGGGTAAAGGCGTCAGCGGTGGCACCGGCAAAACCGGCGATGACCTGACCGTGGTACAGGCGGCGAACTTTTTTCGCGTTGCCTTTCATCACGGTATTACCAAGGGAAACCTGGCCGTCGCCGCCCATGACGACTTTGCCGTGGCGGCGAACTGAAACGATGGTGGTCAAGGGAAGAGTCTCCACGCAGCGGGGCGAAAATGCCTTATGCCCATTCATATGGGGGTGGTGGAGAGGATTTCAACTGTAGGACGCGGCGGGGGACGAGCGGTGTGAGTCAGATGGAGTCTGTGGTGTTTACCAGGGCGCCTTCGCGAGCAAGCCCGCTCCCACATTGGAATGCGGTCGAATGTGGGAGCGGGCTTGCTCGCGAAGAACGATGACGCGGTGTCTGGGGCAATCGATCAGCGGCTCTGGCGTTGTTGTAACAGCAGATTGCTGAAACCTGCGCCAGCCAGTTGCTTCTGCGCAGTGGTCAGTTGCTCACGGTTGCTGAACGGTCCGACCAATACCCGATACCAGGTTTCGTCTTTCACCGTGCCGGACTCAACCGCCACGGCCTGGCCCAGCAGGATGATCTGCGCCCGCACCTTGTCCGCATCAGTCTCTTTGCGGAACGAGCCAGCCTGCAGGAAAAACTTCGTCACAGGCGCAGCCTTGACCGGTGGTGCAGGAGGCGGAGTAATCCCGGCCAAGGCAGCCTGGGCCCGTGCGGTGTCGATCTTCGCCGCTTCGGCCGGGGTGACCGGCGTGGTCGGGATGGCCGGCACTTGCGGCGTCGGCAGGGTTTTTTCCGGCACGGCATCCGGCGGCACGATGACTTCCGATTCCGGCAGCAAGGTGTAGAAGTCGTACTTCGGCTTCACCGGTTGCGTCGGGCTCGGCGGGGTCTTGTTGGCCTCGGCGATCTTGCTGGCTTTCTGCTGTTGCTCGACCTTTTCACGCTTGACCGTGTCGCTGCCCTTGCCCGGCTCCAGTTTCATCAAAAACACAAGGAAGGCACCGACCGTGAGGCCGATGACCATCCACAACCAACCCGGAATCGGTTGCTTTGCAGGAGCTTGGTAACGGCTGGCGCCACGCTTGGGTGCAGGTTTTTTCTTGGCAGCCAACTTACATACGCTCCAGAGTTTCCAGGCCCAAGAGTTCCAGGCCTTGCTTGAGGGTGCGTCCGGTCAGCGCGGCGAGGCGCAGGCGGCTCTGCATTTGTGCCGGGGTATCGGCGGCGAGGATCGGGCAGTTCTCGTAGAAGCTGGAGAACAGGCCGGCGACGTCGTACAGGTAAGTGCAAAGGATGTGCGGGGTGCCTTTTTCGGACACGTTGTTCAGGATTTCGCCAAACTGCGCGAGCTTCGCCGCCAGTTCATGTTCGTGCGCCGCTTCGAGGACGATCTGGCCGTCGACTTCACTGAAGTCCTTGCCGAGCTTGCGGAACACGCCGGCCACGCGGGTGTAGGCGTACAGAAGGTACGGTGCGGTGTTGCCTTCGAAGTTGAGCATCAGGTCGAAGTTGAAGCTGTAGTCACTGGTGCGATGCTTGGACAGGTCGGCGTACTTCACTGCGCCGATGCCCACCACCTTGGCGATGTTGCGCAACTCGGCTTCGGCAAGTTCCGGGTTCTTGTCCTTGACCAGGGTGTAGGCGCGCTCCTGGGCTTCGGTCAGCAGGTCGATTAGCTTCACGGTGCCGCCATCACGGGTTTTGAACGGACGACCGTCCGCGCCGTTCATGGTGCCGAAGCCCATGTGTTCCATTTCCATCGGATGGGTCACGAAACCGGCCTTGCGCGCCACGGCGAACACTTGCTGGAAGTGCAGGGCCTGACGCTGGTCGACGAAGTACAGCGCACGATCGGCCTTGAGCTTGCCGCTGCGGTAGCGCACGGCCGCCAGGTCGGTGGTGGCGTAGAGGTAGCCGCCGTCAGCCTTGACGATGATCACCGGCAGCGGGTCGCCGTCGGCGTTCTTGAACTCGTCGAGGAACACGCACTGGGCGCCGTTGCTCTCGACCAGCATGCCTGCGGCCTTCAAGTCGTTGACCACGTTGATCAGGTCGTCGTTGTAGGCGCTTTCGCCCATCACGTCGGCCATGGTCAGTTTAACGTTGAGCAGTTCGTAGATCTTCTGGCAGTGGGACAGCGAGATGTCCTTGAACTTGGTCCACAGGGCCAGGCAATCGGCGTCGCCGGCCTGCAACTTGACCACCAGGCCACGGGCACGGTCGGCGAACTCTTCGGATTCGTCGAAGCGTTGCTTGGCGGCGCGGTAGAAGTTCTCCAGGTCCGACAGCTCGTCGCTGGTGATCGGGTTTTCCTGCAGGTAAGCCATCAGCATGCCGAACTGGGTGCCCCAGTCGCCGACGTGGTTCTGACGGATCACGGTGTCGCCGAGGAACTCCAGCACGCGGGCCACGCCGTCGCCGATGATGGTCGAACGCAGGTGACCGACGTGCATCTCCTTGGCCAGGTTCGGCGCCGACAGGTCGACCACGGTGCGCTGCACCGGGCCGGCCTTGTGCACGCCGATGTGGGTGTCGGCCAGGGCCGCGTCCAGGCGTGCGGCCAGGGCGTCGGTGTTCTGGAAGAAGTTCAGGAAGCCCGGGCCGGCGATTTCGGTCTTGGCGACATTTTCGTCAGCCGGCAGGGCGGCGATGATTTTTTCCGCCAGGTCGCGGGGCTTCATGCCAGCGGGCTTGGCCAGCATCATGGCGATGTTGCTGGCGAAATCGCCGTTCTTCTTGTCGCGGGAGTTTTCCACCTGGATCGCCGGCGACAGGCCTTCAGGCAACACACCTTCGTTGACGAGTTGGGTGATGGCTTGTTGGATCAGCTGGCGAATGGTGTCTTTCATGGTCTTCTCTTTCGACCGCAGGCGCGGCGGCGCATCATGCGCTGGTGGAAAAACTGGGCATTATCCGTTGCGAAGACGGGCTTGCCAACCTTAGCAGGCAGGATGTGGATGTGTGGTGACAATTAGGGCCTCTTCGCGAGCAAGTCGAATCGTCGCACCGCCGCTCCCACAGGTTTTGAGGTGGATACAAAATTTAGTTCCACCAGAGAACCACTGTGGGAGCGAGCTTGCTCGCGATGGCAATCTCCAAATTAATACAAATCGACCGGATCAACATCCAAGGACCAACGCACCGCCCGCCCGCTCGGCATCTGCTCCAGCACCAGCAACCAACTGGCCAGCAATCGATGCAAGGGTGCTCGCGCCGTAGCCTGTACCAACAGCTGTGCACGATAACGCCCGGCCCGGCGCTCCATCGGTGCCGGGACCGGTCCCAATAACTCGATCCCGGTCAGATTCTGCTCGGCCAGCAAACGCTCCGCCTCGCTGCAAGCCTCATCCAGGAAGCCTTCGGCCTGACCCGGTTTATGCGCCTCGGCCCGCAGCAGCGCCAGGTGCGCAAACGGCGGCAGACCGGCCGAGCGGCGTTCGCTCAAGGCCTGTTCGGCAAAGGCGAAATAGCCTTGCTCGGTCAATTGCACCAGCAGCGGATGGTCGGCCAGGTGCGTCTGGATAATCACCTTGCCCGGCTCTTCGGCGCGACCTGCGCGGCCGGCGACCTGCACGATCAATTGAGCCATGCGCTCGCTGGCGCGGAAGTCGCCGGAGAACAGGCCGCCGTCGGCGTCGAGGATCGACACCAGCGTCACCCGTGGAAAGTGGTGACCTTTGGCAAGCATCTGCGTGCCGATCAGGATGCACGGCTGGCCTTTTTGAATGGTCGCGAACAACTGGTTCATCGCATCCTTGCGCGATGTGCTGTCGCGGTCGACCCGCAGCACCGGATAGTCCGGGAACAGAATCGCCAGGCGCTCCTCGGCCCGTTCGGTGCCGGCGCCAACGGGGCGCAGATCGACCTTGTTGCACTTCGGGCACTGGCGCGGCACGCGTTCGACGTAGCCGCAATGGTGGCAGCGCAACTCGCCGTAACGCTGGTGCACGGTCATTCGCGCGTCACAGCGCTGGCACTCGGACATCCAGCCACAGTCATGACACAGCAGGGTCGGGGCGAAGCCGCGGCGGTTGAGGAACACCAGGACTTGCTGTCCGGCGGCCAGAGTCTGGCCGATGGCTTGTTGCATCGGCCCGGAAATGCCGCTGTCCAGCGGGCGGCTTTTCACGTCCAGACGCAGGAAGCGCGGCTGTTTGGCGCCGCCGGCTCGCTCGTTCAAGCGCAGTAGCCCGTAGCGGCCGGTGTAGGCGTTGTGCAGGCTTTCCAGCGAAGGGGTGGCGGAACCGAGGACAATCGGGATGTTTTCCTGTCGCGCTCGCACCAATGCCAGATCACGGGCGTGGTAGCGCAAACCTTCCTGCTGTTTATAGGAGCCGTCGTGCTCTTCGTCGATGATGATCAGGCCGGGGTTCTTCATCGGTGTGAACAGGGCCGAGCGGGTGCCGATAATGATGTCGGCCTCACCGTCCCGCGCGGCCAGCCAGGCCTCGAGGCGTTCGCGGTCATTGACCGCCGAATGGATCAGCGCGATACGGGCATTGAAACGCTGTTCGAAGCGCGCCAGGGTCTGCGGGCCGAGGTTGATTTCCGGGATCAGCACCAGCGCCTGCTTGCCAGCCTCGAGGGTTTCACGGATCAACTGCAGATAGACTTCGGTCTTGCCGCTGCCGGTGACGCCGGCCAGCAGGAACGCGTGATAACTGTCGAAGCCGGCGCGAATCGCCTCATAGGCGGCGCGCTGCTCCGGGTTTAGGGGGAGTTCCGGTTGCGCCAGCCAGTGTTCGTGGCGTGCGCCCGGGGCGTGCCGGCGGATCTCGACCTGCACCAGGTCCTTGGCCAGCAGCAAATCCAGGCTGTCCTTGCTCAGCATCAGTTTGCTCAGCAATTGATGGGCGACGCCATGGGGATGTTGGGCCAGCGTGGCCAGGGCTTCACGCTGGCGCGGGGCGCGGGCGATGCGCGGATCGTCGAGGCTGGCCCCAGGGGCGGCGGACCAGAAGCGCTCCTGGCGTGCTTCGGCTAATTCACCCTGGCGCAGCAAAACCGGCAGCGCCCAGCTCAAGGTGTCGCCGAGGCTGTGCTGGTAATACTGGGACGTCCACAGGCACAGCTTGAACAGCGCGGGCGGCAGCGGTGGCGTAGCGTCGAGCAGGGCCAGGGCCGGCTTGAGTTTCTCGACCGGCACTTCGCTGGTGTCGGTGACTTCCACCAGAATACCGATCATCTCCCGTCGGCCGAACGGTACCCGCAGGCGCATGCCGGGGTGCAACTGGGCGCGCAGGATACCGGCCGGAGCGCGGTAGTCGAACAGGCGGCGCAGCGGCGAAGGCAGGGCGAGGCGCAAAATGGCGTCGGGCACGCGGGGGATCTCGATCAGCGGAAGATAAAAGCGGGGTTGCATGTCCCCCTGTGGGAGCGAGCTTGCTCGCGATAGCGCCGTGTCAGGCAACGCATATGCCGAATGACACACCCTCATCGCGAGCAAGCTCGCTCCCACAGGGATCGCGTATTGGGCCGGGAGCCTAGCAGACGGTCGGTCTCAGGGACAGCTTGCGTGATTGGCATTGTCTGGTAGAATCCGCGGCCTAATTACGTGCGGTATTCAACAATAGTGTTGGGTGGCGGCACGCTAGCCTGAGGAAGACACCATGAAAGCTGATATCCATCCAGAATACCCAGCAGTTGCTGTTACCTGCAGCTGCGGCAACAAGTTCGAAACCCGTTCGACCTTCGGCAAAGCCCTGGCGATCGACGTTTGCAACGAATGCCACCCGTTCTACACCGGTAAGCAGAAGACTCTGGACACTGGCGGCCGCGTACAGCGCTTCGCCGACCGTTTCGGTGCTTTCGGCGCGAAAAAGGCCTAAGGCCAATCAACTTGGGAAGCCGTTGCGGTTTTTCCATGCTGATGAAAAAGGCGTCCCTCGCGGGCGCCTTTTTTATGTCCGCGATTTGGCTATCCGGCGCCCAGGCATTTTGCCCGGCACCCAGCGGCCTGGCGCCCGTCGCGGTGCAGCGGGTGGTGGACGGCGACACCCTGCGCCTGAGCGATGGCCGCAGTGTGCGCATGATCGGCTTGAACACGCCGGAGCTGGGCAAGAATGGCCGTTCCGACGAACCGTTCGCCGTGGTCGCGCGCAAGCGACTCGAAGCCCTGGTGGCGGCTAGCGACGGGCAGGTTGGTTTGCTGCCTGGCAAAGAAGGCAAGGACCATTACGGCCGCACCCTGGCTCATGTCTACGGTGCCAATGGCGTCAACCTCGAAGCGCAAATGCTCGCCGAAGGCCTGGGTTTTCAGGTGGCCGTGGCGCCAAATGTCGATCTGGTCGCCTGTCAGCAAGCTGCAGAAACCAGCGCTCGACAGGCCGGGCTCGGTGTATGGCGCCAGTCGCCTGTACTGAAGGCGGAGCAGATCAGCACTTCCGGTTTCGCCGTGCTCAGCGGTCGTGTGAGCAAGGTTCAACGCAATCGCGGCGGGGTTTGGATCGAGTTACAGGATTCGGTTGTATTGCGCGTTGCACCCAATCTGCTGGGGCGGTTTGATACGGCCTTGCTGGAAAGGCTCGAAGGCAAGCAGATCGAGGCGCGCGGTTGGGTGCTGGATCGTTCGCGACGTGGCGGACTGAAAGAAGGTCAGGCGCGCTGGATGTTGCCCTTGACCGACCCGGCGATGTTTCAAGTCGTGCAGTGATAAAAAATTGTAGACATTTTTTGCGCTGATTGTGAACAGTCTAACCCTTGTCTGCCGTGGCTCTTGGCCCAAAGTCGTAGGGCCGGGCGCTTGACAGGGGTGACCAGTCAGTCTTGTGGGGACTTTGCGAGGCGCGTATCCTCGCTGACCAGTCTGTCCAACAGTAAAAAGCGGAATGCCAAAATGTCTGATCTGAAAACTGCCGCTCTCGAATATCACGCCAATCCTCGTCCAGGGAAGCTGAGTGTCGAGCTCACCAAGGCCACTGCTACCGCTCGCGACCTGTCGCTGGCCTACAGCCCGGGCGTAGCCGAACCAGTACGCGAGATCGCCCGCGATCCTGAACTGGCCTACAAGTACACCGGCAAAGGCAACCTGGTTGCAGTCATTTCCGATGGCACCGCGATTCTCGGTCTGGGTAACCTCGGCCCATTGGCTTCCAAGCCAGTGATGGAAGGCAAAGGCGTACTGTTCAAGCGCTTCGCCGGCATCGACGTTTTCGACATCGAAGTCGACTCCGAAAGCCCGCAAGCCTTCATCGACACCGTCAAGCGCATCTCCATCACCTTCGGTGGCATCAACCTGGAAGACATCAAGGCACCAGAGTGCTTTGAAATCGAGCGCGCTCTGATCGAGCAGTGCGATATTCCGGTATTCCACGATGACCAGCACGGCACCGCTATCGTGACCGCCGCCGGCATGATCAACGCCCTGGAAATCGCTGGCAAAACCCTGCCGGAAGCCAAGATCGTCTGCCTGGGTGCCGGCGCTGCCGCCATCTCCTGCATGAAGTTGCTGGTGAGCATGGGCGCCAACATCGAAAACATCTACATGGTCGACCGCACCGGCGTGATCCACTCCGGCCGTGACGACCTGAACCAGTACAAGGCGGTGTTCGCTCACGCGACCGACAAGCGCACCCTGGCTGACGCCCTGCAAGGCGCTGATGTGTTCGTTGGTCTGTCCGGCCCGAACCTGCTGAGTGCTGAAGGCCTGCTGTCGATGGCGCCTAACCCGATCGTGTTCGCCTGCTCGAACCCTGATCCGGAAATCTCCCCGGAGCTGGCGCACGCTACCCGTAGCGACGTGATCATGGCCACCGGTCGTTCCGACTACCCGAACCAGGTCAACAACGTACTGGGCTTCCCGTTCATCTTCCGCGGTGCCCTGGACGTTCGCGCCAAGCGCATCAACGAAGAAATGAAAGTGGCTGCGGCCAACGCCCTGCGTGAACTGGCCAAGCTGCCGGTACCTCAGGAAGTGTGCGACGCCTACGGCGGCATCAAGCTGGAATTCGGTCGTGAGTACATCATTCCGAAGCCAATGGATGCCCGTCTGATCACCCTGATCTCCGATGCCGTGGCCAAAGCTGCCATCGAGACCGGCGTGGCGACCCTGCCGTATCCGAAGAACTACCCGCTCAAAAGCGTGGATGACGTGTTCAACGGCTAAGCCGTTGTAGCGCTTCAACGAAAAGCCCCGGCTTGTGAGAGTCGGGGCTTTTTTGTGCCTGAAGGTTTTGTGGGGTTTCTGATGGCCTCTTCGCGAGCAAGCCCGCTCCCACATTGGAATGCGTACCCCTGTGGGAGCGAGCTTGCTCGCGATGGCGATATGACAGGAAACCCGGATGCAAAAAAGCCCCGCCTTCTACAGAAGAGCGGGGCTTTATGTTGGTCCTGCAATCAGAACAAATCGATCGGCGCCTGTTCATCCGCCGGTAGCGGGCTGCCAGGTGCCAGACCGTTGCCCAGCTCGTTCCCGGACGGTGGCGTATCTTCGACCTTGAACAGTTCAAAGTAGGCCCCCGGGGTGCCTGGGCTGGCCGCGCGACCGCTGATCGGATCGACTCGCAGGCTGAGGATGCCTTCGGGCTCCGGTTGAGTATGCGGTGGTTTGCCTTTGAGCGCGGCGCCCATGTAGTTCATCCAGATCGGCAGCGCGACGGTGCCGCCGAATTCCTTGCGACCCAGGCTTTCCGGTTGATCGAAGCCGGTCCACACGGTCGTCACGTAATCGGCGTTGTAGCCGGAGAACCAGGCGTCCTTGGATTCGTTGGTCGTACCGGTCTTGCCGGCAATGTCAGGGCGGCCCAGGGCGAGCGCGCGGCGACCGGTGCCGAGCTTGATCACATCCTCAAGCATGCTGTTGAGGATGTACGTGGTGCGCCCATCAACGATGCGTTCGGCCACGGCGGGTGCTTGTGGTGTCGGCGTAGTGCCCGGTGCCTCGCCCGGCGTTGCGTTGACCGTGAAGGCTTGGGCGGCTGGCACGGCAATGCCATCGCTGGCAGCGCCGCCCTGAGGCACGCTCGGCGGGTTGGCGACGAACAGTGTGTCGCCGTTGCGGCTTTCGATCTTGTCGATGATGTACGGGGTGATCTTGTAGCCGCCGTTGGCGAAGGCGCTCCAGCCGGTGGCGATTTCCATCGGCGTCAGGGTCGCGGTGCCCAGCGCCAGGGACAGGTTGGGTGGCAAGTCCTGTTTGTTGAAACCGAAGCGCGTGATGTAGTCGATGGTCTTGCCGACGCCCATCGCTTGCAGCAAGCGGATCGACACCAGGTTGCGCGACTTGTACAGCGCTTCACGCAGGCGAATCGGGCCGAGGAAGGTGTTGGTGTCGTTCTTCGGGCGCCAGACCTTGTCCAGGTACTCGTCGACGAACACGATCGGTGCGTCGTTCACCAGGCTGGAGGCGGTGTAGCCGCTATCCAGTGCGGCGGCGTAGACGAACGGTTTGAAGCTCGAGCCCGGCTGGCGCTTGGCCTGCAATGCGCGGTTGTAGTTGCTCTGTTCGAAGGCGAAGCCGCCCACCAGCGAACGAATGGCGCCGTTCTGCGGGTCCAGGGACACCAGGGCGCCCTGGGCCTGCGGGATCTGGCTGAACTTCAGCGAATTGTCCGGCTGACGCTGCACGCGAATCAGATCGCCGACCTGGGCCACGTCCGACGGTTGTTTTGGGTTGGCGCCCATGCTGTTGGTGTTCAGGAACGGCCGGGCCCACTTCATGGTGTCCCAGTTCACGTGTTCCTGGCCGGTGCGGGTCAGCACCTGCAGGCCGGTCTTGTCGACCTGGGTCACGATGGCCGGTTCCAGGCCGCTGATGATGCGTTGTTTGGTCAGCTCGGTTGCCCAGGCCTCGCGGGTCTTGCCCGGCAGCCGCGACTCTGGCCCGCGATAGCCGTGACGCTGATCGTAGGTCATCAGGCCTTCGTGGACCGCGGTGTTGGCCAGCTCCTGGAGGTCGCTCGGTACCGTGGTCGTGACGCGGAAGCCTTCGGTATACGCGTCGCTACCGTAACGCCCGACCATTTCGGCACGGGCCATTTCGGCGATGTACGGGGCGTTCACTTCCGGGGTCGGCACGTGATAGCTGGCGTTCAGTGGCTCGTTGACTGCAGTGGTGTAGTCGGCCTCGCTGATTTTTCCGAGCTTGTACATGCGCCCCAGGATCCAGTCGCGACGCTCCTTGCTGCGCGCCGGGTTGGCCAGCGGGTTGAAGCGCGACGGCGCCTTGGGCAGGCCGGCGATCATCGCCATCTGCGCCAGGCTGACATCGCGAATCGATTTGCCGTAATAGACCTGCGCCGCCGCCTCGATGCCGTAGGCGCGGTTACCCAGATAGATCTTGTTGACGTACAGCTCGAGGATCTCGTCCTTGGTCAGCTGCTGTTCGATCTGCAGGGCCAGCAGGATCTCGGTGGTCTTGCGTGAAAAGCTGCGTTCGCTGGTCAGGAAGAAGTTCTTCGCCACCTGCATGGTGATCGTGCTGCCGCCGGACTGGATGTGTCCGCTTTTGACCAGTTGGGTCGCGGCACGCATCAGGCTGCTCGGATCGACGCCGTAGTGGTTGGCGAAATTGTCGTCTTCAGCACTTAGTAACGCATTGATGAAATTGGGGGGAATGTCGGCGAAACGGATCGGTGTACGGCGCATTTCGCCAAATTCTGCGATCAACTTGTTATCGCTGCTGTAGACCCGCAAAGGGATCTGCAACTGGATGCTTCTCAGCGCCTCCACGGACGGTAGTCCGGGACTAAGGTAAAGGTACGCCCCGCTCAGACCCAGAAGGAGTCCGCAGAAAACCGCGACGATGGACCAACCGAAAAACTTCAGCAGACGAATCAAGGCTTTTGGATATCCAGGGTAAAAAATGAATTGGGCAACAGGGTTCAGGCTAAACGAGAACGACCCGCGCTTGAGCAAAAAGCGGAAAAAAACGCTGGGCATTATAAGCATTTTTCTGATCGGGAGCGTGGCTGGCGCTGCTGTCAAGACGGGTGGATTGAACGCAATGGACATTGCAGAGTCCGTAACTCACGGAAAGTCATAGGGAATTGGTAGTGCCAGGACTCTTCAAGAAAAAATCCAATACGCTGCTGGGAATCGACATCAGTTCCACCTCGGTGAAACTTCTTGAGTTGAGCCGTCAGGGTGAGCGCTACCGGGTCGAGGCCTATGCGGTCGAACCATTGCCGGTCGGCGCGGTGATCGAAAAGAATATCGCCGAGCTCGAAGGTGTGGGGCTGGCCCTCACTCGCGCGCTGGCCAAGGCCAGAACCGCCCTCAAGAACGTGGCCGTGGCCGTGGCGGGCTCAGCGGTGATCACCAAGACCATCGAGATGGATGCCGGTCTTTGCGAAGACGAAATGGAAAGCCAGCTGAAAATCGAGGCTGACCAGTACATTCCTTATCCCCTGGACGAAGTCGCGATCGACTTTGAAGTCCAGGGCACCTCCGGGCGTAATCCTGAGCGCGTCAACGTGCTGCTCGCCGCTTGTCGCAAGGAAAACGTCGAAGTCCGCGAGGCCGCCCTGGCCCTGGCGGGGCTGACCGCCCGCGTGGTCGATGTCGAGGCCTACGCGCTGGAGCGTTCATTCGAACTTCTGACCAGTCGACTCGCGGTTTCCGAGAAACCTTTGACGGTCGCAGTGGTGGACATCGGCGCCACCATGACCACCCTGAGCGTGCTGCACAACGGGCGGATTATCTACACTCGCGAACAACTGTTCGGCGGTCGGCAACTGACCGAGGAAATCCAGCGTCGCTACGGCCTGACGCTCGAGCAGGCGGGGCTGGCGCAAAAGAAGGGCGGGTTGCCGGATGACTATGCCGCTGAGGTCTTGCAGCCGTTTCGAGAGGCGCTGGTGCAGCAGGTATCGCGCTCGTTGCACTTCTTCCTGGCTTCCGGCCAGTACAGCGCCGTCGATCATGTCCTGCTGGCCGGCGGTACGGCGTCGATCCCGGGGCTGGACCGTTTGATCGAGCAGCAATTGGGCACGCCGACCCAGGTCGCGAACCCGTTTTGCGAAATGACTCTGGGCAGCAAGGTCAATGGCGCTGCCCTGGCGAGTGATGCCCCGGCGTTGATGATCGCCTGCGGTCTGGCCCTCAGGAGCTTCGACTGATGGCACGGATCAACCTTTTACCCTGGCGCGAGGAGCGACGTGAAGTCCGCCGCAAGCGCTTCCTGCTGGCCCTGGTGGCGGCAATGGTGGGCGCGATGGGGGCGGTGCTGGTTGCGAACCAGGTCATTAGCGGTGCCATCGACCAGCAAGTCGCCCGTAACGATTACATCGGCAAGCAAGTCGCCGTGGTCGATGAGCGAATCAGCCAGATCAATGATCTCAAGGCGCGCCGTCAGCAATTGGTCGAGCGCATGGGTGTCATCCAGGGCCTGCAAGGCAATCGCCAAATCAGCGGGCGAATATTTGACCAGTTGGCGCGAGCCCTGCCCGACGGCGTGTATTTCACCGAAGTGAGAATGACCGCAAAGACTTTGTCCATCACCGGTGCCGCGCAATCCAACAACCGCGTTTCAGAATTGATGCGCAACCTCGAGGCATCAGACTGGTTCGAGGCGCCGAGCCTGAGCGAAGTCAAGGCCACGGCTGCCGGCCAGTTGGAGCAGGCAAACGTCTTCCAGTTGACCGTCCGCCAGACTCAACCCGCAACACCGGAGGGGGGCAAATGAGTCTGTCCGAATGGTTCGAAGGGCTGCGCAAGATCGACATCAATGATCTGGATACCAGCAACATGGGCGCCTGGCCGCTGGCGATCAAGTGTCTGGTGGCTGCTTTGCTCGTGCTTCTGGTGCTGGCCTTTGGCTATAACTTTTCCACCCGCGACCTTGTGAGCCAGCTCGATCTCAAGCGCGAGGAAGAGTCGACACTCAAGGAGCAGTTCGCCAGCAAGGCCCGCATGGCGGCGAACCTGGATCTCTATACCCGGCAGTTGAAAGAGATGGAGAACACCTTCGTCGTGCTGTTGCGGCAACTGCCCAGTGATACGGAAGTGCCCGGCTTGCTCGAAGACATCACGCGTACGGGCCTCGGCAGTGGCCTGGAGTTCGAAGAGATCAAGTTGCTGCCGGAGGTGGCCCAGCCGTTCTACATCGAGCTGCCGATCCAGATCACGGTCACCGGGGATTACCACGACCTGGCCACCTTCGTCAGTGGTGTGGCCGGGTTGCCGCGAATCGTTACCTTGCACGATTTCGATCTGGCTCCTGTCAGCCCTGAGGGTGGTCCGAAACTGCGCTTGACCATCCTCGCCAAGACCTACCGCTACAACGACAAGGGACAGCATCAATGAGCCCGGCACGTAGTTTTTCGGTGGTGGTATTGCTGTCTGCCCTGTCCGGTTGTGGCGGGGGGGATGACTACACCGATCTGGACGCGTACATGAACGAAATGCGCCTGCACGGGCCGGGGAAGATTGAACCAACGCCAGTATTCCAGTCTTACCCTGCATTCACTTACAACGCGGCGAATCTGCGCAGCCCGTTTTCGCCGCAGATCAGCACCGATCTGGCGGCCCGGCGGCGGGGTTCGGGTAACGTCAAGCCCGACCCGGGTCGGGTCAAACAATACCTCGAAGGCTTCAACATCGAGCAGTTTGAAATGGTCGGCACCCTTTCCAATGCAACGGGCTCCTATGCCCTGCTGCGCGGGGCGGGTGGGGTGCACCGGCTGAAAGTCGGCGATTACCTGGGGCGTAACCACGGACGGATCGTTGCGATCAGTGGCTCTCAAGTCGATATGGTTGAAATTGTCCCCGATGGTCAGGGTGCGTGGCTGGAGCGTCCCCGGACCATCCCTTTGAAAGAGCACTCATAGTGGAACTCCAATAATGAACAGGATTCTTTCCACCGTCGGCCTTTCGCTATGGATAGCGTTGTTGTCGCCGATGGTACAAGCGGCCAATCTCAAGGCGCTGGATGTCGCAGCGCTGCCGGGTGACCGTGTCGAGTTGAAGTTGTCGTTCGATGCGCCGCCCCCGGTGCCCCACGGCTACACGACGGATTCGCCAGCCCGGATTGCCCTGGATTTGCCGGGTGTCGCCAGTCAGCTGGCGAGCAAGACTCACGATCTGGGCAGTGGAAATGCCCGAAGTGCGACGGTGGTGGAAGCCCGGGACCGTACGCGATTGATCATCAACCTGACCCAGCCGGCCCCGTACGACTCGCGAATAGAAGGTAACAATCTGCTGGTTGTTGTCGGGCAGGGAGTCAAACCGTCGACATCCAAGCCCGCAGCCGCTGCAACGCCGGTTCCGGCACGAGCCGTCGCGACGGCAGGCAAGGCCATTCGGGGTGTGGATTTCCAGCGGGGAGCCCAGGGCGAAGGCAACGTGGTGATCGACTTGTCGGATCCATCGATTGCGCCCGACATACAAGAGCGCGAAGGCAGGATCATCGTCGGATTTGCCAAGACCTTATTGCCCGAGCGATTGCGCGTGCGCCTGGATGTGAAGGATTTCGCCACGCCCGTGCAGTTCGTCAATGCCAGCGCGAGCGGCGATCGAGCCACCATCAGCATTGAACCCGGCGGCACGTTCGATTACTCGACCTATCAGACCGACAATAAGCTCACGGTCAGCGTTCGCCCGGCGACGGTCGATGAACTGCAAAAACGCAATGCCGGGCAACAGGCCTACAGCGGCGAGAAGCTATCGCTGAACTTCCAGGACATCGATGTGCGCTCGGTGCTGCAACTGATCGCCGATTTCACCAACCTCAATCTGGTGGCCAGCGACACGGTCCAGGGGGGAATTACCCTGCGCTTGCAGAACGTACCGTGGGATCAAGCGCTGGATCTGGTGCTGAAAACCAAGGGGCTGGACAAGCGCAAGGTCGGCAATGTCCTGCTGGTTGCGCCGGCCGATGAAATTGCTGCCCGTGAGCGTCAGGAGCTCGAATCGCAGAAGCAGATTGCCGATCTGGCGCCGTTGCGTCGGGAGCTGTTGCAGGTCAATTACGCCAAGGCGGCGGATATCGCCAAGCTCTTCCAGTCGGTGACCAGTGCCGAAGCGAAACCCGACGAACGGGGATCAATCACCGTCGATGAACGCACCAACAACATCATTGCCTATCAGACCCAGGACCGGCTGGATGAGCTGCGCAGGATCGTCACGCAGCTGGATATCCCTGTGCGTCAGGTGATGATCGAGGCGCGCATTGTCGAAGCTAACGTCGACTATGACAAAAGCCTCGGGGTGCGCTGGGGTGGCTCGATACAGAACAAGGGCAACTGGAACACCTCCGGCGTCAGCAATGGACTCAATGGGTCATCGACCATTGGCACGCCCGGCAGTACCAGCACCAACTCACCGTTCGTCGACATGGGCGTAGCCAACAACACCTCGGGAATCGGCATCGCCTTCATCACCGATAACGTCTTGCTGGACCTGGAGCTGACGGCCATGGAGAAAACCGGCAACGGGGAAATCGTCTCCCAGCCCAAGGTGGTCACGTCCGACAAGGAGACCGCCAAAATCCTCAAGGGCACGGAGATTCCCTATCAGGAAGCCAGTTCCAGCGGCGCGACTTCGGTGTCGTTCAAGGAGGCTTCGCTGTCGCTGGAAGTGACACCGCAGATCACGCCCGACAACCGGATCATCATGGAAGTCAAAGTGACCAAGGACGAACCGGACTACCTGAACAAGGTTCAGGATGTACCCCCCATCAAGAAAAACGAAGTCAACGCCAAGGTCCTGGTCAACGATGGCGAGACCATCGTCATTGGTGGTGTTTTCTCAAATACTCAAAGCAAGGTTGTAGATAAGGTGCCATTTCTTGGCGATGTGCCGTATCTTGGCCGCCTTTTCCGGCGTGATGTGGTTTCGGAGAAAAAATCCGAGCTGTTGGTATTCCTCACTCCGCGTATCATGAATAATCGGGCGATTGCTGTGAGTCATTGATTCTGTGCGAAATTTGATTCTTGTTGGACCGATGGGTGCTGGAAAAAGCACCATCGGCCGGTTGCTGGCCAAAGAGCTGCGTCTGCCATTCAAAGATTCCGATAAGGAAATTGAATTGCGCACGGGCGCCAATATCCCTTGGATCTTCGATAAGGAAGGCGAACCGGGTTTTCGTGATCGCGAGCAGGCAATGATTGCCGAGCTGTGCGATTGCGACGGTGTGGTGCTGGCGACAGGCGGGGGCGCGGTCATGCGCGAAGCCAATCGTCGGGCACTGCATGCCGGTGGGCGGGTGGTTTATCTGCATGCGTCAGTCGAGCAGCAGGTCGGCCGCACGTCCCGCGACCGTAATCGGCCATTGCTGCGCACCGCCGATCCGGCCAAGACCCTGCGGGATCTGCTGGCGATCCGCGATCCGCTTTATCGGGAAATTGCCGACCTGGTGGTCGAAACCGATGAGCGACCGCCACGAATGGTCGTACTCGACATTCTAGAGCGTCTGCAGCAGTTGCCACCCCGTTAAAGCGCCGCGCGAAATGCGCTATCCTCGGCGTCCCGCCATGACCGTTCGAGGTTGTGGCGGATGGCTACCGAACGGCGTCACACCAGCAGAGGCCGTGGATATTCGTTAACTCAAGGCAGTACGCCTGATTCCATCTTCACTGTGGGGACACATGCAGACACTCAAGGTCGATCTAGGCGAGCGCAGCTACCCGATTCATATTGGCGAAGGTTTGTTGGATCAGCCCGAGCTGCTGGCCCCGCACATTCGCGGACGGCAAGTAGCGATCATCTCCAACGAGACTGTTGCGCCGCTCTATCTCGAGCGTCTGACCCGCAGCCTGGCGCAGTTCTCGGTGATTTCCGTGGTACTGCCCGACGGCGAAGCCTTCAAGACCTGGGAAACCCTGCAACTGATTTTCGACGGTCTGCTGACCGCCCGGCATGACCGCCGCACCACGGTGATCGCCCTTGGCGGCGGTGTGATCGGTGACATGGCCGGCTTTGCCGCCGCCTGCTACCAGCGCGGCGTCGATTTCATCCAGGTTCCGACCACGCTGCTGTCGCAAGTCGACTCCTCGGTGGGCGGCAAGACCGGGATCAACCATCCGCTGGGCAAGAACATGGTCGGCGCCTTCTATCAGCCGAACGTGGTGCTGATCGATACCGCCAGCCTCAATACCCTGCCGGCGCGCGAGTTGTCCGCCGGGCTGGCCGAAGTCATCAAGTACGGGCTGATCTGTGATGAGCCGTTCCTGACCTGGCTCGAAGACAACGTCGATCGCCTGCGCAATCTGGACCAGCAAGCCCTGACCTATGCCATCGAGCGTTCCTGTGCGGCCAAGGCGGCAGTGGTCGGTGCCGATGAGAAAGAGACAGGCGTTCGTGCCACCCTGAACCTGGGCCACACTTTTGGCCACGCCATTGAAACCCACATGGGCTATGGTGTGTGGCTTCATGGTGAGGCAGTGGCTGCTGGCACCGTAATGGCGCTGGAAATGTCCACGCGGCTGGGCTGGATCAGCGAGCAGGAACGCGATCGCGGCATTCGTCTGTTCCAGCGTGCGGGGCTGCCGGTCGTTCCGCCAGAAGAAATGACAGAAGCCGATTTCCTCGAACATATGTCCATTGACAAAAAAGTGATCGACGGTCGTTTACGCCTGGTGCTGCTGCGCCACATGGGTGAAGCGGTGGTGACCGACGATTATCCGAAAGAGGTTCTACAGGCCACGCTGGGGGCAGACTACCGCGCCCTGGCTCAGCTTAAAGGTTAATAAGAACACAATGACTAGTTTGCATGCCGACGAGGCCTTCCTCGGCCATTACCAGTTGAGTCATGACCCTTTTGCTCCACGGGTGCCTGGCTTCAAATTTTTCCCGGCCCAGCGCAAACCTGTGCTGGGACAACTGCATCACCTGGCCCGTTACAGTCAGTTGCTGCTGGTGGTCACTGGCCCAGAAGGCAGTGGCAAGACCCTGTTGCGTCAGGCTCTGGTCGCCAGCACCAACAAGCAATCGGTACAAAGCGTGGTGGTTTCTGCCCGCGGCGCCAGCGATGCGGCCGGGGTATTGCGTCTGGTGGCCCAGGCGTTGAACGTCGGCCAGGCTGATGCCGACGCTATTCTGGCCCAGGTGGTGCAGCTTGCACTGACCGGGCAGGAAGTCTATCTGCTGGTCGATGACGCCGAACAACTCGACGAGTCCGCCCTTGAGGCTCTGATGGTCCTGGCTGCCGGTGCGCCGGAAGGCCGCCCGCATGTGTTCCTGTTCGGTGAGACCTCGCTGATTGCTCAGCTTGAGGCTTTGCATCTCGAGGAAGAGCGTTTCCACGTCATCGAGCTGCAGCCCTACACCGAAGAGGAAACCCGCGAATATCTGGAGCAGCGGCTCGAAGGCGCTGGTCGCGGTATCGAACTTTTCACCGCGGATCAGATCTCTGATATTCACGAAAGCTCCGAAGGTTGGCCTGGCAGCATCAATCAGGTCGCCCGCGATGCAATGATCGAAGCCATGATCGCCAGCCGCTCAGCGGTCAAGCGTCCAAAAATGGGGTTCAATATGCCGAAGAAACACGTGTTGGCGATTTCCGCCGTGGTCGTGGTCGCGGTAGCTGCCGCCTGGTTGATTCCAGGTCGCAACAAGGCACCGACCGCCGGTGCGCCGGCCAATGAACAGGCGCAACTGCCGCTTGGCCAGGGTCAGCCAACAGCGAATGGCGGCGCTCCGGCCGTAGAATTCGCTGGCAACACGCAGCCGATGCCATTGCCGTTGGTCGGTAACTCGCAACCGGTAATGCGCGGTCCGCTGGCTGAAGCGGCAGGTGGCATTACCGAAGGTGACGACGGCGTGCCGGTTGAAGGCTCCAGCGCCACTCCGCCGACCGTGACCACCACTGCGCCGCCTGTGGGCGTTCCTGCCGGCCCTGCGCCGACACCAGCGGCCAAGCCGACGCCTGCGCCGACTCAGGTCGCCACCGCCAAGCCAGCGCCTGTACCAGCGCCTGCTCCAGTGGCCAAGCCTGCACCAGCGCCAGCCAAGCCAGTCGTTGCCGCGGCGGCCAAGCCTGCCGAGAAACCGGCTCCGGCGGCCAAGGCCGCTGGCGGCACCTGGTACGCCGGTCAGGCACCGGGTAACTATGTAGTGCAAATCCTCGGCACCAGCTCCGAAACCGCCGCACAAAGCTTCGTCAAGGAGCAGGGCGGCGAGTACCGTTATTTCAAGAAAGTCCTCAATGGCAAGCCGCTCTACGTGATCACCTACGGCAACTTCGCCAATCGTGATGCAGCCGTTTCCGCCATCAAGGCCTTGCCAGCGAAGGTTCAGGCTGGTAAACCTTGGCCTCGCACTGTCGCCAGCGTCCAACAGGAACTGGCAACAACTCGCTGAAGATTCGGCGGCCTTACCCAGGCCGCCTCTCCAAGCACCTCAAAATTTCTACAAGTGCGCGCAACCTTCCGGGCTGCGTGCCTTGTGGTGTCTGCGTCACAGTAGTCTTTGAGTCGTTGCGGTCAGAATTAAAAAAAGTTTTGACTAGCACAGCAGATCGCTTTAAACCTTTCACAAATGCGACATAGATTTGCGACATTTCGTCGTCAAATTTGTGAGCCTCTGTGTCGGTGTGTACAATGACCTCCCTTTTGCCCCCGCAAAGCTGGCGTACGTTCGGCGCGGTTGGTAAGTGGTTGAATTGAAAAGAAATTTGCTTCGCGAGAAGCAGCCTGGTGAGAAAGTGTCTATGAAAGCAGGTCTGTACCAACCAGATGAATTCAAGGATAACTGCGGTTTCGGCCTGATAGCCCATATGCAGGGCGAGCCCAGTCATACCCTTTTGCAAACGGCCATCGAGGCCCTGACCTGCATGACCCACCGCGGTGGGATTAATGCCGACGGCAAGACCGGTGACGGTTGCGGTCTGCTGATTCAAAAGCCGGACGTGTTCCTGCGAGCCATCGCCCAGGAAACCTTCGGCGTCGAAATGCCCAAGCAATACGCTGTGGGCATGGTTTTCTTCAACCAGGATCCGGTCAAGGCCGAAGCCGCTCGCGAGAACATGAACCGCGAGATCCTGGCCGCCGGTCTGCAACTGGTCGGCTGGCGCAAAGTGCCGATCGACACCAGCGTCCTCGGTCGCCTCGCCCTTGAGCGCCTGCCGCAGATCGAGCAAGTGTTCATCGGTGGTGAAGGCCTGAGCGATCAGGACATGGCCGTCAAGCTGTTCACCTCCCGTCGTCGCTCGTCCGTGGCCAATGCCGCCGACACCGACCACTACGTCTGCAGCTTTTCCCACAAGACCATCATTTACAAAGGCCTGATGATGCCGGCGGACTTGACCGCCTTCTATCCGGACCTGAGCGATGAGCGCCTGCAAACCTCGATTTGCGTGTTCCACCAGCGCTTCTCCACCAACACCTTGCCGAAATGGCCACTGGCTCAACCGTTCCGCTTCCTGGCGCACAACGGCGAGATCAATACCATCACCGGCAACCGCAACTGGGCCGTGGCTCGTCGCACCAAGTTCACCAACGACTTGATGGACCTGGAAGAACTCGGCCCGCTGGTCAACCGCGTCGGTTCCGACTCCTCGAGCATGGACAACATGCTGGAGCTGATGGTCACCGGTGGCATCGACCTGTTCCGTGGCGTGCGGATGATCATTCCGCCTGCGTGGCAGAACGTCGAGACCATGGACCCGGATCTGCGTGCGTTCTACGAATACAACTCGATGCACATGGAACCGTGGGACGGCCCGGCCGGCGTGGTAATGACCGACGGTCGCTACGCGGTGTGCCTGCTCGACCGTAACGGTCTGCGTCCGGCGCGTTGGGTCACCACCAAGAACGGTTTCATCACCCTGGCTTCGGAAATCGGCGTCTGGAACTACCAGCCTGAAGACGTGATCGCCAAGGGCCGCGTTGGCCCGGGCCAGATCTTTGCCGTGGACACCGAAACCGGTCAGATCCTCGACACCGATGCGATCGACAACCGTCTGAAGTCCCGTCACCCGTACAAGCAATGGCTGCGCAAGAATGCCCTGCGCATCCAGGCGACCATGGAAGACAACGACCACGGTTCGGCGTTCTACGACGTCGATCAGCTCAAGCAATACATGAAGATGTACCAGGTCACGTTCGAAGAGCGCGACCAGGTGCTGCGTCCGCTCGGCGAGCAGGGCTACGAAGCCGTGGGCTCGATGGGCGACGATACGCCGATGGCCGTGCTGTCCCAGCGCGTGCGCACGCCGTACGACTATTTCCGCCAGCAGTTCGCCCAGGTCACCAACCCGCCGATCGACCCGCTGCGTGAAGCCATCGTCATGTCGCTGGAGATCTGCCTCGGTGCCGAGCGCAACATCTTCCAGGAGTCGCCGGAACACGCTTCGCGCGTGATCCTCAGCTCGCCGGTCATTTCTCCGGCCAAGTGGCGCTCGCTGATGAACCTCGATCGTCCGGGCTTCGAGCGTGCGATCATCGACCTCAACTACGACGAAAGCGTCGGTCTGGAAGCGGCGATCCGCAACGTGGCCGATCAGGCTGAAGAAGCCGTGCGCGCCGGTCGTACCCAGGTCGTGCTGAGTGACCGTCACATCGCCCCGGGCAAGTTGCCGATCCACGCTTCCCTGGCCACCGGTGCGGTGCACCACCGTCTGACCGAAAAAGGCCTGCGTTGCGATTCCAACATCCTGGTGGAAACTGCGACCGCTCGCGATCCGCACCACTTCGCCGTGTTGATCGGTTTCGGCGCCTCTGCCGTTTATCCGTTCCTGGCCTACGAAGTGCTGGGCGACCTGATCCGTACCGGTGAAGTGCTGGGCGATCTCTACGAGGTGTTCAAGAACTACCGTAAAGGCATCACCAAGGGCCTGCTCAAGATCCTGTCGAAGATGGGCATCTCGACCATCACCTCCTATCGCGGAGCACAACTGTTCGAAGCGATCGGCCTGTCCGAGGAAGTCTGCAACCTGAGCTTCAAGGGCGTGCCGAGCCGCATCAAGGGTGCGCGTTTCGTCGACATCGAAGCCGAGCAGAAAGCGCTGGCCACCGAAGCCTGGAGCCCGCGCAAGCCGATCCAACAGGGTGGTTTGCTGAAGTTCGTCCACGGTGGCGAGTACCACGCCTACAACCCGGACGTGGTCAACACCCTGCAAGCCGCTGTGCAGCAGGGCGACTACAGCAAGTTCAAGGAATACACGTCGCTGGTGGACAACCGTCCGGTGTCGATGATCCGCGACCTGCTGAAAGTCAAAACCCTCGACACTCCATTGGATATGAGCGAGATCGAACCGCTGGAATCGGTGCTCAAGCGCTTCGACTCCGCCGGTATCTCCCTGGGCGCCCTGTCGCCGGAAGCTCACGAAGCCCTGGCCGAAGCCATGAACCGCCTCGGTGCGCGTTCCAACTCCGGTGAAGGCGGCGAAGACCCGGCGCGTTACGGCACCATCAAGAGCTCGAAAATCAAGCAGGTGGCGACCGGCCGTTTCGGTGTAACCCCGGAATACCTGGTCAATGCCGAAGTGCTGCAGATCAAGGTTGCCCAGGGCGCCAAGCCAGGCGAGGGCGGTCAACTGCCAGGTGGCAAGGTCAACGGCCTGATCGCCAAGCTGCGTTACGCAGTGCCGGGCGTGACCCTGATTTCGCCGCCGCCGCACCACGACATCTACTCGATCGAAGACTTGTCGCAGCTGATTTTCGACCTGAAACAGGTCAACCCGAAGGCGCTGGTCTCGGTGAAGCTGGTAGCGGAAGCGGGCGTCGGCACCATCGCCGCCGGCGTGGCCAAGGCCTACGCGGACTTGATCACCATCTCCGGTTACGATGGCGGTACCGGTGCATCGCCGCTGACCTCGATCAAATATGCGGGCGCTCCGTGGGAGCTCGGCCTGGCCGAAACCCACCAGACCCTGCGTGGCAACGACCTGCGCGGCAAAGTGCGGGTGCAGACCGACGGCGGCCTGAAAACCGGCCTCGACGTGATCAAGGCGGCCATCCTCGGCGCTGAAAGCTTCGGCTTCGGCACTGCGCCTATGATCGCCCTGGGCTGCAAATACCTGCGCATCTGCCACCTGAACAACTGCGCCACCGGCGTCGCGACCCAGAACGAGAAGCTGCGCAAGGATCACTACATCGGTACCGTCGACATGGTGGTGAATTTCTTCACCTACGTCGCCGAAGAAACCCGTGAGTGGCTGGCCAAGCTGGGCGTGCGCTCCCTCGAAGAGCTGATCGGCCGTACCGATCTGCTGGAAGTCCTCGAAGGCCAGACCGCCAAGCAGCATCACCTGGACCTGACCCCGTTGCTGGGCAGCGACCACGTGCCGGCGGACAAGCCGCAGTTCTGTGGCGTTGAACGCAACCCGCCGTTCGACAAGGGCCTGCTGGCCGAGAAAATGGTCGACATGGCCACCTCGGCGATCAACGACTTGAGCGGCGCTGAATTCGACCTGGATATCTGCAACTGCGACCGTTCCATCGGCGCACGGATCTCCGGCGAAATCGCGCGCAAGCACGGCAACCAGGGCATGGCCAACGCGCCGGTCACGTTCCGCTTCAAAGGCACGGCCGGGCAGAGCTTCGGCGTGTGGAACGCCGGCGGCCTGCACATGTACCTTGAAGGCGATGCCAACGACTACGTCGGCAAGGGCATGACCGGCGGCAAGCTGGTGATCGTGCCGCCGAAGGGTAGCGTCTACCGCACCCAGGACAGTGCCATCATTGGCAACACCTGCCTGTACGGCGCCACTGGCGGCAAGCTGTTTGCCGCTGGCACCGCGGGCGAGCGTTTCGCCGTGCGTAACTCCGGTGCCCACACCGTCGTGGAAGGCACTGGCGATCACTGCTGCGAGTACATGACCGGTGGTTTCGTCTGCGTATTGGGCAAGACCGGTTACAACTTCGGCTCTGGCATGACCGGCGGTTTCGCCTACGTGCTCGACCAGGACAACACCTTCGTTGACCGGGTCAACCACGAACTGGTGGAAATCCAGCGGATCAGCGGCGAGGCGATGGAAGCCTACCGTAGCCACCTGCAACGCGTGCTGAACGAGTACGTCGAGGAAACCGACAGCGAGTGGGGTCGTGAACTCGCCGAGAACCTCGATGATTACCTGCGCCGTTTCTGGTTGGTCAAGCCGAAGGCTGCCAGCTTGAAAACGTTGCTTTCCAGCACCCGTGCCAACCCGCAGTGATATGCGCCTGAAGAGTTTGATGAGGTTTTAAAATGGCTGAACGTCTGAATAATGACTTCCAGTTCATCGAGGTCGGGCGCAAGGATCCGAAGAAGAAACTGTTGCGTCAACGCAAGAAAGAGTTCGTGGAAATCTACGAACCCTTCAAACCCCAGCAGTCGGCCGACCAGGCCCACCGCTGCCTGGGTTGCGGTAACCCGTATTGCGAATGGAAGTGCCCGGTGCACAACTTCATTCCCAACTGGCTGAAACTGGTGGCCGAGGGCAACATCCTCCAGGCCGCCGAACTGTCGCACCAGACCAACACCCTGCCGGAAGTCTGCGGCCGGGTGTGCCCGCAGGACCGTCTGTGCGAGGGTGCCTGCACCCTCAACGACGGCTTCGGCGCGGTGACCATCGGTTCGGTGGAGAAGTACATCACCGACACCGCGTTCGCCATGGGCTGGCGTCCGGACATGTCCAAGGTCAAGCCGACCGGCAAGCGTGTCGCGATCATCGGTGCGGGCCCGGCGGGCCTGGGTTGTGCCGACGTACTGGTGCGCGGTGGCGTGACGCCGGTGGTGTTCGACAAGAACCCGGAAATCGGCGGTCTGCTGACCTTCGGTATCCCCGAGTTCAAGCTGGAAAAGACCGTGCTGAGCAATCGTCGCGAAGTTTTCAGCGGCATGGGCATCGAGTTCCGCCTCAACACCGAGGTGGGCAAGGACGTGACCATGGAGCAACTGCTCGAAGAATACGATGCCGTATTCATGGGCATGGGCACCTACACCTACATGAAGGGCGGCTTTGCCGGTGAGGACCTGCCGGGCGTTTATGACGCACTGGACTTCCTGATCGCCAACGTCAACCGCAACCTGGGCTTTGAAAAGTCGCCGGAAGATTTCGTCGACATGAAAGGCAAGAAGGTCGTGGTACTGGGCGGTGGCGACACGGCGATGGACTGCAACCGTACTTCGATCCGCCAGGGCGCCAAGTCGGTGACCTGCGCCTATCGTCGTGACGAAGCGAACATGCCGGGCTCGCGCAAAGAGGTGAAGAACGCCAAGGAAGAAGGCGTGAAGTTCCTCTACAACCGCCAGCCGATCGCCATTGTCGGTGAAGACAAGGTCGAAGGCGTGAAGGTGGTCGAGACCCGTCTCGGCGAGCCGGACGCCCGTGGCCGTCGCAGCCCCGAGCCGATCCCGGGCTCCGAAGAGATCATCCCGGCCGACGCCGTGGTTATCGCCTTCGGTTTCCGTCCGAGCCCGGCGCCGTGGTTCGAACAGTTCGAAATCCAGACCGACAGCCAGGGCCGCGTGGTGGCGCCTGAGCAAGGTCAGTACAAGCACCAGACCAGCAATCCGAAAATCTTCGCCGGTGGCGACATGGTTCGCGGTTCTGACCTGGTAGTGACGGCGATCTTCGAAGGCCGTAATGCGGCTGAAGGGATCCTGGATTACCTGGGCGTCTAAAACCCGATTTCAATTTGAAATGGGATCAAATGTGGGAGCGAGCTTGCTCGCGATAGCGGTGGATCAGTCGACAGAAATGTTGAATGTGACACCGCCATCGCGAGCAAGCTCGCTCCCACAGTTGTTTCGTGGTGTAACGAATACCGCGTTTACATTGCGACAAATTGACCCGATAGACAAAAGGCTGACCTGCAACCGTGCCTTTTGCGTCGCGCTCTGAGAAAATGCCCTCACTTTTTTTCCGGATGCCGACATGACTGCCCTGAAGAACGACCGTTTCCTGCGCGCCCTGCTCAAGCAACCCGTAGACGTCACCCCCGTGTGGATGATGCGTCAGGCCGGTCGCTACCTGCCTGAATACCGCGCCAGCCGTGCCAAGGCCGGTGATTTCATGAGCCTGTGCATGAACCCGGCGTTCGCTTGCGAAGTCACGATGCAGCCGCTCGACCGCTATCCACAACTGGACGCGGCGATCCTCTTCTCCGATATCCTGACCATCCCCGATGCCATGGGCCAAGGCCTGTACTTCGAAACCGGTGAAGGTCCGCGCTTCAAGAAAGTCGTCAGCACCCTGGCCGACATCGAGGCCCTGCCGATTCCTGATCCGCACAAAGACCTGGGCTATGTGATGGACGCGGTCAGCACCATCCGCCGCGAACTGAACGGCCGTGTGCCGCTGATCGGCTTCTCCGGCAGCCCATGGACACTGGCCACCTACATGGTCGAAGGCGGTTCGTCGAAAGACTACCGCAAGACTAAAACCATGCTCTACGACAATCCGCAAGCCCTGCACCTGCTGCTGGACAAGCTCGCGCAGACGGTCACCAGCTACCTCAACGGCCAGATCATGGCCGGTGCGCAAGCGGTGCAGATCTTCGACAGCTGGGGCGGCGCCCTCTCGGCGGCGGCGTACCAGGAGTTCTCCCTGGCCTACATGAAGAAAATCGTCAGCGGCTTGATCCGCGAGCACGAAGGCCGCAAGGTGCCGGTGATCCTGTTCACCAAGAGCGGCGGTCTGTGGCTGGAAAGCATCGCCGACGCTGGTGCTGATGCACTGGGCCTGGACTGGACCTGCGACATCGGCAGCGCCCGCGCCCGTGTCGGCGACAAGGTCGCCCTGCAAGGCAACATGGACCCGACCGTGCTCTACGCCAAGCCGGAAGCGATTCGCGCGGAAGTCGGGCGCATCCTGGCCAGCTACGGCAAAGGCAGCGGCCACGTGTTCAACCTCGGCCATGGCATCACGCCGGAAGTCGATCCGGAACATGCTGGCGCGTTCCTGCGCGCGGTACATGAGCTGTCGGCGCAGTATCACGAATAGCGATTGCCCGTTTCGACAAAGCCTGTCCCGCCTCGTGCCGGACAGGTTTTTTTGTGCCGTTCAAAAGCTCAATCGATAAAGCATCACTTGTTGTAAGAATGTTTTCTTTCTTTGTCGGATCGAGGAATGGAGAGACTGTTCCTGCCTCGTGCGGCGATTACTCCTACATAGAATTTTCTTCCATCCCCGTAAGGTTCCAGGCCCTTGTCCGGCGTATCGCCGAACAATCACGAAGCGAACAGGGGCGCCCACAAGGCGCCCTGTTTTCGATAAGCAGTCTGGAATACATCATGAAAATCAAGTTTGAAAAGAGAAGTGCCTTAACCGCCTGCACTTCATCGATGATCCTGTTATCGGCAATGCTGGCCTCTCAAACCGTTTCCGCCCATGGCTATCTGGAAGTGCCGCCTTCGCGCGCGCTGGCTTGCCAGAAAGGCTTGAACACCAACTGCGGTGGCGCCCAGTACGAGCCGCAGAGTGTTGGTGAAACCTTCAAAGGCTTTCCGGCCGGCGTCGGCGGTGCTCCCTTGCAGGGACCGGTCGATGGCAAGATCGCCAGCGGTGGTCACTCGCTGTTCTCTGCCATGGATGCGCAGTCCGCCACCCGTTGGCACCTGACGGAAATCAAGGACCGCAACATCGATTTCCAATGGCATTACAAGGCAGTTCATCCGGCCACCAAACACGAGTACTTCATCAGCCGCAACGGCTGGAATCCGAACGAATCGCTCAAGCGCGCCACCTTCGAAAGTACCCCGTTCTGCACCGTCGATGGCGGCAATAAAATGCCGTCTAACAGCGACAAGCACAACTGCACTATCCCGGCAGATAAATCCGGCCAGCATGTCATCCTGGCGATCTGGACCGTCGGTGATACCGATGCAGCGTTTTATAACGCCGCCGACGTGAACATTCTCGCTGAACCGGCGCTACCGGGTGGCTGGTCTTCCGTAGGCAGTATTTCCGCCGCGACCGAGCTGCTAGTCGGCGACAAGGTCAAGGCCCGCGCATTCTCCGCCAATGGCGAGAACCCGGATTACAGCGTCGAAATCAGCATCGACAACGCTGAGGAAGGCTCGCCGCAAGACTGGTCCTTCAAGCTGGCGGAAAAAATCAACGCGACCCACAAGCTCATCCGCGCCGGTATTCGTGATGAAAACGGCAACATCGAGCCGATCCGGGGCAACAACACGCTGTACGCACAAAAAGAAAGCGGTGTAACCCGCTACGAAGTGCAACTGGACATGAAGGAAGACACCGCAGCGCGCATGTCGGTGGCCTCGCAGCAAGCCGAATACGTTCTGGATAAAGGCCGGGCAAAGGTCGAGTTCAGCATGATCTCGAACCGCCCGATGAACGTCGAAGCGACCTTGCTCGACCAGAACAACAAACCGGTAGGCACCACGTCGGCACAAGTGGCCAGTGGCTCCACCTGGCTGTCCATGGATGTACGCAGCAACCCGGGTGCGCACACCCTGACCCTGGTCGGCACCACCCTGGATGGCCGCACCACCCGTCAGGACACTCAGACCACCCAACTGACTGGCGAAGGCGCCGGCGTCGAATACGATTTCGTGTTCCCTGAAGGCCTCGGCGACTACACCGCCGGTACCAAGGTTCTGCAACCGAAGACCAACGAAGTCTTTGAGTGCAAGCCATTCCCCGAGTCGGGTTACTGCAAGCAGTACAGCCCCACTGCCAACGGTTTTGAACCAGGTGTCGGTGCCCACTGGCACATGGCGTGGAACAAGTTGTAAGTCCCCCTTGTAGCACTTCAGGCGATCGGTAGCCGATCGCCTGAAGCTTTATTCTTCTGACGTTGATCGAGTTGAAAATGACTGTTTCGGGTTATTCCAGACAGCGCGTGCTGCTGCATTGGTTGTCTGCCGCGGTGATCCTGTGGACCTTGCTGTCTGGTTTTCTTGTGGCTGGTTTCGAGGTGTCAGTGCACATCAAGGAGTCGGTTGCGTTCTTCAATGTTTCGCTGACGACAGTGTTCATACCGTTTTACCTGTGGCGCCTGTTTCTGTTTTTCACTCATACCCGTTTTTCGGGCATGAAGTCGTTGTCGCTTGTCGAAGTGCTCGCATTGTTTGCCCACGCATTGATTTACCTCTTCGTCGGTGCCGTTCTGGTGACCGGCGTGTTGATGATGGATCGCCCGATCGATGTATTCGGGGTGATCGAGATCGATCAGCCGTTAAGCGATCCACAACTGATCGTTCTGTTCGTCACGGTTCACACGTGGGTATGTGTGGTGCTGTCGCTGCTGCTGGTCGCGCACATCGGCGCCGTCATCGTGCATGAGGCCTGCAACCACCGGGTGCTGCAACGGATGTCTTTGCGCCTGTGTGGCAAGCCTGGGTCCGGGCGACTTGAGTGAGGCCATGGTGATGTTTTCGCGCGAACGCTTGACCGGACTTGCCTTGCTTTTGAGCAAGGCGAGCCTGCTGGTTGTGCCGCTGGCCTATGGGGCGTTCCTGGGCTGGCAGGAGTGGCGCTATCGCGAACAGTTGGTGCTGCCGGCACCGGTCGAAACCTCGCGAACCGCTCCCGCACCCCGTCAAGCGCTCGACGCAACGGCGGTTGCAACGGTGCTCGGTCTGACGACGGGTGCCGAATTGCTGCCGAGCGCGGAACCGCTGACCTTGAAGGCAAGCTTCGTCGTCACTCACGGCTTGTCCCGGGTGTTGCTGGCAGACTCGCAAGGCGCGCGCATCTACCAGGTCGGCGAGCGCCTGCCCGGTGGCAGCATCTTGCGTCGCGTTGAGCCCGATCACGCGGTGTTGTGGAGCAAGGGCCGAGAGGAATTGTTGACGCTCCAGCCTCCCGTCACGGGTTTCCTGCAACGGCTCGCCCCCCACGGCAAGCCGCAAGTGCCGAACGTTTCTCCGCGTTTTTTTAGCCCGCTTGCCGGGCCGACAGAGTGATCAACTTCATGAATAGCTTTCTCGGTGCACAAGCACTGCGGCCGGTGCTTTTTTTCGTCGCCATGGCGCTAACGCTTTCCCAAGGCACACTTCAGGCCGAGGAAGAAAAATGGCAACTGGCGATGAACAACGCAGAGCTGCGCGACATCGTCGAAGAGATCTCCAACATTCTGGGGACCACCGTGGTACTGGACCCCAAAGTCTCCGGTCGAATCACCGTCATGTCCCGGCAGGCCCTCGATCGTGAAGGGGTGCGCCGGTTGTTCTATTCGGTACTCGATGCCCATAACTTCACAGTGATCGATGAGGGCGACCGGATTCTCATCACCCCGGTTGCCGAGGCCAGGACACGGGCCGGCCAGGGCACGGTAAAAACCACCACGGCGTCGCAGTTCGTAACCGAAGTCATCGGCTTGAACACCGGTAGCGCCACCGATATTGCCGGGTTGGTGCGGCCATTGGTCTCTGCCAATGGCTATGTCGGCCCCTCGGTGTCGGCCAACGCGTTGGTGCTGACCGATACGGCCGCCAATGTTAAGCGCATCGCCCGGGTGATCCGTGAACTGGACTCCGGACAGAACAACCGGCACGCGGTGGTCCAGCTCAAGCATGCCCAGGCGGGCGATGTCGCGCCGGTGATCGAGGCCTCCATGGGCAAGCGCAATGCCGAGTCAGCCATACAGGTGCTGGCCGACACCAGGACCAATCGCCTGATTTTCATTGGTCCGCCGGTCGTCCGCCAGCGCTTGATCGAGCTGGCCCGAGGTCTCGATACGCCGGCCACCACGACCCTCGACAATGCCCGGGTGATTCGCCTGCGTCACAGCGATGCCAAGCAGTTGGCCGAGATTCTGGAGTCGATGGGGCAGGGCAGAAAGCAGACTTCCGCCGTCGGCAGCGCCAAGGACACGTCTGGCGGTGCAGCCTTCATGATCAAGGCCGACGAAAGCCAGAACGCGCTGGTGCTGATCGCCGAACCCGCGCAGGTGCGGACCATCGAAAACATCGTGCGTCAGCTGGACCAGCCACGGGCCCAGGTGTTGATCCATGCCGCCATCGTCGAAATCTCCGGCGACATCGCCGAGGCCGTCGGTGTGCAGTGGAACCTCAACACGGGTGACGCCAAGGGCTTCATCAACTTTCCCGGCACCGACATTCCGATCATCGGCGGGCTGAAGTTCGACGAGAAAAGATCGGCGCCGGAAGGGGCGATCCTGCAACTGGGCGGCGACCGCTTCGGTGCGCTGGTTTCGGCCCTGGCCAGCAACACCCACAGCAACCTGCTGTCCACGCCAAGCCTGTTGACCCTGGACAATCAGGAAGCCGAAATCATCGTCGGCCAAAACGTGCCGTTCAAGACCGGCTCCTATGCCACAAACAGCAACGGCGCGGAGAATCCGTTCACCACCGTCGAGCGCAAGGACGTCGGCATCAGCCTGAAGATCAAGCCTTACATCAACGAAGGCTCGACGTTACGCCTGGAGGTCGAGCAGGAAGTGTCGGACATCGCGCCTTCGGTGTCGGGCATTGATTCCTCGGACCTGATCACCAACAAGCGAGCGCTCAAGAGCACCATCCTCGCCGACGATGGCGAAATCATCGTGATCGGCGGCCTGATCAGGGACAGCGTGCGTACCCAGAAAAGCGGCGTGCCGCTGTTGAGGGACATTCCCTACCTCGGCGCTATCTTCCGCTGGAATCGTGACACCCAGACCAAAAGCAACCTGATGGTGTTCTTGCGCCCGACCATCGTGCGCAGCAAGGAAGACCTGTCCCAGGTCAGCCAGCAGCGTTACAACGCGCTGCGTGACTTGAGCAAATCAGGGGCGGGGGAAAACAACTCGTTGTTGCTGCCATCCGAGGCGCGCGGGTTGTTCGAACCGGCCACCGACGCGCCAATGTTCGATTTGCGCGGCAAGGCGCAGTGAATCCATGAGCGAACTCTGCGAGCAATTGCCTTTCGGCTTCGCCCGGCGTTTTGGTGTGTTGCTGGAGCATGACGGCGACGACCTGCGCCTTGCCCTGCGTAGTGATGCGCCGCTCACCGCATTGGCGGAAGCGCGCCGGGTGTGCGGACGGGCGTTGCCGTTTCAAATCGTCGGGGCCGATGAGTACGCCTCGCGCCTGGCGGCGGCCTATCGCGAGGGGCGCAGTGCGGTGGAGCAAGTTGCCCAAGGGCTGGACGAAGAACTGGACTTGCTCAGCCTGGTCGATCAGGTCCCGCAAACCGCCGACCTGCTGGAGCAACAGGGCGACGCGCCGATCATTCGCCTGATCAACGCGTTGCTCGGTGAAGCGGTGCGTGAGCATGCCTCGGATGTGCACCTGGAAACCTTCGAACAGTACCTGTCGGTGCGTATGCGGGTGGATGGCCAACTGCGTGAAATGCTCAGGCCCAAGCGCGAACTGGCGACACTGCTGGTGTCGCGGATCAAGGTCATGGCACGCCTGGACATCGCGGAAAAACGCGTACCCCAGGATGGGCGAATGGCCTTGCGCCTGGCCGGGCATGAAGTCGATGTGCGGGTCTCGACGCTGCCTTCGGCCCATGGCGAACGGGTGGTACTGCGTTTGCTCGACAAGCAGGCCGGGCGCCTGGACCTGCACCGGCTGGGCATGCCGGACGATATCCTCGCGGCCCTGCGCCATCTGTTGGGCAAGCCCCACGGTATTGTGCTGGTGACCGGGCCGACCGGTTCCGGCAAGACCACCAGCCTGTACGCCGCCCTGAGCAGCCTGAACGACCAGACCCGCAACATCCTGACGGTCGAAGACCCGATCGAATACCACCTGCCGGGTGTCGGCCAGATGCCGGTCAATCCGAAGGTCGACATGACCTTCGCCCGGGGCCTGCGGGCGATTTTGCGCCAGGACCCGGACGTGGTGATGGTTGGCGAAATCCGTGACCGCGAAACCGCCGAAATCGCTGTCCAGGCGTCCTTGACCGGGCATCTGGTGCTCTCGACCTTGCACACCAACAGCGCGGCCGGCGCGGTCACGCGGCTGGTAGACATGGGCGTCGATGCCTATCTGCTGGCGTCCTCGCTGGTGGGCGTTCTGGCCCAGCGTCTGTTGCGCACCTTGTGCCCTCATTGCAAGGTTTCGTACCTCGCCGATGCGGCGGCCTGCCAGCGTCTTGGGCTCGACACGAGCACGCCGCACACCCTGTTCAAGGCCTCGGGCTGCGAACAGTGTCAGCACGGCTATCGCGGCCGCATTGGCATTTACGAGCTGATCAGCGTCACACCCGCCGTCTCGGCGCTGATCCATCAGGGCGCCAGCGAGCAAATCCTCGTCGACGAAACGCGCAAGGTCTCGCGCAGCCTGTTCCAGGACGGGCGCCAGCGGGTGCTGGAAGGGTTGACCAGTCTCGATGAGTTGCTGCGTGTGACCCAGGAGAACTGACCGGTGCCGACCTTCGACTACCGCGCCCGCGATGCCCAGGGACGATCCTGCAAGGGACGGCTGGAGGCCGATGGGCCCCGCCATGGGCGACAGTTGTTGCGTGAACGTGGTTTGTGGCCGCGTGTCTTGACCGAGGTCAGGGGCGGCGGTGCGGGTCAGCAGTCGCGAGGTGGACGCCTGAGTGCAGCGGACCTGGCTTTGTTGACGTTGCAACTGTCAACGCTGGTTCAGGCCGGACTGCCCCTGGAGGAAGCGCTCGATGCGGTGGCGAAGCAGAGCTCGAAGCGCAAGGTTGCGAGCTTGCTCTGGGCGGTCAGAGGCCGGGTGATGGAAGGCCACGCACTGGCCTCGGCACTGGGGCAGTTTCCCAGGGCCTTCCCCGAGTTGTTCCGCGCCACCGTGGCCGCCGGGGAACGCTCGGGGCATCTGGGCCATGTGCTGGAGCAACTGGCGGCCTACACCCAGGCCCGCCAGGCCTCGCGGCAAAAGATCCAGATGGCCCTGGTGTACCCGTTGATCCTGATGTTGGCCAGCTTGGCAATCGTCGGTTTTCTGCTTGGTTATGTGGTACCGGATGTGGTGAAGATCTTCGTCGACAGCGGCCAGACGCTGCCCTGGTTGACCCAGGCGCTGATTGGCGTGAGCAACGGCCTGCGCAACCATTTCCTGTTGTTGATGGGCTTGCTGGCGACGCTGTTCGGCCTGTGGCGCTGGAGCTGGCAGCAGCCGCAGTGGCGTCTGCGCTGGCATCGTTGGGTGCTGAATGCGCCAGTCCTCGGTGAAGTGCTGCGTGCCATGGAAGCCGCACGGTTTGCCAGCACCCTGGCAATCCTCGGCAAAAGTGCCGTGCCGTTGGTGGACGCCCTGGAAATTGCTGCCGCGGTCATCGGCAACCTGACCATCCGCGCGCGGATGGTCGATGTCGCCCGCTCGGTCCGCGAAGGCGCAACGCTGACCCGTGGCCTGGAGCTGAGCGGTGACATCCCGCCGATGATGCTGCACATGATCGCCAGCGGCGAACGTGCCGGCGAACTCGACCGCATGCTGGCCCGGGCCGCCGAACAACAGGAAAACAGCCTCGCCGCGCGCATTGCGCTGGTGGTGGGCCTCTTCGAGCCGGCCATGCTGGTGTTGATGGGCGGCGTCGTGCTGCTGATCGTCATGGCCATCCTGCTCCCGATTCTCAGCCTCAACCAATTGGTGAATTGATCCATGCAACCTGTCTGCAAAAAACTTTCCCGCGCGCAACGCGGTTTTACCCTGATCGAAATCATGGTGGTGGTAGTCATCATCGGCGTGTTGGGGGCTATCGTGGTGCCACAGTTCATGAGCCGCCCCGATCAAGCCAAGGTCACTGCCGCCAGAATCGATATCCAGGCCATCGCCACAGCCCTGGAAATGTATCGCCTCGACAACGCCCATTACCCATCGACCCAGCAAGGCCTGGAAGCGCTGGTCAAGCGTCCCTCCGGACTGCCCGTGGCGCGTGGCTGGAACCCTCAGGGCTACCTCAAGAGCATGCCGGTCGACCCGTGGAACACGCCTTATCAGTACCTCAACCCGGGTGTACGGTCGGTAGACGGCACTTACGACCTGTATTCCCTGGGTGCCGATGGCGTAGCGGGCGGCGAAGGGTTTGCCGCCGAAATCGGCAATTGGGGCCATTGATCCGTGGGTTACCGCTGTCGGGGGTTTACGTTATTGGAACTGATGATCGTGATTGTCGTGGTTGGCGTCTTGCTGGGCATGGTGAGCTTTGTCGGTGGGGGCAGTCCCGCGCGCGAGGTCAGGCAGGAAGCCGAAGCGATGGTTCAGGTGATTCATCAGTTGCGTGAGCGTGCGGTGTTCGAAGGCCGGGAATATGGCCTGCGGCTGAGTGCCCGTGGCTACCGGCTGATGCATCTGGGAGTTCGTGGGTGGGAGCCGGTGAAGGAACTGACTGACTGGCCTCTGAGCGTGCGGGTACGTTTGCAGCAGGACGGCTATGCGGTAGGGCTGGACGCCGAAGAAGGCCCGCCGCAGTTGCTGTTGCTCAGCAACGATGAAACCAGTGCCTTCACGCTGACATTCGAGTCCGGCAACAGGACCTGGTTGAGCCTGTCCGGCGATGGCATCGGCGAGGTGGCGATCGATGGCTAGCCGGTCATCCTTGTCGTCCATGGGCGGCTTCACGCTGCTGGAAATCATGGTGGCCCTGGCGGTCTTCGCGACACTGGCGGCAGCCGTGCTGTCGGCCAGTCAATATGCGGTGAAGCAGCGCAACGCCGTCGAGACACGGCTGTTCGCGGCGTGGCTGGCGGATAACCGGTTGAACGAGCTACGCCTGCAATCCGGCCTGACGGCCGGCCAGCAACAACAGGTCGTGTCCATGGATCAGCGCGACTGGGTGCTGCAACAGCACATCAGCGCCGCCCGCGATCTGCGTTTACTCCAGGTCGACATTCAGGTCAGCCCGGCGAACAGTGCGCACGCGTTGTATCGTGCCAGCGGCTGGATACCCGCGAGCCATGAGTAGGCAGCGGGGGTTCACCTTGCTGGAGCTGGTCATCGCCATGGCCATCTTCGCCGTGCTGGGGCTGGCCAGTTGGGGCTTGTTCGATAGCGTGCTGCGAGTGCAACAGGGCACGGCGGCCCACGAGCGAGAGCTGAGGAACCTGCAACGAGCGATGGCGGTGATCGAGCGGGATCTGCTGCACGTCGCTGCGCAGCCGATGGTGCTCGCACCGCCGCTTTTTCAGTTCCAGCGCAGTCACTGGCGCAATCCTCTGGACCAACCGCGCAGTGAGCGCCAGATACTGACCTATCGACTCGAAGGCAGCGTGCTGTGGCGCGAAAGCCAGGGCGAAGGTACGGAGTTCGTGCAACGGCAAAGACTGCTCGAAGGTGTTCGTGAGTTGCGCTGGCGTCTGTTCGACAGCCAGTCCGGCTGGGTCGCTCATTGGTCGGCCGGGCAGGATACGAAGACGCTCATGGCGCTGGAGGTGCAAATCTCGGCCGGGCGCTTCAAATCGATTCGTCGGGTGTTGCCGATGCCGGGTGCATTGCCATGAACGGGCGCCAACGCGGCATTGCGTTGATCAGTGTATTGCTGGTCATGAGCCTGGCGCTGCTGATCACCGGCGGCTTGTTGCGCAGCCATCACCTTTCGCTGCAAAGCAGTGGGCAACAGTTGCTGCAGATGCAGCTGCGGCAGCTCGCATCGGACGGGGAAACCTGGGCGTTGTTGCTGTTGCGCGACGCGTTACAGGACGCGGAAAAACCCGTCGAGCGGTTTCAAGGCTGGACGGCCATGGCGCCAGGTTTCGACGTTGAAGATGCGCAGATCCGAATCGATATCGATGACCTCGCCGGGCGCTTCAATCTCAATGCGTTGTTACGCCAGGGGCAGGTGGATCAGGTCACCCTCAACCGTTGGGCGCGCCTGCTCGAATTGCTTGAACTGCCTCCTCTGCTACTGAGCCAGGTCGGGCCGCTGGGGGAACTGAGCCAACTGCGCTTGCTGCCTGACATTGACGCTCGCCTGCTGCAGCGACTGGAGCCCTGGGTGGCGCTGCTGCCAACCGACACCGCCTTGAACATCAACACCGCGCCGGCGCTGCTGTTGAGAACACTCGGCGAGGTGGACGCCGCGACCGCCGATGCGCTGGCGCGTCAGGCGGCAACCACGCCCTGGGCGAGCGTTCAGGCGTTTACCCAGGACCCGCTGCTCTCCGGGCAGGGCCTGAGCAATCACGGACTTGGTACCCAAAGCCGCTGGTATCGGATAAAGGTGCAGGTGACCCGGGACGGGCGCGAACTGCACCTGGCCACGGATGTCGGGCACGACCCCAAGGCTCGACAACTGACGGTGCTGCAACGACGTTTTCTTCCCATGAGTAGCCACGAGAGACCGCGATGAACACTTGGCTTTACCTGACCGCCGAGGGGCAGGACGCGCCATCCGGCCTTTGGCCCTGCGTCCTGTGGTCGCCAACCTGTCAACGTCAGCCGATGCCACTGAATCAGGCGGCCTCGGCATTGCAGGGGCAGGCGGTTGATGTGCTGCTGCCCATGGAACTGTGCAGTTGGGTTCGCAGCGAGCCATGGCCTTCGCGACGCAGGCCCGAAGCCCAGGCCATGGCCTACGCCGTGGAAGATCAACTGAGTGAAGCGCTGGAAGTTGTGCATCTGAGCGTTGGCGCTCGTGATCGTGACGGCTGCTACCCGGTCATGGTCATTGGCCGCGAACGGTTGGCCGCCGTGCTCGACTTGCTGCGCGAAGCGGGTATTGAGGTGCGCGGGGTGTTCGTCGATGCCGATCTGTTGTCCGGCGATCAGCCGTGCGGCGCCTGGTGGTTCGGGCGCTGGTTGTTGGGTGCAGGCCTGTCCGCGCGCCTGGCGATGTCGCAAGACGACCTGGCGCTGCTCACTCCGTCATTGCCCAAGGATATGCAATGGCTGGATGAGCGTGAGTCCCCCGCCGTCATCGACCAATGCCTGGCTCAGCGCCCGACCCGGGCCATCAACCTGCTGCAAGGCGCATTCGCCCCACGGGGCAACCGTCTGCCCTGGCGTGCCGGCGGGTGGGCGCTGTTGATGCTGGCGCTGTTGACCTGGGGTGCCAGCGAGACGCGGATCCGCTTCCTCGACAGCGAAGCCAGCCGCCTCGCAATCCAGAATGAACTGCGATTCAAGGCGCTCTACCCTGAACAGAGCCGCATCGTCGACATGGCCGCGCAACTCAAGGCCCTGCAAAGCCAGCCTGTCGAATCGCAAAACACCCGCATTGCCGGGCTGGTCCGGTTGATAGAACAGGTGATTGGCGCCAGCCCGGTCGAGGTCCAGCGCATCGAGTTTCGAGCAGGCGAAGGCTGGAAAATCCAGCTGACCGCCAGCGGCTTTACCGAGCTGGAGCAGTTGCGGGAACGCGGGCGACAACAAGGCATGCCCGTGAGGCTCGACAGCGCGAACAAAGCCGCTGACCGGGTGCACGCCACCCTCACCGTGGAGGACGAGGCATGAAGCAGGCATGGCGGCGCATTTCCGTGCGCGAACAGCGGCTGCTGCAGGTATCGGGGGCTTTTTTGTTGGCGGTTGTGGCTTTCAGCCTGATCTGGCAACCGACCCGGCAGCGGTTGGAAACAGTCGAGCGACAGTATCAACAGCAGGCGGGGCTGGCCGCGCAACTGCAACGGGCGTTACCGCGCAGCCATGTCCCCGTCGACAGCGAAAAACCGCTATCGCTGCGCATCAGCGAAAGCGCCACGGCGGCGGGGCTGGAAATCCGTCAGATGGAGAGTGAAATCGATCTGCTGCGCGTGACCCTCAATGGCAACGCGCAACCCTTGATGCAGTGGCTCGATGGGATCGAGCGCGATGGCGTCGCGCTACAAACCCTGACGCTGGAGAAGCGTGACGATGCCCTGGAGGCGCGGGTGGCGCTCAAGTAGCCGAGGTGTTCTGCGGCAACAACGGCAACTTCGCCAGCTTCAACGCGATCAGCAGCGCAATCACCAGCAGCGTGCCGATGAACAACCCGATCCCGTTCCAGCCGCCCAGGTGCCAGAACACGCCACCCACCGTACCGGCGATGCTTCCCCCGGCGTAGTAGCTGAACAGGTACAAGGACGATGCTTGCCCCTTGGCCCTGGTGGCGCGGCGGCCGATCCAGCTGCTGGCCACCGAGTGGGCGCCGAAGAAGCCGAAGGTAAAGATCAGCATGCCGATGATCACCAGCGGCAATGGCGTAAACATCGTCAGGGCGAGACCACCGATCATCAGCGCGATGGTGCTCCAGAGCACTTTGCGGCGGCCGAGTTGGTCGGCCAGCGAGCCGATTTTCGCCGAGCTGTAGATGCCCGACAGGTACACCACCGACAGCAACCCGACGAAGGCCTGTTCCATGTGGTACGGCGCGGCCAGCAGACGGTAGCCGATGTAGTTGAACAGCGTGACGAACGCGCCCATCAGCACAAAGGCTTCTAGAAACAGCAGCGGCAGGCCGGCGTCGCGAAAGTGCATGGTGAAACCGTCGAGCAGGCTGCGCGGGTGCAGCGAGCGGGCGCGAAAGTTGCGCGATTCGGGGAGGATTTTCCAGAACACCGCCGCGGCAATCAGCGCCAGGCCACCGATCACCAGCATCGCCGTGTGCCAGCTGACGAAGTCGATCAATACCCCGGTGATCAAGCGTCCGCTCATCCCGCCAATCGCGTTGCCACCGATGTACAAACCCATGGCGAGGCCGATGTGCTGTGGGTGGATCTCTTCGCTCAGGTAGGTCATGGCGACCGCCGCCAGACCGCTCAACGACAATCCGATCAGCGCACGCATCAGCAGCACACCGTGCCAGCTCGGCATCATCGCACTGGCCATGGTGCACAGCGCAGCGGCGAACAGGGCTGCCACCATCACCGGTTTACGCCCGATACGGTCGGAAATCGGGCCAGTGATCAGCAGGCCGATGGCAAGCATGCCGGTGGCGATAGACAGGATCAGGCTGCTTTGCGCCGCGTTGATGGAATACTCGTCGGACAGCAGCGGCATCATCGGCTGCACGCAGTAGAGCAGGGCGAAAGTCGCAAAACCGCCGCAGAACAACGCCAGCACCGTGCGCATGAACGCCGGGGTGCCTTTTTCGATGTAGATCTCCGCCAGCTCAGCGGCGATAGCGTCCGGCGCTGAAGGTGAAACTTCATGGGCGAGTGGGGCGACAGCAGTTTTCACGTGGGACCTCGGAGGGCGCAGCCGGTCAGGCAGTGAAAAAAGCATATAGCTGGCTAATGATTCAATCCAATATATTGTTCGACCTGTTTGATAGCTTTTACGACCTAATGGGGTTTCCATGGAATTGCGTCATCTGCGCTACTTCATCGCCGTCGCCGAAGAACTGCATTTCGGCCGCGCCGCACAAGTGCTGGGTATCTCCCAGCCACCGCTGAGCCAGCAAATTCAGGCGCTGGAACAGGAAGTCGGCGCCCGGTTGTTCGAACGTACCAATCGTCGGGTCGAGCTGAGCGAGGCCGGTCGGCTGTTCCTGGAGGAGGCGCGGCTGGTGCTGGCGCAGGTCGACAAAGCGGCGGATGTCGCGCGACGGGCGCAACTGGGCGAGTTGGGTGAGCTGAAAATCGGCTTCACCTCGTCGGCGCCGTTCAACTCGACCATTCCCCAGGCGATTTTCTCTTTCCGCCAGCGCTTCCCGGCGGTGCACCTGAACCTGCGGGAAATGAGCAGCACCCAGGTGGCCGATGCGCTGGTGGACGAGTCGATTGAAGTCGGGATCATGCGCCCACTCGGGCTGCCGGACTGCCTCAGCGTGGTCGAACTGATGCGCGAGCCACTGGTCGCGGTGCTCAGTTCCAAGCACCCCTTGGTAGAGGGCAGTGAGGAGGGCTTGTTCCTGTCAGCCCTGGCGCTTGAGCCCTTTGTGTTTTTTCCACGCAGCTACGGCAGTGGCCTGTATGCGCAGCTGCTCAGCCTGGCCCGGGACTCCGGCTTCAGCCCGCACTTCGCCCAGGAGGCCGGCGAGGCGATGACCATCATCGGGCTGGTGGCGGCGGGGCTTGGTGTGTCGGTGCTGCCGGCGTCTTATCAGCGGATGCGCATTGATGGCGTGGTCTATCGGCCCTTGCTCGATCCGGCGGCGGTGTCGGCGGTGTGGCTGGTGCAGCGCAAGGATCAGAAGTCGCCGATGGCCAAGGCGTTTGTGGAGTTGCTGACGCGTAAGGTTGAGCCGTTGGAGGTGTGACTGCTTTGCAGTGAATTGATTTGTCTGCCGGGCGTCGACACATCAGAAAGACTGGTTGAGCGGGTGTAGCTCAACGGCTACACTCGGTGCATGACGGAGATCCTTCGAAGTTCAACATTCTCTGGCTGGCTGTTAAAGCTGGCCGATAGTCGCGCCAGGATGCGTATTCAGGTGCGAATTGACCGCATGGCCGATGGGAATTTCGGTGATGTAAAAGCCATCGGAGAAGGGTTGAGTGAAGCACGTATCGACTATGGTCCCGGTTATCGGATCTATTTCATGCAGCAAGGCAGCCAGTTGGTCATTCTCCTTTGTGGCGGAGACAAAAGCAGCCAACCCCGTGACATCAAACAAGCCAGGCTCATTGCGAAATCCTGGCAGGAGCAAAACCCATGACCGAACAATTCACTCGCTGGGACTCTGCCGAGTACCTCAAGACCGAAGAGGACATGGCTAATTACCTGGATGCTTGCATGGAAGAGGCGGGAGATGACCCTGCGTTCATCGCCAAAGCACTAGGGACTATTGCACGTGCTCGCGGCATGACTCAGGTCGCACGGGATGCGGGGCTTTCTCGGGAAAGTCTTTATCGTGCATTGTCAGGTGAGGGGAATCCGGAGTTCGGCACCATCCTGAAAGTCGTTAAGGCATTGGGCTTGAAATTACACGCCAGCACCTGAAATACTGCCAATGTCCCCGAACGGGGCTTGTGAGACTCTGAGGATCCTGGGCAACCAGCTATCGCAGAGCCAGGCAGGTACAGGGCGATGACAAGCCGACCTGTCTGTGAAGGGGCGCCGAAAGGCGCCCTTTGTCGTTTCTGGGTTTTTGACTGTAGGAGCGAGCCTGCTCGCGATGAACTAAAGAACGCCGCGTTAATCCAGGAAACACGCGTCATCGTTAACGACCATCGCGAGCAGGCTCGCTCCTACAGAAGATCAGAAGCTTCACCACTGTTTGTGGGACTTTTCTGAAGTGCTTCCGACAGGCTACAGCGCCTTGCGGCGTTACCTACAACTACTCCAGAATCCGCCGGCTTGTGCGCTTTGAGGGGCATCGCTAACTTGATTCGCGTCACTGATTGTCAGTGGTCGGGTTTAGTAGCTCGCTTTCCATATCTAGCGCATTGGCGCTCCTGATAGGCAGGTATCTCTATACCTGCCCTTGACGGTAGCTGTGCGCAGGGCGCCTTCGGGTGCGCCGGATTGATGTGGACCGGTCTACTAACCTGCGTACAGCTGCCACCCTTCTTTTTCAGGACGCTGAATCATGACCCATACGCCAAAGCCACCGGATACCGATCCAGACGCGCCACGCCAACCCGGCACGATCTTCCTCATTGCCCCCGACATCGACAACCACACCTTGCTGGAATACGCCTGTATGTCGCTGGCATCAGCCAATGTCATGGCCAGTGACTTCGCCAGAGGCCTGAAGGGATCACAGGGCCACACACTGTTGGGGATTCAGCAGTCGATCATGTTGGGGGAGCTGGCGGTGAATCGGGTGCTGGATAACCTCGACCCACCGTAAACCTCTGTAGGAGCGAGCCTGCTCGCGATGGACGTCAACGATAACGCGGGCAGCCTGAATGAACGCGGTGCCCGGACGTTTTTCGCGAGCAGGCTCGCTCCTACAGGGGAAATATTTCAGGTTATGGCCAGCGCTTGAAAATCAGTGACGTATTAACCCCGCCAAACGCAAAGTTATTGTTCATCACGTACTGGTTGCTCATCTGCCGAAACTCGCCGCGCAGGTAATCGAGCTTGCCGCAATGCGGGTCGACTTCGTCGAGGTTGAAGGTGTGGGCGTACAGGTCGCGGTTCATCATTTCGATGCTGAACCACGATTCCAGCGCACCACAGGCGCCGAGGGTGTGGCCGAGAAAGCTTTTCTGCGAGCTGATCGGCATGTGTTCGCCGAACAGGCTGCTGGTGGCCAGGGTTTCGGCGATGTCGCCCTGTTCGGTGGCAGTGCCGTGGCCGTTGACGTAGCCGATGTCCGAAGGTTTCAGCCCGGCGTCCTCCAGGGCCAGTTCCATGGCGCGGCGCATGGTGATTTGTTCCGGACGGGTGGTGTGCTGGCCGTCGGCGTTGCTGCCGAAACCGACAATCTCGGCATGGATGCGAGCGCCACGGGCCAGGGCGTGTTCCAGTTCCTCGAGCACCAGCATACCGCCGCCTTCGCCGATCACCAGGCCGTCGCGTGCGGTGTCGTAAGGGCGCGGGCTGCGTTGCGGGGTGTCGTTTTTCAGGCTGGTGGCGTAGAGCGCGTCGAAGACCATGGCTTCGGTCGGGCACAGTTCCTCGGCACCGCCGGCGAGCATCAGCGGCAGGCGCCCGAACTTGATCGCCTCGTAGGCATAGCCAATGCCCTGGCTGCCGCTGGTGCAGGCGCTGGACGTCGGGATCAAGCGACCGGTGAGGCCGAAGAAGATGCTGATATTGGCCGCGGTGGTGTGCGGCATCATCCGCACGTAGGAGTTGGCGTTCAGGCCTTCGGCCACTGAGTTGAGCAGCATGTTGCCGAACGCCTTGATCTCGTCGGTACTGCCGGTGGAGGAGCCGCAGGCGACGCCCATGCGCCCGTCCTTGATCGATTCGTCGCCCAGCAGGCCGGCATCGGCCAGCGCCATCTCCGCCGCACCCACGGCAAGCCGCGAGACCCGGCCCATGCTGCGCAGTTGCTTGCGGGTCCAGTGGCTTGGCACCTTGAAGTCATCGATGGGGCCAGCCAGGCGCGTGTTGAGTTCGGTAAAACGATCCCACTCGTCCATCCGGCGGATGCCGCTGCGGTTGGCCGCGAAGTTGCCGGCGATGGTGTCCCAGTCGCTGCCCAGTGAGGTGATACCGGCCATGCCGGTGACGACGACGCGCTTCATCAGCACAGGCCTCCGTTGACGGCCAGAACCTGCCGGGTGATGTACGAGGCTTCCGCCGACATCAGGAAATTCACCGCGCCGGCCACCTCTTCAGGGGTGCCCATGCGTTGTGCGGGGATCATTTTCATCAGTTCTTCCACCGGCACATTCTCGTCGAGCATGGCTGTGTCGATCAGGCCGGGTGCGACACAGTTAACGGTGATTTTGCGCTTGCCCAACTCGATCGCCAATGCCTTGGCCGCGCCGATCAAGCCGGCCTTGGAAGCACTGTAGTTGACCTGGCCACGGTTGCCGATCAAACCCGACACCGAGGTGATGCAGACAATCCGCCCGGCGGCGCGACGACGGATCATCGGCATCATCACCGGGTGCAGCACGTTATAGAAACCGTCGAGATTGGTGCGCATCACTACATCCCAATCCTCCTCGCTAAGGGCGGGAAAGGCACCGTCGCGGGTCAAGCCGGCATTGAGTACCACACCGTAATAGGCGCCATGGGTTTCCACGTCGGCTTCGAGAATTTCCTTGCAGCGGGCGCGGTCGGCCACGTCGAACTGCAGGATGCGCGCACGACGGCCCAAGGCCTCGACTTCGGCCTTGACGGCTTCGGCGTCCGCCAGGCCGCTGCGGCAATGCAACACGATGTCGTGCCCGGCCTGGGCCAGGCGCAAGGCGATGGCGCGGCCGATGCCACGGCTGGAACCGGTGACCAGTACGGATTCAGTCATCACTGGACTCCTTCGGGTTCATGGAGATATTGAGCGGCCTGGGGTGGGCGGAACACATTCAGACGGGCGGTAACGTGAATGCCGGGGGCGTTGATGTGGCATTCGAACACGCCCATGCCGTTATCGTCTTCCAGGGAGCGAATACCGTGGATGGTCAACTCGGTGCCGGCCGGAAAACTTTCGACGTTGCATTCGAATTTTCGGCTGCCGAGCAGGAATCCCAATTCCACCTCATCACCGCGCTGGCGCGCATGGCAACCGGCGAAGGCGGCCACGCTCTGGGCCATCAGTTCGATGCCGACCCAGGCCGGCAGGCTGCCGTCGGGGAGATTGAACAGGCCATCGGGCTTGACGGTCAGGCGCGTGTGAATCTGCTCTTCATCGAACGCCAGGATCTGATCGATAAGAATCATGTCACCCGCGTGGGGCAACAGTTCGGCGATCGGCCAGTCAATCATGGGGCGTCTCCGATAATCAGGCTGACGTTGTTGCCACCGAAGGCAAAGGAATTGCTCATCAGGTAGCGGGGTGCAATGGACGTCAGGCGAGTGGCCGGGGTCACCCATTGCAGCGGCGGCAATTCGGGATCGGGCTGTCCGTCCCAGACGTGAGGCGGCAGGGCATGCTCGTGATTGTCCGGGCTCAGGCTCAACCAGCAGAACGCCGCCTCCAGCGCCCCGGCGGCACCGAGGGTGTGGCCGGTCATGGGTTTGCTCGACGAACAGGGTACGCCAGTCGGGAACAGGGTCGCCACGGCCTGGCTTTCCATGGCGTCGTTGTGCTGGGTGGCGGTGCCGTGCAGGTTCAGATAAGCGATCTGCTCCGGTTGCAGGTTGGCGCGGCCCAGGGCTTTGCGCATCGCTTGCAGGGCGCCACGACCAGTCGGCTCCGGGGCGGAGATGTGATGCGCATCGGAACTGGCGCCGCTGCCGAGCAAGGCAATCGCCTGGCTGTCGGCTGCACGTCTGGTCATCAGGAACAGCACCGCCGCTTCGCCAATGTTGATGCCATTGCGGTTCACCGAAAACGGATTGCAGCGTTGTTCCGAGACCGCTTCGAGCGCCGAGAAACCGTTGAGTGTCAGCTTGCACAAGGTGTCGACACCGCCACACAGCACCGCGTCGCACATGCCCAGGTCCAACAGGCGCTGGGCGCTCATCAAGGCCCGGGCGCTGGAGGTGCAGGCCGTGGAAATGACATAGGTCGGCCCGCTCAATTGCAGCCACTCGGCGAGGAAGTTCGCCGGCGCCCCGAGTTCCTGTTGCTGATAGTCGTACTCGGCAGGGAACTGCTTTTCACGCAGGTAATGCGCCAGTCCCTGGCTGGCCTCGTCGATGCCCGAGGTGCTGGTGCCCAGCACGACACCGATGCGGTCGCGGCCGTAGGTCTGGATCGCGCTGTCGATGTCCGCGCGGATTTGCAGCGTGGCCTCCAGCAACAACTGATTGTTGCGACTGTGATGGCGCGACATGTCGGCCGGAATGCTTGCCAGTTTGCCCAGGACCGCACCGACCGGCAGCGTGCGTTGCGGCACCCACCCGGTTTGTTCGCGCATGCCGCCGCAGTCGCCGGCAAACAGGTTGCGGGCGACTTCCTGCTTGTCGCGGCCCAGCGCGCAGACCAGTCCGAGGGCATTGAGGTAAGCCGTCATGGCGTTTCACCGCTCAGGGGCGTGACTTGATAGCTCGGACCATGCGGTAGCTTCAATTCAAAATTCTGCGGTTGTGCGTAGCGAATGTCCCAGCGCTCGGGCAGGGACCGTTGTCTGCCGTACTGCCAGGCACCGGGATAGTTGGCCGCCAGTTCTTCTTGCGGCGTCAGCGCAAACAGTAGCGCCGCGAACAGTTCCCGGGCTTGCGGATTGGGCGGCAGGAAACCATCGGACTCCCAGGTTTTATCGATCAATTTCTGGCGGGCCTGGGGAATGCCCAACAGGTCCATCATCGACCAGCGAATACCCGTCTCTTCACGCTGGATCACCAGCACCCAGTCCTGGCGGTCGTCGGGCTGCAAGAGCTGGATGTGCAGTTGCAGCGGCAACGGCAGATCCGGATTGTGCTCGGGCAGCGGCGCCCGGCCGGCGCAGGCGCTCAAAAGCAGGGCTACGGCAAGTAACAGAAATCGCATAACGCCGGTTACCCCTGTGGGAGCGAGCTTGCTCGCGATGGCGGCGATACATTCAACATTGATATTGACTGACCCACCGCTATCGCGAGCGAGCTCGCTCCCACAGGTTTGGTGTTTCAAGCGGTTGGCAATGAACATCACTCAGTTCCTTCAAAAGGTTTGCGCGCCACCACATTGACCAGGGTTTCTTCCCGTTGGCCAAAGGGTTTTGGCTTGCACACACCCAAGTATTCGAGCAGGCCGAAATCCTTGGCGCGACTCCACCACAGGTACGGATAAGACACGTTTTGCGCGGTAAATTCGAAGCCCTGCCGGCGAATCATTTGCAGGTACTGCGCAGCGCTTTTCTGCACGTGCATGGGGTGGCGAAACAACCAGCGGATCACCCAGGTATCAATGTAAGCCTCGGTGGATTCGGCGAACAGCAGATAACCGCCGGGTTTGAGTACGCGGTAGAACTCGGCCAGTGCCTGTTCCTGCTCCACCAGGTGATGGAAGGTCTGGTGACAGAACAGCAGGTCGATACTGGCGTCCGGCAGGTTCAGGCTGGCGCAGTCGCCGCCGATCAACTCCACTTCCATGCCCTGGCGGGCCGCTTCTTCGCGGCTCTGGATCAGGCTTTGTGGATCAGCATCGACGCCAATCAGACGACCGGGCGCAAAGGCCTGGCGCAGCAGCGGGAATGACTTGCCCTGGCCGCAACCGGCATCCAGCAGCACCGGGTTGACAGGCAGCGCTTCGCTGAACAGGTTGTGCAAGTCGTTGATCGCCAACCGCAGCACATAGTGTTGCCAGATCTGGCTGCGCAGGAACCACAAACCGAAACGGGTTTCTTCGACGTAGTTGTCGCTCAAGTAGTTCATGACGCATCCCTTGCACAGAACTCCGAAATCGCCTTCAACCGGCGCCTGGCTGCGCTGACGAACGGATTGCGTCGGTCCCAGGCATATCCGGCAAGAATGGAACTGATCATCCCGCGGATTTCCGGTGAGCTGCTCTCATGGAAAATCACGTCCTGGAATGTCCCCGCGTACCAGCCTTCGACATAGCAGCGGAACGTGTCGACGCCGCGCTTGAGCGGTTCGGCGAACTCGGTTTGCCAGTCGACGGCTTCGCCTTGCAGCTGACGGTGCAATACCCCAGCGGCCATGCTCGCCGAACGCATGGCGATGGTCACGCCGGAGGAAAACACCGGGTCGAGGAATTCCGCGGCATTGCCCAGCAGCGCGAAGCCCGGGCCGTGCAGGGTTTTGACGTTGGCCGAGTAACCGCCGATGGTTCGGGCCTCGGTGTCCCACTGCGCATTTTGCAACACGCGGGCCAGGCTTGGCGTCTCGGCGATAAAGCCGCGCAGGCACTCGTCCAGATTGTCGCTACGGCCTGCGAAACGCTCCTCTGCGGCGACCACGCCGACCGAGCAGCGCCCGTTGCTGAACGGGATGGTCCAGAACCACACGTCGCGCTGAGTCGGATGAGTGGTCACCAGGATCTTGCTGCGGTCGAAGGCCGGGAGGTCGATACGGTCTTCGACGTGAGTGAACACGGCCTGACGCACCGGGAAGTTCGACGGCGCCTCGAGGTCGAGCAAGCGCGGCAGCACTCGGCCGTAACCGCTCGCATCGAGCAGGAAGTCAGCCTCGATGCGGTACTCGCTACCGTCTTCGCGGCGCACGCCGAGCTGCGGTTTCCCCGGGGCCATGTCGACGCTGACGATGGTTTCGCCATAGCGGATCTCCACGCCTTGCAGCGCGGCCTGATCGGCCAGCAGCTTATCGAAATCGGCGCGCTGGACCTGAAAGGTCGTCGATTTGCCGTGGCTGAACGTCTCGCCGAAATCGAAGGCGCTGTAGCGCTCGCCCCAGGCAAACGCGGCACCGGTTTTCAGCTGGAAGCCGGCGGCGTTGACGGCGTCGAGCATGCCCGCTTCTTCGACGAAATCCAGGCAATGGGCCAACAGGCTTTCGCCGATGGAAAACCGTGGAAAATGCTGCCGCTCGATCACCAGCACATCGTGTCCCTTGCGCTTGAGCAACGCGGCGGCGATGGCGCCGGAAGGTCCGGCGCCGATGATCACGACCTGGCGGCATTCCATCTCAACGGTTGGCATGGGGGCTCCTTGCGGGGACAGCGGCTTTCAGGGGGATACGGTGCATGCCGGTCAGGGCTGGCAGCAGTGTAGCGATCAGGCCCATCAGCATCAGGGCAAAGTACAGCGGCGGGCTGATGAGTTGCTGTTGCAGCAGCAGGTTGAGAAAAACGATCTCGCTCAAGCCACGGATGTTCAGCAGCACACTTTCCCGCCAGCGGCTGGCACCCTGGAACGAGGCCCCGGCCCAGCCGAGGCCGAGCCAGTTGCCCAGCAGTTTGCTCAGCATCGGCAACAGCAGCAGGGCGACCAGTTGCATCCAGCCGAGGCTGTCCATCGCGCTGTGCACGTTGATCTGCACGATGCCGAACGTGAGGATCAGCGGGATGGCGATGTACGTCTGCAAGCGGCTCATCCAGATGGCCGGCAACGGCAGGACCAGTGGGGCTTTCAGCGCGGCCATGATCAACACATAGCCGATGCCGAAAATCAGCGCATTGAGCTTGAAGTGTTCGGCGACGACCAGCAGGGCGAAAAAGCTCAGGCTGTAGAGCCACGTCTGGCGCAGGCCCAGCAGCCGCAGCAGCACCGGGAGGCACGCGCCGGCCAGGGGCAGCAACAGGCTGCTCAGGTGCAGGCTGCCCTGGGCGATACCGAACAGGGTCCAGCAGGCGAGGTCGATGAGGATCGCGGTTTGCACCAGTCGCCGGGTGGCGGCGGGCGGGTAATCGATGTGCCGCAGGTACAGGTACAACACCGGAATCGCGGTGATGGCGAACAACAGGCCGACGGCCAGCGAGCTGATCCACGGTTGCGGCGGCAACAGCCAGATGGCCGTGGCCAGACCGCAGGCAAACGGAATGCAAAAGCTGGGAAGGGCGATTTTCAGGCTTTGGCGATCCAGTTGCAGGTCGATCACATCGCTGAGGATGTAGCCCAGCAACAGGGCAAAGCTCAGGCTGTAGAGGTTCTTCAGCCAGCCCGGCGACACCAGCTGCGCACCGCTCAATTGCCATTGGGGCTCGATCCAGAAATACATCAACAGCGGCAAGCCGAGGGTCGCCAGCAACAACTGGCTGACGATGGGGATCAGGCCGAAATGCCGGCCGACACGGGTCGCCAAGGCGAACAACACCAGTGCCATCGCCCAGAACAGAACGACCATCATGTTGCCCGCTCCACGGCCGTGGGCTCATGCACCTGGCGACCGGCCCACGGTGCGAGCAGGAAGCTGAAGATCAGGCCCAGGCTCACCGACAGTCCGAAGTTGCTCACCGCCGGGGTGCTCGATACCGCCAGCAGGCCGAACGACAGCCAGGTGGTCAATGCCGCCAGCAGGGTGCCCAGCAGGCTCACGGCTGCGCCGCCGACCTGTTCGCGCATCAGGATCGCGTAATCGACGCTGATCGCCGTCACCAGCAGCAGGCCGAACAGGCTGAACAGGGTCAACGGCTGCCCCAGCCAGCCGAGGCTGGCCAGGCTGCACAACGCCGCCAGCAGGGGCAGGGACACGATGCGCAACGCACCGCCCAGGCCGAATGGCAGGATAAGCACCAGCACGATCAACACGCAGGAGGCGAGTTTCAGTTCCGCGGCACTGATTTGGGTGGCCGCGAAGACGTTGTTCAACTCACCCAGTCGATCCACCAGTGTCACGCCGGGCAGATCCTCGCCCTGGAGCCGCAGCAGGGCCGTGTTGTTGATGCCTTGCAGGCTGACCATTGCCGCCACGCCGTCTTCGGTCGGCCCCAGCCACAGGGCCCGGTAGGGTTCTGCCAACGGGCCGCTCAGCGCTGCTTCGATGTCCACGGTCGGCAATGCCTGAAGCTTCGTCAGCTCGGCTTGCAGCGCCTCGACCGGTACGCCGACTTCGAGCAAGGGTTGCCAGAACGAAGACAGTTTGCTCAACGCTGCGCGCACCTGTTGCTGTTCGTTCGGCGGGCTGACCAGTTGATTGAGCGACAGATAACCCTGGAGCTTTTCCAGGCCTGTCAATTGATCCAGTCGTTCTCTCAGAGCGGTCTGGCGTTCGAGCAGTTGCTGCTGATTGGCGGCGCGTATCAGGAAGAACTGGCTGGTGGGTTGATAGCCGGTGATTCGGGCAATGGCCTGGGCTTCGTCGGTCAATTGTTGCGGTGCGCTGATCCACTGGCGGATGTCGTTTTTGCTGCTCAGCTGCAACAGGCCGCCCACGCAAAAGGCGACCAGCAGCGCCAGCAAGACTGGCGTTTTCAGCTGTTTGAGCAGCGCTTCACGGCAACCCAGCAAAAACTCGCAAACGCGCAATGGCCAGTGCGCCGGGCGCAGGTCTACGCCCTTGAGCAATGCCGGCAGCAGGCACACGGCGGACAAATAGGCGCCGAGCAACCCTGCGGCAGAGAACGCGGCAATCTGGGTCAGCGCCGGGAAGGGTGTCCAGGCCAGGGCCAGGTAACCGATGCCGCTGGTGATCAGGCTCAGGGTCAAGCCCGGCAGGGTCAGGCGCAGGGCTGGCCAGCTGCGCCAGGGTTTCAGGCTCCAGCTCTTGGACAGGTAATGCAGGGGGTAGTCGACCGCGACACCAATCAGGCTCGAACCCAGCACCAGGGTCATCACGTGCATATGGCCGAACAACGCCACGCAGGCCACCGCACCGAAGAGCATGCCCACCAGCACCGGCACGAAGGCCAGCAAAACGCGCCAGCGCCGGAAGGCCAACAGCAGCAGCAACAAAATCCCCACGGTGGCACCGCCGCCGACCCAGGTCATCTCCCGGGCGGCCTGCTGCTGCCCGCTGGCTGCGTACAACAGGCCGCTGGCGGCGAGCAGTTGCACGTCGTGCCGGGCGGCTTCTTCGCGGCTGTGCTTGAGCAGATCGGCCACTTGCAGCGGCAGGTTCATGTCGAAGGCGTTGCCGGTGGTGCGCGCGCGCAGCAGCACCCAGCTCTTGCCATCGGCATCGGCGACCAGGGCGCCGCTGCCGATGTCCAGTTGCACCGAACCACGTTGCGGCTGGCTGTTCTGGATTCGTCCGGTCAGGCCCAACCAGTCGTCCTGGCTCGGCACCAGGCTGTAACCGTTGAACGGGTCGAACAACGCCTGCACCCGCTGCTGGATAAAAGTGTCGGGGTGCTCGATCAGAAGTTGTCGGTCCGCCGCCTGGAGCATCGCCAGGCGACCTTGCAGCAACTGCGTGCGCAGCGCCGGCAAGTCGGCTTGCAGGGTCCACTGGACCTTTTCGAACAAGCCGCTGGCCTGCCATTGCTCGCCGAGTGTCTGCGCCATGGCGACGGCCTGCTGGCGATCGCTGTGGCCGACCAGCACCAGCATTTCGCGGTTCAGCGGTTCTTGCATGCGTTGTTCGGCGCGCAGTTCCAGGGCATCGGGCGCTGTGCCGGGCACCAGATCCATCAGGTTGGCCGACAGCGGCGCGCCGTCACGCCATTGCCAACCGGCGAGCGCCAGTACTGCCAGCAGCAGGATCAGAAACAGCCGTGGCAACCACCGTTCACTCGGCAAAGTCATGCTGCTCCGCGTCGCTCAACGGTTGGGTGCTGGTGCTGTCCTGCATGCGCAACAACGTGCTGTCGCCCTGAGTCTCGAGCAGTTCGATGCTGTGTACCAGTTCCGCGCCGGTAATGTTGATCTGGTTGAACACCTGCTTGAGCAGCATCGAGCGTGGCAGCAGCGTGAGCTTCCAGTTCTGCGCGTCGCCGCTCAGGGACAGCTCGAAATCCCGTTGCAGGCCACTGCTATCGCCTTGCAGCACGGCGAGGAACAAACGGTTCTGCTCGGCACCGGCGCTTTTGCCCGGCAGCATTTGCCAAACACTGCCGTCACGTCGGGCAATGCCTTTGGCGGTGATGCGGTAGTCCTGTTGCAAGGGCGTTTTCAACAGCCATAACAGGCCGTGGTTTTTTGCCAGCACGAACGTGCCCTTGCTGGTCAGCGGCTGGGGCAGGGCGCGCAGGTGTTTTTCCTGGATGAACTTGCCGTGGATCACCTCGGGTCTGGCCAGTTGATCGCTGAGCTGTTGCAGATCGAAGGCATGGGCCAGTCCAGGAATACCCAGTAGCACGCAGAACACTGCAGGAACGAGCTTGCTCGCGAAAAAACTGAGAGCGCCACGGGGTGTCAGATACCCAGCGTTATCGTTAACGACCATCGCGAGCAGGCTCGCTCCTACAGGGGAACGGGGATGGCAGAACATCATGGCAGGGCCTTCTCAACAGCATCGGTGAAGACCTTCGGCGAGGCCAGTTGCATCTCGCGGCTGGCAATGTCGACGGCGACCTGTACCGACATGGCCCGGGTCAGGCGCTCACCGGTTTGCAGGTCGCTGATCAGGTAGTTGATCTTCAAGCGGTTCTCCCACTCCACCAGGTTGGCGCGCACGTTGAGTTTCTGGCCGAACACCGCCCCGCGCACGTAGCGCAGTTGCAGGTCGATCACCGGCCACGCATAGCCGGATTCGTTCATCGCCGTGTAGTTGTGGCCGATCTTGTCCAGCAGCGCACAGCGGGCGACTTCCAGGTATTTGACGTAATGGCCGTGCCAGACCACGTGCATGCTGTCGACGTCAAAGAACGGTACGACGATTTCCGTGTCGGTGTAGAGAAATCCCTTGCTACGCATGCAGCCTCCAGTGTTGTTCGGCGATGCGTTGCAGGCACAGGCGCAATTCGCCTTCCAGTGCGCGGTCTTCGATGACCGGTGGGAAGTCGTTGGACAAGGCTTCATGCATGGTGGCCAACGCGGGTGGCAGGGGGCGTGCATCTTCGGCCTGGCCGCGCAGCCAGACGCCCTGATTGGCCGCCAGCAGCGTAGCGGCCGCCACTTGTTCGGTGAGTTCCAGCACGCGGATTGCATCCCGGGCGGCGATGGTGCCCATGCTCACTTTGTCCTGGTTATGGCATTCGGTGGAACGCGAGAAGACGCTGGCCGGCATGGTGTTCTTCAGCGCTTCGGCGGTCCAGGCGCTGGTGCCGATTTGCACCGCCTTGAAGCCGTGGTTGAGCATGGCGCGGTCGGCCGTGGCGCCCGACAGGTTGCTCGGCAAGCCATGGTTGTAGCGCTCGTCCACCAGCAGCGCGAGTTGCCGATCCAGCAGGTCGGCGACGTTGGCCACGAGGTTTTTCAGGCTGTCCATGGCGAACGCGATGTGCCCGCCGTAGAAGTGCCCACCGTGCAGCACGCGCTCGGCCTCGGCGTCGATGATCGGGTTGTCGTTGGCGCTGTTGAGCTCGATCTCGATGAACGAACGCAGCCAGTTCAGGCTGTCGGCCAGTACGCCCAGCACATGGGGCGCGCAGCGCAGGGAATAACGGTCTTGCAGGCGATGCAGTGGCGCGGTCGGTGCGTCGATGGCCAGGTCTTTGCGCAACCACGCGGCGACCTGCATCTGCCCCGGGTGTGGCTTGGTCGCGAACAGGCGCTCGTCGAAGTGCTCCGGGTTTCCTTGCAGGGCGACCACGTTCAGCGCGGTGATGCGCGTGGCCAGATGCAGCAGGTAATCGGCGCGGGCGTACGCCAGGCAGGCCAGACCGGTCATCACCGCGGTGCCGTTCATCAGCGCCAGGGCTTCTTTCGGACGCAACACCAGTGGCTGCCAGCCGAGTTCGTGGTGCACATCGGCAGCCTGCCGGCGCTCGCCGCGGAACATCACTTCGCGTTCGCCGGACAGCGTGGCGGCAACGTACGAAAGCGGCGTCAGGTCACCACTGGCGCCCACCGAACCTTCCTCCGGAATCAGCGGCAGGATGTCGTGTTCAAGGAACGCCTGCAGGCGCTCCAGCAGCTCCACGCGCACCCCGGAAACACCGTGGCACAACGACTGCAAACGCGCCGCCAGTACCGCGCGGGTGGCCTGGGCGTCGAGCAGTTTGCCCAGGCCGCAGCCGTGGAAGGTGTACAGGTGACGGGGCAGCGCCTCGACGTGATGCAGCGGCACCGCGACCACGCAGGAATCGCCATAGCCGGTGGTTACGCCGTAGATCACGCCTTCCTTGTCCAGCAGAGAGTCCAGAAAACGCGCGCCCTTGGCGATGCGCTCGCGGTAGGCAGGGTCGCTTTGCAACTGCGTCGGCACCTTGCGGTTGGCCAGTGCCAGCACATCTTCAATGCGCAAAGGGCGTTCGCCGAAGGTTACCGGCTCAAGCGTTGGCGTCGTCATCGGTCTTCCAGAAAGGGTAAAAGTTGAACCATTGTTGGGGCGCTTCGAGGCAATAGTGACCCAAGCGTTCGGCGTAGCGGGAGGCCCACTGATGAATGACCTGTTCACGGTCGCTGCGCTTCCAGGTGATTGCGTCAGCGAAGGGTTCAATGGTCAGTCGATAGTCGCCGTCGGGCTTTTTCAGGCACAGCAGCAGGTTGACCGGGCATTTCAGCAGGCCGGCCAGCAGCCACGGGCCCTGGGGGAACCTGGCCGGATGACCGAGAAAGTCCACGGTCACGCAGCGCCCGCCATGCAGCGGCACTCGGTCGCCGGCAATCGCCAGCCACTCGCCGCGTTCCAGGCGCTCGCTCAGTTGCAGCATGATCCCGGGGTCCAGTTCGCTGACCTGGATCAGGCGCAAATTGGTCGCCCCGGCTTCGCCCAGCAAACGGTTGAACTGTTCGGCGTGCTTGGTGTGCACCAGCACGTTCATCGTGACTTTCTCGCCGAGCTCCGCCAGTGCGCGGCAGACTTCCAGATTACCCAGGTGCGCGCCCACCAGCATTTGCCCGCGGGCGCCGCGCAACTGGTCGCGCAGCAGCGCCGGGTCGATGATTTCGATCTGTTCGATGCTCAGCTTGCCGTTCCATACGTCGAGTTTGTCGAGCATGGAATCGGCGAAAGCCATGAACTGGCCGAACACTCGCCAGTGGCTCGGGCGCAGTTCGCTGCGACCGCTCCAGTCGGCCAGGCGTTGCTGGTATTGCCAGGCGCTGTGTCGGGCGCTGCGGCCGAACAGGAAAAAGTACAACACGATGCCGTACAACACTGGGCTCAGTACTCGACGGCCCAGCACATTGGCACCGAACGCGGTGAGCTTCATCAGCCAGAAACTGCCCCGTTCTTCGCGGTCGGCCCAATGCTGCTTGTCTGAACTCATGCCCGCCACCGTCGCCAGAGGATCACTGGCGCACGCAGCAACATGCCGAAGAACAGCCGCGTGTGCATGCTGGAAATCAGGACGTTGTCGTGGATCATCCGAAAATGCGAAACGCCGTCCAGCGGGTAATGGACTTTGGTTTGCAGCCATTGCATCGGCTGATTGCGCCAGGTCAGGCGCACCAGGATGTCCGAGTCGAAGTCCATGCGCTTGCCGATTTTCGCTGACTCGATCACCGCCAGGACCGGCGGCAATGGGTAAACCCGGAAACCGCACATGGAGTCGCGAATCTGCAATGACAGGGTGTTGATCCAGACCATGACGTGCGTCAGGTAGCGCGCATACAAACGGCCTTTCGGCACGCTGGCGTCATATTGCGGATAGCCGCAAATCAACGCTCGTGGGTAGCGGCGTGATTGTTCGATGAAACGCCTGACGTCCTGCAAATCGTGCTGGCCATCGGCATCCACCTGCAAGGCATGGCTGAAACCCAGGCGCGAAGCTTCGCGCAAACCGGTCATGACCGCGCCACCCTTGCCCTGGTTTTCGGCCAGCCGGATCAGGTAAACCATTTCACGCTGGGCCAGGCGATCCAGCACCCGGGCGCAGCTCGGGCTGCTGGCATCGTCCACCAGAATGCACGGCAGGTTGCTGGCGATCAGGGCATCGACCACCGTGGTGATGGCGCTTTCGTGGTTGTACACGGGGACGACGGCGCAGGGGCTATGCATGCTCCGCCTCCAGCAAGATCCGCCCGCTTGAGCAGGTGGCGGTTTCGTTGCGATAGGCGAAATACAATTTGCCGCGCGCCGGGTCGTAGCGCAGATGCAGCTGGATTTCGTCTCCCGGGCGCACCAGTTGCTGGAACTTCAAGACTTCCATGCCGGCGAATTTTTTCGGCAGGTTCATCAGTTGCCGGCCCAGGCTCAGCGCCCAGTCCACCTGCACCACGCCAGGCAACACCGGCGCCTTGGGGAAATGACCGCTGAAATAGGCCAGGTCCGGTGGCACGGCCAGTTGCAGGCTCCACTCGCCATTGCTTTCGACTTGCTCCAGCACCTCGGGCGCTTTGGGGCGCGGCGCCAACAGCAGGGCGTCGACGTCGGCCTGGGGCAGTTTGCCCTGAGCGTTCAGTGGCAGTTGTCGCAGCAGGCGCCAGCGTCTTGGCAGGGCCAGGGCTTCGCAGTGTTGGCTCAGGTGCTGGCGCAGTTGCTCGGTGAGGCTGCGTCGACCGTGATTGCGCAGCACATGCAAACCGGCCTCGCTCAGCACCAGCAACGCCCCCAGGGAGGCACGGTTTTCCTGAACGACGCCGAGCCGAGCTTCGATGACCCATTCATGGGCCGCCAGCGCCTGTTCCAGCATCGGCAGCGAGATGCGTTTTTCTTCCAGTTTGACGATCCGGTCCAGTCTCCCGAGCAATTCGAAGCGACCATCGATGGCGATGCGCGCTGAATCGGCCGTGTGTTCGATTTGACCGACGGGTAAGTAGGGCGAAGCGATCAGCAGCGCACCTTCACTGTCCTGTGTCAGCGTGACATCGGCAAAGGGGCGCCACAGTTCTGCGCCCTGACGCCAGGCGATGCCGCCGGTTTCCGAGCTGCCGAAGATTTCCGTTGGCCATTGCCCCAGACGCTCATGCAGGCTCTGTGCGGCCTCGACCGGCAATGCGCCGCCGGAGGAAAAAACCCGGCGCACGGCGCTCAAGGCCGGCCAGTCGAGGTTGTCGCCCATGCGCTTGAGCAGCGCCGGGCTGGCCACCCAGGTGAAGGCCGGGTATTCGCGGCTGGCGCGTTGCAGGTCTTCCGGAAAGGCCAACTGCCGACGCAGGAACGGGCGCCCGGCGCACAGTGGCCAAAGCACCCGAAACAGCAGGCCGTAGATGTGCTGGGTGGCGACGCTGCCAATGATGCACGCCGGGCCCAGGTCAGCGCCCCACAGCTGTTCCAGGGCTTCGACTTCATTGGCCAGTTGGCGCAGGTTTTTTTCGATGCGCTTGGGTTCGCCGCTGGAGCCGGATGTGCACAGGCTGAGTCGGCAGTTATCCAGGTCCAGCGCGGCGGCACTAAGCGGCGGCTGTTGGAGGTCGCCAAGGTGCGCATCGTCGGGCTGATCGCTCAGCCACAGATCAACATCACCCGACCAGCGTTGGCGGGTCTGCGGTTGCAGGTCGGACGGCAGCAGCACACTGACCCCGGCACGCCAGGCGCCGAACAGGGCAATCGCCAGGTCGGCGGCATCCTCAAGGTGCACGGCCATCTGCCGGACACCCCGGGCTTGCAGGCCGGCGGCCAGGCGCAGCGCCTGTTCGCACAGTCGGGCGTGATCCAGTGCCGGAGCAGTGGTTACGGCGCGCTCCGGCTGAGCCTTGAGCAGCAGGTGCTCAAGTTTTATCCAATTCATGGGTGGCCTCGTACCCTTATTCGTATGAGCCATTCAATGGCAAACATCAGGCCTATCAATCCGTAGGAAATCAGGCCGGTGTACAACGTCCACCAGCTCAACGGCGCCCAGAGGGTCAGGGCGGCGGCACACAAACCGTTGCAAAGAAAAAAAACGCTCCAGGCGATGGTCACCTGACGGGTATAGCGAATGCCCTCGGCCGGCAATTGCGGCTCGCGTACCCGGGCCAGGCGTTCAACGATCGGTGGGCCGAATGTCAGGCTCGATCCGAACAGCACCAACATGAAGCTGCTGATCAACACCGGATACCAGCGCAACAGCGCCGGGCTGTCGAACAGTGCCAGCAACAGGCAGAACACAATGGCCACCGTGGCCATCCACAGGCTGCCAGGCCGTCGTTTGCCGGTCAGCGCCCGGGCCAGCCACAGCCCGCCCAGCAACAGCCCGAACTGCCACGGGGCGAAATGCTCCATGCCGAAATACACCGCAAAGGGATACAAAAGGCCTACCAGCAGCAGGCCGAGGCCAATCAGTCGATTCATGCGGCGGGTTGAACCAGACGGTAGACCGCCTCGACCACGTCACTGACGGTACGCACCGATTTGAATTCTTCGGCGGCGATTTTCTTGCCGGTCTGACGTTTGATGTGATCAATCAGGTCGACCGCGTCGATGCTGTCGATTTCCAGGTCCTGATACAGGTTGGATTCCAGGCTCACACGCTCAGGGTCCAGTTCGAAAAGCTCGACCAAGGCATCGCGCAGGGTGTTGAAAATGTCGTCACGAGTTTGCATGGTCCGGTCTCAAGCTGCCTGTTTTGCGCTGACGAACGCCGCAAGGCTCGCCACGTTACTGAAGTGGTTGCGTGTGTCCTTGGCATCGGCGTCGATTTTGATGCCGTACTTTTTCTGGATGGCCAGGCCCAGTTCCAGGGCGTCCACCGAGTCCAGGCCCAGGCCTTCGCCGAACAGCGTCTGCTCGTTGCCGATGTCTTGGGCGCTGATGTCTTCGAGGCCCAGGGCGTCGATGATCAGTTCTTTGATTTCCAGCACCAGGCTAGGGGTGTTCAGATCGCTCATCTTCGGCGAGCTCCTTGATGAAGTAAGAATGCAAATAATCGTTGAGCTTGCGCGAGGCCTGCGGAGCCGGCCCCTGCGTGGCGAAGGTCTTTGGGTCTATATCGGCCCCGACCCGGAAACTGAAGTGCACGCGCCGCTTGGGGATGCGATACCAGGGTTCGGCCTTGGTCAATGTGGTCGGGCTGACCTTGATAATGACCGGGGTGAGGATTTTCGCACCACGCAGGGCGATTGCCGCGCCGCCCCGATGAAAGGCCGGCGGCTGGCCGGGCTGAGTGCGCGTACCTTCCGGGAAAATGATCAGGGTCTGACCGTCTTTCAGCGCGTCGGCAGCCGCGTCGAGCATGTCCATGCTGCCGTCGTTGCTGATGTATTCGGTGCAGCGCAGCGGCCCGCGGGTGAAAGGGTTTTCCCAGAGGCTTTGCTTGACCACGCAGTTGGCGTGACGCACCAGGCCGATCAGAAACACCACGTCGATCAGCGATGGGTGATTGGCAATGATCATTTGCCCGGGGCGACCGAGTTTCTCCGCACCCTCAATGTTATAGGTCAGTACCCCGGTACGGGCCATGAAACGCACAAAAATCCAGAAACAGCGGCTGACCGTTTGCCGGGCCCGCAGCCGATGGGTCCGGGCGTCGCCCGGCAGCCAGTTCAGTACAGGGAAAATCACCAGGCGCAGGCACAGCCCGCCCAGCCCGAACAGGGCGAAGCTCGCGGCGGTGGCCAGCAAACGCCAGTAATAGGCGTCGCGGTTTTTCTCGGTCATGGGTTGCGTTGCCAGGTCCATACACGATTTTTCCAGGCATGTTGGCAGGTGGTTTGCTGGCCGAGCAGCGCACACAGCAGATTCAGCGCGTGAGGCCAGCGGGGTTTGGACAACGCATCCGAGGGGCTGTTCAGGGACAACTGCCAGTCGGTACCGGGTGTGATCAGCAAGCCGACGGCATAAGGGAACGGCACGTCGTCGATCCAGGTCGAGTAAGCCTCGGGTGGCTTCTCTTCGGTGACCACCAGCAGTACCGCGCGAGCGCCTTCAGCCAGCAGCGCGGCAGCTTCAAGCATGCCGTGTTCCAGGCCATCGCCTGCGGCGGCCAGGGCGGTCATTTCGCTGGTTTCACCCCGCATGATCGACCACAAGCCAATGATCGCGTTATGCACCGACAAGCTGAACCGGGTCGGCGACAGCGGCTGGTCGGCGGCCAGATCACTGAGAATATCGACGGTGCGGGGCGTTTCGCCGTGACGGGAAACAAAGACCAATGGCAGATCCTGCCGACCTTCGGCCAAAGGCCAGCCGACACTGAATGCCATGCGCGCCAGACGGCTGAGCCGTCGACGCTGCATGGCCGGCAGAAAGGAAACGTCGGGAGCGGCATCGCTGTCCGGCAGCACGACCGGTTGTCGGCACCAGGCCTGCCAATCGGACACGCTATCAAGCCCCGGGGCCCAGGCGCGCCATTGGGCGATGTTGAAGTTGATCACAGACATTCATCCCACCCTCACGGGCTTACTTGACGCGGGGGAGTGGCCGAGGGCCGAGACTTACCCTGCGTGGCGTTTGGCGCCGAGTGGCGCGCATTATCCCGGTGCCGGGAACGTGTAGCAAATGCTGGTTACATTTTGCTCAGAAGATGAAGCGGCTGGTTCGCAAAAATTGAATGATTGGCAACTATTCACAGAATTATTACCCCGTCTGTCGGTTCTGGCGTCGAACCGCCGGGCCGCTCAGGGCTTTTCATGCAAGAGAAGGCAACTGACTGTGTAGTCCTTGCACTGGTGAGGTAGCGTAGCCATACCGTGGACCACTACACTCGGTCATTCTTTGATACACGGAGGTTTTGACATGCGGCGCGTGGTGTTCAATCAGAAAGGTGGCGTTGGCAAATCCAGCATTGCCTGCAATCTGGCGGCGGTCAGTGCCAGCGAGGGTTTTCGCACCTTGTTGGTGGACCTCGATGCCCAGGCCAACTCCACTCAGTACCTGACGGGGCTCACCGGTAGCGATATCCCGATGGGCATCGCCGATTTCTTCAAGCAGACGCTGTCTTCCGGGCCGTTCTCCAAAAAGAATCAGGTCGACATCTACGAAACCCCGTTCGATAACCTCCATGTCATTACCGCCACCGCCGAGCTGGCGGACTTGCAGCCAAAGCTTGAAGCCAAGCACAAGATCAACAAGCTGCGTAAGTTGCTTGAAGAGCTGAGCGAAGACTACGACCGGATTTACCTCGATACCCCGCCAGCACTGAATTTTTATGCGGTTTCAGCGTTGATTGCCGCCGATCGTGTGCTGATTCCCTTCGATTGCGACAGTTTTTCACGCCAGGCACTGTACGGCCTGATGGCGGAAATCGAAGAGTTGAAGGACGACCATAACGAAGGTCTGGAAGTCGAAGGCATCGTCGTCAACCAGTTCCAGGCCCGCGCCAGCCTGCCCCAGCAAATTCTCGATGAGCTGATCGCCGAAGGCCTGCCGGTGCTGCCGGTGTACCTGGCCAGCTCGGTACGCATGCGTGAATCCCACCAGGCCAATACGCCGCTGATCCATCTCGACCCGCGGCACAAGCTGACCCAGCAGTTTGTCGAGCTGCACAACCTGCTGGAAAACGCCTGATTCTGGCTGCTAACACAGAACCCCTGTGGGAGCGGGCTTGCTCGCGAAAGCGGTGTATCAGGCGACACCTCTTTTGAATGTCAGCCCGCCTTCGCGAGCAAGCTCGCTCCCACATGGTTCCGTGTTGTTTCAGATGCCTTGACTACGCAACCAGCTCATCAGTTGCTGTAACGGGAACGCCCCGCTCTGCCGGGCGACTTCCCGGCCGTTCTTGAACAGGATCAGGCTCGGAATCGAGCGAATCCCCAACTGCGCCGACAACTGCTGGTTCGCCTCGCTGTCCAGCTTGGCCAGGCGACACTTGCCCGCCAGTTGCCCGGCTGCCTGCTCGAACACCGGTGCGAACGACTTGCACGGCCCGCACCAGTCCGCCCACACATCCACCAGCAGCGGCAGATCGCCCTTGATCTGGCTGGCGTAGTCGCCTTGCTTCAATTCAAACGGTTTGCTCAACAGGACTTCGGCCTTGCAGCGCCCGCATTTCGGGTGGTCGTTGAGGCGCTCGGCCGGGATGCGGTTGAGGCCGTTGCAGAGAGGGCAGGGGATGAGGAGTGGGTCGGTCATGACAAATCGTCCAATCGAAAGCGAATGATCCATATCTGGAGACATGACTCCAGATTTTCAATCGTGCAGTGCCTCACGACGAACAACTGATCTCCAGATGCTTGCCCCATTCCGGCGGCCGCTCGGCGTAGCTTTCCATCCCCGGTTGTTCCTCGAACGGATTGCTCAGCACCGCGTGCAGTCGACGGACTTCCGAGTAGTCGCCGTTCTGCGCTGCATCGATGGCGTTTTGCGCCAGGTAGTTGCGCAGGATGTACAACGGGTTGACCGTGTGCATCCGCTGGCGGCGCTGCTCTTGATCAAGCGTGCCTTCACGGGAAACCCTGGCGACGTAGAGCTCGCCCCAGGCGTCAAAGCCCTTGAGGTCGACGAAGTCATCACGCAAGCGGGTGATGGCCTGTTCCGGCGTTTGATCACCCAAACGGCGGAAAAACAGGCTGTAGTCGACGCCGCTGTTTTGCATCAGTTGTAGCAGGTTCTCCAGCAGTTTCTGGTCGTCATCCTCGGCGGTGGTCAGGCCGAGGCGGCGGCGCATCAGGTCCAGGTAATGGGCCTGGAACAGTGGCAGGTACAGGCCGAGGGTTTCGCGCAGGGCCTCGACGCTGATGAACGGTGTCAGGGCCTGGGCCAGGGCGCTGAGGTTCCACTGGCCAATCGGCACCTGGTTGCTGAAGGAATAACGGCCCTGGTCGTCTGAGTGATTGCAGATGAAGTTGGCGTCGAAGTCATCGAGGAACGCGAATGGGCCGAAATCGAAGGTGATGCCCAGGATCGACATGTTGTCGGTGTTCATCACCCCGTGGCAGAAACCATAGGCCTGCCATTTGGCGATCAGTTCGGCGTTGCGCTCCACCACTTCGCGGAACATCGCCAGGTACGGCTCCGGTTGTTCCAGGCACTGCGGGAAGTGCATGGCCAGCACGTGATCACCCAGCTCTTTCTGTTGCTCGGGGCGCTTGGTGTAGTAGAAATATTCGAAGTGGCCGAAGCGCACATGGCTCGGGGCCAGGCGCAGGACCATGGCTGCGCGTTCCTGCTTTTCGCGCCACACCGGGGTGTCGGAGCCGATTACGCACAAGGCGCGGGTGGTCGGGATATTCAGTGCGTTCAGGGCTTCGGAGGCGAGGAATTCGCGGATCGACGAGCGCAGTACCGCCCGGCCATCACCCATGCGTGAAAATGGCGTCTGGCCGGCGCCCTTGAGGTGCAGGTCCCAGTGTTCGCCGGCCTCGTTGTACACCTCGCCGAGCAACAGGCCGCGACCGTCGCCCAATTGCGGATTGTAGGAACCGAACTGATGCCCGGAATAGACCATCGCCCTTGGGATTGCGTCGGCCCAGAGCTTGTGGCCGCTGAACAGTTCGGCGAACTCCGGGGTTTCGGCCACGCTCGGGTCGAGGTCCAGCAGCGCCATGGCGGCGGGGCTGGCCACGACCAGGCGCGGATTATCGATGGGCTCGGGCAGCACATGGGCGGAAAACGCATCGCCCAGGCGGTCGAAGCGGTTATCGAAGGTGAGTTCGTCGAGGGCTTTCAAGGGCCGGCTCCAGCAGAATGTCCGAGCATTCTGCTGGGGAAAGGCCGGTTAGTCGAGTTTGGCGGCGGGCGGTTCTTGCGCGGGCCTGCCGTCGACGATCGGCACGATGGTTTTCGCTTCCGGCTCGATCGGCACCATCTTGTATTCCTGGCCGTGCAGGTTCTTGAGGTAGACCTCCATCTGCCGGAACGAGATGTTGATGTGCTGCTTCTTGAACTCGCGGTTGATGAAGCGGTTGACCTCGTCGAGCACCGGGTTGCGGTCGCCGAGGTCGCGCACGTGCATGCGCAACTCGTGGTCGAGGGTACTTTCGCCGAAATTCAGGAAGTACACGTGGGGCTCCGGGTCTTTCAGCACGCGCGGGTTTTCGCGTGCGGCCTTGAGCAACAACTCTTTCACCAGGTCCAGGTCCGAGCCGTAGTCGACGCCGAGCTTGAGGGTCACCCGGGTGATGGTGTCGGTCAGCGACCAGTTGATCAGTTGCCCGGTAATGAACGTCTTGTTCGGGACGATGATGTCCTTGCGATCGAAGTCGGTGATGGTCGTGGCGCGGATGCGGATTTTGCTCACGGTGCCCGACAGGTTGCCGATGGTGATGGTGTCACCGATCCGCACCGGACGTTCGAACAGGATCATGATGCCGGAAATGAAGTTGGCGAAGATCTCCTGCATGCCGAAACCGAGGCCGACCGACAACGCTGCCACCAGCCATTGCAACTTGTCCCAGCTCACGCCGAGGGTCGACAGCGTCGAGACGAAACCGACGCCGGCGATCACGTAGGACAGCAACGTGGTGGTCGCGTAGGCGCTGCCCTGGGCAAGGTTGAGCTTCGACAGCACGAACACTTCGAGCAAGCCCGGCAGGTTGCGCGCCAGGGCGAAGGTGATGCCGATGATGATCAGTGCGCCGAGCATGTCGCCGATGCTGATCGGCACCATGCTCATGTTGGCGCCGGTACCGCTGGTGTATTCGTAGAGGGTGACGTTGTCCAGATACGAGAACACCGTGATCAGGTCGGCCCAGACCCAATACAGTGCCGCCATGAAGCCGCCGAGCAGCGCCAGGCGGATCAGGCGCAGGGACTGTTCGTTGACCTTCTCGATGTCCATCGTCGGTTCTTCGATCACGGCTTCACCATCGCCGGCCTCTTTGGCGGCCAGCCGCTTGGCCAGGGCGCGCTGGTAGGCCAGGCGCCGGGCCGCCACACTGAGGCCGCGCACGAAGGTGGCTTCGATCACCAGCCAGAACATCAGCAGGTACAGGGTGTTGATCAAGCGGTCGCTGAGCTTCAGCGCGGTGTAGTAGTAGCCGAAGCACACTGCCACGAACAACGCGACGGGCAGGGCGGTGAACAGGATCCCCACCAGTTTGCGGAACAGCGAAGCGTTTTCGTGGGTCGGGCTGCTGATGAGCAGGCGGCTGAGCAGCAAGGTCATCAAGGCGTAGCAGATCAGCACCACCGGCATGCCGAGCACGTCATCGGCCAGTGCCGCCGGTTGCAGTTCGGCAACGGCGACTACGGTCACCAGTGCCATGACCACGATGCCGAGGCGGCGGATCCATCTGCGCAGGAATTCCACCTGGGGCTTTTCCCAGCGGAAATGCAGTTCTGCCACGCCACCCGGCGCGAGGATCCGGTAGGCGGTGTAGAACACCAGCCAGGCCCCGGCCATTTGCAGCAGCGCCGCGCCCATATTGGCGTTCTGCCCACGGGCGTCGATTTGCAGGGCCAGCCCGCACAATGCGAGGCCCAGTGAAACCGGCATCGCCAGCAGAATGTTGATCAGAATTGCCTGCGGCGTATGCCACTGGCTGTCGCGTTTGAAGTGACCGATGTCCTGGTGAACCTTGTTCAGTCGCGCGTATAGACTCTTGCGCCGCCACAGCAGTGCGCCGATCAGCAAGGCCAGTGGCAGGAACAGCAGCGGGCGCTGGGTCAGGCCGTCGGTCAGTTCGCTCAGGCTTGAAAGTACCGGCAGTGTATCGACTTGCCGCTGGAGGCGATCCGGCACACTGTGAATCCACTCCAGGTCCAGCGGCTTGTTGCTGGGAATCCAGAACATCTGTTCATCGAGGGTCGCCCGCAGGCTTTGCGCGGTGCTGAGCAATTGCTTCTGGTTCAGTTGCAGGGTGATGGATTCATTGAGCACCGCGCTCAGTTCGCGGTTCAGTCGCTCCAGCAGGTCGGCGCGGGTGGTGGCCAGTTCCATCAGGCTTTTGCGCAGCTGCGACGTGACTTGCTCGGGGGGTTGGGTCGACAGCAGGTTTTCGACGTAGGTGGTCGGATTGCTCAGCAATTCCCGTTGCTGGCTGACTTCGAACTGATACAGGCGAATGTCGGCGATCTGATCGGCCAGGTTGCGGTCGAGCCGCAGGCGCGGCAGCGCCTGTTTCTGTTTGTAGAGAATCTTCGAGAGCAGCAGGCTGCCTTTGAGCACGTTGATTTGCTCGTCCAGGGCCGCATCGCTCTGGGTCAGGCTGTCCAGCTGCTGCTTGGTCTGCAGGTTCTGCTGGGTGACTTCGTTGAGGCGGTCGGTGCTTTTGAGCAGGTAGTCCGAGAGCTTCAGGTTGGCCGCGCTTTCGGTGGCCAAAAGGCTGCTGCCGCCGGCCTTCTGTGCTTCGATGGATTGCTGGGTGACCGTTTCCTGGGACAGCGCCAGACGCTTCTGGTTGATCAGGGTTTGCAGTTCCTGGATTTCCTTATCCAGGCGGTCGGATCGCTCCGACAACAAGTCATGCTGGCTGTTGCCGAGGTCTTGCAATTGGGTATTGCCGGCCAGTTCCTGTCGCCGCAGCGGGATCAGGGCGTTCAGCGCCGCCAACTCGGCATTGAGCTGGTCGCGCTGCTCGGCGCTCAGGGTCTTGCCAGCGTCCTTGCCGTTCTTGAGGATGGTGTTGATCTGCTGAATGCGCGTCTGGCTGCTGGATATCTCCGCCTGGGCGCGTTCGGGGCGGGTCTGGGCGGTGATGATCAGGCTGTTGGCATCGGCCAGGGCCTTTTGCAGGTCGCTTTGCTGGGTGGAGCGCTCGGTGAGCAATTGTTCAAGCTGCTGGATCGGTTCCTTGGCGAAACGCTGCGCCACCGGCACCACGGCACTGGCCTTGAGGCGGGTCAGTTCACGCTGGTTCTCGATGGTCTGTTTGGGCGCATTGCTCAATTGCTGCTTGAGCGCGACCAGCTTCTGCTCGTAGTCACGCTTGTTGTTGAGCTGGCTCAGCGTACCTTGCAGGACCGATTGCAGGGCCTTCAGATCGGCTTCCGGCAGTTTGCGGTCGGCGATCTTGTCCAGGCTCGCTTGCACGGCTTCGCTGGAAGGCGGTTCGGCCGCTTGCGCCGCTTGCGATAAACCAAGGGTGCTGACAGAGAGACTCAAGCCCAGCAGGGCGACGGCGAAAATGGAGCGCAGATTAGGCATAAAGACCGGTCAAGCAAGTGATAGTGGAAGCAGTTTAGAGGAAGAGTCCGGGACCCGGGCGACTTCCTTCGGGGAATCTGACGCCCACTTTACCGATCTTGTTCCCGTCCATGACGGCCACGGTCCAAATGGTGTTGTTCCATTCCACCTGGTCACCCACCACCGGCGCGCCGCCAACCTTCTGGGCAATGAAGTGGCCCAGGGACATGTCCGGATCGATGCCTTCGACCTTCAGGCCATAAAGGGCCGCAACCGCAGCCAGCTGGGCGTCTCCTTCAAGTACGAAGTCGCCGAAGAAGCGCAGATCGAGGCCCCGTTGTGGCGCCTGGCTGAAGAGTTTTCCGAGGGCCGGCAGGTTGTGTTCATGGCCGATAACACACAACAAATCATCGACTTCCAGCACTGTACTACCCGACGGATGGAGCAATTGCTGGCCACGAAACAGGGCGGCGATACGGGTGCCTTCGGGCATATTCAGCTCGCGAAGGGGCGAACCGATGCACCATTTTTCCGCGCCCAGGCGATAGACGAACAGTTCCCACTCGCTGGTGACGTGCACTTCCAGGGCCGAGCGGGAGATGGGGGCAGGCTCCGGGGGCACCGTCACCTTCAGCAGCTTGGCGACCCACGGCAGGCTCGTACCCTGAACCAGCAGCGACACCAGCACGATAAAGAACGCGAGGTTGAAGTAGAGCTGAGCGTTGGGCAGGCCGGCCATCAGCGGGAACACCGCGAGAATGATCGGAACCGCGCCGCGCAAGCCGACCCAGGAGATGAATGCCTTCTCGCGACCATGGAATGCCTTGAACGGCAGCAGGCCAACTATCACCGACAGTGGCCGGGCAAACAGAATCATCCACAGCGCCAGGGCCAGTGCCGGCAAGGCGATAGGCAGCAGGTCGTGGGGCGTCACCAGCAGCCCCAGCACCAGGAACATGCCGATCTGCGCCAGCCAGGCCATGCCGTCGAGCATGTGCAGGATGCCGTGGCGGCTGCGCACCGGACGGTTGCCGATCACCAGGCCGCAGATGTATACCGCCAGGAAGCCACTGCCGTGCAGGGCGTTGGTCAGCGCAAACACCACCAGGCCGCCGGCAATCACCAGGATCGGATACAGGCCGGTGGCCAGGTTGATGCGATTGACCAGTTGCAGCATGAGCCAGCCACCGCCCAGGCCGATGACTCCGCCGATGCCGAATTCGCGCAGCAAGTGGGTCAGCAGGCTCCAGTGCAGGCCGGTCTGGCCGCTGGCAAGCATGTCGATCAGGGTGACGGTGAGAAACACTGCCATCGGGTCGTTGCTGCCGGATTCGATCTCGAGGCTGGCGGTTACCCGTTCGTTCAGGCCCTTGCCGCCAAGCAGCGAGAACACCGCGGCGGCGTCGGTAGAACCGACGATGGCGCCGATCAGCAGGCCTTGAATCAGGTTCAAGTCGAACAGCCACGCGGCCGCCATGCCGGTCAGCCCGGTGGTAATCAACACCCCGACCGTCGCCAGCGACAGCGCCGGCCATAACGCCACGCGGAAACTCGACACCCGGGTGCGCAGGCCGCCGTCGAGCAGGATCACCGCCAACGCGAGGTTGCCCACCAGATAAGCCGTGGGGTAGTTATCAAAAAGAATGCCGGCGCCATCGACACCGGCCGCCATGCCGACGGCCAGGATGATCACCAGAATCGGGATGCCGAGACGGGACGAAAGTGAGCTCACCAGAATGCTCGCACCTACCAGCAACGCGCCGATCAAGAACAGGCTGTTGATGGTCGTCGCATTCAAAGGCAGTACTCCAGAAAGCTGAAAGGCGGGCGCAAACTGACCATGCAGTCTGCGTGCCAGCGATTCTAACCTGTTGAAATGTGATGCTGTCAAAAAGCTTTTTGCAGGCGATTCTTCACGCCAGGTGAAATCATTGTGGCGAGGGGGCTTGCCCCCGTTCGGCTGCGAAGCAGTCGTAAATCCGGTAGATGCTATTTAATGGATGTACGCGGTTAACAGGGAAGGGGCCGCTGCGCAGCCCAACGGGGGCAAGCCCCCTCGCCACAGAGTCAGCGGTGCTCGTTAAAGGCTAAACCGCCCAACCAGGGTGTTCAGGTCTACCGCCAGGCGCGACAGTTCATTGCTCGCCGCACTCGTCTGATTCGCCCCGGTGGCCGACTGCACCGACAGGTCACGGATGTTAACCAGGTTGCGATCCACTTCACGGGCCACCTGCGCCTGTTCTTCAGCGGCGCTGGCGATCACCAGGTTGCGCTCGTTGATTTCGACGATGGCGCTGTTGATGGTGTCCAGCGACATCCCGGCGCCGCGGGCGATGTTCAGGGTCGATTCGGCGCGTTCGGTGCTGTTGCGCATCGAATCCACCGCGTGCTCGGTGCCGCTCTGGATGCTGCCGATCATGCGTTCGATCTCGCTGGTCGACTGCTGGGTGCGGTGAGCCAGGGCACGTACCTCGTCGGCCACCACCGCAAAACCACGACCGGCCTCACCGGCGCGCGCGGCCTCGATGGCGGCGTTCAAGGCCAGCAGGTTGGTCTGGTCGGCCAGGCCACGGATTACATCCAGCACCTTGCCGATATCACGGGACTCGTTGGCCAGGTCGCCGATCAGGGTCGCGGTGCTCTGCACGTCGGCGCTCATGCGTTCGATGGCGCTGACGGTTTCCTGCACCAGGTCACGGCCGTCACCGGCAGATGTGGTGGCGTTCTTCGAGGCCTCGGATGTGCTGACCGCGTTGCGCGCGACTTCTTCCACGGCGCTGGTCATTTCGTTGACTGCGGTGGCAGCCTGTTCGATTTCGTTGTTCTGCCGGGTCAGGCCACGGGCGCTTTCGTCGGTGACACTGTTGAGTTCTTCGGCAGCGGATGCAAGTTGCGTGGCCGAGCCGGAAATGCGCTGCAGTGTGTCGCGCAGTTTTTCCTGCATCTTCGACATGGCCAGCAGCAAACGGCCGGCTTCATCCTGGCCGTCAACGGTGATCGGGCGCGTCAGGTTGCCTTCGGCAATCTGTTCGGCGGCGCCCAGGGCATTGGCGATCGGTTGGGTGATGCTGTTGGTCAGCAACCAGGCGAGCAGCAGCGTCAAGGCGGTGGCGATCACCAACAGGGTGATTACCAGGTTGAACGCCGAATCGTATTGATCCGCCGACTGCTGGTTGGTGTCGTGGCTCTGCTGGGTGTTGATCTCCAGCAGGCGGTTCAACACGGTGTTGACCGCTTCGGAGTTGTTGAGCAAATCGGTGTTGAGCAGGCTGCGCAATTCATCGATCTGATTATTGCGCGACAGGGTCTTCATCCTGTCTTCGATCTGGCGGTATTGGCCCAGCAGCTGTACGTATTGATCGTAGGTTGCGCGTTCCTGTGGGCTGGCGATCAGCTTTTCGTAGGTTGCCTGGGCGGTGCGAATCTGCTGGTTGCGCGTCTCCAGCAATTCCATGGTTTTCTGCTGCACATCAGGCTCGCGGTTCACCAGCAAGCGATAGGACAACACGCGCAGGCGCAAGGTGAGCTGGGTGAAGTCGTCCAGGCTCTTGATGCTCGGCACACTGTTGTTGGTGATGTTCTCGGCCGCGCCACGGATCTTGCTCATCTGATTCAAGGCAAACACCCCCAGAACCATCATCAAGCCGCCAATCAGGGCAAAGCTGAGGAACGCCCGAGGGGCGATATTCATATTACGAAGGGACATGGCAATCACCGAAAAGAGCGCATCCGTGCGGGGCTGAGGCTGCTGTATGGATGACTTATCGGTCGCCGGACTGAAGTCTTGAGTCCTTGCGCGTTTTTACTGCGACGGGGTGGTTACCTTGTAGGAGCGAACCCGCTCGCGAAAAACGCATGGACAACGCAATCATTCAGACAGGGCGCGATATCGTTCGCGTCCATCGCGAACAAGCTCGCTCCTGCATAGGCGGGCGACGAAGTGCAGGAACCAGATCGGGGTATCACAGTCTCTACAGTTCGCGAGAAAGGTCACTCGTCAGCAAAATCAAGGCTTTGCGCCTGTATAACCCTGGCATCCAGGGTGACTTTTCTTTATCGTACGCGCCCTTTGAAAAAGCCCGGAAAATCAAAATGTTGGAAGCATCCCTAAGCCAATTGGAACAACTGGTCAGTGACCTGGTGCAACAGAACCAGACGTTGCTCGGCACCAACCAGACCCTGATCGCAGAACTGGCCCAGGCCAAGGATGAAAACGAAAGCCTGCAACTGAACCTGATGGAGCAGGAAGAGAAGCAAGGCGCCACGGCGGCTCGCATCCAGGCCCTGGTTGAGCGCGTCAGCGCAGGCCCTGTCAGCGCATGAGTTACAACGCCGCAGGGGTAAAAGTCGTCTCGATCCTGGGGGAGGACTATTCGATCAAGGCACCGGCCGGGGAAGAACAGACCCTGCTGGACGCCGCGATGATGTTGAAGGCAGCCCTGGCCGAAACCAAGAGGAAGTACCCGACGCTGATCGGTGACCGATTGCTGGTGCTGGCGGCGATGAATCTGTGCTCCCAGCAGATCGAAATGCAGAAACAGCACAAGCTCGACCTCGACCGTTACCAAGAGCAAGTCAGCGCCACGGTTGAAGTGATTTCCAAGACGATCAATCAGGCCTGATCGGCTTTGCGCACAACCAAAGAATAGATTGTCGGTTGGTTTGTATACAATCGGCACGGCTGTTGCAGTGTTTCAGCCTCTTATTCTTTGGGGGTGCTCCATGCAGTTCTGGCGACGCAGTATTCAATGGCAGTTGATCCTGAGCATGGGCACCGCCCTGCTGGTCAGTATCCTGATCGTGGTTGGCATTTATACCCTGGTGGTCAACCGCCTCGCCCAGAGCTATCTGGTCGAGCAAGCCTTGCCGTCGAGCATCGAAGCGATGCGCAACGACATCGAGCGGATCCTCGTCCAACCCCTTACCGCCGCCAAGGACATCGCCAGCAACAGCATGGTGCGCGACTGGCTGGCCGGGGGTGAGGACAGCGCCAAGACCGCCAGCTTCGCGCAGTATCTGGAAGGCATTCGCGCCGAGCACAAAGCCTTTACCGCGCTGATCATCGGTACCGCGTCCAGCCATTACATTACCGAAAAAGGCCTGGACCGCACCCTCAGTCGTTCCAATCCCAAAGACGCCTGGTTCTACTCGTTCCTCGACAGCAACCAGCCGCGCACCCTCAATATCGACATCGACACGGCCACCGGAGAATTGGCGCTGTTCATCGACCTCAAGGTCGAGCAGGCCGGCAAAGTAGTGGGCGTTGCCGGGCTGGGCCTGAGCATGAAAGAGCTGTCGGAGCTGATTCACAATTTCAGCTTCGGAGAGCGCGGCAAGGTCTATCTCGTGCGTTCCGACGGTTTGATCCAGGTTCATCCCGAGGCGCAATTCAGCGGTAAGCGTACCTTGGTCGAGCAGATTGGCGAGTCAGCTGCGCAAGCGGTCATGGGTCAAAAAACTGCCACCAACAGCAGCTTCCAGCGTGATGGCGAAGACTTTCTCGCGTTGAGTCTGCCTTTGCGCGATCTCGGCTGGACGCTGGTGGCCGAAGTGCCGCAATCGCAGATCTACGCCGAAGCCCGGCGCGCCATGTGGATGAGCAGCGGTATCGGCCTGGCGGTGGCGATTGTGTGTCTGTTGCTGGTGGTGGTGCTGGCCCGTGGGTTGGTACGCCCGATTCGTCAGGTAACAGCGGCATTGGTTGCCATTGGTAGCGGTGGTGGAGATTTGACCCAGCGGTTAGATTCCAGCCGCGCCGATGAGCTGGGCGATCTGGCGCGTGGCTTCAATCGGTTCCTCGACAGTCAGCGCGACATGATCGGTGAAGTGCTTACCACCAGCGAACAGTTGCGCGCTGCTGTCGGGCAGGTGGCGCGGGTGGTGGACAACACCGCCGAACGCTCCGGGCGCCAGCAGGAAATGACCGACATGGTCGCCACCGCGGTGCATGAAATGGGCCTGACTGTGCAGGACATCGCGCAGAACGCCGGCAACGCGGCATTCGCTTCACAAACCGCCCGTGACGAAGCGCTGCAGGCGCGGGATGTGGTGGGTGGTTCGATCCGCCACATTGAAAGCATGTCCCGGGAAATCGGCGTCGCGGCCACAGCGGTGGGTGAACTGGCCCATCAAGTGGCGTCGATCGACCAGGTGCTGGCGGTGATTCGGGGGATTTCCGAGCAGACCAACCTGCTGGCGCTCAACGCCGCTATCGAAGCTGCGCGAGCCGGGGACATGGGGCGCGGGTTTGCCGTGGTGGCCGATGAAGTGCGGACTTTGGCGCGGCGTACGCAGGCATCTACCGATGAAATCCAGCAGATGATCGGCAGTCTCAAGCAGGGTGCGGAGAATGCGGTGTCGTCGATGCATTCCGGGCAAGCCGCGACCGGCACGGGTGTCGAGTCCAGCCAGCGTACCGGGGCTTCGTTGACCGCGATTACCGGGCAAGTGGAGCGCATCAGCGACATGAACCATCAGGTGGCGACGGCGACGGAAGAGCAATCGGCGGTGACCGAGGAGATCAACCGGAACGTACAGGGGATTTCCGACCTGGCGCGGGCGACGGCGGGGGAGGTCAGGGCCTGTCGGGATGATTGTCAGACGTTGCAGCGGTTGGCGGATGATCTGGCGCGGCAGATGGGTGGGTTCAAGCTGAGTTGATGTATTGATAGTGCTGACGCCATCGCGAGCAAGCTCGCTCCCACAGGGTTTGTGTGTTGAACACAAGATTTGTGGCCAACAGGGATTCCTGTGGGAGCGAGCTTGCTCGCGATTGGTTTTCAGCTACACCACAAAGGTTGGATCAGAACCACTCATTCTGCATGCCCAGGCACACATCATCCCGAGCCTCAAGAATTGCCAGCTCATGATGGCAACCCGGCACTTCCCACGTCAGGAAGTAGCGCGCCGCCTGCAGCTTGCCTTTATAGAAGCTGACATCCGCCGCATTCCCCTTCACCAGGCCTTCTTCTGCGCGGATCGCCTGTTCCAGCCAGCGCCAGCCGATCACCGTGTGACCAAACACTTTCAGGTACAGCGCCGAGTTCGCCAGGCCGCTGTTGACCTTGCCTTGGGCCAGATCAGTCAGCAGACCGATGGTCACGGCTTGGAGGCGTGCCACCAGTTTCTCCAAGGGCTCGCGCAGCGGCGTCAATGAATCAAACGCCTGTGCTCGCTCGCCAGTGTCGGCGATCAGGCGGATCAGTTGCTTGAGCCCCGCGCCGCCGTTCTGCGCCAGTTTGCGGCCCAAAAGGTCCAGCGACTGAATACCGTGGGTGCCTTCGTGGATCGGGTTCAGGCGGTTGTCGCGGTAGTACTGCTCCACCGGATACTCACGGGTATAGCCGTGGCCGCCGAGGATCTGGATCGCCAGTTCGTTGGCCTTCAGGCAGAACTCCGATGGCCAGGATTTGACGATCGGTGTCAGTAAATCCAGCAGTTCATGGGCCTGTTTGCGTTCGGCTTCGGTCGCAAGCGTGGTGGTGTCATCGAACAGTCGCGCCGCATAAAGACCCAAGTCAAACGAGCCTTCGACGTAAGCCTTCTGCGTCAACAGCATGCGTTTCACGTCGGCATGCTGAATGATCGCCACTGGTGCAGTGTTCGGGTCCTTGCTGTCTGGCACGCGTCCCTGCGGACGCTCGCGGGCGTATTCCAGCGAGTACAGATAACCGGCGTAGCCAAGCATCACCGCACCCATGCCGACGCCGATCCGCGCCTCGTTCATCATCTGGAACATGTAGCTCAAGCCATGGTGCGGCTTGCCCACCAGATAGCCGACGCACTCGCCGTTATCGCCGAAATTCAGCGCGGTAGAGGTGGTGCCGCGCCAGCCCATCTTGTGGAACAGCCCGGCCAGCAACACGTCGTTGCGTTGGCCGAGGCTGCCATCGTCGTTGACCAGGAACTTGGGCACGATAAACAGCGAAATGCCCTTCACCCCGGCCGGTGCGTCCGGCAGCTTGGCCAGCACCATGTGCACGATGTTTTCCGACAGCGGATGATCGCCACCAGAGATGAAAATCTTGTTGCCCTTGAGGCGATAGGTGCCGTCAGACGCAGGTTCTGCGCGGGTACGAATATCCGACAGCGACGAGCCTGCGTGGGGTTCGGTCAGGGCCATGGTGCCGAAGAAGCGGCCATCGATCATTGGTTGCAGGAAGCGGCGCTTCTGCTCTTCAGTGCCGAAGCTCTCGATCAGGTTCGCCGCGCCCATGGTCAGGAACGGGTACGACGTCGAAGCCGCGTTGGCCGATTGAAAGTGCGCGAAGCAGGCCTGGGACAGCAGCGTAGGAAGCTGCATGCCGCCAGCGTCGAAACTGCGCGCGGCGTTGAGGAAACCGGCTTCGAGGAAGGCATCTACCGCCGGTTTCACTTCCGGAATCAGAATCGCCTGACCGTTCTCGTAGCGTGGCTCGTTCTCGTCGCCCTTGCGGTTGTGCGGGGCGAAGAACTTCTCGGCGATGTTGCGGGCGGTGCCAATGGCGGCATCGAAGGTTTCGCGGTTGTGCTCGGCGAAACGCTCACGCTGGGTCAGGCCCTCGGCATCAAGGACTTCATACAGCTCGAAAGCCAGATTACGGGAACTGAGCAACGTCTCGGACATGGCGGCCTACCTTTTATTGGAATGGGCCGAGTCTAGGCTTGTGAATTTATGCTGAATAGCATGATTGATGAGCGTGATGGTGGGGCAGAGCAGAGCCTTAGCAGGAGCTACAAAACAACTGTGGGAGCGAGCTTGCTCGCGATGGCGGCAGATCAGTCAATATGGAAGGTGACTGATGGATCGCTATCGCGAGCAAGCTCGCTCCCACAGGGGGATTGCATACCGGGCGGCCAATGCGGCAGCCCGGCTTATCGGTTTTAGCCGATGGTCATCAAACTGGCATTACCACCCGCCGCAGCGGTGTTGACGCTCAATGCACGCTCAATCACCAGGCGCTCCAGCGCAATGTTGGTTTCGCCTTGGGACAGACCCTGCACACCGACGATGGCGCCGGCACGCTTGGCAATCTGCTGGCACACCGCACGCAACTGGTCGGAATGGCCGTGATGCAGAACCGCATCAAACACCACTTCGTCCTTGTTCCAGTCGGAAACCAGCTTGATGCGCGCCTGAATGTCCTTCGGCAGGCGTGCGAACAAGGCTTTGGTCATGTCAGCTTCCGGCCATACCGCCGAACCGCCGACAGCCAATACCGCCGCCAGTTGCGTCAGCAGGTCGCCTTCGACTTCCGCCAGGCACAGCACGTGTTCCCGTGGCAGGATCGCATAGCTGTTGCGTTCGCCGGTCGGGCCGGCCAGGAGGCGGGTGATACCGCTTTGCGATTGCGCGGCGAACTGCACGCACAGGGTACTCAGGTCGGCGAACTTGTGGTTGTCGGCCCAGGCTTTCAAGGCGGTCAGCGGCTTGCTCATGGCATCGCGCAGACGAACGTCCGGTGCCGCGGCAGCATCGCCACGAGCGAAGGATTGTTCGATCGCATCCGCAGGGCGGGTCGACAGCAGGCGGTACAGGTACAGCGGGCCGCCGGCTTTCGGGCCGGTACCCGACAGGCCTTCGCCGCCGAATGGCTGCACGCCTACTACTGCGCCAACAATGTTGCGGTTGACGTAGACGTTACCGGCGTTGACGTTGTCGATCACCTTGGCAATGGTCTCGTCGATGCGGGTGTGCACGCCCAGGGTCAGGCCGTAGCCGGAAGCGTTGATCTGACCGATCAGTTGATCGATGTCCTTGCGCTTGTAGCGAACCACGTGCAGCACCGGGCCGAAGATCTCCCGCTGCAGTTCGTCGAAGCTTTCCAGTTCGATCAGTGTCGGCATCACGAAGGTGCCGCGTTTGACTTCTTCGGCGTCGGCGATGGCCACCTGGTACACGCTGCGACCTTTGTCGCGCATGGCCTGGATGTGCTTCTCGATGCCAGCCTTGGCTTCGGCGTCGATCACCGGGCCGATGTCCACGGACAGACGCTCAGGGTTGCCGAGACGGCTTTCAGCCATGGCACCTTTGAGCATTTCGATGACGCGGTCGGCGGAATCTTCCTGCAAGCAAAGTACACGCAGAGCCGAGCAACGCTGGCCGGCGCTGTCGAACGCCGATGACACCACGTCGATCACAACCTGTTCGGTCAGTGCCGAGGAGTCGACGATCATCGCGTTCTGGCCACCGGTTTCGGCGATCAGCGGGATTGGACGACCCTGGCTGTCCAGGCGGCCGGCGATGTTGCGTTGCAGCAAGCGCGCGACTTCGGTGGAACCGGTGAACATCACGCCTTTGACGCGATCGTCGCCGACCAGGCCGGCACCGACGGTTTCGCCACGGCCCGGCAGCAGTTGCAGCACGCCTTCCGGGATGCCGGCTTCGAGCATCAGGCGCACGGCCTGAGCGGCGACCAGCGGCGTTTGTTCCGCAGGCTTGGCCAATACCGGGTTACCAGCGGCCAATGCAGCAGCCACCTGACCACTGAAGATCGCCAGCGGGAAGTTCCACGGGCTGATGCATACGACTGGGCCCAACGGACGGTGAGCGTCGTTGGTGAAATCGTTGCGTGCCTGCACCGCGTAATAACGCAGGAAATCCACGGCTTCACGCACTTCGGCGATGGCGTTGGCGAAAGTCTTGCCGGCTTCGCGGGCCAGCAGGCCCATCAGCGGCTGGATCTCGGCTTCCATCAGATCGGCGGCACGTTCCAGGATCGCGGCGCGCTCGGCGGGCGGCGTGGCCTGCCAGATCGGTGCAGCGTTGAGGGCGCACTGGATCGCGTTGTCGACATCTTCGACGGTCGCTTCCTGTACATGGCCGACCACGTCACGCAGATCGGACGGGTTCAAGACCGGTGCCGGGGCTTCGCTGCTGGAAGCGCAACCGAGCATCGGCGCCGCTTTCCAGTGGTTGTGTGCGGTAGCGAGCAGCGCGCAGGACAGGGATGCCAAACGATGTTCGTTGGCCATGTCGATGCCGCTGGAGTTGGCGCGCTCGGAACCATACAGGTCACGCGGCAGCGGAATGCGCGGGTGCGGCAGGCCGAAACCACCTTCCACGGTCGCCATTTGCTCGATGCTGGCTACCGGATCGGCCACCAGTTCCTGGATCGAAATCGACTGGTCGGCAATACGGTTGACGAACGAAGTGTTCGCGCCGTTTTCCAGCAGGCGACGCACCAGGTAGGCCAGCAGGGTTTCGTGGGTGCCGACTGGAGCGTACACGCGGCACGGACGGTTCAGCTTGCCTTCGGAAACTTTGCCTACAACCTGTTCGTACAGCGGTTCACCCATGCCGTGCAGGCACTGGAACTCGTACTGGCCCGGGTAATAGTTCTGACCGGCGATGTGATAAATGGCCGACAGGGTGTGGGCGTTGTGCGTGGCGAACTGCGGGTAGATGACTTCCGGCACCGACAGCAGCTTGCGGGCGCAAGCGATGTAGGACACGTCGGTGTACACCTTGCGGGTGTAGACCGGGTAGCCTTCCAGGCCTTCGACCTGGGCGCGCTTGATTTCGCTGTCCCAGTACGCGCCTTTTACCAGGCGGATCATCAGGCGATGACGGCTGCGGCGAGCGAGGTCGATCACGTAGTCGATCACGTACGGGCAACGCTTCTGGTAAGCCTGGATCACGAAACCAATGCCGTTCCAGCCAGTCAGTTGCGGCTCGAAGCACAGGCGCTCGAGCAGATCCAGTGACAGCTCCAGGCGATCGGCCTCTTCGGCGTCGATGTTCAGGCCGATGTCATATTGCTTGGCCAGCAGGGTCAGCGACAGCAGGCGCGGGTACAGCTCGTCCATCACGCGCTCGTACTGGGCGCGGCTGTAGCGCGGGTGCAGGGCGGACAGCTTGATCGAGATGCCCGGGCCTTCATAAATCCCGCGACCGTGGGAGGCTTTGCCGATCGAGTGGATGGCTTGTTCGTACGAGGCCAGGTACTTCTGCGCGTCATGCTCGGTGAGTGCGGCTTCACCCAGCATGTCGTAGGAATAGCGGAAACCTTTGGTTTCGAACTTGCTGGCGTTGGCCAGGGCTTCGGCGATGGTTTCGCCGGTCACGAACTGCTCGCCCATCAGGCGCATGGCCATGTCGACGCCCTTGCGGATCATCGGCTCGCCGCTCTTGCCGATGATGCGGCTCAGGGACGAAGTCAGGCCGGCTTCGTTGTGGGTCGACACCAGTTTGCCGGTCAGCAGCAAGCCCCAGGTGGCGGCGTTGACGAACAGCGACGGGCTGTTGCCCAGGTGCGGCTGCCAGTTGCCGGTGCTGATCTTGTCGCGGATCAGGGCGTCGCGGGTGCCTTTGTCCGGGATGCGCAGCAGCGCTTCGGCCAGGCACATCAGCGCCACGCCTTCCTGGGACGACAGGGAGAACTCCTGCAGCAGGCCCTGGACGATGCCGGCACGGCCGCCGGCGCTCTTCTGGTTGCGCAGTTTTTCAGCAATCGAGGCGGCGAGTTTGTTGGTGGCTTCGGCCATCGGTGCCGGCAAGCGAGCCTGCTCGATCAGCATCGGCACGACTTCCGGCTCAGGGCGACGGTAGGCGGCGGTGATCGACGCGCGCAGTACCGATTGCGGCAGGATGCTTTCGGCGAATTCCAGGAAACACTGGTGGGCGTGATCCAGAGGCGCGTCGACGGAGTCGTCGGAATCCTTGGTCGAACCGTTCAGCTCGGACAGGGTTGCACCACCCTCGAGTTTTTCCAGGTAATTGAAGATTGCCTGCTTGATCAGCCAGTGCGGCGTGCGATCAATCGAGGTCGCGGCGGCCTTGAGGCGTTCGCGGGTCGGGTCGTCAAGTTTGACCCCAAGGGTGGTGGTAGCCATGTTTTTATCCTCATGTTTGCCACGACTGCGTGGCATCAGCTGGCGGCAAGATTAGCCGTGCGACTGTTGAGGTGCAACCGGGTGCAACCCTTTTTTTGTCGGAATATTACGCAGCTCGTCAGGAAATAAATTCTGGTACGGCGGTGCTGCCTTTGCTTGGTGCTTTTTAGGGTGGTTGGCCCGGGTTCTTGCTCCGAAAAGGAGCAAAAAACCGGGTTTGAAATTTATTTCCGACTGGGTGCAACTTATTCTCAAGAAACTGGTTGCACCTTATTTGCTTTGTTGAATAGCATTCGCGCCCAAGGTGCAACCCGGTCGAAACCCGGGTGCTCCGGCTGATGGCTTTCCTGGGGAAACATCAGTCATAAATGCGCGGGAATCCGGATCGTCTGTCAAACGTATGCGTTTGCGAGCGGTTCACCAGCCGCAGCTACATAAAAACAAAGCCAGGGCGTAACTTAATGAGCGTAAGCAATCCAACCCTGATCACGTTCGTGATCTACATCGCAGCAATGGTGCTGATCGGCTTGATGGCCTATCGCTCCACCAACAACCTTTCCGACTACATTCTGGGCGGTCGTAGCCTGGGCAGCGTCGTGACCGCACTGTCCGCCGGTGCCTCCGACATGAGCGGCTGGTTGTTGATGGGCTTGCCCGGCGCAATCTACATGTCCGGCCTTTCCGAAAGCTGGATCGCCATCGGCCTGATCGTCGGCGCCTACCTGAACTGGCTGTTCGTCGCCGGCCGTCTGCGTGTGCAGACCGAGCACAACGGTGATGCACTGACCCTGCCGGACTACTTCGCCAGCCGTTTCGAAGACAAAAGCGGCCTGCTGCGGATCATCTCCGCGGTCGTGATCCTGGTGTTCTTCACCATCTACTGTGCTTCCGGCATCGTGGCCGGCGCCCGTCTGTTCGAAAGCACCTTCGGCATGTCCTACGAGACTGCGCTGTGGGCCGGTGCTGCGGCGACGATTGCCTACACCTTTATCGGTGGTTTCCTGGCCGTGAGCTGGACCGATACCGTACAAGCCACCCTGATGATCTTCGCGTTGATCCTGACGCCGGTTATCGTGTTGCTGGCCACCGGCGGCGTCGACACCACTTTCCTGGCCATCGAAGCGCAAGATCCAAGCAACTTCGACATGCTCAAGGGCACCACTTTCATCGGCATCATCTCGCTGATGGGCTGGGGTCTGGGCTACTTCGGCCAGCCGCATATCCTGGCGCGTTTCATGGCTGCCGATTCGGTTAAATCGATCGCCAACGCCCGTCGCATTTCCATGACCTGGATGATCCTGTGCCTGGGCGGCACCGTGGCAGTCGGCTTCTTCGGTATCGCCTACTTCTCGGCGCACCCGGACGTGGCTGGCGCAGTCACCGAGAACCACGAGCGTGTGTTCATCGAACTGGCCAAGATCCTGTTCAACCCATGGATCGCGGGTATCCTGCTGTCGGCCATTCTGGCTGCCGTCATGAGCACCCTGAGCTGCCAGTTGCTGGTGTGCTCGAGCGCCCTGACCGAAGACTTCTACAAGACCTTCCTGCGTAAATCCGCTTCGCAGCTGGAACTGGTGTGGGTCGGCCGTGCCATGGTGTTGTTGGTTGCCCTGGTGGCGATCGCCCTGGCGTCCAACCCGGAAAACCGTGTACTGGGTCTGGTGAGCTACGCCTGGGCCGGTTTCGGTGCCGCATTCGGTCCGGTCGTGCTGATCTCCGTGATCTGGAAAGACATGACCCGCAACGGCGCACTGGCCGGTATCCTGGTCGGCGCGATCACCGTGATCGTCTGGAAACACTTCGAACTGCTGGGCCTGTACGAAATCATCCCTGGTTTCATCTTCGCCAGCCTGGCGATCTACTTCGTCAGCAAAATGGGCACGCCGACTGCCGGCATGTTCCAGCGTTTTGCTGCTGCTGAGGCGGACTATCGTTTGAACAAGTGATGAGTGATGGGTTGAACTCTTCCCGCCTCTGATAAAAGAACGGCTCGCAGCTTTAACAGTGCGGGCCGTTTTTTTTGCTTCACCGATATCCGTGGTGCGAATTTTCCGGGCAGGGTCCTCGGACGTTTCCTTCAAAAAGTAGCGGTTTTCATGAACTGGTGCGACCGGAGATCCATCGATAGTCTTTGGCGGTCACTGACAATTCAGTGGTGGGGTGTAGGAACCCGTTAAGACCATGAGACACGCTTGGCATCGACACCTGATTTGCGGCCACTAACTTGCGCCCGTAAGATCTGTTTCGGCGGCTGTGCGCGGGCACGCTTCGGCGTGGTCGAGTTCTCTGGTCTCGATATTCCTACCCCGCGTATGGCTGCCACCCAAGCCTGTAGGAAGGCCGATGGTAGCCCTCACTTCTACCAGAGGTTTAAAAAATGAAAACGATTCACCCCGACCCACCCTACGTAAAGCCAATCCCCCATCCCGACAACCGCTTCATGGCATTGACCAGCAACTGCACCGATATGCCCACCCTGTCCATGCGCGGCTCGATCGAGTGCGAGCCCTTCATCCTCAGCGATTTCGCCTTGCTCTGCGCAATTACGTTGCGCGATGGCTGTGATGTGCTGGATGTGGTTGGGCGGCGGTTGCGGGCACGGCCTTCGGCGTAGCGCCGGGTGGCTTTTGTGGTGAGGGGGCTTGCCCCCGTTGGGTTGCGCAGCAACCCTGAGTTCAGCGACCCGGTGTTATCAGGCACACCGCAGTACTTGGGGTTGGCGACTGCTTTGCAGTCGAACGGGGGCAAGCCCCCTCGCCACAGGGCTTCGTAGTGCCTCACCGGCCGCTTGGCTGCCAACCCCTGACTTGCCGGCCGGTAAAAGGTAAACTTCCCGGCCTTCGCAGGAGCAGCCATGAATTATCGTCACGCCTTCCATGCCGGCAATCACGCCGATGTGTTCAAACACCTGACCTTGACCCGCCTCATCGCCCTGATGTCGCGCAAGGAGCAGCCGTTTGCCTATCTCGATACCCACGCCGGCATCGGTCTGTATGACCTTCAGGGTGATCAGGCCAATCGTACCGGTGAGTACCTGGAAGGCATTGCGCGTTTGTGGGATCAGCCGGATCTGCCGATCCTGACCGCTGATTACATGCAGGTGCTGCACGAGATGAACCCGGATGGCCAGTTGCGCTATTACCCGGGGTCGCCGGAGCTGGCGCGGCGCCTGACCCGTCCGCAGGATCGCGTGTTGCTCAATGAGAAGCACCCGGAAGATGGTGTGCTGCTCAAGGACAACATGGCCGGTGATCGTCGGGTCAAGGTTCACTTGGGTGAGGGCTGGCATGTGTCGCGGGCCTTGCTGCCGGTGCCGGAGAAGCGTGCGGTGATGTTGATCGATCCGCCGTTCGAGAAGCTCGATGAGATGCAGCGCTGTGCCGCGTCGTTGAAGGAAGCGATTGGCCGGATGCGTCAGACAGTGGCGGCAATCTGGTACCCGGTGAAGGATCAGCGCGCGTTGCGCCGCTTCTATCAGGACCTGGCCGGTACCGGTGCGCCGAAGTTGTTGCGGGTGGAGTTGCTGGTGCATCCGCTGGATACGCCCAACAGCCTGAACGGTTCCGGGCTGGCGATCGCCAATCCGCCGTGGGGGCTGGAGGAAGAATTGCGTGAGCTGCTGCCTTGGTTGTCCGAGAAGCTTGGGCAGACCCAGGGTGGGTGGCGGATGGATTGGTTGATTGCCGAGAGTTGATCTGTAGGAGCGAGCTTGCTCGCGAAGGTTGTGAACGTTAACGCGTAAAACCGGATGCCCAGCGGCGTCCTTTGGTTTTTCGCGAGCGGGCTCGCTCCTACGGTCAGTTGTCAGATCGGGCAGGTCACGCCTGTGCCGCCGATGCCGCAATAGCCTTCCGGGTTTTTCGCCAGGTATTGCTGGTGATACGTCTCGGCAAAGTAGACGGTCGGGGCCTGGTCGATTTCGGTGCTGATTTCACCGAGACCAGCCTTGGACAGCTCGGCCTGGTAGGTTTCCTTGCTCTTGAGCGCCGCGTCCAGTTGTTCCGGGCTAGTGGCGTAGATCACCGAACGGTACTGGGTGCCGATGTCATTGCCCTGGCGCATGCCTTGCGTCGGGTTGTGCAGTTCCCAGAACATCGCCAGCAGTTCTTCGTAGCTGACCTTGGCCTTGTCATACACCACCAGCACCACTTCGGCGTGACCGGTCAGGCCCGAGCAGACTTCTTCGTAGGTCGGGTTCGGTGTGAAACCGCCGGCGTAGCCGACCACGGTACTGACCACGCCTTCACGCTGCCAGAAGCGGCGTTCCGCGCCCCAGAAGCAGCCGAGGCCGAAGATCGCGAAGTCGACATCTTCGAAGAACGGGCCGAGCAAGGGGGTGTCTTTAAACACAAAGTGCTTTTCAGGCAGGGTCATCGCGGTTTCGCGGCCAGGCAGAGCTTGTTCTTTAGTAGGGAGCACGTTTTTGTTCACCAGAATTTCCGAGCGCAGAACCATGATCAGTCCTCTCAGTCAGGTTGGGTTGTAAATAAACAGACCGTCAGTGTGCCCAATACCTGCCCGATACGCACTACCCCTGTAGGGGTGAGTCTGCTCGCGATAGCGGTGTGTCGGTGTCATGGGAGCTGACTGGTCCACCGCTATCGCGAGCAAGCTCGCTCCCACAGGTTTTTTGCCTGCCACAGAGTTTATGTCTGCCACAGGTTCTGTGTCTGTCAGGCGATTGGGCCACGCGGGTAGCGTTTGAGCTTGTCGATCAGCTCATTGCCCGGGATCGGACGGTCGAACAGGTAGCCCTGGCCGACGTCGCAGCGATGACGACGCAGGAACGACAACTGCTCGGCGGTTTCGATGCCTTCAGCCACGACCTTGAGTTTCAGGTTGTGGGCCATGGCGATCACCGCGGAGGTGATTTCCATGTCGTCCTGGTTGTCCGGGATTTCGTGGATAAAGCTTCGATCGATCTTGATGATGTCGATGGGGAATTTTTTCAAGTAACTGAGCGACGAGTAACCGGTGCCGAAGTCGTCCATGGCCAGAGTCAGGCCCAGGCGCTTGAGCTGGTCGAGCTGCAAGTGGGTGTCTTCGGTAGCCTCCAGCAGCAGGCCTTCGGTCAGCTCCAGCTCCAGCAAATGCGCCGGCAGGGCTTCTTCCTTGAGGATGTTGGCAATGGAGGCCACCAGGTCCGGGTCGGAAAACTGCTTGGGCGACAGGTTGATCGCCACTTGCAGGTTGCCCAGGCCGGCGGCGGTCAGCGCTTTGCTCATGCGGCAGGCCTGGCGGGCGATCCACTTGCCGATCGGAATGATCAGCCCGGTTTCCTCGGCGACGCTGATGAACTGATCCGGGCGGATCATGCCTTTTTCCGGATGGTCCCAGCGCAGCAGGGCTTCCATCCCCAGCAGGCGACCGCTGCGCAGGCACAGCTTGGGCTGGTAGAACACGTCGAGTTCGTTCTGGGTCAGGGCGCGGCGCAGGTTGTTTTCGACGAACAGCTTGTAGCTGGCCTCGGCGTTCAGCGCTTCGGTGAACACCTGCACCTGATGTTTGCCGTTGGCCTTGGCCTTGTGCAGCGCCAGCCCGGCATTGCGCATCAGGGTTTGCGGGTCGCGCCCGTGCAGTGGCGCACAGGCCAGGCCCACGGAGCCGGTGACGCTGATCAACTGGTTGTCGACGAACATCGGTTTGTCGAGGGTCGCCAGCAACTGGTTGGCCACTTGCTGGCCCGTCGTGAGGTCGCTGTTGTCCAGCAACACGGCGAATTCGTTACTGGCGAATCGCGCCAGGCTGCCGCTCGGGATCAGGCTGTTGCGCAGGCGCCGGGCCAGGCTGATCAGCAGTTTGTCGCCGGTCTGGTGGCCGAGGCTGTCGTTGATCCGCTTGAAGTTGTCGATGTCCACCAGCAACAGGCTGATCGGCGCGTCGCTGTCCCGGGCGAAGCGTTCATCGAGGTTGCGGATGAACGCCGGGCGGTTGCCGAGGTTGGTCAGGTTGTCGGTGTAGGCCAGGCGCTCGATACGTTGTTGGGCGAGCTTGGTCTGGGTGATGTCTTCGTAGATGCCGATGTAGTGGGTCAGCTCGCGGTTGTCGCCGTAAACCTTGGAGATCGACAATTGGCCCCAGTAGGGTTCGAGGTTTTTCCGGCGGCTCTTGAATTCACCTTGCCAACTGTTGCTCTTGGCCAGCGCCGAAGGTGCATCGAACAGCAGTTCGCTGAGGTTCTCCAGGGCCGGTAGTTCTGACAGGCGCTGACCGTGCACTTCTTCGGTGGAATATTGGGTGATCGCGGTGAAGCTCGGGTTGACGTATTCCACCACGCCATCGCAGTTGACCAGCAAAAAGGCGTTGGCACTTTGTTCGACCGCACGCTGGAACAGGTGCAGGGCGCTGGTGGCGGTTCGCCGGTTGTGGTTGCTGATGACCTGGGCAAACTGGTCCGCCAGTTCTCCGGCGAACGCGATTTCATCCGACTGCCAGGCGCGGGTTGCCCCGGTTTGCTCCAGGCACAAAACGCCGACCACCTGGCCATCGACGCGGATACTGGCGTCGAGCATTGCGTTGACGTCCCGCGGGCGCAGGCTTTCGGCCATCTCCCGGGTGCGTGGGTCGCGCATGGCGTTATGGGCGTCGATGGCACGGCCGGTGTGCAGGGCGTCGAGGTAATCGGGGAAAAGACTGACGTCGATCGGTTGCGGCAGCAGGTATTCCTGATTCGTGCGGTGATAGGCCGAGATCGGCACCAGCATCGAGCCTTCGAGGTGCCACAGGCTGGCACTGTCGATTTCGTAGATGTCGCAGGCGCTGCGAGTGATCAGCTCGGCGGCTTCGCGCAAGGAGTTGTTGCTGCTGTAGCGTTGACGGGTGAGCAGCAGGATCAGATCCTGCTGGGCTCGCACCCGCTCCAGATGCAGCAGTTGCTCCTGCTGGGCACGCTGATTGAGTTCCAGGGCGATTTGCAGGCGCGAGTTCTGGGTTTCAAGGTCCATGGCCGGTTGCAGCGGGTCATCCTCGAACAGGCCGTCGATGACCAGCAGGTAGCCGCGCAACAGGTGTCGATTGTGTTGTTTGTAGGCTTCGCCCAGCTCCAGCAGAGTCAGGGAGCCAGCGGCGGTGTGCAGGGTATAGCGGATCAGGTAGTGCGGGCTTTCAGTCAGCTGTTGCTGGACTGCGTCGTGCAGTTGATAGCGCGCTAGCGGCTCCATCAGGCTGGCGTAGGGCGAGCCCACCAGCGCACACAGTTCCACGGCTGGCAGGCCGAACTGGCGTTCGCAATTGGGATCGAGAAACAGCAGCGCCCAGCTGGGTTCATTAAGCCGTTCGAAACGCAGCATGCCGAGCCGCGAGGGCACAGGCAACTGCGTCACTACCTCGGCCACCATACGGCTGGCGGCATCGGGCTGGCTTTTCATGGAGGGAAACTCGCTTCGAATATGCTGAACGCGCTGGGCTCTCGCCCTCTTTACTGTTGCCTGCGGCAAGGTTGCATCATTGCGACACCGACTGACAAGAGAGATGAAGGCCAAGTGCTATAAGAATATGTCGGCAGACGACAAGTTTTCTTCAGTCCGTGGCAGAAAGTATTGCCAGTCGCTGAAAAATCGCAGTTTTGCAAGTATTGCCAGTGACTGCGATCTGTTTCCGGGTCAGCGAATCGGGATGACAATGGACTGCAAATGCTTGCCCTCCCGGTCGTGGAAATTCACCTGAAGCTGCCCGGCATCGACGACCAGGTGTGCAAAATTATCCTGGCTGATCACCTTGCTGCTCAGTTCATGTCGATAGTCGCCTGCGGTGGTGCGGACCAGGGGGTGATCGAGGACGAATGTGGCGGTCGTGGCATAGGGCAGCATTTTGCTGTTGCACAGCGGTGACGAGACGATGGTGTGGACCTCGAAGTCCGCATCCTCGCTGTGGCTCAGCCGACTGGTCAGCGAGCCGTGGACATCGCCGGAAATGAAGAAGACATTCTTGATGCGGTGTGTGCGGATGGTCTCCAGCAACCGTAGCCGTTGCTCTGGAAAGGCCTGCCAGGCGTCATCATCCGTGCGTTTGCGGTCAGGGTAGAACATGACACTGGTGACCACGAATTTGACCCGTGCCGGGCTGTGGATCAGCCAGTCGCACAAGGCTTGTTCCTGGGCTGCGTCGAGAATGCGTCGGTCAGTGGCCGACAGATTGCGTCGGGTCCGACTGTCGGTAACAAACCATTCGGTATCACCTTCAGTAAATTGATACCAGTATTTGTCCAGTCGTTTATTTGTCAGTCCATCATCAGTTAGTGCATGGGCAGGACTATGACTGGCCTGATACAACTCATAGGCCCTGATTGCGTTTGCATATAAGTACTCATCGGACTTGCTCTTGTTGGCGGGCCAGTTGTCCTCTATTTCATGGTCGTCAAGGATCATGTAAGTGGGCAGATTGGACATTAACCTTGCGATATTTATCTGCGAAAACGCCACGCGATATTTATGGAGGATTTCCTTGAGTTCCCGATCAGGGGCAATAATGTTCAAGTCATCGACATAGATTTGGTCTCCCGTCATCACCAGCGCGCTGACGGGAGGACTGGCTTGCTCCACCAAACGTGAAATCGAAGCAAAGACTCTGTCGCCCAAGTGAGGGGCGGATGCTATGCCTGCGGTCATGCGCAGGTATCGGCAAGAGCCGACAATGTAGGCCCTTGGCAGGCTGGACTGGCTGGAACGGGTACGCAAGTGATAAACCTGCCGTGACCATTGCAGCGGCAGTTCCTTCACCGTGTCGACGGTGTGCGCCGGGCTGGTCAGGCTGAACCACCCGGCCTGATATTCATAGTCGGAGTCGGCGGACAGGTTGTTCAGCACGATAACTTCGCACATGTCGTGCTCGGGTTCGAGTTTCGCAAAGTTACCTTTTGACCAGTGATCTTCACCTTGTCGTCTATAGCGAATGCCAGCAAATACCAAGGTGTCTTTATTGTGTTCGCCGCGTAAAAAAATACGGGCGTGATTAGTTGTGGTGTGGCCAATAATCGGGCCGACAGTGGGTTTGAACATGTTTGAGTCCATTCGGCTGCTAATGAATTAGTCAGATGGTTGTTTCGGATGTAATAAGTAGTCTTCCAGCCAAGACTAGTTATTTGGCCCGAAAAAATATCTGGCAGAAATGGACTCGAGTTGTGGGCGGTATCAGCCACAAATGTAGGAAGACGTTTTAAGTAATAACTTCAGGCAAAAAAAAGCCCCGCCAAATTGGCGGGGTTGAGGTACGAGCGTGGCGCTCGGAAACGTGGAACGCAACAGGCCCTCCGGAGAAGGAGGGCCGGTCGGTGTTACAGGAGCATGGTGCGGATGTCGCCCAGCAGATCGCTCAGACGCTTGGTGAAGCGTGCAGCAGCGGCGCCGTTGATCACACGGTGATCGTAGGACAGCGACAGCGGCAGCATCAGTTTCGGCTGGAAGGCTTTGCCGTCCCAGACTGGCTGGATGGTTGCCTTGGAAACACCGAGGATCGCCACTTCCGGCGCGTTGACGATCGGCGTGAAGCCGGTGCCGCCAATGTGGCCGAGGCTGGAAATGGTGAAGCAGGCGCCTTGCATCTCGTCCGACGAGAGCTTCTTGGTCCGGGCTTTTTCAGCCAGGGAAGCAGCCTCGGCGGCCAATTGCAGCAGGCTCTTCTGGTCGACGTTCTTGATGACCGGTACCAGCAGGCCATCCGGGGTGTCGACGGCGAAGCCGATGTTCACGTATTTCTTGCGGATGATCGCTTTGCCGCTTGGCGCCAGCGAGCTGTTGAAGTCCGGCAGTTCCTTGAGCAGGTGCGCGCAGGTCTTGAGCAGCAACGGCAGGATGGTCAGCTTGACGCCGGCCTTCTCTGCAACGGCCTTCTGGGCAACACGGAACGCTTCGAGCTCGGTGATATCCGCCGAGTCGAATTGCGTCACGTGCGGTACGTTCAGCCAGCTGCGGTGCAGGTTGGCGGCGCCGACCTGCATCAGGCGGGTCATCGGCACTTCTTCGATTTCACCGAAGCGGCTGAAGTCCACGACCGGAATCGGCGGGATGCCCGCGCCACCGCTTGCGCCAGCAGCAGCGGCCGGTGCTTCCTTGGCCTTCTGCATCATGGCTTTGACGTAAACCTGCACGTCTTCCTTCAGGATGCGACCGTGCGGGCCGCTGGCGCCAACGGCGCTCAGCTCGACGCCGAATTCGCGGGCCAGTTGACGCACGGCAGGGCCGGCGTGAACTTTGGCGCCTGGCTTGGCTGGAGCAGCAACCGGGGCAGCAGCAGGAGCAGCGGCAGCCGGAGCAGCAGCGACTGGAGCCGGAGCGCTCGGAGCAGCAGCGGCAGGTGCGGTCGCAGCAACAGGTGCAGCAGGAGCGGCGCCTTTGACTTTCAGTTTCAGGATCAGGTCGCCGGTTCCGACTTCGTCGTCGAGCTTGATGGAAACGCTTTCCACCACGCCAGCGGCTGGCGACGGGATTTCCATGCTCGCCTTGTCGGATTCCAGGGTGATCAGCGACTGGTCGGCCACAACGGTGTCGCCGGCCTTGACCAGGACTTCGATGATCTTGGCCTTGCCCGCCGAACCGATGTCCGGAACATGGATGTCCTGAACGCTGTCGGCCACTGGAGCGGCCGGGGCTGCGGCAGCAGCAGGTGCAGCGGCGGGTGCCGGAGCGGCAGCCTGGGCCGGAGCAGCAGCCGGTGCAGCAGCACCCGCCACTTCCAGATCCAGGATCAGGTCGCCGGTGCCGACTTCGTCGTTGAGCTTGACGCTGATGGCCTTGACCACGCCAGCGGCAGGCGACGGGATTTCCATGCTCGCCTTGTCGGACTCCAGGGTGATCAGCGACTGATCAGCCGCGACGGTGTCGCCGACCTTGACCTGGATCTCGATGATCTGGGCCTTGCCCGACGAACCGATGTCCGGCACGTGCACTTGCTGAACGCTGGCAGCAGCCGGCGCAGCAGGAGCAGGAGCAGGAGCGGCGGCAGGTGCAGCAGCCGGTTTGGCTTCAGCCTTGGCCGCCGGTGCGGCAGCCGCAGGAGCCGCAGTAGCGGCACCTTCGACTTCCAGCTCCAGCAGTTCGTCGCCTTCTTTCAGGCGATCGCCCAGCTTCACTTTCAGGCTCTTGATGATACCGGCCTTCGGCGCAGGCACTTCCATGCTCGCCTTGTCCGACTCAAGTGTCAGGATGCTCTGGTCGGCTTCGATACGGTCGCCGACCTTCACAAACAGTTCAATTACTTCACCTTCACCGCTGCCGATGTCAGGTACGCGAATGAGTTCGCTCACAGAATCTCTCCTCAGCAGTCCAGTGGGTTGCGTTTTTCCGGGTCGATCCCGAACTTGGCGATGGCTTCAGCCACCACTTTAGGTTCGATATCGCCACGGTCAGCCAGTGCTTCCAGGGCTGCCAACACCACGAAATGACGGTCGACTTCGAAGAAATGACGCAGTTTCTTGCGGCTGTCGCTGCGGCCGAAACCGTCGGTGCCCAGGACTTTGAATTCCTTGGACGGTACCCACTGACGGATCTGCTCGGCGAACAGTTTCATGTAGTCGGTAGAGGCAATGACCGGACCTTGACGGCCGTTCAGGCACTCTTCCACATAGCTCAGCTTAGGCTTCTGGCCAGGGTGCAGACGGTTGGTGCGCTCAACGGCCAGGCCGTCGCGACGCAGTTCGTTGAAGCTGGTAACGCTCCACACGTCGGCGCCGACGTTGAACTGTTCACGCAGGATCTTCGCTGCTTCACGGACTTCACGCAGGATGGTGCCGGAGCCCATCAGCTGAACGTGGTGCGCCGCTTCGCGGTTGTCTTCTTCGAGCAGGTACATGCCTTTCTTGATGCCTTCTTCGGCACCGGCCGGCATGGCTGGCTGCTGGTACGACTCGTTCATCACGGTGATGTAGTAGAAGACGTCCTGTTGCTCTTCGGTCATCTTCTTCATGCCGTCCTGAATGATCACCGCCAGCTCGTAGCCGTAGGTTGGATCGTAGGTGCGGCAGTTCGGGATGGTCGCGGCCAGCAGGTGGCTGTGACCGTCTTCGTGTTGCAGGCCTTCACCGTTCAGGGTGGTACGGCCGGCGGTGCCGCCAATCAGGAAGCCACGGGTGCGGCTGTCGCCAGCGGCCCAGGCCAGGTCGCCGATACGCTGGAAGCCGAACATCGAGTAGAAGATGTAGAACGGCAGCATCGGCTGGTTGTGGCTGGAGTACGAAGTACCGGCAGCGATGAAGGAGCTCATGGCGCCCGCTTCGTTGATGCCTTCTTCGAGGATCTGGCCCTTCTGGTCTTCCTTGTAGAACATCACCTGGTCTTTATCGACTGGCTCGTAGAGCTGGCCGACGGAGGAGTAGATGCCCAGCTGACGGAACATGCCTTCCATACCGAAGGTACGGGCTTCGTCCGGGATGATCGGTACGATGCGTGGACCGATTTCCTTGTCCTTGACCAGTTGCGCGAGGATCCGCACGAAGGCCATGGTGGTGGAGATTTCGCGGTCGCCCGAGCCGTCCAGGATCGCCTTGAGGGTTTCCAGTGGCGGGGTCGGGATGTTGAAGCTCTTGGCGCGACGCTGAGGTACGAAGCCGCCCAGTGCGGTACGGCGTTCGCTCAGGTAACGGGCTTCGGCGCTGCCTTCTTCCGGTTTGAAGAATGGCAGGTTTTCCAGTTCATCGTCCTTGACCGGGATGTCGAAGCGGTCGCGGAACAACTTCAGGCTGTCGACGTCGACTTTCTTGGTGTTGTGCGCAGTGTTCTTCGCTTCGCCGGCACCGGTGCCATAACCCTTGATGGTCTTGGCCAGGATGACGGTCGGTTGTTCTTTGTGGTTGACCGCTTCGTGGTACGCCGCGTAGACCTTGTACGGGTCGTGGCCGCCACGGTTGAGTTTCCAGATCTCGTCGTCGGACAGATCTTCGACCATCGCCTTGAGTTCTGGCGTGTTGAAGAAGTGTTCACGTACGAACGCGCCGTCTTTGGCTTTGTAGTTCTGGTACTCGCCGTCGATGACTTCGTCCATGCGGCGTTGCAGGATGCCGTCGACGTCCTTGGCCAGCAGTGGGTCCCAGAAACGGCCCCAGATGACTTTGGTCACGTTCCACTGAGCACCGCGGAACACGCCTTCGAGTTCCTGAATGATCTTGCCGTTGCCGCGAACCGGGCCGTCGAGGCGCTGCAGGTTGCAGTTGATGACGAAGATCAGGTTGTCCAGCTTCTCGCGGCCGGCCAGGGAGATAGCGCCCAGGGATTCCGGCTCGTCGCACTCGCCGTCGCCCAGGAAGCACCAGACTTTCTGTTTGCCTGGCTGGATGAAACCACGGTGCTCCAGGTACTTCATGAAACGTGCCTGGTAGATCGCCTGGATCGGGCCCAGACCCATGGATACGGTCGGGAACTGCCAGAAATCAGGCATCAGCCAAGGGTGCGGGTAGGACGACAGGCCCTGACCGTCGACTTCCTGGCGGAAGTTGTTCATCTGGTCTTCGGTGATGCGGCCTTCCATGAATGCGCGGGCGTAAACGCCTGGCGAGGTGTGGCCCTGGAAGTAGATCAGGTCGCCGCCGTGTTCTTCGGTCGGGGCCTGGAAGAAGTAGTTGAAGCCGATGTCATACAGGGTCGCACTGGAGGCGAAGCTGGAGATGTGACCGCCGAGGTCAGAATCCTTCAGGTTCGTACGCATTACCATGGCCATCGCGTTCCAGCGTACCAGCGAGCGAATGCGGCGTTCCATGAACAGGTCGCCAGGCATGCGTGCTTCGTGGGTTACCGGGATGGTGTTGCGGTAAGGCGTGGTGATGGCGTAAGGCAACTGCGAACCGCTGCGGGTCGCCAGTTCACCCATACGGGTCATCAAATAGTGAGCACGGTCTTCGCCTTCTTTGTCGAGAACCGATTCCAGGGCGTCCAGCCATTCCTGGGTTTCGACGGGATCGAGGTCTTGCATGGCTTGCTCCAGGGCGGAAAGGCTACCAGAATCGGTTGCCTGAGTTAGCGACTGGCCTTGTGGGCAGACGTTATGAATTCTTGGATTGCCGACAGGTTGTTCCGGCGGCGTGTAGTTTTACTACAAATCATCCGGCATTTCAGCCCGTCTAATGTATATACGAGTAGTAAAACTACAGAAGAGCGGCTTGTGGCCCCCGGCTGCGTTGTGAGAATAATCGTTAAGGTTGGTCTTTTTCCAACTACAAAAGGTAAAAGCTTGATGCTGGCTGCCAAAATAAAAGAAATTTCAGCTATTTCTAACTTTTGTTCGACACTCCCTCAGGTAGTGGGTTTTCGAAAACCACTACATGCAGCCCGTTGCACGCCGATCAAGGATAGACCATGAGCCTCCCCTCGCTTGCCGAACTGCCCGCCATTCTCCTGCCGTTTGTCACCCGTGCCGAGCAGTCGTTCCGGGCTGCCGTCGCCGCTCTGGACGATGACCACGGGTTGTCTGCCTGGACGCCGGAGCGTTGGGCGCAATTTGCCCGCGTCACCGCCGCCAGCGATTTCGTGATTGAACAGTGTGTTCGTGACCCTTTGATGTTGCTGGGGCTGGTGCAGTCCGGCGAACTGGACCGCGGCTTCGCTCCCGCTGAGTTGTGCGGGCAGATCGCGGCCGCCGCGAACGTGGCCGAGACCGATGATCAACTTGGCCGCGCCTTGCGCCGCCAGCGTGCACGCCATCAGGTGCGGATCATCTGGCGCGACCTGACCCGCCAGGCCGATTTGATCCAGACCTGCCGCGACCTTTCGGACATGGCCGATGCCAGCATCGATCAGGCCTATCAATGGTTGTACGTGCGGCATTGCCAGCAGTTCGGCGTGCCGACCGGGCGGCGCAGCGGCGAACCGCAGCAGATGGTCATTCTCGGCATGGGCAAGCTCGGTGCCGTGGAGCTGAACCTGTCATCGGACATCGACCTGATATTTGCCTATCCCGAGGGTGGCGAAACAGTTGGCGTCAAACGCCCGCTGGATAACCAGGAGTTTTTCATCCGTCTGGGCCAGCGGCTGATCAAGGCCCTGGACCCGATGACCGTCGACGGCTTTGTATTTCGCGTCGACATGCGTTTGCGTCCCTACGGTTCGGCGGGCGCGCTGGTGCTGAGCTTCAACGCGCTGGAGCAGTATTACCAGGACCAGGGGCGCGACTGGGAACGCTACGCGATGATCAAGTCGCGGGTGGTGGCCGGGGATCAAGTAGCCGGCGCGCAACTGCAAGAGATGCTGCGGCCATTCGTTTACCGGCGTTACCTGGACTTCTCGGCCATCGAAGCGCTGCGCACCATGAAGCAGCTGATCCAGCAGGAAGTGCGGCGCAAGGGCATGGCCGACAACATCAAGCTCGGTTCCGGCGGTATTCGCGAAGTCGAGTTTATTGCCCAGGCGTTCCAGTTGATCCACGGCGGCCGCGATCTGAGCTTGCAGCAGCGCCCACTATTAAAGGTACTGAGCACGCTGGAAGGTCAGGGGTACCTGCCGCCGAACGTGATCAGCGAGCTGCGTGAAGGTTACGAGTTCCTGCGTTACACCGAACACGCGATTCAGGCGATTGCCGATCGCCAGACGCAAATGTTGCCCGATGGCGAGCAGGATCAGGCGCGCATTGCCTTTATGCTGGGCTTCGCGAACTGGACGGCGTTCCACGAACAACTGATGTATTGGCGCGGCCGAGTGGCCTGGCACTTCGGGCAGGTGATCGCCGATCCCGATGAAGAGCAGGGCGCCGAAAGCGAAGTGGTGGTCGGCGGTGAGTGGTTGCCGCTGTGGGAAGAGGCCCAGGACGATGAGGCCGCCTGCCGTCAACTGGAAGAGGGTGGTTTCAAGGATGCCCCAAAAGCCTTGAAAGCCCTGGCTGGCTTGCGCGGCAGCCCGCAATTGAGGGCGATGCAGCGTCTGGGTCGCGAACGTCTCGATGCTTTTATTCCGCGTTTGCTGGCACAGGCCGTGGAACATGACAATCCGGACTTGGTACTGGAACGGGTGCTGCCGCTGGTCGAAGCCGTGGCTCGTCGTTCCGCGTACTTGGTGCTGTTGACCGAGAACCCCAGTGCGTTGCGGCGTTTGCTGACGCTGTGCGCGGCGAGCCCGTGGATCGCCGAGCAAATCACCCGCTTCCCGCTGCTGCTCGACGAATTGCTCAACGAAGGCCGGCTGTTCAAGCCGCCACTGGCGCCAGAACTGGCGGCAGAGTTGCGCGAGCGCCTGACGCGGATTCCCGAGGACGACCTCGAACAGCAAATGGAAGCTCTGCGCCATTTCAAGCTGGCGCACCGCTTGCGAGTGGCCGCCTCGGAAATCGCCGGCAGCCTGCCGCTGATGAAAGTCAGCGATTACCTGACCTGGCTCGCCGAGGCAATCCTGGAGCAAGTGCTGGCACTGGCCTGGCGGCAAACCGTGGCCAAGTACGGCACGCCGCTGCGCACCGATGGCACCTTGTGCGATCCCGGCTTCATCATTGTCGGTTATGGGAAAGTCGGCGGCCTGGAACTAGGGCATGGTTCGGACCTGGACCTGGTGTTCATCCACGACGGCGATCCGCAGGCTGAAACCGATGGCATCAAACCCATCGATGGCGCGCAATTTTTCACCCGATTGGGGCAGCGGATCATTCACTTGCTGACGGCGCAGACCAACTCCGGGCAGTTGTATGAAGTGGACATGCGTCTGCGACCGTCCGGGGCGTCGGGCTTGCTGGTGAGTTCCCTGGGTGCGTTTGCCCGCTATCAGGAAAACGAGGCCTGGACCTGGGAGCATCAGGCATTGGTGCGCGCGCGGGTGTTGGTGGGCAGTCAGGATGTCGGCCAGGCCTTCGAGAAAGTCCGTGCCACGATATTGGGCAAAACACGTGATCTGCCGACCCTGCGCCAGGAAGTCAGCGAGATGCGTGCCAAGATGCGCGATAACCTCGGCAGCAAGAGCACCGCGGCCGGCACCGGGGCAAATGCCTTCGAAGCCACGGCGCCGTTCGATATCAAGCAGGACGCCGGAGGTATCGTCGATATTGAATTTATGGTGCAATACGCGGCCCTGGCGTGGTCCGAAACACACCCGCCATTGCTACGCTGGACGGACAACATCCGCATTCTGGAAGAGCTGGAGCATGAAGGGTTAATGCCCGTCGAAGATGCCAGCCTGTTGCGTGAAGCGTATAAAGCGTACCGTTCCGCCGCCCACCGGCAGGCCTTGCAGAAGGACCCCGGGGTGATTCCGGGCGATCAGTTCGCGGACGAACGGCGGCAGGTCATGCGGATCTGGCGTGAGCTGGGGCTAAGCTGAAACGGGATATTTGATACGCCAATATTCCCTGTAGGAGCGAGCTTGCTCGCGATGGTCGTTAACGAGAACGCGGCGAGCCTGACACCCCGCGGAGTTTTCAGGTTCATCGCGAGCAAGCTCGCTCCTACAGTAGTAGATTTGCGTTGTTCTGTAGAATTTTCGAGGCGGGGAGGCGTAGGCCTCCCCGGTTCGTTTATGGAAACCACATGAAAATTCTGATCGTTGGGCCCAGTTGGGTCGGTGACATGGTGATGGCGCAGACACTTTTCCAGTGTCTGAAACAACGCCACCCGCAATGCGAAATCGACGTGCTGGCCCCCGAGTGGAGCCGGCCGATTCTTGAGCGCATGCCCGAAGTTCGCCAGGCCTTGAGCTTTCCGCTCGGTCACGGTGTCCTGGAACTGGCAACGCGTCGGCGCATCGGCAAATCCCTGGCTGGCCAGTACGACCAGGCGATCCTGTTGCCCAATTCCCTGAAGTCGGCGCTGGTGCCGTTCTTTGCCGGCATCCCGAAGCGCACCGGCTGGCGTGGCGAGTTTCGCTATGGCCTGCTCAATGACGTGCGCACGCTGGACAAGGATCGTTATCCGCTGATGATCGAGCGCTTCATGGCCCTGGCTTATGAGCCGGGCTTTGAGTTGCCAAAGCCGTATCCACGTCCGAGCCTGCAGATCGACCCGGTTACCCGCGAAGCGGCGCTTGCCAAGTTCGGCCTGACCCTCGACCGCCCAGTGTTGGCCCTGTGCCCCGGCGCCGAGTTTGGTGAGTCCAAGCGTTGGCCGTCCGAGCATTACGCCAAGGTTGCCGAAGCGAAGATCCGCGAAGGCTGGCAAGTCTGGCTGTTCGGTTCGAAAAACGACCACGCCGTGGGCGAAGACATCCGCGCGCGGCTGATTCCCGGCCTGCGTGAAGAATCGGTCAACCTCAGCGGCGGCACCTCGCTGGCCGAAGCCATCGACCTGATGTCCTGCTCCGATGCGGTGGTGTCCAACGACTCCGGCCTGATGCACGTTGCCGCCGCCCTGAATCGCCCATTGGTGGCAGTCTACGGCTCGACGTCGCCAGGTTTCACGCCACCGTTGGCCGAGCACGTCGAAGTCGTTCGCCTGGGCATCGAGTGCAGTCCATGCTTCGACCGCACCTGCCGTTTCGGCCATTACAACTGCCTGCGCCAACTCATGCCGCAAGCGGTGAACGAAGCCCTGCAGCGGTTGCAAGGCACTCCGGTCGAGGTCAAATAGCTTGCGGGTTCTGTTGATCAAGACTTCTTCGCTGGGCGACGTCATTCATGCGTTGCCGGCGTTGACCGACGCGGCGCGGGCGATCCCCGGCATCAAATTCGACTGGGTGGTGGAAGAAGGCTTTGCCGAGATCCCGACCTGGCATCCGGCGGTGGGCAAGGTGATTCCGGTGGCGATACGTCGCTGGCGCAAAAACATCTGGCAGACCATCAAGAGCGGTGAGTGGAAGCGCTTCAAGCAAAGCGTTCGCGCCACGAAATATGACTTGGTGATTGACGCTCAGGGCTTGCTGAAAAGCGCCTGGCTGACCCGTTACGTCAAGGCGCCGGTGGCCGGCCTCGATAAAAACTCTGCACGCGAACCCATCGCTGCGCGCTTTTACGATCGACGCCTGGCCGTTGCCCGCGGGCAGCACGCGGTGGAGCGAGTGCGTCAGTTGTTCGCCATCGCGTTGGGCTATGACTTGCCCAAAGGCCTGGGTGACTACGGCCTGAATATCGAGCGCCTGGTGGAATTGCCGCGCAAGAATCCGTACGTGGTGTTTCTGCACGGCACCACCTGGGACACCAAGCACTGGCCCGAAGCCTATTGGCGTGAGCTGACCGAGCGGGTCGGCTACCTGGGCGTAGGGGTGAAACTGCCGTGGGGCAATGCGCTGGAGAAAGCCCGGGCCGAGCGCATCGCAGCCGGTTTCAAACACGCCGAAGTGTTGCCCAAACTGAACCTGGCCGGTGTCGGCAAGGTACTGGCGGGCGCGCAAGCTTGCGTGGCGGTGGACACCGGTCTGGGTCATTTGGCCGCCGCGCTGGATGTGCCGACGCTGTCGCTGTTCGGCCCGACCAATCCAGGCCTGACCGGCGCCTATGGCAAGGTGCAGATTCACCTGGCCAGCGACTTCCCTTGTGCGCCGTGCCTGCAAAAGAAATGCACTTATCAACCGACGGCTGAAGATGCCCGTCAGTTTGACTTGAAACGCGAGTGGCCGTTGTGCTTCACGCGTCTGAATCCCGAGCGTGTCGCGAGCCGACTGAGCACGTTGTTAATGGCTGAGGAGCTGCGCTGATGCAATTGGCATTTGTCTTGTACAAGTATTTTCCATTTGGCGGCTTGCAGCGCGATTTCATGCGAATCGCCCTGGAGTGCCAGAAGCGCGGCCATCAGATTCGCGTCTACACGCTGATTTGGGAAGGCGACGTACCGCCGGGTTTCGAAGTGCTGGTGGCGCCGGTCAAGGCGTTCTTCAACCATCGGCGCAACGAAAAGCTCAGCGAATGGATGGAAGCGGACCTGGCCAAGCGCCCGGTCGACCGCCTGATCGGCTTCAACAAGATGCCGGGCCTGGACGTCTACTACGCCGCCGACGGCTGTTTTGAAGACAAGGCGCAGAACCTGCGTAACTCGCTGTATCGCCGTTGGGGCCGCTATCGCCACTTCGCCGAATACGAGCGGGCGGTGTTCGCCAAAGAGGCGAAGACCGAAGTGCTGATGATTTCCGAGGTCCAGCAACCGCTGTTCATAAAACATTACGACACGCCGCTGGAGCGCTTTCACCTGCTGCCACCGGGTATCGCCCAGGATCGTCGTCGGCCGGCCGATGCCGATGAAATTCGTGCCGGGTTCCGCGTTGAATTCAATCTCAAGGACGATGAACTGCTGCTGGTGCAGATCGGCTCCGGGTTCAAGACCAAGGGCGTCGATCGCAGCCTCAAGGCGTTGGCGGCATTGCCCGCTGATCTTAAGAAGCGCACCCGGCTGTTTGTAATTGGCCAGGATGACCCCAAGTTATTCCAGATGCAGAGCGCGACCTTGGGGCTGGGTGACAACGTCACGTTCCTCAAAGGGCGCAGTGACATTCCGCGTTTCCTGTTGGGTGCCGATCTGTTGATCCACCCGGCGTACAACGAGAATACCGGCACCGTGCTGCTCGAAGCCCTGGTGGCCGGCTTGCCGGTGCTGGTGAGCGCGGTGTGCGGTTACGCCCATTACATCGCCGAGGCCGATGCTGGCCTGGTGCTGGACGAACCGTTCGATCAGGCACAGCTGACGCAGTACCTGACCGGCATGTTGAACGACGCTCAAGCAAGGGCGGCCTGGAGCCGCAATGGTCTGGCCTTCGCCGAAACGGCCGACCTCTACAGCATGCCGCAGCACGCGGCGGATGTGATTCTGGCGGAGCACGCTTAAATGAAGTTGATGCTGGCTGAACCGTTCAAGAGCCTCTGGGCCGGACGCGACCCGTTCGCCGAAGTCGAGGGGCTCAAGGGCGAGGTGTACCGCGAGCTGGAAGCACGCCGGACATTACGCACGGAAGTCGACGGCAACGGGTTTTTCGTGAAAATCCACCGTGGCATTGGCTGGGGCGAAATATTCAAGAACCTGCTGACGGCCAAGCTTCCTGTACTGGGTGCCGGTCAGGAGTGGAAGGCGATTCAGCGCCTGCAGGAAGTCGGCGTGCCGACCATGACCGCCGTCGCGTATGGCGAGAAGGGCCGTAACCCGGCCGATCAACATTCGTTCATCGTCACCGAAGAGCTGGCGCCGACGGTCAGCCTGGAAGACTTCAGCATCAACTGGACCCGGCAGCCACCGGAGCCAAAACTCAAGCGCGCACTGATCGCCGAAGTCGCGCGCATGACCGGCATGATGCACCGCGCCGGGGTCAACCACCGCGACTGCTACATCTGCCATTTCCTGCTGCACACCGACAAACCGGTGACCGCCGACGACTTCAAGCTTTCGGTGATCGACTTGCACCGTGCCCAGACCCGCCCGGCGATCACCTTGCGCTGGCGCAACAAGGACCTGGCTGCCCTGTACTTTTCCGCGCTGGACATCGGCCTGACCCGCCGCGACAAGCTGCGTTTCCTCAAAGGCTATTTCCAGCTACCGCTACGACAGATCCTGTGTGAAGAGGCAGCTTTGCTGGCATGGCTCGACGGCAAGGCCAACAAGCTCTACGAGCGTAAACAGCGATACGGGGATGCGCTCTGATGTCGGGTTGGAAGCTGGAACCGGCCTACAGCGAGCTGGCCGATGACTTCGGCAGCCTCGAGGCTGTGTTTGCGCTGCAAGGCGAGCGTTTGACCCGTGACGCGCTCTCGGAGGTCATCCGTGTCGAGCGCAATGGCGTCAACTATTACGTCAAACGGTATGTGGGCGCTGGCAAAGGCTTGCGACGTTACCTGGGCAAGCCTCGGGTGAAGATGGAATGGCAGAACCTCAAGCGCTTTGCCAAGTGGGGTATCCCCACTGCCGAAGTGGTGGCCTGGGGGCTGGAGCGGCGCGGTGCGGCCTACGCTCGCGGCGCGATGATTACCCGGGAGCTGCCGGGTACCGAGGACTTGTCGGCACTGGCCGAGCGCCACGACCCGAAGCTGTCGGACCGCGCCTGGGTCGATACCGTCAGTCGTCAGCTGGCCCAATACACCCGGACCATGCACGACCACCGCTTCACCCATAATGATTTGAAGTGGCGCAACCTACTGATCGACGATCAGGCTCGAGTGTTTTTGATCGATTGCCCCAACGGCGATTTCTGGCGCGGTTTCTGGCTCAAGTACCGTATTACCAAGGATCTGGCGTGCCTGGACAAGGTCGCCAAATATCAATTGTCGGCTACACAGCGCCTGCGCTTTTACCTGCAATACCGCAACCGGACCCGGCTCAACGCTGCGGACAAAAAACGCATCCGGCACGTGGTGAGATTTTTCGAGGGACGCGAATGACTGACTTTCTGGCCGCTGAAGACCGTGCGCTGCTTGAGCGCCATGGCCTCGGCACGTTCGAGGCACTCTGGACCAAACAGCTCGATGCGGTGGACGAACCCAACACCGGTGGCGGCGGCTGGAGCAGCGTGTTTCGGCTGGACCTGGAAGGTCATGGTTTCTACCTCAAGCGTCAAAGCAACTACCTGACCCGCACCTTGCGCGCACCGTTCGGCGAGCCGAGTTTCGCTCGCGAGTTTCGCAACATCTCCCGTTACCGGAAGATGGGCATTCCGGCGCTCGAAGCGGTGTTCTACGGGGAGCGCAAGGTCAATGGCGAGGTCCGTGCGATCCTGCTGACCCGTGCGCTGGACGGTTGGGACGACCTCGACTCGCTGTTGCAGCGCTGGACTCAATTGAGCCCTGAGCAGCACTCGGAAATCCTCAAGGCCAGTGGCGAACTGGCCCGGCAGCTGCACGCCGCACGCCAGGTGCATGGGTGCTTCTATCCCAAGCACATTTTCATGCGCGCCACCGGCAACGGCTATCAGGCTCAATTGATCGACCTGGAAAAGACCCGGCCGCTGCTGTACGGGCAGCGTGACCGAATCAAGGACCTGGAGCCGCTGACGCGCCGTGCGCCCGAGTGGGGCGAGTCGCAACTGCGGCAATTGCTGGCCGCCTATCTGGATCAGCCGCAGGACAGCTCGCTGATCGATAGCTGGCTGCAGCGATTGACTGCGCGGCGCAGCCAAAAGAGGCCGCGCTGATGCGTTTATCCGAACTGAAGACCGCAGGCCGCAATCCCGTTTTGCCGCTGAGCGTTTCGCTGGCCGACGCCGCCGGCCCTGCCGAGTTGCAACTGCTGAGCCTGTTGCGAGTGTTGCCGGGGCAGCGTTATGTCGGTGCCGGCGTCTGGCGTGGCCGGCCGGTGTTGGCCAAATTGCTGGTCGGCAGCAAGGCTGCACGGCATTTTCAGCGTGAACTGGATGGCGTGCGCCTGCTCTCTGCCCAGGGGCTGACCACGCCGCAGCTGTTGGCCGATGGCCTGAAGGACGGCGAGGGTGGCTGGCTGCTGTTTGATTTCCTTGAGCATGCCGAAAGCCTGGGCGACACCTGGAAACAGGTGGAGCAGCAGCCCGTACTGTCCGATGGGCAAGGGGCGGTGCTGGCCGAGGCGTTGGGCGCGATCGGCCAGATGCATCGCAAGGGCCTGTGGCAGGAAGACCTGCACCTGGACAATTTGCTGCGCCAGGGCGGTCGCCTGTACCTGATCGATGGCGCAGGTATCTGCTGCGAGACACCTGGCCAGCCGCTGTCCCGGCAGAAGGTCCTGGAAAACCTCGGGGTGTTCTTCGCCCAGTTGCCGAAGTCGATTGAACCCTTCATTGAAGAGTTGCTGGTGTATTACCTGCTTAGCAACGGCGAACACGCCTTGCCCATGGAGGCGTTGCAGAAGCAGATCGACAAGGTCCGCAGTTGGCGCCTCAAGGACTTCCTGATCAAGGTCGGCCGCGAGTGCACGCTGTTCAGCGTCCAGCGCGGAGCCTTCGGGTTACGGGCGATTCGCCGCGAGGAAGTGCCGTCGATGGTGCCTGTGCTGGAGCAGGCCGATGCCTTGCTCGATCAGGGGCACCTGTACAAGACCGGCGGTGCGGCGAGCGTCGGCAAGGTCGAGGTGGATGGCCGCACGCTGGTGATCAAGCGCTACAACATCAAGGGTTTTGCCCACTGGCTCAAGCGTTTCTGGCGTCCGAGCCGGGCCTGGCATTCATGGCGCGAAGGCAACCGCCTGGCGTTCCTCGGGATTGCCACGCCCAAGCCGCTGGCGTTGCTGGAAAAGCGTTTCCTGTGGCTGCGTAGCCGGGCTTACCTGATCACCGAGTACCTGCCGGGGCCGGACATCATCGAGCGTTTTGCGCCGTATGTGGAGCGTGGTGATGCGCCGGAAGCCGAGCTGGCGGCACTGGATCATCTGTTCGCCGAGTTGATTCGTCTACGCATCAGCCATGGCGATTTCAAGGGGCATAACCTGTTCTGGCAGCAGGATCGCTGGGCGTTGATCGACCTCGATTCGATGTGCCAGCACGGCTCCCTCGGCAGTTTCTCCCCGGCGTATGCAAGGGATCGCGCGCGGTTCATGCGCAATTGGCCTGAAGGCAGTGCCCTTTATCAGGTCATTGATCAGCGTCTTCCCAAAGACATCTCCAGCGCTGCTTAAACCGCTATCGCGAGCAAGCTCGCTCCCACACTGAATCTTTGTCGGGCACATATTTTGTGTGCGACCGAGAACCACTGTGGGAGCGAGCTTGCTCGCGATGAGGCCGGTACTGCCAACCGAGAAAGCAGACAAGTTCTTGTGAACCGTCCTACGCGATCTTGGGAAGTCATGAACTGTGGCCCAAATCGCCCGGATGCTAATTTGCCTGACGTTCTCGGAGGGCAGGCTGTGACGATCAAAATGGCAGTTTCAGCGGGTGTTTTATCAGTGTCGCTAACGGGTTGCGGGACCGCCGCCACCGTCCTGCAGGATGAAGCCCAAGCCGCGCAGGGGCTGCGTCGGCAAAAGACCTATTGCCAATCCATTCCACGGGTCTACAGCGGCCTCGCCTACGACTTCTGTGTCTTGAATGCACCGCCAGACCCTACGGGTGTCCTTGTGCCGCTCGTATTGGTGGACCTGGCCGTGTCTGGCGCGCTGGATACCGTTGTCTTGCCGTACACGATTTACCGGCAAAGCGTGGACGGCAGTATCTCCATCTATTGGCGGCCTGCGCGCGGATAAAAAATGCCGTGAGGTCCCGGCCGTGGTTGCATGCCGCTTGCTGCTAGAGGTTTGCCGCCGCTTTTACGCTATAATCCCGCCCTTTAGCTGTCTCTCGCTCATTGCGAGGGCACATTAATTTTTGAGGCGCTTGCGCCTGCATGCAGACTAAAGAGGCTAGACCCCTGTGGCATTGACGATTCTTGGCCTGTCCGGCGCCCTTAGCCATGATCCTTCCGCAGCCCTGTATATCGACGGCAAGCTGGTCGCGGCGGCTGAAGAGGAGCGCTTCGTACGCGATAAACATGCAAAGAACCGCATGCCCTACGAATCGGCGAAATTCTGCCTGGAACAGGCCGGTATCAAGCCGTCCGACGTTGACGTGGTCGCGATCCCATTCGCACCGATCAGTCTGTTCGGCAAGGCCCGCTGGCAGTACGCCAAGCGTTACTGGTACGCCCCGGACCGTGCACTCGACGCGATCCTGATGGGCAATCGTCGCTACAAGCGCTATCGCAACAAGATCGTCTGGTGCCTGGAGCAGCTGGGTTTTGATCCGAAGAAGATCAAGATCGAGCCGGTCGAGCACCACCTTGCCCACGCCTCCAGCGCTTATCACTGTTCCGGTTTCAAAGAGAAAACCGCGATCCTGGGCATCGACGGCAAGGGCGAGTACGCCACGACCTTCTTCGGTTATGGCGAAAACGGCAAGATCCACAAGATCAAGGAATTCTTCGATCCGGACTCCCTCGGCGGCCTGTATGGCGCGATCACCGAGTTCCTCGGTTTCGATATGCTCGACGGTGAGTTCAAGGTCATGGGCATGGCGCCGTACGGCGACGCCAGCAAATATGATTTCTCGCGCCTGGCTTCGTTCGAAAACGGCGAGTTGGTGATCAACACCGACTACGCCAACGTCATCGGCCTGCGTCGCTACAAAGAGAAGGGCAAGGGTTACTACTTCTCGCCGAAGCTGATCGAGTGGCTGGGTCCCAAGCGCGAAGGCGACATCGCCGACGAGCCTTACATCCACTACGCCGCTAGCATTCAAGCGCTGTTCGAAAAGATTGCGCTGCAGATGATCGACCATTACCTGGGCGACGTGCTCAAGGAAACCGGCAAACTGGCCTACGCCGGTGGCTGTGCGTTGAACGTCAAGCTGAACCAGAAAATCATCGCCCGCGACGACGTCAAAGAGCTGTTCGTACAGCCGGCGTCCGGTGATGCCGGTACCGCAGTCGGCGCGGCAGCCTATGTGTCCCACGCCCGCGGCGTGCCGGTCGAGAAGATGGAGCACGTCTACCTCGGCCCGTCGTACAGCAACGAAGACGTGATCGCAGCCTGCGCCCGTCACGCCGACAAGCCAACGTGGCGCAAGCTCGACAACATGCCGGAGCAGATCGCCAAAATCATGGTCGATGGCAACCCGGTGGCCTGGTTCCAGGGCCGCATGGAGTTCGGTCCGCGTGCACTGGGCGGGCGTTCGATCATCGGTTGCCCAAGCGTGCCGGGCGTGGCCGACCGCATCAACCACCAGATCAAGTTCCGCGAGCGCTGGAGGCCTTTCTGCCCGTCGATGCTCGACACCGTGGCGCCACAGATGATCAAGATCGATCACCCGGCGCCGTTCATGACCTTCACTTTCGAAGTGGCGGAAGAGTGGAAAACCCGCGTGCCGGAAGTCGTCCACGAAGACGGCACGTCCCGAGCCCAGGTGCTCAAGCGTGAATATAACCCACGCTACTACGACATGATGAAAGCGCTGGAAGTGCTCACCGGCAACGGCGTGTCGCTCAACACCTCGCTCAACCGTCGTGGCGAGCCGATGATCTGCTCGCCGACCGATGCGCTGAATATGTTCTTCGGCTCGGATCTGCAGTACCTGATCATGGAAGACATCCTGGTGGTCAAAGAGGGCGCAAACGCTTATGACTCGCTCGGCTGAACGCCATGTGCTGCAGTTCTGCCACGGCTATGACGGGCCGTTCCTGGACTGCGCACGGCAGTACGCCAGCCTGTTCGCGGGCACCGGTTATCGGGTGACCACGGTCTTTCTGACCGGGGCTGCCGATAGCGAGGTGGCCGCAGCGTGTGCTTCCGATGAAGTGTTGTTCATGGAATACAGCTCCAAGGCCATTCGTGGCCTGAAGCTGGGTGCCATCGGCGATCTGCGCAAGATCGCCGCGTCGCGCAACTTCAGTTTCTGCATCGCCCATCGCTTCAAGCCGATCTACATCGCCTTGCTCGGCACTTCGTTGCCGGTGATTGGCGTGCACCACGCGTTTGACGATTACAAACGCGGCACGCGCAAGCTGTTCGCGCATATTTTCCGCAAGCGTCTGAGCCTGCTCGGGGTGTCCGATGCGGTGCGCGACGACATGCGCCAATGCCTGCCGAAATGGCCGGCGACGCGTATTCAAACCCTTTACAACCGCATTGACGTGCCTGCGCTGCAAGCCAGTCAGGTTTCCGCTCGCGAAGCTCGGGAAACCCTCGGTCTCTCGGCTGATGCGTGGATTGTCGGCAACGTTGGCCGACTGCACCCGGACAAGGATCAGGCTACTCTGCTGCACGGTTTTGCTGCGGCGTTGCCGGGGCTTCCGGGTAACAGCCAACTGGTGATTCTCGGCAAGGGGCGTCTGGAGCAGGATCTCAAGGAGCTGGCTCGGGAGCTGGGTATCGGTGATCGGGTGCTGTTCCTCGGTCAGGTGCCGGACGCGCGCAATTACTTCCGCGCCTTTGATGTATTTGCCCTGAGTTCCGATCACGAACCGTTCGGCATGGTGCTGCTGGAGGCAATGGCCGCTGGTGTACCCTTGCTCGCCACAGCGTGTGGCGGGGCGAAGGAAGTGGTCGAAGGCGTGGGCATTCTGTTCCCGCTCGGCGATGCTGAACACCTTGCACAAGGCCTGCAACATTTGGCGGGTATGGATGATCAACAGCGCCGTCAATGCGCCGAGATGATGCTCGATCGCTTGCGTGAGCGTTTCTCCGACCGTGCGGTGCGCGACACCTTCTGGCGTCTGCCGCAAGTTACCGATCTGGCACCGAGGGGCTGATGCTCAACCGATTCCAAGGCTGGCGCGAACGTGGCTGGTCGCCCGTTGACGCCTCTACCTACGCAAAAGCCTGGCAGCAATTTGGCGGAAGCGTCGCGACTCATCCTCTGGTGGTCGAACGTCTGGCGAATCTTGCCGGCATCCCGGTGCGATACCTGGCCTGGGAGCAACAGGGCGAAGTCAAGGCCGCGATCCCGACCTGGGGCCGCGATGTGGCGCTGTCCAAGGATGTGCTCAAGCGCAACGGCAAAAAAGGCCTGTTCGATCTCGGCAATGCCGAGCTGATTTTGCCGGCCGCCGCTGATGTTCAGGCTCCTCTGCGCCATCGTGCACGCTACTTGTCGGCACTCAACGAAACCCGCTTCAGCGGCATGAAGCTGCAGACAGAACAACTGGCCATGGCCCGTACCCCGGAAGAACTGTCGAAGAAGTTTCGCTACAACCAGCGCCGCGAATTGCGTCTGCTGGAAGAGGCGGGCGGTGTGGTGCGTCCGGTCAGCGAATTTTCCAGCGCTGAATTGGCGGCGATCTACTGTGATCTGTTCCAGCGTCGTTGGGGTTTCCCGGCCACCGGCGCTGCGCGCATGGCCGAAGTCCTCGAACTGCTGCGCGAGTTGCTGATCGGTTCGGTGATCTTCCTCAACGATGCGCCGATTGCGATTCAACTGGTGTACCGCGTCGAAGCGCCGAAATGGATCAGCGTCGAGTACATCAACGGCGGCGTTGACCCCGAAACCCGCGAATTCAGCCCCGGTAGCGTATTGAGCTTTATCAATACGCAAAGCGCCTGGGAGCATGCCCGGGCGCAGGACAAACCGTTGCGCTTTTCCTTCGGTCGCGCCGACCGTGAATACAAGGATCGCTGGTGCAACCCCGTGCCGGTCTTCACCGTATGAGCCAAACCATGAGCCGCAAACAGCAACTGCTCAAGCGCCATCGGCGCAATAAACGTATCGGCCTGCTGATTGCGCTGGTGCTGTTGATCGTCATGGGTGTACTGGTGGCCTGGTGGTTGCCGCTGGTGCTGGCGGTTCTGGGTTGGGTTGCCCACGAAGCCTGGTTTGCCGACCACCTGTTCTACTCACCGAAAGACGATTACCAGTACAGCTTTCCCCCCTACACGCCCCAGCCCAAGGTGCACCTGAACGGCGAACATTTGCGGCTGGACGAGGGCGTGATGCTGGTCGACGATGCGACGCTGGTGCTGGCCCTGCGGGTAAAAAGCACCTGGCTGGGACGTTTTATCGATCCAGTGGTCGAGTTGGCGGGGGGCGAAAACCCTGACCGACAAACCTTCGAACGAGGCGTAAACGGCCTGCGTTACCTCAATCTCAGTGGTCAGGCTCAGGCGCTGTCGCGTGGTGAGCTGCGCTTGCGCGGGCGTTTCTGTCGTGTGTTCGGTGAGCCTGTGCTGTGGGCACTGGAACATCCGGATTATCGGCGTCAACGGGTGATGGTCATCGCGCCCCACGCCGATGATGCCGAGCTGGCAGCCTACGGTTTGTACAGCCAGGCCGACGAAACCTGGATCGTCACGCTGACAGCGGGCGAAATCGAAGCCGAACACTACCGGCAGATGGGACTGAACAAGGTCGATGCGGCCCGCTTGAAAGGCCGCCTGCGCACCTGGGATAGCATCACCGTGCCACGTTGGGCCGGTGTACCCGAGGCCCGCTGCGTACAACTGGGTTATTTCTGCCTGCAACTGGCGAGCATGCAGGCCGCGCCTGCGGTGACCGCGGGATCGCGGGAAGCGGACTTGGACGATACCCGGCTGTTCCGTCAGTTGAATCCTTTCACGCTACCGGGCGATGCCGATGGCGCGCCGACCTGGAACAATCTGCTGGCGGATCTGCGTGAGTTGCTGCTGCGGGCCCGCCCCGAGGTCATCGTCCTGCCGCATCCGACCCTCGATCCGCATCCCGACCATGTCTGCGCCCAGGCGGCAGTTCTCGAAGCCTTGCAAGGCCTGGACTGGCAGCCGACCACGCTATTGGGCTATGCCAACCACCTGCACGACAACGACCGCTGGCCGATGGGCGATACCGGTGATGGCATCGCCCTGCCGCCGGCCTTCGATCCGGCCCAGCCGATGCAGCCTTATTGCCTGCCCTTGCCGCTGGAGCAGCAGCGAGACAAGGCCATGGCGTTGGGCATGATGCACGACCTGCAATCGGCGATGCCGTTCAAGCGTCGCTTGCGTCGGTTGATACAACGTTTGTTGGCCGGCCGGTTGCCGTCCAGCTATGGCCAGAACGAATTCTTTCGCAAGGCCGTCCGGCGCCACGAGCTTTTGTGGTCCATCAAGCACACACCAGGCAATGTTTCTCAGCGGGGAGAGTTATGAGTCAGCGGTCGAAGGTCCTGCAGCTGCAGCCTGACTACAACGTCAAAGCCCATGATTTCGCCGACCTCGCGGAGCAAATCGTCAAGGCCCTACCCAGTGATCGCTATGAAGTGACCGCCGCGTTTCTGCGCGGCAAACCCGGGCCGGGCGAAGCAGTGAGCCGAGCCGACCGTTCGGTGTACTTCGAATTTTCCGACAAATCCCTCAAGGGCATGCGCCTGCGGGCCATGTGGCAGCTGTACAAGTTCTGCCGTCGGGAAAAATTCGATGTAGTGATCTGCAACCGCTTCAAGCCGGTGAACATGATGCTGGCGCTCAACCGCTGGTTGAAAGTGCCGCTGTGCATCGGCATTTCCCACGGCTTTGGCGAGTACGACCGTTTTTACCGGCGCCGCCAGACCCAGCGCCTGATTGATCGTCACTGGCGCTTCGTCGGCGTGTCGCCAGCGGTGAAACAGTATCTGCTGGACTGTGACTGTGGCTTCACCGATCAGAATACCTATGCCATCACCAATGCCATCGACATCGAGCAGGCCGAAGGTCTGCAACACAGTCGTGAAAAGGCACGTGAAATGCTGGGCATCGATCCGTCGGTGCGGCTGATCGGTGCGTTGGGGCGACTGGTGCCGGTCAAGGGCCATATCTATTTGCTGCAGGCCTTCGCGGCACTCAAGGACAAATACCCCAATACCCAACTGGCGATCATTGGTGCCGGCCGCGAAGAGTCGCGCCTGGCCGCGGAAATCGACCGCCTCGGCCTCAGCGGTCGCGCCCATTTGCTGGGGTTCAAGGAAATTGCCCTGCAGTACATTCGAGCTTTCGACATCTGGACCATGCCTTCTTTGGCCGAAGGCCTCGGGCTGGCGCTGCTCGAAGGCATGAGCGGGCATTTGCCGGTGATCGCCTCGAACGTGCCGGCCATGTTGCCGCTCATCGAGGGGGCCGGTGGCCTGGCGATTACGCCGAAGGATGTGCCGACGCTGCAGGCGGCGCTGGACACTTACCTTGGCCTTTCGGATGACGAGCTCAAGGCCAAGGGCGAGCAGTCCTTCCGTTATCTGCAGCAACACCATGACATTGAGGAGTTCCGTCGCGAATACCTCAATCTGATCGATTCCGGCCTGGAACAGGCCCGCAAGGAGCAGCCATGAACGACGCGCAACCCATCGTCACGGTCATCATCGCGTCGTACAACCACGCTCCTTACATCGAGGAAAGCATTCTCAGCGTCCTCAACCAGACCTATCGGAACATCGAGTTGCTGGTGGTCGACGACGGCTCGAAGGATGACAGCGTCGCGCGGATCAAGGCATTGCAGGCCATCCATGGCTTCGACTTCCGGGTTCAGGAAAACCAGGGGCTGACCAACACCCTCAACGGTGCAATTGCCCGGGCCAAGGGCAGCCTGATCGTGCCGTTCGGTTCGGATGACATCATGCTGCCGGAGCGAATCGCCACTCAGGTCGCGCATATGGAGGGCAAGCCCGAGGTCGGCATTTGCGCCGGTAACATCGAACTGATCGATGCCGACGGCAATCTCTACCCCGAGAAGCGCCAGCGTCGGGATGTGCCGTTCCGTCGTCTGGATTTCGACGACATGTTCCTCGAGCGCAAGCCCTATCCTCCGGCGCCTACCCTGATGATCCGCCGCGAAGCGCTGGACAAGGTGGGCGGTTTCGACCCGACCATTCGCCTGGAAGACTTGCTGATCGAGCTGAAGGTGACCCATGCCGGTTACTTCATCGATGGTCTGAATGTGTTGATGGCGCGCTATCGCAAGCACGCCACCAACTCCTACAAGAACCACCGCTTCATGATCGACAGCATCCTGCGCACCTACGCGCTCTTCAGCGATCACCCGCTGTATGACGAGGTGCGCTACAAGTTTCTCAATTCCATGTTCCTCAAGACCGCCAACCGTGATCGCAAGCTGGCGCGGGAGTTGCTGGCGCAGATTCCATTCAAGGCCTGGAACAAGAAAACCTGGCGTGGGCTGGGCCGGATGTATTTCTCACGGCTGGAGAAAGACTGAGCCGGAGGCTGGATTCAAGGGGGGAAGGCGGGGCATTGTCCTCGGAGGCATGCCCCGGAAACGGCTCAACGTTGTTGAGCTGTTTCCTCCGGAAGTGCTTTCCTCGGCTTCCTGTTCTGGCGCAACCAGTGCAGGGTTTTCTTGCCGGCATTGATACCGGGCTTTTCGATGTACAGGTAAGTCAGGCTGCTGATGATGATCAGCAGGCAACTGCACACGGCCAGCAACGGCAGGAAGACCCAGGCTTGCCGGACGTCAAGGTGCAATATCGGCGGCAGCCGCTGCACCAGTACCCAGAGCACGAAACCGTGCAGCAGATACGTGCTGTAGCTGATTTCCCCCAGCCAGCGGATGCTGCGTGGTCTCAGGGCGCCGAACAAGGTATTGCCGGACGCCACGATCACAAAGAACAGTGAAAGCAGCAGCAGCGCCCCCAGGTTGAATGCCCGGTTGAACGCCGTAAAGGCGATCGCCAGCGCGAGCAGGGCGACGATGCCCGCCAGTGGAGACAGGCTCCAGGCGACGCATTGTGGACGGCGAATCCAGTACGCCGCAGCGATGCCGCCGAGGAAGCTGGCCAGGAAGTGCTTCTTCAGCGAGTGTTCCCAGCCGACCACCTGGTATAGGGTATAGATGCCGATCAGGCACAGCACCGTCTGCAACCAGCCGCCGCGATAAATGAACACCATGGCGGCCAGTGGCAGGGCCAGATAGAAAAACAACTCGTACCCCAGCGTCCAGGTGACGTTGGAGATCAGCATGCCGGTCTGGTGGTACTGGTTGACGTCTGGCCGGTCGAAGATCAGCCAGGCCAGGGTCTGGCCAATGAGTTGGGTGCCGGAGTCCTTGAGTTCCCAGTCCTGCAAATAGAACACGCAGACAAACACGGTCAACATCAGCGGCAGGTAGAGCGGGTAGAGGCGAAACAGCCTGGATACCGCAAATGCCAGCCAGTCGTGTTGCCGTCCGTGGGTGAGCAAGCGGTTCCAGAACAGAAAGCCGGTGATCATGAAAAAGAGGGCGACGCTACCCTGGCCGAGCTGCGAGTAGAAGTTGCTCGGTGGAAAATCCATCACGCCGGTTTGCAGAAAGATCCAGGTAATGATCGAGTGGTGCACGAACACGCCGAAGGCCAGATACCCGCGTAAACCGTCGATGCCGGCAAAGCGGCTTTCGCCGCAATGCTCCAGCTCTCGGGGGATTCTCGGCACGCTGCGCAACAGTAGCGCAGCGGTCGCGATGGCGAGCAGGTAGGCCGTCATCGCGATAAGCGGGTTGGTTTCTGTCATCAGTGAGCCTGGGCCGGAGGACTCCCGGCCAGCACGTGCCTGTGCAAATTATCCACGTCGGCTTTCGAGGCCGTCGCGGCGTATCCCAGCAGCAGTGCTTCGAAGTGATCCTCGAACAACCAATGCCGATCAGATGCGTAGCGCTGCATGTGGCGCAGGTTACGCCGACGCAGGGAAGGGCTCAATGCCGAGGGGTAAATTCGCAGGTCGGCCAGGTCGATCAGGCCGAACTCGCCGTCCTCCAGCACCAGCACATTGCCCAGGTGCAGGGAGCGGAAGTAGACCCCTTGCTGGTGCAGTTGAGCCATGAATTTGCCGAAGCGCTCCACTAGTGCCTGGCGCACTGCCGGGGCGGTGATGCCTTGCAGGATCTGGCGCAGCGTGTTGCCCGGCAACGGGGAGTAATGCACGGCGGTGCTGCCGTCTTCGAACCGGTAAAGGTCGAGGATGTGCGGTGTCGGGATGCCCATGCCGCGCAGTTGCACGCTATTGACGGCAAAACGATCGGAGTAGGGCGTGAAACTGCCCGAGGTATACCAACGACGGCGACGGAACAGCTTGAGAAAACTGCCATCGGTCAGGCGCAGGACCTTGGGGCCCAGACCATCCTCTTCAATGACCCTGGCATCGGCAGTCAGCTGTTGCAGGGCGCTTGGTGTCGCCGTCTTGATCGGTGTGTCCAGCAGGCGCCGGGCCCGCTGATTGATGCTCAATGCGGCAATCAGCGCCAAGGGGATCCACAGCAGGAACCAGTGTTCCTTGGGGCGAGAGATGATCCCGCCACCCTCGGTCAGGCCTGCACCGATACCGAAGGCCAGCCAGGCTGAGGCAATGATGAACAGCGGTTGCACGCGATGACGTCGGCTGCTGATGAAGCCCCATGCGAGAAAGAACAGCCATGGCAGCAGGCCGATAATGCCGACGTAGTAGAGCACGCCCAGGGCAAAGCTATGGGGTTCCTGAAGGCTGTAGCCGACGCCGGGGTCCAGTCTCAGTGCGGCGTTGTAGCCGTGCCCGATCCATGGGTGCTCAGCGATCCTGTTCAGGGTCAATTGCCAGAGCTCGATGCGGAAGGAACTGCCTCTTTCGAAGATTTTGTCCGCAAACAACGCGAAAGTCGCTGTACCGGCGAAGAACATGGCGCCAAGCATGAAGACCGAGCGTCGATTCCAGCAGATGAAACACAGCCAAAGCGCAGCCAGCGTCAGTGCAACCAGTGGGGTCCTGGAACCGGTGGCCAGCACTGCGGCGAACATGATCGCCATCGCCGGTACGCTCAGCCAAAGTACCTGGCGTCGCTTGCACGTCATGCTCAGGCTCAGCCAATAGGTACAAAAAAAGCCGAAAACGTGGGAGCTGAGCAGTGGATTGTCAAATGCGCCTACACCGATCAGGCGCATTTCCGGTTGGTAGATCTGGTCGAACCTGTACAGGTTGTAGGCAGAGATGACCAGTGCCACCGTCGCGGCGCAGAACAGCAGGGGCTGGATGATTTCACTGCGAAAGCGCACCAGCAGGTAGCAGCCAACGAACAGTAACAAGGTGTGCAATGGCGGTTTGAACTGGCCAAAGTCGATGTCGTCGTCTGGCCTCCAGCTCAGGCTGAGCAGTGCCCACGCCATAAATAGCAGGACTGCAATGACGATCGGTTCGCGCAGCAACTCTTTGCCGAGCCGCGGCCGCAGGCACAGTGCAAAGAGTGCCGGAATGCTGAACAGGCCATAATAAAGCTTGTGATGCACACTGCGCCCCGGCAGGAAAAACAGCGCACAAAGCAGCAACAAATAACCGAGCGGAAGGATCCACAAACAAATGAAATCGAAGATTCTGTTGGACGTGCTGTTCAAAACGTTTAATTGCATGCTGGGTAACTTATTCCTGAATTGAGCGACCATACCAAGGCAGGGACATCTGGTGGCTGTTTGACGCGCCACAATACACAGACTGTATGCGATTGCCAGAACCCTGGGGAAGCTGTGGTAAAGTCAGCGTCCTTTTCATCGACATTCGCGTGATATGACCGACTCCAGTCTCTGCGCAAGCCCATCGAGCTTGAAAATCTACTTCCGCCTGCTCGGCTATGTCCGGCCGTATATCAGCCTGTTTCTGATCAGCATCGTCGGTTTTCTGATTTTCGCTTCGACACAGCCAATGCTGGGCTACATTCTCAAGTACTTCGTCGACGGTCTATCCAATCCTGAAGCGGTTCTGTTTCCAACAGTGCCCTACCTGCGGGATCTGCAACTGCTGCAGGCGGTGCCATTGTTGATCATCCTGATCGCCGCGTGGCAGGGGTTGGGGTCGTACCTGGGCAACTACTTCCTGGCCAAGGTTTCCCTGGGCCTGGTCCATGACTTGCGGGTCCAGTTGTTCAACAACCTGCTGGTGTTGCCAAACCGGTATTTCGACAAGCATAACTCGGGGCACCTGATTTCACGTATCACCTTCAACGTGACCATGGTCACGGGGGCGGCAACAGATGCGATCAAGGTCGTAATCCGTGAAGGCATGACGGTGATCTTCCTGTTTGCCTCGCTGTTGTACATGAACTGGCGCCTGACGCTGGTCATGGTCGCCATCCTGCCGTTGATCGCCCTGATGGTGCGCACGGCCAGCAAGAAATTCCGCAAGCAGAGCAAGAAAATCCAGCTGGCAATGGGGGACGTGACGCATGTGGCGTCCGAAACAATCCAGGGTTATCGCGTGGTGCGCAGCTTCGGCGGTGAAAAGTACGAAGAGAAACGCTTCTTCGATGCCAGCCAGGGCAACACCGACAAGCAATTGCGCATGACCCGCACCGGCGCCATCTACACGCCGTTGCTGCAACTGGTGATCTACACCGCCATGGCCGTGCTGATGTTCCTGGTGCTGTTCCTGCGGGGCGATGCGTCGGCCGGCGACATGGTGGCCTACATCACCCTGGCTGGCCTGCTGCCCAAGCCGATTCGCCAGCTGTCCGAAGTCAGCTCGACCATCCAGAAGGGTGTGGCCGGCGCTGAAAGTATCTTCGAGCAACTGGATGTCCAGCCTGAAGTCGATACCGGCACCGTCGAGCGTGATGTGGTCAGCGGTCGCCTGGATGTGCGCAACCTCAGCTTTACCTACCCTGACACCGAGCGTCAGGTGCTCAATGACATCAGTTTCTCGGTCGAGCCCGGGCAAATGGTGGCCTTGGTGGGACGTTCGGGCAGCGGCAAGTCGACCCTGGCCAACCTGATTCCGCGTTTCTATCACCACGACAAGGGCGAAATCCTGATCGATGGCGTCGAAGTGGAGCAGTACAAGCTGTTGAACCTGCGTCGGCATATCGCCCAGGTGACTCAGCACGTGACCCTGTTCAGCGATACCGTGGCCAACAACATCGCCTATGGCGACCTGGCTGGCGCACCCCGTGAAGACATTGAAAAGGCGGCCAAGGATGCCTACGCGATGGACTTCATCGCTCAATTACCTGAAGGCCTGGACACCCAGGTCGGGGAAAACGGCGTGCTGCTGTCCGGTGGCCAGCGCCAGCGCCTGGCGATTGCCCGGGCACTGTTGAAGAATGCTCCGCTGCTGATCCTCGATGAGGCGACTTCGGCGCTCGATACCGAGTCCGAGCGGCATATTCAGGCAGCCCTGGACCAGGTCATGAAAGGTCGCACCACGCTGGTGATCGCTCACCGCCTGTCGACCATCGAGAAGGCCGACCTGATCCTGGTGATGGATCAGGGGAAAATCGTCGAGCGCGGCACCCATGAACAACTGCTGGCGCAAAACGGCTACTACTCGCGCCTCAACGCGATGGGCCTCGACGCCCCGGCCGAAGACATCGCCTGACCCCCGAAAGGGCGAGCCTGGCTCGCCCTTTCGCACTCCCGTCGAAACCGGTCAGCCACTACCGTGACTTTGATGATTTCGCCTAGCGGGTTTATTGCTCAAAAAATGAGCAAAAAATGCTGGCGAATCATCCCGTTGCAGCCACCGCACTAGCCGACACCAACCCTGTGTTAATATCGCGCCCCTGTTCATTCTGTATGTGGGTTGCACCATGAAGTTGTCCATGCCGCGATTCGATCAAGCCCCTGTCTTGGTGGTCGGCGATGTCATGCTCGACCGTTACTGGCATGGTGGTACCTCACGGATTTCTCCTGAGGCACCGGTGCCGGTGGTCAAGGTCGATCACATCGAAGACCGCCCGGGCGGTGCTGCCAACGTTGCCTTGAACATTGCCGCCCTGGGGGCTCCGGCTTCGCTGGTCGGTGTCACCGGCGACGATGAAGCCGCCAACAGCCTGGTCAACAGCCTCAAGGGCGCCGGCGTGCGGGCCATCTTCCAGCGCATTGCGCACCAGCCGACCATCGTCAAGCTGCGGGTCATGAGCCGTCACCAGCAATTGCTGCGCATCGACTTCGAAGAACCCTTCGCCACCGACGCACTGGCGCTGGCCGCGCAGGTCGATGAGTTGCTCGAAGGCATCAAGGTGCTGGTGCTGTCCGACTACGGCAAAGGCGCGCTGAAAAACCATCAGACGCTGATCCAGGCTGCCCGTGCCCGCGGCATTCCGGTGCTGGCCGATCCCAAGGGCAAGGATTTCTCGATCTACCGTGGTGCGAGCCTGATCACGCCAAACCTCAACGAATTCGAAACCATCGTCGGTGGTTGCGCCGATGAGCACGAATTGGTGAGCAAGGGCGCGCAACTGATGCACGACCTGGACCTCGGTGCCTTGCTGGTGACCCGTGGCGAGCACGGCATGACCTTGCTGCGCCCGGATCATCCAGCGCTGCACTTGCCGGCCCGGGCCCGTGAAGTGTTTGACGTGACCGGTGCCGGCGACACAGTAATTTCCACCCTGGCGGCCGCGATTGCTGCGGGTGAGGAGTTGCCCCACGCGGTGGCCCTGGCCAACCTGGCGGCCGGTATTGTGGTCGGCAAGCTCGGTACGGCGGCCATCAGTGCGCCTGAACTGCGTCGTGCGATTCAGCGCGAGGAAGGTTCCGAGCGTGGAGTGCTGGGCCTTGAGCAACTGTTGCTGGCGGTCGATGATGCCCGTGCGCACAACGAGCGGATCGTGTTCACCAACGGTTGCTTCGACATCCTGCACGCCGGTCACGTGACCTATCTGGAGCAGGCGCGGGCCCAGGGCGATCGCCTGATCGTGGCGATCAACGACGATGCATCGGTCAGCCGCCTGAAAGGGCCAGGCCGTCCGATCAACAGTGTCGACCGGCGCATGGCCGTACTGGCTGGCCTGGGTGCGGTGGACTGGGTGATCAGCTTCTCGGAAGGCACCCCGGAAAACCTGCTGAGCGCGGTCAAGCCGGACGTGCTGGTCAAGGGCGGCGACTACGGCATCGACCAGGTGGTCGGCGCGGACATCGTGACGGCCTATGGCGGTACCGTGAAAGTGCTGGGGCTGGTGGAAAACAGCTCGACCACCGCGATTGTCGAGAAGATCCGCAAGTCTGAATAATCTGCGGCCACCTGTGGCGAGGGGGCTTGCTGTGGCGAGGGGGCTTGCCCCCGTTGGGTTGCGAAGCGACCCTAAAACCTGCAACTGCGGGGTATCAGGTACACCGCATGCACGGGTTCTCCGACTGCTTCGCAGCCGAACGGGGGCAAGCCCCCTCGCCACAAGAATCCACGTGATCTTCCTATCGTGCCGCTTTACGCGGCACTATTTTCTTCAGCAACAGCTTAGCCTTCCCGCGTAACCGCGCCAGACCCGAATCCTTCCCCGGCGGGGTCAGGCCCTGCTGCCTCACCCAGTCCTTCCAGCGAATTCGCTCGTCGCGAACCAGCCAGCCTTCCTGTCGGGCAAAACTTTCGGCCAGGTACAGTCCGCGCGTGCTGGCGGGACACAACTGATCCTTTTTCAAGGTGTAGAGCTCAGCCATCGGGTGGCCGTCCTGCAAGGGCATCAAGTACAGATCGGGGCGCTTGCGGTCGAGGCGGGCGACGAGTTGATCGCCTTCCAGTCGTTCATCGACATGGAACAGGCTCAGGGATTTGGCTTCCTTGGGAACGTCCAGGCGCAAGTCGTAGATCAGTTGCAGTGACGCCGTTGGCAAATGCACGTAAGCCCGCGGACGCTCCATCAGCATCAGGTTGGCGCAACGTACCGGTCGCGCCGAGCCAGACAGTGGCGACAAGCGAAACGGCAGGGCTTCACGGTAATGCAGGGCGGCCGAGTAGGGCGCTGGCAGCCAGGTGTCGTTGAACCGCCCACCGAGCCAGCCTTCCGGGGTTTCCAGCAGGCATTCTTCGGCTATCTCCTGGATCGCCGTGTGCAAGGGCAGATTCAGTTCATGGGCGGGCACGTAACCGGAGATCAGCTTGAGCACCACATCGCCACGGTCCTGCCGGCGTTGGCGCACCAGCACCCAATAGTCGCGATTCTGCCAATGCAGGGTCAGGCGCACCGAAACCCCGAGGTTGGCCAACTCCAGGGCAAACCGTTCGCTGTCGCCAACCGTCACCGGCCGACGACGTTGCAGAGTCTGGGAGAAATTCAGCGGCCTGCCGACGCTCTGGTAAGCCAGGCCTTCGGGGGTCGCTTCGACGAATAACGGCAGGGTCTTGAAGTTGCTCGGGTTCTTTCTGATGAGCGTACGCGACATGTCGGCTCCTGCTTAAGGCCGCGTGGGCGGCGTCAGTGGCTACGTAGGACCTGGGCAACGGTCGCGACATTGTGGGCGAGGTGCAGCGGATTGATGGTCCCGACAATAGCACTGGCAACACCCGGATGTTCAAACAACAACTCGAAACTGGCGCGCACCGGATCCACGCCCGGACTCAGGCAGACATGACCGCTGGCGAGGGCTTTCTTGACCAGAATGGCTTTGCCGTGTGCAGCAGCATAGTCAATGACGGCTTTCTCGTTTTGTTCGTTCAGATTGTAGGTGACCATCGCGCAATCGCCTTGCTCCAGTGCCTTGAGGCCACCGTCGACGGTTTTGCCGGAAAACCCGAAACCGCGAATCTTGCCTTCGGCCTTGAGCTCGGCGAGAGTTTCGTAGACTTCGCAGTCATTGAGGATCGCCAGGTCGTTACCATCGGAGTGCACCAGCACCAGGTCGATGAAGTCCGTTTCCAGGCGTTGCAGACTGCGTTCCACCGACATACGAGTGTGCGCGGCGCTGAAATCGTGACGGGACTGGCCGTCGGCAAACTCCTCGCCGACCTTGCTGACAATCACCCAATCCTGACGCTGACCGCGCAGCAACGGGCCGAGGCGTTCTTCGCTGCGACCATAGGCCGGGGCGGTGTCGATCAGGTTGATGCCCAGGTCGCGGGCGAGTTTGAGCAGCCTGCGTGCTTCGTCGTCATCGGGAATCTGAAAGCCGTTGGGGTACTTCACCCCTTGGTCGCGGCCCAGTTTCACGGTGCCCAGGCCCAGGGGTGAAACCAGCAGGCCGGTGCTGCCCAACGGGCGATGCAGGTCGTGCAGGGTCGGTTGGCTCATGGCAGCAGTTGCTCCCAGGCCGGTACGCCCATCGGCGGCTTCGGCAGTTCAGGCAGCGCTGCCGGGTGGCTTGGCTGGATACCGTCGCGGGTCAGGCTGGCGATCACCCGGTCGGCGAAGTCCGGCGCCAGGGCGAGTTTGGTCGGCCAGCCCACCAGCAGTCGGCCTTCCTCGGCCACAAAGGCGTTGTCGGGACGGGTCAGGCCTGATTGCAGCGGTTCGGCGCGATCCACGCGCAAGGTGGCCCATTGCACTGTGCTCAGGTCGATCCATGGCAGCAATTGACCTAGTTCTTTCTGTGCGGTGGCGATCTGCTCGGCGGGCTCACGGGTCACGCCTTCGGATTCCGCGATATCGCCGCCCAGGTACCAGACCCATTGGCCATCCGCCGCCGGGTGCGTGGTCACGGTGATGCGCGGTTTGGTGCCACCACCCAGGCAGTGGGCGTACAGCGGTTTGAGGCTTGGCCCCTTGGCGATGATCATGTGCAACGGGCGGCGCTGCATGGCGGGCTGGCTCAGGCCCAGCGTTTCAAGCAATGCCGCGGTTCCGGCGCCGGCGCTCAGGACGATGCGTTGGGCACGGATCTCGCGCTCGTCCACCTTCAGGCCGACCAGCACGCCGCCTTCGAGCAGCGGCTCGATCTTCTGCCCGGCAAGCAAGCCATCTCCGGCCAGATCGGCCAGGCGCTGGATCAGGCTTGGCACGTCGACCACCAGTTCCGCCAGGCGATAGACCTTGCCCTTGAAACGTTTGTCTTGCAGGGCTGGCGGCAATTGCTCGCCCTTGACCTGATCGACGCGGCCGCGCACGGCTTTGCTGGCGAAGAAACTGGTGAGGTTGCCGGCGAGGGTGCCAGGGGACCAGAGGTAATGGGCTTCGGACAACAGTCGCACCCCGGACAGGTCCAGTTCGCCGTCGCCAGCCAAGGCTTCACGCCAGCGGCGCGGCATGTCGGCGATGGCTTCCGAGGCACCGGTCAGGGCGCCATGCAGCGCGTATTTGGCGCCCCCGTGGATGATGCCCTGGGACTTGACACTCTGCCCGCCGCCGAGGCTGGCGCTTTCCACCAGCACGGTCGAAAAACCCTGGCGACGCAGGCGCGCATTCAGCCAGAGGCCGGCGACACCAGCGCCGACAATCAGCACGTCGGTGGAAATAACGGATGGCATTCGGCGACCTCTGTGTTCAAGACGAGGGCGCAGTATACAGACTCGAAGATTGGAGGGGCTGACGCCAGTACTCTCGAGCCAACGAGTAACCCTGTGGGAGCGAGCTTGCTCGCGATAGCGGTGGGTCAGTCAACATTGATGCTGAATGCCATGCCGTCATCGCGAGCAAGCTCGCTCCCACAGGGGGTCGTGTTTCGAACTCTAGTGCCCGGCAGTCTTGGAGAAGAGCTGGATGACCACGACACCCAGCACAATCAGCGCCATCCCCATCATCGCCGGCACGTCCAGCTTCTGCCCATAGATAAACAGCGCTGCGATGCTGACCATCACGATCCCCATGCCGGCCCACACGGCGTACGCCACGCCCACCGGAACGCTGCGCACCACCAGGGTCAGCATCCAGAAGGCGATCCCGTACCCGACGATGACCAGCACCAGTGGCAGCGGGGTGCTGAAGCCTTTGACCGCTTTCATCGAAACAGTGGCAATCACTTCGGCGCAGATGGCAATGGCCAGGTAGTAGTAAGCGGTCATGGGTCAATCCTCGTGTGAAGTGTTGCTCTCTGAGGTCGGCATTCTAGAGATTCGCCAGATGCGGTAAAGTCATTACCTATCTGTTTGAGAGATGGGTTGAGCCATGAGCATGCAATGGAGTCTGGAGCAGCTGCGGTTGTTTGTGAGCGTAGCGGAGCAGCGTTCGTTTTCTGCTGTGGCGCGCGATCAGCGCAAGGCGCAGTCGGCGGTCAGCAGTTCGATAGCGTTGCTGGAAGAAGACCTGGGCGTCAGCCTGTTCGACCGCAGCAGCGGCCGTCAGCCGAAACTCACTGAAGCCGGCACGGCATTGCTGGACGAAGCGCGGGAAGTGTTGCGCCAGTGCGAACGGCTCAATGGCCGGGCGCTGGCGATGATGCGCGGGCAGGAAGCTCGACTGCGTGTGGCGCAGGATGAGGCGATGCCTTATCAGCCGATCATCGAAAGCTTCGAAGCCCTGGCGGAAAAATTCCCCAGCCTTGAAGTGCAACTGACCAGCGCTGCCCAAGGCGATGTCGCGCGCAAGCTGGTGGAGCGGCGCGCCGATCTGGGGCTGCTGTTCTTTCACGATCAGATTCCCGAGGCTCTTGAGCGGCGGGTGCTGGGCAGTGTGGAAATGGTCACGGTGTGCGGCAAGGATCATCCGTTGGCGCGCAAGGGCGCCGTGGACGGCCAGCAACTGGCGCAACATCGGCAGTTGCTGATGTCCACAGAGTCGAGCATTTATCCCGGCAGTGACCCGGCCAGCCCGCAGGTCTGGCGCGCCGACAGCTTTTATGTGATGGCCGAATGGCTGGTGCGCGGCCTCGGCTGGGCCTGGTTGCCACGCCACGTGGTGCAGTACCCGACCTATCAGAACCAGATGGTCGAACTGGTCAGCGAATGGACCCCGCCGGCCCTGGTGGTGGAACTGGTATGGCGCCGGGATGAACCGCTCGGTCCGGCCGCGCGCTGGCTCGCCGAACGTTTTGCCGTGCACTTGCAGACGATAGGCGAAAAAAGCCGATAAACTCCGCCGCCATGAATAGAACTCTCTACACCGCGCTGTTTTATCTGGGGCTGCCATTGGTAGCGATTCGGCTTTGGCTGCGCGCGCGCAAGGCGCCGGCGTATGCCAGGCGCATCGGCGAGCGCTTTTCCTACGGGATGCCGACGATGAAACCGGGCGGCATCTGGGTGCACGCCGTGTCGGTGGGCGAAAGCATTGCGGCCGCACCGATGATTCGCGCCTTGCTGGCGCGTTATCCGAATCTGCCGATCACCGTGACCTGCATGACCCCGACCGGTTCGGAACGCATCCATGCACTGTTCGCCAATGAGCCGCGTATCCAGCACTGCTATCTGCCCTATGACCTGCCTTGCGCTGCCCGGCGCTTCCTTGATCGGGTCCAGCCGAAATTGGCGGTGATCATGGAAACCGAACTGTGGCCCAACCACATCCATCAATGTGCCAAACGCGGGATCCCCGTGGCGTTGGCCAATGCGCGGCTGTCCGAGCGTTCGGCCAGAGGTTACGGCCGGTTCCCCAGACTGACCCAGCCGATGCTGGCCGAGATGAGTCTGTTCGCGGTGCAGACCGAAGCCGAGGCCCAGCGCTTGCGCGACCTGGGCGCGCGGACGGAAACCGTCGAAGTGACCGGTTCGATCAAGTTCGACCTGACCATCGACCCGCAACTGCTGGAGCGCGCCGTTGAGCTGCGCGGGCAATGGCAGGCGCTGGAACGACCGGTGTGGATCGCGGCCAGTACCCATGACGGCGAAGACGAGGTGGTGCTGGCGGCCCACCGTCAGTTGTTGGCCAGTCACCCCGATGCCCTGCTGATTTTGGTGCCGCGTCATCCTGAGCGCTTCAATTCGGTGTTCGGGTTGTGCCAGCAACAAGGGTTTGCCACGGTCCGGCGCTCCAGCGGCGATGCAGTCAGTGCGAATACTTCAGTGCTGCTGGGCGACACCATGGGCGAGTTGCTGTTTCTCTACGCTCTGGCGGACAGCGCATTTGTCGGTGGCAGCCTGGTGCCGAATGGCGGGCATAACCTGCTGGAGCCGGCGGCCCTGGCTAAACCGGTGTTGAGCGGTCCGCATCTTTTCAACTTCCTCGAAATCGCCGCGCAGTTGCGCAGTGCCGGGGCGTTGCAGGAAGTGGAAGATGCCGAAGGGCTGGCGGTGGCGGTGCAGCGACTGTTCGAACTGCCGCGAGATGCGCAGCGCATGGCTGAGGCCGGGTTGACGGTGATGCGCACCAATCAGGGGGCGTTGCAGCGGTTGCTGGATGGGTTGGGGCGGTTGATCGACAAGTCTTCAGTTCGCCGCTGATCCTGTGGGAGCGAGCTTGCTCGCGATGGCGGCTGTACATCCAACACCTAAGTTGCCTGTCAGTCAGCTATCGCGAGCAAGCTCGCTCCCACAAGGTTTGTGCTGCCTTGAACTCTGATGGTCAAGGTCGCGCTTTCAACTGCTCCTCTGCCGCCTTGGCCAGATCCGGAGGCAGGAAGTCCTTGTCCGGGTTGTAGTTCGGGTTGAGCCAGCGAGCCAGGGTTTGCAGGTCCCCCGGATTCAACGTACCGGCCTGTTGCTTCAAGCGCAGGTTGTCGAGGATGTAGTCGTAGCGGGTGTTGTTGTAGTCGCGCACCGAGGTGTAGAGCGAGCGCTGCGCATCCAGCACGTCGACGATGTTTCGCGTACCCACCTGATAGCCGATTTCAGTCGCTTCCACCGCGCTCTGGTTGGAGATGATCGATTGCTTGCGCGCCTGTACCTGCTCGACATCGGTGTTCACCGCGCGGTGCAGGTCGCGGGTGTTTTCCACGATGCTGCGGCGCAGGGATTCGCGTTGCTGTTCGGTCTGGTCCAGTTGTGCATAGGACTGACGCACCTGGGAGTTGATCAGGCCACCGCTGTAGATCGGGATGTTCAGTTGCAGGCCCACGGTCGTTTGCTCGACGTTGCCGCCATACGCCTGGGGCAGGTTGTTCGGGTTGCTGAAGCCCAGTGCGTCGTTGTCGCCTTTCTCGTACTTGGCGATCGCGTCAACCGTTGGCAAGTGCCCGGACCTGCGTTGCTTGAGGGTTTGCTCGGCGGCGCTGACGGCATAGTTGCTGGCCAACAGATTGAGGTTCTGCCTGCCCGCGGTTTCGACCCAGGCCTTGGCGTCGTTCGGTACTGGCGGCAGGATCGGCAAGTCATGCCTGATGCCCCAGATCGAGTTGTACTGACGGTTGGTCAGGGTAATCAATGCTTCAAAGGCGTCGTCCACCTGGCGCTGCGCAACGATGCGGTTGGCGCGAGCGGTGTCGTAGCTGGCTTGTGAGTTCAATACGTCGGTCTTGTCCGAGAGGCCGACATCGAAACGCTCATTGGATTGATCGAGCTGGCGTTTGAACGCCGCTTCTTCGGCCTTGGTCGAAGCCAGGTTGTCCTGGCTGCGCAGCACGTTGAAATAGCTGTCAGCGGTTTGCAGGATCAGGTTTTGCTCGGTCGCCGAGAGTTGCAGGGCGGCCTGTTCGTTGACTTCCTTGGCGGCCTGGAACTGGAACCAGCGATCGGCGCGGAACAGCGGCTGCGCCAAAGTGGCCTGGTAGGAATGAGCGTCGCGGTTGGTCGTGCCCGAAGGTTGATCGAGCGACGTACGCACCTCGGAAACATTGGCGCCGCCCGAGAGGTTTGGCAGCAGCCCGGCGCGAGCCTGGGGCACGACTTCTTTCTGCGCGCCATATTGGGCGATGGCAGCCGCCAGGTCGGCGTTGTTGTTGACGGCTTCTTGATAAACGCTGACCAGGTCCGTCTTGGCCGATAAGGGCGCATCTGCTGCCCAGGCCATTCCGTTGGACGCACAAGACACGGCGAGGGCCAGTGAGAGTTTGCGCAGCATAGACGATCCCTAGAATTGATATTACAGAGGTAATTTGAGCGCCAAGGCTAAGGCCCTGCTTTGACAGCGTCAATGCGCGGCTCAGCGTAGCGAGTGTAGTTGTGCATTCGGACGGCAACAATCCTGATACTGCGTGTAATTACGCCATTCATCATGGTGTTTGCCGTGGGGTTGGCGTTCTTTGCCAGTTGTGTCTAGACTGGCCGGGTTCTTGTCGGGGTGCCTTGCTTTGAGGCTGAGATCGAATAATTTCGGATCCCGTTGAACCTGATCAGGTTAGCGCCTGCGTAGGGAACAAGATTTCTCGTCACCCGGCGAGTCCTCTTGTGCTTCGTCCGGGATGTTGTTCGACAATCGAACACCCCTCGAGCACTGAGCACAGCACAGCTGGTTTTCCCAGCGCCCGTGCGTCCATTCGTTTACAGGTTCGCTCCGACAAAAATCCACTGCCTGGATGTGTGTCTGGAGAGCCCGTGATGACTACAAAAGCAAAAATTGCCACCAACCTGAGTGATTCGGCCAAGGTCGATCAGCAATCGGTTCAGCCGTTTACCCGCTCGCAAAAAATCTATGTCCAGGGCACTCGCCCGGACATCCTCGTGCCGATGCGCGAAATCAGCCTGGACGTGACGCCGACCGACTTCGGTGGCGAGGTCAACGCACCGGTGGTGGTGTATGACACCTCGGGTCCGTACACCGACCCCAATGTCATCATCGATGTGCGCAAAGGCCTGGCCGATGTGCGTTCGCCGTGGATCGAATCCCGTGGCGACACTGAGCGCCTGAGCGGCCTGAGTTCGAATTTTGGCCAGGAGCGACTTGCCGATCCGGAGCTGACGAAGCTGCGCTTCGCCCACGTCAACAACCCGCGCCGCGCCAAGCCGGGCGCCAACGTCAGCCAAATGCACTATGCGCGCAAAGGCATCATCACCGCCGAGATGGAATACGTCGCCATCCGCGAAAACATGAAGCTGGAAGTGGCCCGTGCCGCCGGCCTGCTGGACCAGCAACACGCCGGCCACAGCTTCGGCGCCAGTGTGCCGAAAATCATCACCCCGGAATTCGTCCGTGACGAAATCGCCCGTGGCCGCGCGATCATTCCGGCCAACATCAACCACACCGAACTGGAACCGATGATCATCGGCCGTAACTTCCTGGTGAAGATCAACGGCAACATCGGCAACAGTGCACTGGGTTCGTCCATCGAAGAAGAAGTGGCGAAACTGACCTGGGGCATTCGCTGGGGTTCGGACACGGTCATGGACCTGTCCACGGGCAAGCACATCCACGAAACCCGCGAGTGGATCATCCGTAACTCGCCGGTGCCGATCGGTACGGTGCCGATCTACCAGGCCCTGGAAAAAGTCGGCGGCGTGGCCGAAGACCTGACCTGGGAGCTGTTCCGCGACACGCTGATCGAGCAGGCCGAGCAGGGCGTCGACTACTTCACCATTCACGCCGGCGTGCTGTTGCGCTACGTGCCGATGACCGCCAAGCGCGTGACCGGCATCGTCTCCCGTGGCGGTTCGATCATGGCCAAGTGGTGCCTGGCGCACCACAAAGAGAACTTCCTCTACACCCATTTCGAAGACATCTGCGAAATCATGAAGGCCTACGACGTCAGCTTCTCGCTGGGCGATGGCCTGCGTCCGGGCTCGATTGCCGACGCTAACGACGAAGCGCAGTTCGGCGAACTGGAGACCCTCGGCGAGCTGACCAAGATTGCCTGGAAACACGACGTGCAGTGCATGATCGAAGGCCCGGGCCACGTGCCGATGCAGTTGATCAAAGAGAACATGGACAAGCAGCTCGAATGCTGCGACGAGGCGCCGTTCTACACCCTTGGCCCGCTGACCACCGACATTGCGCCGGGCTACGACCACATCACCTCCGGTATCGGTGCCGCGATGATCGGCTGGTTTGGTTGCGCCATGCTCTGCTACGTGACGCCGAAGGAGCACCTGGGCCTGCCGAACAAGGATGACGTGAAGACCGGGATCATCACCTACAAGATCGCCGCGCATGCCGCCGATCTGGCGAAGGGGCATCCGGGCGCACAGATCCGCGACAATGCCTTGAGCAAGGCGCGCTTCGAATTCCGTTGGGAAGACCAGTTCAACCTGGGGCTCGATCCGGACACCGCGCGTTCGTATCACGATGAAACCCTGCCGAAGGATTCGGCCAAGGTGGCGCACTTCTGCTCCATGTGCGGGCCAAAATTCTGCTCGATGAAGATCACCCAGGAAGTCCGCGAGTATGCGGCCAACCAGCGGATCGAAGCGGTCGACGTGGACGTCGCCCAAGGCATGGCCGAACAGGCCGAGCGCTTCAAGCAGGAAGGCAGTCAGCTGTATCAGAAAGTTTGATCTGAGCTGAGGGCGGCGGTGCTTGCACCGCCGCCATCGCGAGCAAGCTCGCTCCCACAAGGGATTTGTGAGCGCCGCAAGTCCCCTGTGGGAGCGAGCTTGCTCGCGATGACGATCATACAAACAACAAATGTCCCTCTGAGATAACACCCTTGAGCATTCAACCCAGCACTTACTCCCCCGATATCGCGGTGCCGACCGACAAACGCGTATTCGGCGGCCGTGATTTGTTTTCCCTGTGGTTCTCCCTCGGCATCGGCCTGATGGTCCTGCAGACTGGTGCATTGCTCGCGCCGGGCCTTGGCCTGTCCGGTTCGTTGCTGGCAATTTTTCTCGGCACCCTGGTCGGCGTTCTGCTGCTGGCGGCGGTCGGCGTGATCGGTAGCGACACCGGCCTGTCGTCGATGGCCGCGCTCAAACTCAGCCTCGGCGCCAAAGGCGCAAGCCTGCCGGCGGTACTGAACCTGCTGCAATTGATCGGCTGGGGTTCGTTCGAAATCATCGTCATGCGCGATGCTGCCAGCCTGCTGGGCGCGAAGGCCTTCAACGAAGGTAGCCTGCTGTCCAATCCCGTGCTGTGGACGCTGTTTTTCGGTGCCCTTGCGACCTTGCTCGCGGTCAGCGGTCCGCTGACTTTCGTGCGCCAGATCCTGCGCAAATGGGGTATCTGGCTGCTGCTGGCCGCGTGTGTCTGGCTGACCTGGAACCTGTTCGCCAAGGCTGACCTGGCCGCATTGTGGGCCCAGGCCGGTGACGGTTCGATGCCGTTCGCCGTGGGTTTCGACATCGCCATTGCCATGCCGCTCTCGTGGTTGCCGCTGATCGCCGACTACTCGCGCTTCGGCAAGCGGGCGAAAAACGTCTTCGGCGGCACCGCCATCGGCTTCTTCATCGGCAATTTCTGGCTGATGAGCCTGGGCGTGGCCTACACTCTGGCGTTCGCGCCGAGCGGCGAAGTCAATGCCTTGCTGCTGGCACTGGCCGGCGCCGGCCTGGGGATTCCGCTGTTGCTGATTCTGCTGGATGAATCGGAAAACGCCTTTGCCGATATTCACTCGGCGGCGGTGTCCAGCGGGATTCTGTTGCGCGCCAAAGTCGAGCACCTGGCGTTGGCCATCGGCGTTATCTGCACGCTGATTGCCCTGCTGGCGCCGTTGGCCCAGTACCAGAACTTCCTGTTGCTGATCGGTTCGGTGTTTGCGCCGTTGTTCGGCGTAGTGCTGGTGGATCACTTCATCCTGCGCAAACGCAGTGGCCAGGTGGCGTCAGCCGCGTTGCGCTGGCCGGCGCTCCTCGCCTGGCTGGGCGGGGTCAGCACCTATCACTTGCTGGCCAACCTGTATCCGGATGTCGGCGCAACCCTGCCGGCACTGGTAGTGGCAGGGTTGCTCCAGCTAGTGCTGGGTCGGGCCTTCAGTTACGGCCTGGAAACAGCTCGGGCTTGATGATGCCGTTCAGGCGAGGGTAGGGGATCTTCAGTTCGACATGGCCCAGCGCGTAAGGCGCGATGGTGCTGGTTTCGTATTTGAGGATTACCCCGCCGTAGGTCAGCGCCACGTTCTGGGTTTTCTGGAACGGCCAGCTCTTCACGAACTCCGGTTCCTGATCGAGCTTGGTGCTGATCAACCAGCTGTTGTGTGCCACTTGCGCGGCTTTCCAGAACGCGTCTTCCTGCCCAGGCACCAGCATGTCCGACAGCGTCAGCACTTTATGCTGTTGGCGTGAATAGTTGATGAACCCTCGACCTGGGGTGCCATGGGCACCGCCGGTGTCCAGATAGCTGGACAATTCGACAATCACCAAGCCGTCATGCTGCTCACGTACCTTTGCCTGCAGATAGCTGCTGAAGCGCGGGCCGGCGGTGCGCAAAAACTCTTCGCGATAGGCCGCCAGAGTCGGGGCGACCGGCGCGTCGGGCGAGGTGCGGGTCATTTGCAGCAGGCGCTTTTCGATGATGCCGTCCAGTGCAGGCTCGTCCGGGAAGTGCAGGGTGTCGATGTTGACCAGGGGGCAATCCGGGTTGCTGCAACCGGGCTTGAGTTGCTCGGAGGCGTCGCGGGTGGTTTCCAGCGGCGTCCGGTAGTTGGGCTGGAACAGGCTCGCGCAAGCGCCCAGGGTCAGGGCGATAGCGGCCACGGAGGCGATTTTGAAAAGCGACATGAGCGTCCTTTCTGAAACAGGGAAGGCAAAAAGTTACCGGCTTCGACTCTCAACAAAGCAGTCAGTTCGCCACTAAGCTAATTAGAGTGGGTTTCGCCCTCACCGTCCATCCCGCTGACGGGAAAGGGGCTGCATCAAACGTCACGGGCGCGTTAGGATGGCGCGAAGTCGAGGCCCAGGAAAAAAGCAACCTCGAACAGGATTTGCAGTAAAAGAGGATACTCATGACGGATTTTGCCAACGCCATTCCGACCGCCGTTGATATCGTGCGGCGCGAAAAGTGCTACGAGGGCTTCTACAAACTCGAACGCGTGCACTTGCGCCACGAATTGTTCGCCGGGGGCATGAGTCGCGAGATCAATCGTGAAGTGTTCGTTCGCCATGACGCGGTATGCATGCTGCCTTACGATCCACAACGCGATGAAGTGGTGCTGATCGAGCAGTTTCGCGTCGGCGCCATGGGCAAGACCGACAACCCGTGGCTGATCGAACTGGTCGCTGGTCTGATCGACAAGGATGAAGTGCCGGAAGCAGTTGCTCACCGCGAAGCGCAGGAGGAAGCTGGGCTTGAAATCGGGGCGCTCTGGCCGATGACCAAATACTTTCCATCGCCGGGCGGCAGCAACGAATTCGTGCATCTGTACCTGGGGCGTTGCGACACTACCGGGGTTGGCGGCCTGCATGGGCTGGAGGAAGAGGCAGAAGACATCCGCGTCACGGTCTGGGCTTTCGAAGATGCCCTGCAAGCCGTGCGCGACGGGCGTATTGCCAACGCGGCGAGCATCATTGCCTTGCAATGGCTGGCTTTGAACCGCGTTGAAGTGAGGGGGTTATGGTCGTAAACAAGCTGCGCGATCGCTATCGGGTGGACCTGGTGGGGCTGCAAGCGTCCTGCGAGGCGAACTACGCGCGCTTGATGCGACTGCTGCCGGACATGCGCAGCGAGCCCGCCGCGCGGCGCATCGCCGTGACCCATGGCGACCAGATGCTCGGTGTGCTGGCCCTGGAAGTCCTGCTGACCTGCCCCTACACCACGACCCTGCAAGTGCGTCAGGAACACAGCCTGCCCTGGCTGCCGGTGCCGCAACTGGAAGTGCAGGTCTATCACGACGCGCGCATGGCCGAAGTGGTCAGCGCCGAACATGCACGACGCTTTCGCGGCATCTATCCTTACCCGAACGCCTCGATGCACCAGCCGGACGAAAAGGCCCAGCTGAACATGTTTCTGGGCGAATGGCTGAGCCATTGCCTGGCGCTGGGACATGAGTACGAAGTGGTACGTTAATTGTGATCAGCAGTTGTGAACTGCGTCAGCTTCACAGATTTCCCCTTTCGATCGTCCCCCAGCATAATTGCGGCACTTACCCATCCCCGTGATCACGCCCTGGGAGAACGCCTTGCCGAGCGTATCCACATTGACCACCGCCGATCCGGCGTTGCTGGTGCAACTCTCCGACAGTCACCTGTTTGCCGAAGCGGACGGCGTGTTGCTGGGCATGAACACGCGCGACAGCCTGCAAAAGGTCATCGAACTGGTGCGCGCGCAACAGCCGCGGATTGACTTGATCCTGGCCACGGGTGATCTGTCCCAGGACGGGACGCTGGAGTCCTACAAACAATTTCGCGACATGACGCGTCAGCTCGATGCGCCGGCGCGCTGGATTCCCGGCAATCACGATGAGCCGCAGATCATGGCCGAGGCGGCGGTGCAGAGCGCTTTGCTCGAACCGGTGGTGGATATCGGCAACTGGCGGGTCACGTTGCTCGATTCGGCGGTGCCAGGCTCGGTGCCGGGTTATTTGCAGGATGAACAGCTGCAGTTGCTCGCCCGCTCGTTGAGCGAAGCGCCGGAGCGCCATCATCTGGTGTGCTTCCACCATCACCCGGTGTCCATCGGTTGTGCATGGATGGAACCGATCGGCTTGCGCAATCCCGAGGCGCTGTTCGCCGTGCTGGATCGCTTCGAGCAGGTACGTGCGGTGTTGTGGGGGCATGTGCACCAGGAAATCGACCGGATGCGCAACGGCGTACGTTTGATCGCCTCGCCCTCGACCTGCATCCAGTTCGAGCCCGGCAGTGAGGATTTCAAGGTCGGGGAACAGGCCCCCGGATATCGCTGGCTGCGGTTGCTGCCCGATGGGCGGCTGGAAACGGGTGTCGAGCGGGTCACCGAGTTTGATTTCACCGTGGATTACGGTTCCAACGGCTACTGACCCCCCTGTAGGAGCGAGCTCGCTCGCGATTAGCCTGAGAGCGCCGCGGGGCGTCAGGTTTGCACCGTTATCGTTGACGACCATCGCGAGCAAGCTCGCTCCCACATTGGATCTGCGTTGTTCATAAATCCCTTGCAGGAGCGAGCTCGCTCGTGATTAGCCTGAGAGCGCCGCGGGGCGTCAGGTTTGCACCGTTATCGTTGACGACCATCGCGAGCAAGCTCGCTCCTACAGTAAACTCCGCCTCTTTAGCCGACGCACAGGGAGCTCAAATGTCCGGTTCGATCCTTTATATCCACGGCTTCAACAGCTCGCCGTTGTCGAAGAAGGCCTGTCAGTTGGTCGAGGTGATGGAGCGTCTGGGCCTGAGCGAACACTTGCGCGTTCCGGCATTGCACCATCACCCGCGCCAGGCTATCGAGCAGCTGGAGCAAGCGATTGCCGAGCTGGGGCGGCCACTGCTGGTCGGCAGCTCGCTCGGCGGCTACTATGCCACTCACCTGGCCGAGCGCCATGGCTTGAAAGCCCTGTTGATCAACCCTGCCGTCAGCCCGCACCGGATGTTCGACGGCTATCTGGGGACGCAGAAAAACCTGTATACCGAAGAGACCTGGGAAATGACCCACGACCACGTGGTGGCCCTGGCCGAACTGGAAGTGCCGGCGCCCCGGGATCCACAGCGTTATCAGGTATGGTTGCAGACGGCAGACGAAACGCTGGACTATCGCCTCGCCCAGCAGTATTACCGGGCATGCGCCTTGCGTATCCAGGCCGGCGGCGACCACAGTTTCCAGGGTTTTGCCGGGCAATTGCCGGCCATGTTGAGTTTTGCCGGCATTGGCGCCGATTTGTATCAGGCAATCGATTTCACCGCACTGTGAGCGATAGCCCCATGAATTCTTTTTTCACCGAACACTGACGACGAGACCCCATGGCCACTCCCAGCGCTAGCTCTTATAACGCAGACGCCATCGAAGTCCTCTCGGGCCTCGACCCGGTGCGCAAACGCCCCGGCATGTACACCGACACCAGTCGGCCGAACCACCTTGCCCAGGAAGTCATCGACAACAGTGTCGACGAAGCCTTGGCCGGGCATGCCACATCGGTGCAGGTGATCCTGCATGCCGACCATTCCCTGGAGGTCAGCGATGACGGCCGAGGCATGCCGGTGGACATTCACCCCGAGGAAGGTGTTTCGGGCGTCGAGTTGATCCTCACCAAGCTGCATGCCGGTGGCAAGTTTTCCAACAAGAACTACCAGTTCTCCGGCGGCTTGCACGGGGTGGGTATTTCCGTGGTCAACGCCTTGTCCACCGAAGTGCGGGTGCGTGTAAAACGTGACGGCAACGAATACCAGATGACCTTCAAGGATGGCTACAAGGCCACCGAGCTTGAAGTCGTCGGTACTGTCGGCAAGCGCAATACCGGGACCAGCGTGTTCTTTGCGCCGGACCCGAAATACTTCGACTCACCAAAATTCTCCATCAGCCGCCTCAAGCACGTGCTCAAGGCCAAGGCCGTTCTGTGCCCGGGCTTGCTGGTCAGTTTTGAAGACAAGGCCACTGGCGAGAAAGTCGAATGGCATTACGAAGACGGCCTGCGTTCCTATCTGGTGGATGCGGTCAGCGAATTCGAGCGCCTGCCGAACGAACCGTTCTGCGGCGCCTTTGCCGGTAACAAGGAAGCCGTGGATTGGGCGCTGCTGTGGCTGCCGGAAGGCGGCGATGCGGTGCAGGAAAGCTACGTCAACCTGATCCCGACGGCCCAGGGCGGTACCCATGTCAACGGTCTGCGTCAGGGCCTGCTCGACGCCATGCGCGAGTTCTGCGAATTCCGCAGCCTGCTGCCGCGCGGCGTGAAGCTGGCACCGGAAGACGTCTGGGAGCGCATCGCCTTCGTTCTGTCGATGAAGATGCAGGAACCGCAATTCTCCGGGCAGACCAAGGAGCGCCTGTCGTCCCGTGAAGCGGCGGCGTTCGTCTCCGGTGTGGTCAAGGATGCGTTCAGCCTGTGGCTCAATGCCAACCCGGAAACCGGCATGCTGCTGGCGGAACTGGCGATCAACAACGCCGGCCGTCGCCTCAAGGCCAGCAAGAAGGTCGAGCGCAAACGCATTACCCAAGGCCCGGCGCTGCCGGGCAAACTGGCCGACTGTGCCGGACAGGATCCGATGCGTTCCGAGCTGTTCCTGGTCGAAGGTGATTCCGCCGGCGGTTCGGCCAAGCAGGCGCGGGACAAGGAGTTCCAGGCGATCCTGCCGTTGCGCGGCAAGATCCTCAATACCTGGGAAGTCGACGGCAGCGAAGTGCTGGCCAGCCAGGAAGTGCACAACATCGCCGTGGCCATCGGTGTCGATCCGGGCGCGGCGGACATGAGCCAGCTGCGCTACGGCAAGATTTGCATCCTCGCCGACGCCGACTCCGACGGTCTGCACATCGCGACCTTGCTGTGCGCCTTGTTCGTCCAGCATTTCCGCCCGTTGGTCGATGCCGGTCACGTTTACGTCGCGATGCCGCCGTTGTACCGCATCGACCTGGGCAAAGAGATCTACTACGCCCTCGATGAAGCCGAGCGCGACGGGATTCTCGATCGCCTGGTGGCCGAGAAGAAGCGCGGCAAGCCGCAGGTCACCCGATTCAAGGGTCTGGGCGAAATGAACCCGCCGCAGTTGCGCGAGACCACCATGGACCCGAACACCCGGCGTCTGGTGCAGTTGACCCTGGAGGATTTCGAGGCTACCTCGGAGATGATGGACATGCTGCTGGCGAAGAAGCGTGCCGGTGACCGCAAGACCTGGCTGGAGTCCAAGGGCAACCTGGCCGAGGTGCTGGGCTGATGCGCTTGGGCTTTGCCCTGGCGTGTGCGTTGCTGCTGACCTCAATGACGGTGTCTGGCGAACCGACACCGCAACTGCGTCTGTTGTCCGAGCATGCCGTCGATGGCATGCGCGGCGGCAACCTGTCCGGGCTGGCCCAGTGCGGCAAGGAGCTGTGGACGGTCTCCGACCGTGACGATGATCAGATCTATCGTCTCGATACCCGGGCCAACGTCTGGCGCGCAGAGGCCGTGGGCATCGGCGTACCTGAAGTACCTGACAGCGGGTTGCCCTGGGGATTGCGTTCGCGGACCTGGGCCGCTTCGTTCGTGCGTGGCGGCAATCTGGATTTCGAAGGCATCACCTGTGACCGCGCCGGCAATCGTTACGTGGTCAGCGAATCCCATGCAGCGGTGTTGCAAATACCGCCAACCGGGCCGACGTCCTGGCTGAAGATTTCGCCGCTCATGGCGCGCGAAGCCCGGGCCAGAGGCATGTTGTTGCGCTTCAATGCACTGTTCGAAGGCTTGGCAATCAATCCTGAAGGTGACCAGTTTTGGTTGGCTGCCGAGCGCGAGAACCGCGGGTTGCTGCTGATCAAGCGCAAGCAATCGGTGTGGGACTGCGATGGTGGATGCGTGCTGCTGAGTGAAGCCGGGAAAGAAATGCAACCCGCACAGTTTCCCAACGCCAGAGCGATGTCTCGGGATTTTGCCGATCTGTCATTGTTCAACGGCAAGCTGTTTACCCTGGAGCGCAATGCGTTCGAGGTCTGCCGCCGAGATGCGCTGACCGCCAAGGTCGAGCGTTGCTGGTCGTTTGCCGAAGAGGCATTGCAGGAAAATCGGCGTTATCCACAGGATTATGGCCTCGCGGAAGCGCTGGTAGTGGACGCTGACGGTGCCTGGATCGGTATCGACAACAACAACGGTGCTCGCGCCGATGGCGAAGTCCGTCCGGTGGTCTGGCGTTTTGCTGCACCGGAAGGTGGCTGGAGTGCCAAGTCATGAGGCAACGAAGCCCGGGGCAGCGCATCGGCCGGGTGTTTATGGTACTGGCCTGGTGTGCCGCGTTGTTTCTGGCCACGCGTTTTTTCGGCCAGTGGGAAGCGCGTCAGCAAAATCCGAACGTGGTGGTCAGCTCGGAGCAGGGCGAGGGTTTCATTGAGGTGAAACTGGTGAGCAATGCGCAGGGGCATTTCGTCGCCAGCGGTCAGATCAACGGCCATCCGGTGGACTTCATGCTCGATACCGGGGCGACCGATGTGTCGATTCCGGCGGACCTGGCCAAGCGTTTGAAGCTCGAAGAAGGATTCGGCGTGACCCTGAGCACGGCCAATGGCTTGAGCCAGGGCTATCGCACCCGTATTGAACGCCTGCAACTGGGCGACATCGTGCTGCGGGATGTACGCGCACTGGTGGCCCCGGGGCTGCATGGCGATCAAGTGTTGCTCGGCATGAGCGCACTGAACAAACTTGAATTTACCCAGCGCGGTGGCACCATGCTGCTGCGCCAGACAACGAACCGATGAGGCCCGCATGAGCGACTCCCTTGATCTCAGCCTGGACGGTGTAGAACGCCGGTCACTGGCTGACTTCACCGAAAATGCCTACCTCAACTACTCCATGTACGTGATCATGGACCGTGCCCTGCCGCATATCGGCGACGGCCTGAAACCGGTACAGCGGCGTATCGTCTACGCCATGAGCGAGCTGGGGCTGGACGCTGATTCCAAGCACAAGAAGTCGGCGCGTACCGTCGGTGACGTGCTCGGTAAATTCCACCCCCACGGCGACTCGGCCTGCTACGAAGCCATGGTGCTGATGGCCCAGCCGTTCAGCTATCGCTATACGCTGGTCGACGGCCAGGGCAACTGGGGTGCGCCGGATGATCCCAAGTCCTTCGCCGCCATGCGTTACACCGAAGCGCGGCTGTCGCGTTATTCCGAAGTGCTGCTCAGCGAACTGGGCCAGGGCACGGCGGATTGGGGCCCGAACTTCGACGGTACGCTGGACGAGCCGCTGGTGTTGCCGGCCCGCCTGCCGAACATCCTGCTCAACGGCACCACCGGTATCGCTGTGGGCATGGCCACCGACGTGCCGCCGCATAACCTGCGGGAAGTCGCCACGGCGTGCGTGCGTTTGCTCGATGAGCCCAAGGCCACGGTCGAACAGCTCTGTGAACACATCCAGGGCCCGGACTACCCGACCGAAGCGGAAATCATCACCCCGCGCGCCGACCTGCTGAAAATCTACGAAACCGGTCGCGGTTCTGTGCGCATGCGCGCCGTGTATCACATCGAAGACGGCGACATCATCGTCACCGCGCTGCCGCATCAGGTCTCGGGCGCCAAGGTGCTGGAGCAGATCGCCGCGATGATGCAGGCCAAGCCGTCAAAGGCGCCGCAAATTGCCGACCTGCGTGACGAATCCGACCACGAAAACCCGTGCCGGATCGTGATCATTCCGGGCGCACGGAAAAACTTCGACCACGATGCGCTGATGCAGCACCTGTTCGCCAGCACCGAGCTGGAGTCGAGCTACCGGGTCAACATCAACATCATCGGCCTGGACGGCAAGCCGCAGCTGAAAAACCTGCGGGCGCTGCTGGTCGAATGGCTGGAGTTCCGGGTGCAGACCGTGCGTCGTCGCCTGCAATTCCGCCTCGACAAGGTCGAGCGTCGCCTGCATCTGTTGGACGGTTTGCTGATTGCCTACCTCAACCTGGATGAAGTGATCCACATCATCCGTACCGAGGAGCAGCCGAAAGCCGCGCTGATCGAGCGCTTCGCCCTCAGCGAAATCCAGGCCGACTACATCCTCGACACCCGTCTGCGTCAGTTGGCGCGACTGGAAGAGATGAAGCTGCGTGCCGAGCAGGATGAACTGCTCAAGGAACAAGCCAAGCTGCAAGCCCTGCTGAGCAGCGAAGCCAAGTTGAAAAAACTGGTGCGCAGCGAACTGATCAAGGACGCTGAAACCTACGGTGATGACCGCCGGTCGCCTATTGTCGAGCGCGCCGAAGCCAAGGCCCTGACCGAGCACGACCTGCTGCCGAACGAGAAAGTGACGGTCGTGCTGTCGGAAAAAGGCTGGATTCGCTCCGCCAAAGGCCACGAAATCGACGCCACCGGGCTTTCCTACAAGGCCGGGGACGGCTTCAAGGCACTGGCAGCCGGGCGCTCCAACCAGTTTGCCGTGTTTATCGACTCCACGGGCCGCAGTTATTCGGTGGCCGCCCACACCTTGCCGTCGGCCCGTGGCCAGGGCGAGCCGCTGACCGGTCGCCTGACGCCGCCGCCAGGGGCGAGTTTCGAGTGCGTGCTGATGCCGGAAGACGATGCGCTGTACGTGATCGCCTCCGACGCCGGCTACGGCTTCGTGGTCAAGGGTGAAGACCTGCAGGCCAAGAACAAGGCGGGCAAGGCCCTGTTGAGCCTGCCGAACAACGCCAAGGTCATGCTGCCGCGCCCTGTGGCCGATCGTGAACAGAACTGGCTGGCGTCGGTGACGACCGAAGGTCGCCTGCTGATCTTCAAAATCAGCGACCTGCCACAATTAGGTAAAGGCAAAGGCAACAAGATCATCGGGATTCCCGGTGAGCGAGTGGCCAGTCGCGAAGAGTATGTGACGGACATCGCCGTATTGCCGGACGGTGCAACACTGGTGTTGCAGGCCGGGAAACGTACCTTGTCACTGAAAGCGGACGATCTTGAACACTACAAGGGTGAACGTGGTCGTCGTGGCAACAAGTTGCCGCGTGGCTTCCAGAGGGTCGATGCGCTGCTCGTCGAAAACCTCAATTAGGCGACTTAGAAGCGCCGAACTACGAATTAACCCGTAGTTCGGCGCTTTACGCTGGAGTCGGAACGCATATTCACGGATGATATGGCCTTTCAAGCGCCGGCATTGCCGCGCGTTCTTCATATTTATTGAGTATTTTCACTGTGGTCAGCCTTTTAGCGACCACCTGGATGGGACGATGACTGCTCTGCGCCTTCCTTTTATTCTTTTGCTCGCCGGCGTTCTTGGCCTGGCGGGTTGCAGCGTTCACCAGCCGGTGTCGTTGTATCAGCTGGACGCTGGTAGTCCGGTTCAGCCCGCACAGAACGCGGGCATGGCGGTATTGTTGGGGCCGGTCACCGTGGCCGACTACCTGCAACGCGAAACCCTGTTGCAGCGTCAGCCCGATGGCAGCCTGCAAGCCTCGACCGACGGTCGTTGGGCTGGCAGCCTTTCGTCGGATATCGATCAGCTGCTGCTGCGCCAGGTCGCGGGTCGCCTGGACAGTCAGCGCGTAGTGCTGGCCCCGGCGACATTGGGCTTCACCCCGGACGTTCAGGTGCTGCTGACCATCACGCGCCTGGATTCGGGTGAAAAACAACCGGCGATCCTCGACGCGCAATGGCGCCTGATCGACCGTCGCGGGCAGGTCCGCGACAACCGCATCATCCATTTGCAGGAACAGCATGCCGGTACCACGGCGGCTCAGGTCCAGGCACAGGGTGTGTTGTTGCAACGCCTGGCCGAACAACTGTCGGTGGCGCTCAAGCCTTTGGCCAATCAGCCTCCGATCGCCGAAGCCCCACGCAAGCCGGCAGCCAAGGCGGCAGCACCTGCGGTAGAACAGGAAAAGCAGCCGAAGATCCCGATGGCCGCGCCTATTCGTACGGATATGGAAGTGTTCCGCTTCTAAGTCTGGACTGAATCCATACAAAGCCCGCATTGATGCGGGCTTTGTTGTTTTTACAGGTTGGAGATATCTAGCGCCTGTTCTGGCCTCTTCGCGAGCAAGCTCGCTCCCACAGGGGATCTTCAGTGAGCACACCCTTGGGCTAACCCGGATCAAGTGTGGGAGCGAGCTTGCTCGCGATGAGGTCAGAACAGGCAACAAAAAAGCCCGCAGACGATCACTCATCTGCGGGCTTCTTCATATCGAGGTTAAGGCTTAAGCTCGACGCTCATGCATCCGCGCCAATTGCCGTTCAAGCATCGACGGATACGGCTCCATCAACCGCTCTACGCAGCAAGCACCCTCAGGGCTGGCGATCGGGCGGATCCGTGCACGTTGGCGGATCAACGCGTCGTCACTGATCTTGCGCTCCACCAGCAGCAGGTTGCGGCTGTGTTGCGACAGGGCCAGGGCGTCCTGGGCAGGGTCGGTCAGCAGCAAGTCGATCTGGCTCAGGCCGAACAGTTCGTCGCCCAGGGTCAGCCCCAGCTGCAATTGCAGGGTGATGCCACTGTCCGCGACTTCGATCTGCAACTGGTGGCCCAGGGCCCGCAGCAGCTCGCCACAGCAAATGGCGTTGGTCAGGTAATCGTCGCCGCTGTCTTCGGTGTGGAACAGCATCAGCGTGCTGCCATCGTTCAAGGTCTCTACTTCGCCCTGATACAGGGAAGCTGCCTGGTCGAGGCAATCGCGATAGCGCTCGAGCAGTTCTTCAAGACGCGCCCGCGGCAGGCGTCGCAGTTGCTCCTGGGAGCCCAGTTGCACCGCCAGTACCGCGCTGTGCTGTGGCACGCTCGGCGTGGCTTTGCGAATCACCGGTTGTGGGGTGCTGTCCAGCGACTCGTCGCGCAGATCGGCGAACGGGTCTTCGTCATCGTCGTCTTCAACGGTGCTGACGATCTGTCGTGGCGCTGGTTTGAGCGCCGCTACCGGGCGGCTCTCGTCGAAACTCGGATCGCGCAGGTTACGGACTTCGAAGGCCGGGTCGGCCTCGTCATCCATGTCGTCGAACTCCGGTTCCGGTTCTGGCACAGGGGCCGGTTCCGGGGCGAAGTTGGCGTGCAGCTGGCGCGCCAGGTCGCCGATTTCGTCCTGGCGGTCGGTGGCCGGGGTGAATTCATCAATATTGCGCAGCCACACCCGCAGTTGCAGCAGCGGCGTGGAGAGATAACGCCCCATGCGCAGGCTCAGGGCCAGGGACAGGGCCAGCAGGATTGCACTCAGAATGCCCATGCTTTGCAGGCTGATGGTCATCGGCTGCTGGAACTGGTCCATGTCCAGGCTGATGCGCAATTGCCCGGCAGTCACGTCCTGGAAGGTGATCTTGCTTTGGTACATGCCCTCGGCTTCGCCCAGCAGGCCATGCTTGGGACGCTGGCCGGATTCGGCAAGGATGCGGTTGTCCGGGCTGTAGATGGCGGCGTGGGCCACCAGCTTGTTCTTGGTCAGGTTGTTGAGCAGCACGTTGAGGCTGAGGATGTCGTTGGACACCAACAGCTCGGTGGCCGAGGTGGCCGTCTGCGTGGTCAGGCTTTCGCCCAGCGCATCCGCCTGCTCGTGCATGGCCTGCTTGAACTGCAGGCCCATCACACCGGCATAGATGACCAGAGCCAGGGCGACCAGGATCACGTTATGGCTGGCGATGCGCAATGCAATCGGTACACGGCGGTGGCGCAGTGCCCGGAAGATCAGCAGGAAGAAGTTGTCGGTTTTTACTGGCGTGGGCCGGTTCACTTGAGCTCGGCTCTTTTGTCCGTGAAGTTGACGCGCAGTATAGCGACAGGCCCTAGACCGTCAAAGCGCTCACGGTGCCCGATGGTCACTGAAAGTGGGTAGAATGCGGTTTTTTTCCACTTGCGGGGGTGCGCCTTGCGCGAAATCGTCCTGATAAACATCACGGGAGTCGACCGTCCGGGTCTGACTGCGGCCATTACCGGCGTTCTGGCCCAGGGTGGTGTGAACATTCTCGACATCGGTCAGGCGGTGATCCACGACACCTTGTCGTTCGGCATCCTGGTTGAAATTCCCGACACCGAGCAAGGCAAGTCCGTGCTCAAGGACATCTTGTTCAAGGGCTATGAACTCGATCAACAAGTGCGTTTCACGCCGGTGTCCGAACAGGATTACCAGCAGTGGGTCGGCAATCAGGGCAAAAAGCGCCACATTGTGACCCTGTTGACCCGCAAGGTGACAGCCGGGCAGTTGCAGGCCGTGAGCTCGATTACCGCCAAATATGGCCTGAACATCGACCACATCGATCGCCTGTCCGGGCGCATGCCGCTGGACACCCCGGCCGACAAGGGCAAGGGCTGCATCGAGTTTTCCGTGCGTGGCGAGGCGGCTGATCCGCAGGCGTTGCGTGCCGAATTCCTCAGCGTCGCCCAGGAACTGAACGTCGACATCGCCTTCCAGGAAGATTCGCTGTTCCGTCGCAACCGTCGCCTGGCGGTGTTCGACATGGATTCAACGCTGATCGAAGCCGAAGTGATCGATGAGCTGGCCAAGGCGGCCGGCGTCGGCGACAAAGTGTCGGAAATCACCGAGCGGGCAATGGCCGGTGAGCTGGATTTCCGCGCCAGCTTCAAGGAGCGCCTGGCCTTGCTCAAAGGTCTGGACGTCAATGTGCTGGACTCCATCGGTGCCTCGCTGCGCCTGACCGAAGGCGCCGAAACCCTGTTCGCCGAACTCAAGCGCCTGGGCTACAAGACCGCGATTCTGTCGGGCGGCTTCACCTACTTCGCCAAGCAATTGCAGGCCAAACTGGGTATCGACTACGTGTTCGCCAACGAGCTTGAAGTGGTCGACGGCAAAGTCACCGGCGTGGCGGTCGAGCCGATTGTCGATGCACAGCGCAAGGCGGATTTGCTGAAGGAACTGGCACACAAGGAAGGCTTGCGCCTGGAGCAGACCATTGCGGTCGGCGATGGTGCGAATGACTTGCCGATGCTGGCGATTGCCGGGTTGGGCGTGGCGTTCCGGGCCAAGCCGCTGGTCAAGCAGTCGGCCAAGCAGGCGATTTCCACCTTGGGGCTGGATGGTGTGCTCTACCTGCTGGGTTTCCGCGATCGCGACGGCCAGCTGTAACACCGCAAAACAACTGTAGGAGCGAGCTCGCTCGCGATGAGCGGCGAGGCGACGCGGGCATTCAGATTGCCCGCGTCATCGTTAACGCCCATCGCGAGCAGGCTCGCTCCTACAGGTATGTGCGTTGATCAGGCTTTTGGTGAGCCCATGCCCTGACCCATCTGCACCGCTGTACCGGCGGTCATTTCTTCAGCCCACTTCACCTGATCCGGCCCGAACAGCACGACGGCGGTCGAACCCAGTTTGAAGCGACCCAGTTCCGCACCTTTTTCCAGGTGGATCGGCGCACGTGCGGCTTCGTCGTAACGGAAGGTTTTCAGCTCACGCTTCGGCGGTGTCACCAGACCGGCCCAGACGGTTTCAATCGAGGCCACAATCATCGCACCCACCAGCACCACGGCCATCGGGCCGCGCTCGGTGTCGAAAATGCACGCCACGCGCTCGTTGCGGGCAAACAATTCCGGAACGTTTTCAGCAGTGGTCTGGTTGACCGAGAACAGACGGCCCGGGATGTAGACCATCTCGCGCAGGGTGCCGGCCAGGGGCATGTGCACGCGGTGGTAGTCCTTCGGCGACAGGTAGATGGTCGCGAAGTCGCCACCCATGAACGGCGCAGCGTTTGCCGCATCGCCACCCAACAGTTCCAGCACGCTGAAGCTGTGGCCCTTGGCCTGAAACACGCGGCCGTGCTCGATCGGGCCGAGCTGGCTGATCGCGCCGTCGGCGGGGCTGAGGATCGCGCCCGGGGTTTCGTCCAGCGGACGGGCACCGTCTTTCAGTGCGCGGGTGAAGAACGCGTTGAAGTGCTCATAGGCGGTCAGGTCTTCGACCAGCGCCTGGGACATGTCCACCTGATAACGTTTGGCGAACCAGGCGGTGAAGGCATTCTTGAACCAGCGCACGCGGCATTCGGCGATGCAGCCGGCCAGACGCGAGAGCAAGTTGTGGGGCAGCAGGTACTGGCCGAGGAGAAACAGACGCTTGTTCATTAACGGTCCTTAAAAATCTTAAATTTCTACCGGGGTATCGGGATGATTGCCCCATTCGCCCCAGGAGCCGGCGTAGCCTTTGACCCGCGGATAACCGAGAGCCTTGGCCACCAGATAGGTGAAACCAGAACGATGATGTGTCTGGCAGTGGGTAATCACTTCTTTGTCTTTGCTGATCCCGAGTTGTTCGAGGATCTGCGGCATGTCGGTGCGGATGCGCAGCTGGCGTGCCCGATCCATGCCAGCGGTCCATTCGAAATTGATCGCGCCGGGAATGTGTCCGCCCTTGGCTGCCAGGACTTTCTCGCCGGAGTACTCCAGCGGCCCGCGCGCATCCCAGATTGCCAGGTCGGCGGCGCCGAGACGGCTTTGCAGGTACTCGCGGGTGGCGGTGGGTTCATCGTGCAGGGTCAACGCAACCGGACCGCCCACGTGCGGCGGGATCTGGATCGACATGGGCAAGCCTGCTGCCAGCCAGGCTGTCAGGCCACCGTCAATATAGTGGTACTTGCTGTGGCCGATGACATCCAGCAGCCAGATGAAGCGTCCGGCCCAACCGCCGCCTTCGTCGTCATACACCACGTAGACCGCATCGGGGTTGTGCCCCAGCTCACCAAACAGCGTTTCGAGTGCTGCTTGCGGGGGCATCAGCCCCGGGGCGGGGGCCTGGCCGAGCTGCGTACGCTTTGGATCGACAAAGCGCGCGCCGGGAATGTGCCCTTCGGTGTAGCGGGCGGCACTGGTCAAGTCCACCAGAATCAGTTCGCGGGCGTCGAGGCGAGGGAGCAAGTCGCTCGGCTCGATCACCAGCGGCAAGCCAGAGAAGTCAGACATGTGAGGTCTCCAGAGCACAAAAGGGAGGATTGTAACGCAGCTTATTGGCCACGGTGGCTAAAGCTGTGCAGGGCTTTCTCGATGCACTGTGCGGTTTTGCCGAAGGCCTGTACGGAAATTTCCGAAAACGGCCCGCCGCCTTGATCCGCCACGACGATCATGATCACCCGGCCATTGTTGATCAGCGAACGCAGCAGCAAGTGTTCACCGCTGAACTGCGAGCGCAGGCTGTTGGGCAACAGGGCCGAGAATTGCGCGTTATTGGCAGGCGTCAGGCGCACCTGGGCCTGCTGCGCGAGCAGGCGTTGCAACACGTTGCTATGGCTGACCACGAAATTCAACCCGGCCGCTTCCTTCGACAGGCCGGCCGTCTGGTGCACGCGCAGGTTGGCGTGGGTGCGATCGGCCATCAGGATCATCACCCGGCGCATGCCGCAGGCCACGAGGGCGTCCCGGGCGGCGATGGTCAAGTGCATGGCGTTAGTGAAACGGCTTGGCTCGACCAGCAACTCGGCGCATTGCTTGCGCCACTTCGCCAGGTCTTCGGCGGTAGGTGCCGCTGCCGGCAGCAAGCCTGCGTGGACACGGTTCATGCCCCACGGCCAGATCAGCGACTCGGCGGGGTGCCAGAGGTCGGGCATGGCGTGTTGGCGTGCGCTGTTGGCGGCTTGCTGGTGCAATTGCTGCTGCAGTTCGTCCATCGGCATTTGCAGGTAAAGGCTGGTCAGGTACTGCCAGCGCTCGCTGTGGGGGCTGTCCCAGGCGTGTTGCGCCGACAGCGCCAGCCCATTGGCCAGCAGCACTGTATTGGCCGGTTGATTGAGCCAGCGGCGCAGGGTCGGATCGTCGTCAAGGCGATTCTGCTGACGCAGTGGATGGTCGCTGTCACGGGCGATGCGCAGGACTTTCACCAGTTCCCGCTGCTCGGTGAGCAGCAATCGATAGCCTTGCTGCACCCAGATCGGCAAGCGCCAGACCTCCACCAGCGCCTGGCCGATATCCAGCAGGCGTACGCCAAACAGTTGCTGCTCGACTTTGCGTGCCGACTCGCCTTTATGGATGACCCGCAGCTCCCAGTCTTCGAGCAGTTTCGGATGGGTCAGTGCCAGCGGCCACAGGGGCGAAAGAAACAGCAGGCTGCCCCAGTGGATGTCCTGCCACAGGCGCGCCAGGCGACTGGCAAAAAAACCGTTGGCCTGTTGCGTGGCGTGCTGGCTGATCATCTGCAACTGACGCAGGGCTTTGGGAATCTCGAGCTCGGGTTCGGCGGGTAGCCGCGCGAGCAGTTCTTCGGTGCGCGTCAAACCGAGGCGGTTGATTGCAATTTCAAGGTTTTCCGCAGGCTCGGTCATGCTGCCATGGGTATGCCGGTTGGCTTCGCGAATCACGCTCAAGGCCAGGGCCGGGCTGCCTTGCATGAGGTCGGCGATGTCGCGCAGCGAGCTGCGATTATCTCGGATGGCCTTGCAGACACGGTCATGGCTGGCTTGCGGGACGGGAAGACGTACGCCATCGAGCAGCTTGACCCAGCCTTCGAGGGTCGTTGGTTTTGGCGTTGGAACGTTCGTTTCGTTAACCATGGTGGGAGGCGATCATCGTCAACATTACCTGTGCCCGGATGGGGTCAAATTAGCTTTTCGCCTGAACGGGCTATAGTCTGGCGCAGTTTTGCCGATAAGTAGAAGAAGAGATTTTTTAACTTCCGAATATGACCTTGAACCCGACTCAGTAAGTGCTCTCCTAACCTATGGCTAAAATTATCGGCATCATCGTCGTATTCGCGAGCGTGCTCGGCGGATACGTGCTTTCCCACGGCAAGATTGCCGCCCTGATACAACCTTTCGAGGTCATGATCATTGGCGGTGCTGCCCTCGGCGCCTTCTTGCAGGCCAACCCCGGCTACATGACGATGCACGTGCTCAAGAAGTCCCTGAGCATGTTCAGTTCACGTTTCAACCACGCCTTCTATCTTGAAGTGCTGGGCCTGATCTACGAGATCCTCAACAAGAGCCGCCGCGAAGGCATGATGGCCATCGAAGGCGACATCGAAGATGCCGCTGCGAGTCCGATCTTCGCGAAGTACCCGACGGTACTCAAGGACGAGCGCATGACCGCGTTCATCTGCGATTACCTGCGCATCATGTCTTCCGGCAACATGGCTCCCCACGAGCTGGAAGGCCTGTTCGACATGGAGCTGTTCAGCCTCAAGGAAGACCTCGAACACCCATCCCACGCGGTCAACGGCATCGCCGACGCCATGCCCGGTTTCGGTATCGTCGCGGCGGTACTGGGTATCGTGGTGACCATGGCTTCGCTGGGTGAAGGCGACCAGAAGTCCATCGGCCTGCACGTAGGTGCGGCACTGGTGGGTACCTTCTTCGGTATTCTCGCCGCCTACGGCTTCTTCGGCCCGCTGGCCCATTCCCTGGCCCATGATGCCAAGGAAGAGCTGAACGTCTATGAAGCCATCAAGGCTTCGCTGGTGGCTTCGGCTTCCGGCATGCCGCCATCGCTGGCCGTGGAGTTCGGGCGCAAGGTCCTGTACCCGGCGCACCGTCCAAGCTTCGCCGAGCTGGAACAAGCGGTTCGCGGTCGTTAAGCCATGGAAAATAACCAGCCGATAATCATCAAGCGCGTCAAGCGCATCGCCGGCGGGCATCACGGGGGCGCCTGGAAAATCGCCTTCGCCGACTTCGCCACGGCGATGATGGCGTTCTTCCTGGTGTTGTGGCTGTTGTCCACCGCTACGCCGGAACAGAAAATTGCCATCGCCGGTTACTTCAAGGACCCGATCGGCTTTTCCGAAAGTGGCACGCCCTACATCATCGATCTGGGCGGCACGCCGACCCTGGCGCCGGAAAACACTCTCAACCCCGAGGTGAAGTCCCAGCCGCAGCCGGATAAGGTCACCATCGATACCGATCAGGTCGAAGGCATGGCCGAGCAGGTCGAAAAAGAGCGCCTCGAGCTGTTGCTGCAAGAACTGCAGAACAAGGTCGAAGAAAACCCGCAGATGCAGAAGTTCAAGGATCAGATCCTGTTCGAAATCACGCCGGACGGCCTGCGAATCCAGATCATGGACGCGGAAAACCGCCCGATGTTCGATTCAGGTTCAGCGCGCTTGAAGCCGTATTTCGAAGACATCCTGCTGGCCATGGCCGACACCATCAAGGCGGTGCCGAACAAGATCAGTATCAGCGGCCACACCGATGCCAAGCCATACACCGGCACCGGTGATTTCGGTAACTGGGAACTGTCGGCCAACCGTGCCAACGCCGCACGGCGTGCGCTGGTGGCGGGCAGCTATCCGGATGCGCAGGTGGCGCGCGTGGTCGGTTATGCCTCGTCGGCCCTGTTCGATCGCGAGCATCCGTTCAACCCGGTCAACCGCCGTATCGACATCGTGGTGCTGACCAAGAAAGCCCAGCGTGCCATCGAAGGTTCGCAAGGTGCTGAACCTGCTCCCGATGCACCGCAAGGTTCGGCTGCGCCGGGAGCCGCACCGGCTGCACCGGTCGACCCGAACGCGTTGCCGGCGGACAAGGAACCGCTGCCGGCGCACGAACTGCGCGAGCGTCTGAATCTGTTCGATGATCCGGCACCGAAGCCGGGTGAGCCAGCCAAACCGGCTGAACCGCCCAAGCAGTGACCGACAAAAAAGCCGACAGCGATGTCGGCTTTTTTGTGGGTGTTTCCTACGTTAAAAGCCGCGGATGATTCGGGACTTGAGGTCTGCGTGAAAGCGATCCGCATTGGATTTGTTAACTCTGCGCACCGACTCGCTACCGGTCACCGAATCCAGTGACATCGAGCGCTTGAGCATCGACTCGTTGCGATAGGCATCGATGAAGAACTCGATGTCCCGGTCGCTGGTCAGCTTCGGCCATTTGTCGAGGTACAGCGGCAGCTCTGTCGGGCCGGTCTTGAACGAGCAGATGCGCCGGTTGGTGATGGTCGCTTCGCCTATTTCGAACGGCACCCACCAGGACAGTGCGGTTTTCTCCGACACTACCGCCAGCAGGTGTGTGCATTCGCTGATGTTGCGGGTGATCACCCCGGTGATGTCGTCGGTGGTCTGGGATTCGGCATCCAGTACGTCGAGGTAGGTCTTGATGTTGGCCTGCATCAGGCGCGTGTTGATGTTGATCGCGTGGGCGCGGTCCATGTGGCGGTAGCTGATAAACACTGGCATCAGAAATGTCCCTTGATCGCGAGTTCGCGGTAATAGGCGCCGAGGGCGGTGAGGCGGCAGCCGGTGGAGTGGATGGCGGCGTAGTACATGTGTTCGGCGTCCACCGGTTCGACCAGGCTGTGGCGGTTGCACTTTTGCAACTGGGCGAAGACCTCGCCCTGTTCCGGGTTGAACTCGGGCTCAGTGGGCTCAAAGCTGGGGGCGAGGGGGTACACCGACTCTGCTTCGGCAAACCATTCGGGGAGTTTGCGCAGGATTTCCTTGGGGATCAGCGGTGACACTTCGCGCAGGGAAATGAACTGCGAGACATTGGTCTTGAACACCGGACGCTGTTCCCAGGCATCAAGGGCATTGTCGACAAACGAATAGAGGCTGCCGGGGGTGATCTTGCCCAGGATGTTCGCGGCTCCGCCGTGCAGGGCCTGGAGCAGCAATCCGGTGAACACGCCGTGCTGCATGCCCTCCATCGCCGGCTCTTCCTTTTTACAGGCGGTCAAAATGGTCATGCCTTCGCCGACCACGCTGCCTTCGCTGCGCAAGGCGCGCAGTTCGCCGGCCGAGCCGCTCTGGCAACAATCGAGAATGATCACTTTGTTTTTGATCTTGGTGGCCTTGCTCGCCCAGTTGAGGATGTCGCTGAGGCGAATCCCGTCCTTGGCGCTCTTGTAATCCTGCGGGATCAACATGCCTTCGTCGGTGTCGGTGTCGAAGCTGCCGTGGCCGGCGAAGTACAGCAGCGCGACGTTGCAGTCACCGGAAAACAGCTCGCGGATCTGGTCTTCGAGTTTTTCCCTGCTCAGGAAGTCCTCGGCGGAAGTCAGCACGATGTTCTTGAAGTTCGGATCGCCATTGGCGTCGGTTTTCAGCACGGAGGCCATGGCCATGGCGTCATTGCTGCAACCGCTCAGGCGCGACACATGGGTGTAGTCGTTGATGCCGATAAACAGTCCCTTGCGCATGGTTACACCGCCGTATGCTCGCGAATCGCGCTGATGATGCTGTTGGTGTTCCACGCACATTCGGCATGTGCCGCGTCACGTACCACCGTGGAAATGCGCTCGGCACCGAACGGCTTGATCGCAATGATCACCTTGCCCATGCGCTTGGCGATTTCGATTTCCTTGTTGATCCACTTGCTGTAGGTGGAGTACATCCCGGCCATGATCAACACCGCCGAACACGGGCGAATCTTGTTTTCGATGGCCTCCTCAAGCTGTTTGTCGGTTTTCGCGCCGACAATCGGGTTGTCCGGCGGAACCGAAAAATTCTTGTACGTGAAACCAGGCTTTGCGTTGAGCAGGCGCACGAGATTGTCGTGGGCGTCGGAGTAGTTCCACGAGTGGCTGATGAACAGGTGGTAGGTTTGCATAGGTGTCCCTCGGAGTCGCTGGAGTGCGAAGAGGGCTAGAACTTAGGCGAATACAGGGCGGCTACAAGGGGGTGGTGCGGAAAGAGAAATGCCCTACAAGCGAGCGTGCACAGGTCTTACAGAAAGGTCTGATGTTTAAGCGGGGGGAAGATCCAGCCGCCGGCCACCCCGCTGAAGGCAGGGTGGTCGACACGTCTGTTTAGTAGCCGTTTTCCGGCAGACTGGCGATGATCGAGCGGTAGCTGTTCATCCGCTGTTGCTGCACGCGGCCGTCTTCAAGGGCCTTGAGCAGGGCGCAACCGGGTTCGCGGTCATGCTTGCAATCACGGAAACGGCAGGTGCCAAGCAGGTCGTTGAACTCGATGAAGCCGGCTTCGACGTCGGCACGGCTGACGTGGCCCAGGCCGAATTCGCGGATACCCGGGGAGTCGATCAACTCACCGCCACCGGGGAAGTGGAACAACCGCGCGGTAGTGGTGGTGTGGGTGCCCTGGCCGGACAGTTCGGACAACGGGCCGACGCGGGTTTCGACATCCGGCAGCAGGCTGTTGACCAGCGACGACTTGCCGACGCCGGACTGGCCGACGAATACGCTGATGCGCCCGTCCAGCTGTGTCTGCAATTGTTCCATGCCGTTGCCGTGGTGCGCCGACACTTCCAGCACCGGATAGCCCAGGGTGCGGTATACGGCGAGCAAGGCATTCAGTGCAGGAGCGTTGTTTTCGTCGATCAGGTCGAATTTGTTCAGCAGCAACAGTGGCTTGATGCCTGCATGCTCGGCCGCCACCAGGTAGCGGTCGATCAGGTTGGCATGGGGCTCGGGCAGCGGTGCAAACACGATGACGATCATGTCGACGTTGGCCGCAACCGGCTTGAGCTGACCACGGCTGTCCGGGCGACACAGCTCGGTGTTGCGCGGCAGTTGCGCCACGATCACGCCGATACCCTGGTTGCCGGCACGCCAGACCACCTGATCGCCGGTCACCAGCGCCGGCAGGTTGGCGCGCAGGTGGCAACGGAATACCTGGCCGGCCAGTTCGCCGTCGCGGGCCTCGACCTCGACCTGCACACCGAAGTGCGCTATCACCAGGCCGTGCTGTTCCGGGCCCAGATCGCCGCCCTCAAGTGCCTCGACGGCCGAGGACTCGCGTTTGGCGGCGCGGGCAGCGCGTTCGCCCTGAATCTTTTCGATGCGCCAGTTTTGACGACGATTGAGTTGGCGTTTGGCCATGGGTGTTCCGTATCAAGAATGCAGCGATTAGGTAAAACGGCCGCGAGTTTAGCACGCCCGGCCACCGGCCTAGGCTAAACTGCGCAGCATTGCCTAGGAGCCGACACATGCAAAACCCACAGAACCTGATCTGGATCGACCTGGAAATGACCGGTCTGAACCCGGACACCGACGTCATCATCGAAATGGCCACCATCGTCACCGACAGTGACCTGAACACCCTGGCCGAAGGCCCGGTGATCGCCATTCACCACAGCGACGAAATCCTTGCCGGCATGGACGAGTGGAATACCCGTCAGCATGGCGGTTCCGGGCTGACCCAGCGGGTTCGCGACAGCCGCATCAGCATGGCCGAAGCCGAAGCCGAAACCATCGCCTTCCTGGAGAAGTGGGTGCCGAAGGGCAAGTCGCCGATCTGCGGCAACAGCATCTGCCAGGACCGTCGCTTCCTTTATACCCACATGAAATCCCTGGAAAGCTTCTTCCACTACCGCAACCTCGACGTGTCGACCCTCAAAGAGCTGGCTGCGCGCTGGGCACCGGATGTGCGTGACAGCTTCAAGAAGGGCAGCACGCACCTGGCTCTGGACGACATCCGCGAATCGATCGCTGAGCTGCAGCACTACCGCAAGCATTTCATCAAGTTCTGATTCACGGTCGTCCGTTCCGGCCCCATCGCGAGCAAGCTCGCTCCCACAGGTGCAACGCCGGCTCTGTGGGAGCGAGCTTGCTCGCGATGGCGTAGGCACAGTCGCCACTAGTGTTCGGGCAGCGCCCTCTTTTGGTGCCAGGGTGAACTGAGTAGACTGCGCGCCTTTCTGCAAGGATCGCCCCTATGCTGCTGATGCTCTACCTGATCGCCATCACCACCGAAGCCATGACTGGCGCCCTCTCTGCCGGCCGACGGGGCATGGACTGGTTTGGTGTGGTGCTGATCGCTTGCGTCACGGCGCTGGGTGGCGGGTCGGTGCGCGATGTGCTGCTCGGGCATTACCCTCTGACGTGGGTCAAACACCCGGAATATCTGGTGCTGACCACGGCAGCCGCGATGATCACAGTGTTTACGGCCCGCTGGATGCGGCATTTGCGCTCATTGTTCCTGGTGCTCGACGCCATGGGCCTGGTGGCGTTCACCCTGATCGGCTGCATCACCGCCCTGGAAATGGGCCATGGCATGTTGGTCGCCTCCGTTAGCGGCGTGATCACCGGCGTCTTCGGCGGCATCCTGCGGGACATTTTCTGCAACGATATTCCGCTGATCTTCCGGCGTGAGCTTTATGCCAGCGTTTCGTTCGCCGCGGCGTGGTGCTACATGCTCTGCATCTATCTGCAATTACCCGACGAACAATCGATTCTGATCACCTTGTTCGGCGGTTTTCTGCTGCGCTTGCTGGCGATCCGTTTTCATTGGGAAATGCCCAAGTTCGTCTATAACGACGAAGCCTGACGTTCGGAGTGTTGCCGCAACGCCCACGCGACATGTTCACGTACCAGTTCCGAAGGATGTTCCCGTCGCGCCTTCAGCGCCTCCAGCACCGGGATCGTTGAAGGCGCATTGCCCAGGCCTACCGCCAGGTTGCGCAACCAGTTTTCATAGCCTGTCCGGCGCAGCGGCGAGCCTTCGGTGCTGCTCAGGAATTTCTCTTCATCCCACATGAACAGTTCCGCCAGCCCGGCATTGTCCAGATTGTGCCGCGGCTTGAAGTCGCTTTCACCGGAAGGGCGGGCGAAGCGGTTCCACGGGCAGACAATCTGGCAGTCATCGCAACCGAACACGCGGTTGCCGATCAGTGGCCGCAGGTCTTCAGGGATCGCGCCTTTGAGTTCGATGGTCAGGTAGGAAATGCAGCGTCGGGCATCCAGCACATAGGGGCCGACGAAGGCGTTGGTCGGGCAGATGTCGAGGCAGGCACTGCAGCGCCCGCAGTGTTCGGTGGCATGGGGCGGGTCGACCGGCAGCGGCAGGTCGACGAACAGTTCGGCGAGAAAAAAGTAACTGCCGGCCTTGCGGTTCAAGACCAGGGTATTTTTGCCGATCCATCCAAGCCCCGCCTGTTCGGCGATGGCTTTTTCCAGCACCGGGGCACTGTCGACGAAGGCGCGGTAGCCAAACGGGCCGATCTGCGCCTGAATTTTTTCCGCCAGTTGTTGCACGCGTTTGCGGATCAGCTTGTGGTAATCGCGACCCAGGGCATAACGCGAGACGTAGGCTTTTTCCGGTTGGGCGAGCATTTTTGCCATCTGCGTGTCGCCGGACAGGTAGTCCATGCGCAGGGACACCACGCGCAAAGTGCCCGGCACCAGCTCTTCGGGGTGCGAGCGTTTGCTGCCGTGGGCGCCCATGTAATCCATTTCGCCGTGGTAGCCGGCTTCGAGCCAGCGCTCCAGGTGCTGCTCATGCTCGGCCAGGTCGAGGCCGCTGATGCCGACTTGCTGAAAGCCCAGCTCGCGGCCCCAGTCCTTGATGGATTGGGCGAGGGCGGGCAGATCTGTGGTAATAGCGGGCATGAGACGAGAGAAACCGGGGCTGAGATGCGTATAATTCTGCCAGACATCGGAGCCCGAAGACGCATGCCGCACACTAAAGATGAATTACCCGACGTGCTGTATAGCGCCGCCCAGGTGCGAGCACTCGACGCGAGCCTGATCGCCGCCGGCACGGCGGGCTTCGAATTAATGCAGCGCGCGGCGCGGGCGACGTGGCGGGCGCTGGTGCGGCAATGGCCGACGGCAAACGAGCTGAGCGTGCTTGTCGGACATGGCAACAACGCAGGCGACGGGTACCTGGTGGCCGTACTGGCCCAGCGTGCCGGTTGGTCGGTGCGGGTGCTGGCGGTGGGCGATCCGCAGCGCTTACAGGGTGATGCGGCGTCGGCCCATGCCGAGGCGGTGTCTGAACATGTGCTCATCGAGCCCTGGACGGCACAATCCGGATTGCGCGGCATTGTAGTGGATGCTTTGCTTGGCACCGGTCTGAGCGGTGACGTGCGTGACCCCTATGTCAGCGCCATCGCCGCGATCAATGCCAGCGGACTGCCGGTAGTGGCGGTGGATATTCCGTCAGGGTTGTGCGCGGATACGGGCCGTATCCTTGGTCATGCAGTGCATGCCGACCTGACGGTCACGTTCATTGGCTTGAAGGTGGGGTTGTTCACCGGTGATGCCGCGGATGCGATGGGTGAGTTGGTGTTCAACGATCTGCAGGCTGATCCGCAGTTGCTGAACGGTACTGCGTTCACGGCTCGGCGCTTGTGTATCGCTAACCTACCGCGTCTGGTGTCCCGGGCACCGGCATCCCACAAAGGCAAGTTCGGCCATGTGCTGCTCATTGGCGGTGATCGCGGTTACGGTGGGGCAATTTTGCTGAGTGCACAAAGTGCTCTGCGCAGCGGTGCGGGCATGGTTTCGCTATCCACCCGTCCGGAACATGTTTCGCCAGCGCTTTCTCGAATTCCGGAAGCCATGGTGCTGGGCACGTCGTCGGCCAATCAACTGATGGGGTTGCTTGAGAAGGTATCGGTGCTGGTGGTCGGGCCGGGCCTGGGTCAGACAGGGTGGGGGCGCAGCCTGCTGTCGGCTGCGGCCAATGCGCCTTTGCCGCAAGTCTGGGATGCCGATGCCTTGAATCTGTTGGCGGGTGGACAGGTCGATCTGCCCAAGGGTTGCGTGATTACCCCGCATCCGGGGGAGGCGGCACGTTTGCTTGGGGTGAGCACTGCCGACGTTCAGTCTGACCGTCCCGCCGCAGCCCATGCATTGAGTAAAAAATATACAGCTGTCGTCGTCCTGAAAGGTGCCGGCAGCCTGATCGCCCATCCCGATGGACGTCTGGCGCTGTGTCATCAGGGGCACCCGGCCATGGCCACCGCCGGTTTGGGCGACGTGCTGGCCGGTTTGCTCGGCGCATTGCTGGCCCAGGGCATGGAGCCGTTCGACGCGGCCTGCCTGGCGGTCTGGCTGCACGCCAATGCCGGCGAGCAACAAGGAAAATTGGGCCGTGGGCTGGCGGCCAGTGATCTGATCCCAGCCATTCGTCAGTTGTTGGAGGAGCAAGCACCGTGTCTGAAGTAACCCTGTACCTGGCCGATGAACAGGCCATGAGCGACTTTGGCGCACGCATTGCCCGAATCACCCAAGGCCATGGCCTGATCTTCCTTGAGGGCAACCTGGGGATGGGCAAAACCACGTTGTCCCGAGGCATCATTCGCGGTCTGGGGCATGTCGGGGCAGTCAAAAGCCCGACCTTCACCCTGGTCGAACCCTACGAGATCGGCGACATTCGCGCCTTCCATTTTGATTTGTACCGTCTGGTTGATCCGGAAGAGCTAGAGTTCCTCGGTATCCGCGACTACTTCGAAGACGATGCCCTGTGTCTGATCGAATGGCCCGATAAAGGTGCAGGCTTTTTGCCAAAGCCTGACCTGACCATTACCATTAGCCCGCAAGACAGCGGGCGTTCGCTGAAAATTTTATCCCAGGGCTCGCGTGGCGAGGCCTGGTGTGCCGCTTTGGCATTGGAATCCAAATAGATGATGGGGTTAGGTATGCGCTTTCGCGCGTTGGTGGCTGCCGTAGGGGTGTTGTTCTTGGCGGTGACCGTCGACGCTGTGGCCGATTCGAAGGTCAACAGTGTTCGTCTGTGGCGGGCACCGGACAACACGCGACTGGTGTTTGACCTGACCGGCCCGGTGCAACACAGCGTCTTTACCCTGACGGCTCCGGACCGCCTGGTCATCGACATCAATGGCGCGACCCTCGGTGCGCCGCTCAACGTCAACACCTCGAACACCCCGATTACCGCCATGCGCTCGGCCCAGCGCACGCCGACGGACCTGCGGGTGGTCATCGACCTGAAAAAGGCCGTGACGCCGAAAAGCTTCTCCCTGGCGCCGAACGCTCAGTACGGTAACCGATTGGTGGTCGACCTGTTCGATAACGCCGCAGACGCCGCGCCACCGCCTGCGCCGACACCGTCGGTCGCCACGGTGCCTGCCGTGCCGGTCACGCCTGCGGAGCCTGCAATCAAATTGCCGCCAGCCCCGGCCGGCAAACGCGACATCATTGTGGTGATCGACGCCGGTCACGGTGGCGAAGATCCGGGGGCTTCCGGCTCCCGAGGCCAGCGCGAGAAAGACGTGGTGCTGCAGATTGCCCGCGAAACCCAACGCCAGGTCAACGGCATGAAAGGTTTCCGTGCCGAACTGACCCGTACCGGCGACTACTTCATTCCGTTGCGCGGCCGTACCGAAATCGCCCGCAAGAAAGGCGCCGACCTTTTCGTCTCAATCCACGCCGACGCCGCGCCTTCTGCCGCCGCTTTCGGTGCCTCGGTATTTGCCCTGTCCGATCGCGGCGCAACTTCCGAGACCGCCCGTTGGCTGGCCGACAGCGAAAACCGTTCCGACCTGATCGGCGGTGCCGGTAATGTCAGCCTCGATGACAAAGACCGCATGCTCGCCGGCGTGCTGCTCGATTTGTCGATGACGGCATCCCTGACCTCCAGTCTGAACGTTGGCCAGAAAGTCTTGAGCAACATCGGTCGGGTCACGCCACTGCACAAACAACGGGTTGAGCAGGCCGGGTTCATGGTACTGAAGTCGCCTGATATCCCGTCGATCCTGGTGGAAACCGGGTTCATCTCCAACGCCAACGAAGCCTCGAAGCTTGCTGCGTCAAGCCATCAACAGGCGCTGGCGCGTTCGATCAGCAGCGGCGTGCGCCAGTTCTTCCAGCAGAACCCGCCGCCAGGCACTTACATTGCCTGGCTGCGTGATTCCGGAAAAATCGCCCAAGGTCCACGTGACCATCGGGTAAACCCTGGCGAGACGCTGGCGATGATCGCCGTTCGTTATCAGGTTGCGCCGGCCACCCTGCGCAGCGCCAACAACCTGTCGAGCGATGAACTCAAGGTTGGTCAACACTTGACCATTCCGGGCACTGAACTGGCGGCCAAAGAATGAATCAGGTTGTGAACAACAGCGCTCGCATCGAGCTGCTCAGCCCGCGGCTGGCGAACCAGATTGCCGCGGGTGAGGTGGTCGAGCGCCCGGCTTCGGTGATCAAGGAACTGCTGGAAAACAGCCTCGACTCCGGCGCCAAACGCATCGACGTCGATGTGGAGCAGGGCGGCGTCAAGCTGCTGCGGGTGCGCGACGATGGCAGTGGCATTTCCGCCGATGACCTGCCGTTGGCCCTGGCCCGTCACGCCACCAGCAAGATCCGCAACCTGGAAGACCTCGAGCAGGTCATGAGCCTGGGGTTTCGCGGCGAGGCCCTGGCATCGATCAGCTCCGTCGCGCGCCTGACCTTGACCTCCCGCACCCGCGACGCCGATCAGGCGTGGCAGGTCGAGACCGAGGGCCGTGACATGGCGCCCCGTGTGCAACCTGCGGCCCACCCGGTGGGCACTTCGGTTGAAGTGCGCGACCTGTTTTTCAACACGCCGGCGCGGCGCAAGTTTCTCAAGACCGAAAAAACCGAATTCGATCACCTGCAAGAAGTGATCAGGCGCTTGGCCCTGGCGCGCTTCGATGTGGCGTTCCATCTGCGCCATAACGGCAAGACCATCCTCAGCCTGCACGAGGCCCATGATGATGCGGCCCGTGCCCGGCGCGTGGCAGCGATCTGCGGTCCGGGTTTCCTGGAGCAGGCACTGCCGATCGAAATCGAGCGCAACGGCCTGCATCTATGGGGCTGGGTCGGCCTGCCGACCTTCAACCGCAGCCAGGCCGACTTGCAGTATTTCTTCGTCAATGGCCGTGCCGTGCGCGACAAACTGGTGGCCCACGCGGTACGCCAGGCCTATCGCGACGTGCTGTTCAATGGTCGGCACCCGACCTTCGTGCTGTTTTTCGAAGTCGATCCGACCGGCGTCGATGTCAACGTGCACCCGACCAAGCACGAAGTGCGCTTCCGTGAAGGGCGCATGGTTCACGACTTCCTCTACGGCACCTTGCATCGCGCCTTGGGCGATGTGCGCCCCGACGATCAACTGGCGGCGCCGGTTGCCACGGCCATCGTCCGGCCTACCGGCCTCGAAGCCGGTGAATTCGGACCCCAGGGCGAAATGCGCCTGGCCGCCAATGCGCTGCTGGAACAGCCTCAGGCTCAGCCGTCGTTCAATGCGCCGGCGGGTTCGGGGGCTGGCGCGGGTTATCAATATCAATACACGCCGCGACCGCAGTCCGGTGCGCCTGTCGCCGAAGCGCAGGCCGCCTATCGCGAGTTTTTTGCACCGCTGCCCGAGGCCAATGCCGTCGCGCTGCCGGCCGGGCAGGACGACATCCCGCCGCTCGGTTATGCGCTGGCACAACTCAAGGGCATCTACATTCTTTCGGAAAACGCTCAGGGCCTGGTGCTGGTGGACATGCACGCCGCCCACGAGCGGATCATGTATGAGCGTCTGAAGGTGGCGATGGCCAGTGAGGGCCTGAGCGGCCAGCCGTTGCTGGTGCCGGAGTCCCTGGCCGTCAGCCAGCGTGAAGCCGATTGCGCCGAGGAGCATGTCGCCTGGTTCCAGCGCCTGGGCTTTGAATTACAGCGTCTGGGCCCGGAAACCCTGGCGATACGGCAGATTCCGGCACTGCTCAAGCAGGCCGAAGCCAACCGGCTGGTCGCTGATGTCCTGGCTGATCTGATGGAGTTCGGCACCAGCGACCGCATTCAGGCGCACCTGAACGAATTGCTCGGGACCATGGCCTGCCACGGCGCGGTTCGTGCGAATCGGCGGTTGGCCCTGCCGGAAATGAACGGTCTGCTGCGTGATATGGAAAACACCGAGCGCAGTGGTCAATGCAACCATGGCCGACCGACCTGGACCCAACTGGGCCTGGACGATCTGGACAAACTGTTCTTGCGCGGTCGTTGATGAGCCAGTTCCCACCTGCGATTTTCCTGATGGGCCCGACCGCCGCCGGCAAGACCGACCTGGCCATCGAGCTCACCAAGGTCCTGCCTTGCGAGTTGATCAGTGTCGATTCGGCGCTGGTGTACCGTGGCATGGACATTGGCACCGCCAAGCCTTCCAAAGAGCTGCTGGCGCAATATCCGCATCGTCTGATCGATATTCTCGACCCGGCCGAGAGCTATTCGGCTGCGGATTTCCGCCGTGACGCCCTGGAAGCCATGGCTGATATCACCGCACGGGGAAAAATTCCGCTGCTGGTGGGCGGCACCATGCTCTATTACAAGGCTTTGGTTGAAGGTCTGGCAGATATGCCGGCCGCCGATCCCGAGGTCCGTGCGCAAATCGAAGAAGAGGCTGCGCGCCTTGGCTGGCAAGCCTTGCACGAACAATTGGCGGTGATCGATCCGGAGTCCGCGGCGCGAATACATCCGAACGATCCCCAGCGATTGAGTCGAGCGCTGGAAGTTTATCGTGTCAGCGGTCAAAGCATGACCGCCCTGCGTTTGCAACAATCTGCGCAAAGTACTGAAGCAGCCGCTTCGGGACTGCAACAATTGCCCTATACTGTCGCGAACTTGGCCATTGCTCCGGCAAATCGCCAGGTACTGCACGAGCGAATTAAACAAAGATTCACTTTAATGTTGGAACAGGGATTCATTGACGAGGTCGTAGCCCTGCGTAATAGAGGAGACCTGCATACCGGGTTGCCGTCTATACGTGCAGTAGGCTATCGCCAAGTCTGGGACTACCTGGATGGCAAGCTGACGTCAGCCGAGATGCAGGAGCGTGGGATCATTGCCACGCGCCAATTGGCGAAACGCCAGTTTACCTGGCTGCGCAGTTGGACTGATCTGCATTGGCTGGACAGTCTGGATTGCGACAATCTGCCGCGCGCCTTGAAATACCTTGGGACCATCTCCATATTGAGCTGAGTCCTTGCAATTGCCGTCTATCCTTGGGGGTGTGACGGCCAAAGCCATCTGATTACCTATTTTTTATATTGAATCCTTAAAGGAGTGCGGCACATGTCAAAAGGGCATTCGCTACAAGACCCTTACTTGAATACTTTACGTAAAGAGAAAGTTGGGGTGTCCATCTACCTGGTCAACGGTATCAAGCTGCAAGGCACGATCGAGTCTTTCGACCAGTTCGTTATCCTGCTGAAAAACACCGTCAGCCAGATGGTCTACAAACACGCCATCTCTACAGTGGTGCCGGTTCGTCCAATTCGTCTGCCTAGCGCAACCGAATCCGATGCAGGTGATGCTGAGCCAGGTAACGCCTGATAGGAGTCTCCTTTGTTCTTTGAGCGCCACGGTGGTGGTGAACGAGCCATTCTCGTTCACTTGGATGGTCAGGACCCTGAGGCGCGCGAAGATCCGCAGGAGTTTCAGGAGTTGGCAATTTCGGCTGGCGCCGAGACCGTCGCGTTTTTCAACGTGCCGCGTCATCGGCCAACCGCCAAAACCCTGATCAGCAGCGGCAAGGTCGAAGAGTTGCGCGACCTGGTCCAGGCCGAACAGGTCGATCTGGTGATTTTCAATCACATCCTCACGCCCAGTCAGGAACGTAACCTCGAACGTATTTTCGAGTGTCGCGTGATCGACCGCACGGGTTTGATTCTCGATATTTTCGCCCAACGCGCCCGCACCCATGAAGGCAAGCTCCAGGTCGAACTGGCCCAGCTTGAGCACATGAGTACGCGGCTGGTTCGCGGCTGGACTCACCTTGAACGGCAGAAAGGCGGTATCGGCCTGCGCGGTCCGGGTGAAACCCAGCTGGAAACCGACCGGCGCCTGTTGCGGGTTCGCCTGCGGCAGATCAAGGGGCGCCTGGAAAAGGTCCGCAGCCAGCGTGAACAATCGCGCCGTGGCCGCAAACGGGCTGACATTCCGACGGTTTCGCTGGTGGGTTATACCAACGCCGGCAAATCGACGCTGTTCAACTCGGTGACCGACTCCGACGTCTTTGCGGCTGACCAGTTGTTCGCCACCCTCGACCCGACCTTGCGCCGGCTCGAGCTCGATGACCTCGGCCCGATCGTGCTGGCTGACACCGTGGGCTTCATTCGTCACTTGCCGCACAAGCTGGTCGAGGCATTTCGGGCTACGCTCGAAGAGTCGAGCAACTCCGACCTGTTGCTGCACGTGATCGACTCCCATGAGCCTGAGCGCATGGCCCAGATTGAACAGGTCATGGTGGTGCTCGGAGAGATCGGGGCTCAAGACTTGCCGATCCTGGAGGTCTATAACAAACTCGATTTGCTCGAGGGCGTGGAGCCGCAGATCCAGCGCGATGCCGATGGCAAACCGCAGCGGGTCTGGCTTTCGGCGAAAGATGGCACAGGTCTTGATCTGCTCAAGCAGGCCGTGGCCGAGTTGCTTGGCGATGAATTGTTTGTTGGCACCTTGCGCTTGCCGAACCGATTTGCTCGACTGCGTGCGCAGTTTTTCGAACTCGGTGCGGTACAAAAGGAAGAACACGATGACGAAGGCATCAGCTTGCTGGCCGTTCGTTTGCCACGGGCCGAATTGAATCGGCTGGTGAGTCGCGAAGGTTTGCAACCGATGGAGTTCATCGAGCAACACACTTTGCAATAAAAGCCTGAGAAAGCGGTTGTGCCGTGGTGACAGGCATTCTGTAGCATTGGTCGGCGCGCCGTGGGTGCGTCTTTGCTTTATCAGATGGAGAGCGCTATGGCTTGGAATGAGCCGGGTGGCAACTCGAATAATCAGGATCCTTGGGGTGGCAAGCGTCGTAACAACGGCGACCGCAAGGGGCCACCGGATCTCGACGAGGCCTTCCGAAAGCTGCAGGAAAGCCTGAACGGTTTGTTCGGTGGTGGTAAGAAACGTGGTGGCGACGACGGCGGTGGTCCGGGCAAGAGTGGCGGCTTTGGCGGCCTGCTCGGCATCGGTCTGGTCGTGTTGGCGGCCGTTTGGCTGTACAGCGCGGTCTATGTCGTCGACGAGCAGGAGCAAGCTGTGGTGCTGCGCTTCGGCAAGTACTACGAAACCGTGGGTCCGGGCCTGAACATCTACTTCCCGCCGATCGACAAGAAGTACATGGAGAACGTCACGCGTGAGCGTGCCTACACCAAGCAGGGCCAGATGCTGACCGAAGACGAGAACATCGTCGAAGTGCCGCTGACCGTGCAGTACAAGATCAGCAACCTGCAGGACTTCGTGCTGAGCGTCGATCAGCCGGAAATCAGCCTGCAGCACGCGACCGACAGCGCCTTGCGCCATGTGGTGGGCTCCACCGCGATGGACCAGGTGCTGACCGAAGGTCGTGAGTTGATGGCCAGCGAGATCAAGGAGCGTCTGCAACGCTTCATGGACACGTATCGCACCGGTATCACCGTCACCCAGGTCAACGTTCAGAGCGCAGCGGCACCGCGCGAAGTCCAGGAAGCCTTCGATGACGTGATCCGTGCCCGGGAAGACGAACAGCGTTCGCGCAACCAGGCCGAAACCTATGCCAACGGCGTCGTGCCGGAAGCTCGTGGTCAGGCCCAGCGCATCCTTGAGGATGCCAATGGTTACCGTGACGAGACCGTCTCGCGCGCCAAGGGTGAGGCCGATCGCTTCACCAAGCTGGTCGCCGAGTACCGCAAGGCCCCTGAAGTCACCCGCCAGCGTCTGTATCTGGACACCATGCAGGAAGTCTTCACCAACACCAGCAAGGTTCTCGTGACCGGCAACAAGAACGGCCAGAACAACCTGTTGTACCTGCCTCTGGACAAGATGGTCGAAAGTGGTCGCAGCACCAGCACCCAGGTGAGCAGTGCGGCAGCCACCAGCAATGAAGCGAATGCGCGTGCGGCAGCTGATCTGCAGCAACAGCCAGCACGTACCAGGGAGAGTCGCTGATGAGCAATAAATCGCTGATCGCCCTTATTGTCGGCGTCGTCGTGGCGATCGCTGCCTGGAACTGCTTCTACATCGTGGCTCAGACCGAGCGTGCGGTGTTGCTGCAGTTCGGTCGCGTGGTCCAGGCCGATGTTCAGCCAGGCCTGCACGTGAAAGTGCCTTACGTCAACCAGGTGCGCAAATTCGACGCACGCCTGATGACGCTGGATGCACCGACACAACGCTTCCTGACGCTGGAAAAGAAAGCCGTGATGGTCGATGCCTTCGCCAAGTGGCGCGTGAAGGACGCGGAGCGTTACTACACCGCGACTTCCGGCCTCAAGCAGATCGCCGACGAGCGTCTTTCCCGTCGTCTGGAATCGGGCCTGCGTGACCAGTTCGGTAAGCGCACGTTGCACGAAGTGGTCTCCGGTGAGCGCGATGCGCTGATGGCGGACATTACTGCTTCGTTGAACAAGATGGCTGAAAAAGAGCTGGGCATCGAAGTGGTCGATGTTCGGGTCAAGACCATCGACCTGCCGAAAGAAGTGAACCGCAGTGTGTTCGAGCGTATGAGCACCGAGCGTGAGCGTGAAGCTCGCGAGCACCGCGCCAAGGGTAACGAACTGGCCGAAGGCATCCGTGCCGACGCCGATCGTCAACGCCGCGTGCTGCTGGCTGAAGCCTATCGTGAATCCGAAGAGGTTCGCGGTGATGGCGATGCCCAGGCTGCTGCGATCTACTCCAAGGCCTACGGTCAGGATCAGGAGTTCTACGCGTTCTACCGTAGCCTGCGCGCCTACCGTGAAAGCTTCGCGAACAAATCCGACGTCATGGTCCTTGACCCAAGCAGCGACTTCTTCCATTACCTGGAAAAAGCCAAGCCTTGATACGGCGTTGACCTGAATTATCCCCCGCCGGGCGGCTAAAACCTCTGGCGGGGTGATCCTTTGGGAAAACGTGTGTATGATGCGGCAGCCGGGAAATTCCCGGCTTTTTTGCGTCTGCATGTTTGATTGCTGTGTTCAAGCAGATGCCGGGCCGATTGGCTCGACAGTTTTTCGAGGAAAGTGGTTGGCGAAGCCGGTAGAAGGGCTTTTCGCTCCGTCGCTCATGCGCGTGGTTTGTGCGCAAGCCGACCATTTTCTGCTTCACTCAAGGCTCGCCGACAGGCTGGTCGCCCGGAGATAGGGGAAGGCGTAATGGCAACGGTAGACCGCTGGCTTCTGCCAGATGGCATCGAAGAAGTACTGCCACCGGAAGCTGCGCGTATTGAAGTCGCGCGTCGTCAGGTGTTGGATCTGTTCCAGAGCTGGGGTTACGAGTTTGTCGTGACTCCCCATATCGAGTACCTGGAATCCCTGCTGACCGGCGCGGGCCAGGACCTGGATCTGCGCACCTTCAAGGTCATCGACCCGCAATCGGGCCGTCAGATGGGTTTCCGCGCCGACATCACGCCGCAAGTGGCGCGCATCGATGCGCATACCCTGCGTCGTGAAGGCCCAAGCCGCCTGTGCTATGCCGGTAGTGTCCTGCACGCTCAGCCTCGCGCCCTGTCGTCCTCGCGCAGCCCGATCCAACTGGGTGCCGAGTTGTACGGCGACGGCAGTCCGAGCAGCGACGTCGAAGTCATCAGCCTGATGCTGGCCATGCTGCAACTGGCCGATGTGCCGGATGTGCACATGGACCTCGGTCATGTTGGCATCTATCGCGGCCTGGCCCGTGCGGCCGGTTTGTCCGGTGAAGTCGAGCAGCAGTTGTTCGATGCCTTGCAACGTAAGGCCATCGACGAGGTCATTACCTTGACCGAAGGCTTGCCTGCCGATCTGTCGGGCATGCTGCGGGCGTTGGTCGACCTGTGTGGCGGTCGTGAAGTGCTGGCTGCGGCCCGCGAGCGTCTGGCCAAGGCGCCGGCCCCTGTTCTGGCAGCGCTGGACGACTTGCTGGCGATTGCCGAGCGGCTGTCCGTGCGTTTCCCTGAGCTGCCGCTGTATTTCGACCTGGGCGAGCTGCGTGGCTACCACTACCACACCGGTGTGGTGTTCGCTGTGTTCGTACCGGGTGTTGGCCAGTCCATTGCCCAGGGCGGTCGTTACGACGACATCGGCGCCGACTTCGGTCGCGCCCGTCCGGCGACCGGCTTCTCCACCGATTTGAAAACCCTGGTGACCCTGGGGCGTGCTGAGATCGAGCTACCGTCTGGCGGTATCTGGATGCCTGACAGTACGGATGCGGCACTCTGGCAGCAGGTTTGCCAGTTGCGCAGTGAGGGTCAGCGTGTCGTTCAGGCTTTGCCTGGACAACCTTTGGCCGCCGCCCGTGAAGCGGACTGCGACCGGCAATTGATTCAGCAGAACGGGCTTTGGCAAGTATCGCCACTGGCTTCTTGAGTTTTCCTGCCGGCTGCCGCCGGCACCAAGTTTGCGCGAATGAGGACAAGTGTTATGGGTAAGAATGTCGTAGTCCTGGGCACCCAATGGGGTGATGAGGGCAAAGGCAAGATCGTTGATCTGCTGACCGAACATGCTGCCGCCGTAGTGCGCTACCAGGGTGGCCACAACGCTGGCCACACCCTGGTGATCGACGGTGAGAAGACCGTCTTGCACCTGATTCCGTCGGGCGTGCTGCGCGAAGGCGTGCAGTGCCTGATCGGCAACGGCGTGGTGGTTGCACCTGACGCTCTGCTGCGGGAAATCACCAAGCTGGAAGAGAAGGGTGTACCGGTGCGCGAGCGCCTGCGTATCAGCCCATCCTGCCCGCTGATCCTGTCCTTCCACGTTGCGCTGGACCAGGCTCGTGAAAAGGCCCGTGGCGAGCTGAAGATCGGTACGACCGGTCGTGGCATCGGCCCGGCATACGAAGACAAGGTTGCACGTCGTGGCCTGCGTGTTGGCGACCTGCTCAACATGCCACGCTTTGAAGACAAGTTGCGTGAACTGGTGGATTACCACAACTTCATGCTGGTTGGTTACTACAAAGAGCCAGCCATCGACTTCGACAAGACCCTGGCCGAGTGCAAAGACTACGCTGAGCTGCTCAAGCCGCTGATGCTGGACGTGACTGCCGAGCTGCACGACCTGCGTCGTGCTGGCAAAGACATCATGTTTGAAGGTGCCCAAGGTTCGTTGCTGGACATCGACCACGGTACCTACCCGTACGTGACCAGTTCCAACACCACCGCTGGCGGCGTTGCTACCGGTTCGGGTGTCGGCCCTATGTTCCTGGACTACATCCTGGGCATCACCAAGGCTTACACCACCCGTGTAGGCTCGGGTCCATTCCCGACGGAACTGTTCGACGAAGTCGGCGCGCACCTGGCTAAACAAGGTCACGAGTTCGGCGCGACTACCGGCCGTGCCCGTCGTTGTGGCTGGTTCGACGCCGTTATCCTGCGTCGCGCTATCGATGTGAACAGCATCTCGGGCATCTGCCTGACCAAGCTGGACGTACTCGACGGTCTGGAAACCATCAACATCTGCGTCGGCTACAAAGATGCAGAAGGCAAGGCCGTTGCCCCGACTGATGCTGACAGCTATGTAGGCCTGCAGCCTGTGTACGAAGAAGTGCCGGGCTGGACCGAATCGACCGTGGGTGCCAAAACCCTGGAAGAGCTGCCAGCTAACGCCCGTGCTTACATCAAGCGCGTCGAAGAGCTGATCGGCGCGCCGATCGACATTATTTCGACGGGCCCGGATCGCAACGAAACCATCGTCCTGCGCCATCCGTTTGCTTGATAAGTCGTTGATGTAAAACACAAAGGTCCCTTCATTGGGGCCTTTGTCGTTTATGCCTGCTGGACGGCATGACCTTTGCTATTAGCTTTGCCTAAAACGTCACTTTTGGCGTGCCATCAATTTAATGGCGCTTTTGCAGAGGGATATCAAGTGTCAGCCGTTCTCTCATTGTTACAGAGCCGTTTGTTGCGGCCCGTGTTCGTTACCCTTGGTATCGCCCTTTTGGTGCAGGTGCTGGTAGCTGTCGCTCTGACCCGGAGCACGGTGACCGCGCTGGAAGCCGATCTGGGCCTGCGTCTGGGCGCGGACAGTCAAAAGCTTTCCGCTGAGCTTGAGCAGGCGGGACGCGAAGTCACGTCGAGCCTCGACAGTCTCTCTGCCAGTACGCGTCAGCGCCTGACAGCCGGTTTGTCCTCGCGGCTTGAGCAGGAGCAGGCGCAATTGCGTTCGACCCTGGAAAAGGACCTGAAGGACTCCGCCAGCGACATGGCGCAGCTTCTGGCTTCCGTCGCGCCTCGCGCCATGTGGGACAACGACATTCCGACACTTTCCGAGTTCGCCCGCCGGGCCCAGCGCAATCCCAATGTGCTGTTCGTGGTGTATGACGACGCCACCGGCCAGCACCTGACGCGCTACCTCAATCGGGAAAATCCGATCAACAAGGCGCTGTTGGAAAAAGGCCAGGGCGAGCGTGCGCTGGACAAGGTGCTGGATGCGGCGAAGAACGATCCTTCGGTGTTCTACATCGAGGCTCCGATCAATCCTAACGGCGTTGAAATCGGCAAGGTCCTGATGGGGGTCTCGACGGCTTCCGTGGAGACTGATCTGGCGGCCCTCGACAAGCGCTTCTCGGCGTTGATCGCCAGCAGCGATCAACTGGTGGGCGACAGCCTCAAGGGTGCGGCTGCTGACAGCGCAACGGCCATGCGCTCGCGTCTGCAGTCGGCGCAGTCCACGGCGGCGGAAATGAAGGCCAATACCACCAGCACCGTGCAGGAGGCTGCTACGACATTGCGCTGGCGCATCGGCGTGTGTCTGGCGGTGGTGGGCTTCGGTGTTCTGCTGTTGTTGGCGGTGGTGCTCGGTCGCCGAGTGGTCAATCGCCTGAAAATGCTGATCGTTGCCATGGATGACCTGGCGGCGGGCGAGGGTGATCTGACCAAGCGTGTGCAGATCAACAGCAAGGATGAAATCGGCGACATGGCCTCGGCGGTCAATCGCTTTGTGGATAAGTTGCAGCCGATCGTGCGTGAGGCGGGGGATGTCGCCCAGCGTACCGGCGTGGAGATCGGCGCCATGACCTTGCGCAACGCCGGTGCGGACGCGGCGGCTGGCATGCAGCGCGACGAGGTGGCGGAGAGTTTGCGCGCCTTGTCGCAAATGGCTGATGAGGCGCAGTCGGAAAGCCATGCCATGCAGGCGGCGCTGAAGCAGGTGGTGGACATTCGTCAGGCCACCGATGAAAACACCCGGACCTCGGCGAAAGTCGGCAGCCTGATCGAGGAGCTGGCGGGTCAGGTCAACACTGGCGCGCAAGTGATCGAGCGCCTGGCGCAGCAAAGTGAGCAGATTGAGGTGGTGCTGACGGTGATTCACGGCATCGCCGAACAAACCAACCTGCTGGCGCTGAACGCAGCGATTGAGGCGGCGCGTGCCGGCGAGACCGGGCGCGGGTTTGCCGTGGTGGCCGATGAGGTGCGGGCGCTGGCGAGCAAGACGCAAAGCTCCACCGGCGATATTCAGGCGCACATCGTGGCCTTGCAGCAAGGTGCGCGTGAGGCGGTGGCGGCGATTGGTCAGGCCGGGCGCCAGGCCAGTGAGGGTTTACTGGTGCTGCGTGACAGTGCGCGGTTGCAGCAGTCGGTGCAGGCATCCGTCGAGCAGGTCCATGCGGCGATCGGTTTGGCTACCCAGGCTGCAGCGCATCAGGCGCAGGGCGCGCAGGCAGTTCGGGGGCGGGTGCAGACCATTCATGCCCAGGCCGAGAAAGCGGCGCAAGCTGTCGTGGAGACTACGGCGAGCGGCAAGGTGCTCGATGGTCTGGCGGCGCAGTTGAAGGCGAGCCTGGGGCAGTTCAGGGCTTAATACTGTTTCAGGGATGGCCTCATCGCGAGCAAGCTCGCTCCCACATTTGATCCGGGGTGTTCACAAACTTTGTGTCCACCATCGAAACCTGTGGGAGCGAGCTTGCTCGCGATGACGGTCTTAGCGGCTCAGATACATCCGGGTCGTCAGTAGATAGACCGGCAACCCCGACACCAATATCAACAACGCCGCATAAGGCGCCGCCGCCGCAAACTCCACATTCGCGGTATGCGCCCAGACTTCCGTCGCCAGTGTATTGAGCCCGGTGGGGCTCAGCAGCAAGGTCGCCGTCAGCTCCTTCATCGCATCCAGGAACACCAGGGCAAAAGCCGCCCCCAGCGCCGGGAAAATAATCGGCAGTGTCACTCGGCAGAAGGCACTGAATGACGAGGCTCCCAGCGTGCGCGCCGCCTCCTCAAGCTGCGGTGCCGCCTTGTTCAGGGCGGTGCGGATCGGCGCCTGGGCCAGCGGCAGAAACAGCAGGGCATAGGCGATCAGCAGCAATGCCGAAGTCTGGTAAAGCATCGGCACGTAGTGCAGGGCGAAATACACCAGGGTCAGGGCAATGACCAGGCCCGGCAGCGCATGCAGCAGATAGGGCAGGCGCTCGGCCCAGATCGCCAGTTGGCCTTTGTAGCGCACGACCAGCAGGCCGACCGGCACCGCCAGCACCAGGCACAGAGCGGCACCACCCAGCGACAGAGCGAGGGACGACAGCAATGCTTCGCCGATTGCCGCTACGGGAAAGGCTGCCGATGTTCCTACCGACAACCAGTAGACCAGCATCCCCAGCGGAATCCCGCTGCCAATGATTGCCAGCAACAGGCAATAAAGCTGTCCCGCCACAGCCCAGGGTCCCAGTTGAACCTGTTCCGCGCGTCGCGCCGCACCCTGTCCGGTGCGCACGTGTCGACCCTTGCCCCGCACGCGCAGCTCCAGCCACAGCAGCGCCAGGCACAACGTCAGCAGTACGGCGGAGAGCATCGCCGCGTTGGCATTGCTGAACTCCAACTCGAACTGCTGATAGATCGCCGTGGTGAAGGTTTGCAGGCCGATGATCGACAAGGCGCCGAACTCCACCAGCATGTGCAGGGCAATCAGCAACGAACCCGCCAGCAGCGAAGGCCAGAGCAGGGGCAGGGTGACGCGAAAGAACACGCCCCAGCGATTTTGCCCCAATGTGCGAGCCGACTCTTCCAGGGACGGATCGAGATTGCGCAAGGTTGCCGCCACGGGCAGAAAGATCAACGGATACTTGGACAGGCTCATCACCAGGATCGCCCCGCCGAGCCCTTCGAAATGAGCGCTGAGGGAAACCCATGTGAAACTGCTGACAAAGGCCGGTACGGCAAACGGCAGGCAGAGAATCACGCCCCACAATCGTCGGCCCGGCAGATTGCTGCGCTCGAGCAACCAGGCCAGCGACAAGCCGATCACCCCGCAAACAATGGTGACGCCAATCAACAGTGCGAGTGTGTTGCGCAGCAAGCCGAACACATAAGGTCGCCAAAGCAAATGCAGTGCTTCTGCCCAGCCAGCTTGCCAGGCTTTGAGTCCGACATAGGCCAGCGGCAGGAAGCTGAGGACGACCAGCAGCAAGACCGGCAACATCAACCCTATCGGTGGACGCTTGCGGCGGGGCGCGTTGTTGCTGCGCAGACTGGTGGCAGATAGCGATGCGCTCATCAGTTCAAGCCAACGTCACGTTCCAGGTCCAGGGCTTCTTCGGCATTGCCGAGGTCGGCTGGCGTGACTTTCGGCGCTTGCAACTCGCTGAATGGCTTGAGTCCGCGATCAGACTCCATGCCTTTGTGCAGCGGGTATTCGGCGGTGGTCTGGGTGATCACGCGCTGGCCTTCCTCGCTGGCCATGTAGGCGAGCAACTGCTGTGCTTCCTTGGGGTGTTTGCTGGATTTGAGCACCGCAGCACTGGAAACCGTGATCAGTCCGCCGACATCGCCACCGCTGAAGTAATGCAGTTTCGAGTCGAGCTGGCCTTTTTCACGCTGCAGGGCGAACCAGTAGTAATTGTTGACGAGTACGGTGGCGACTTCGCCATTTTCCACCGCTTTCAATGCAACCATGTTGTTGCTGTAGGTCTTGCCGAATGCTCGCAGACCGGTCAGCCACTCTTCGGCTGCGTCCATGCCGTGCACCTTGATGATCGCGACCGCTTGCTCCTGGAAGGCGCCGCTGGTGGGTACGAAGCCGACCTTGCCTTGCCATTTCGGGTCGGAAAATTCCATCACCGAGGTCGGCAGGTCTTTTTCATCGATCAGCTTGGGGTTGAACGCAACGACGCGCACCCGGGCGGTCACGCCAATCCAGGTGCCGTTGCCGGCGACGTATTCCTTGGGCAGAACGGCCAGTGTGGTGTCATCGGTCTTGGCCAGCAGGCCTTGTTCGCCGAGTTTGTTCAGGGGTGGCGATTCTTCGGTGTAGATCACGTCGGCGGGGGAGCGATCGCCTTCTTCGACGATCTGGCTGGCGAGCTGGTTGCTGCTGCCTTTGCGCACATTGACGTGGATCCCGGTCTTGGCTTCGAAGGCCTTGGCGACCGCATCGCCGACTTCTTTGTGCTGGCCGTTGTAGAGGGTCAGGGCAACCGGATCGGCGGCTTGGGTGAGGGGAGTGGCGAGTGCCAGGCCGAGGAGGGTGGTGATCAGGCCGCGGCGCAGGGTATTTCGAAACATCATTCGCAGGGTTCCTCACTGTCACATTGCAAAAACTTGTAACAATGATAAACGATATTGTTTCTCAAATGCGCCGATAAATCCTGTAGGAGCGAGCTTGCTCGCGATGGGCGTGAACGAAAACGAGGGGTGTCTGGAGAAATGCGTTGCCTGCGCAACCATCGCGAGCAAGCTCGCTCCTACAGGGGAGAGGGGATGTTTTCAAATGCCAGAAACGCAAAAACCCGCTTTCGCGGGTTTTTGTGAAATCCAAGGTCGTAACCTTGAATTTGAATTGGTGCCCAGAAGAAGACTCGAACTTCCACGACCGTAAGGTCACCAGCACCTGAAGCTGGCGTGTCTACCAATTTCACCATCTGGGCATTCATCTTCAGCGTTGCCGCTGTTGATGTGGCGCACTATACGGAGAGCGTTTTGATCTGTAAACCCCTGATTTTAAAATTAATAAATCAGTGGTCAAAAATGCAAAAACCCGCTTTCGCGGGTTTTTGTGTGAGCCTTGAAATTGAACTAATCTCAAGCTCGAAATTGGTGCCCAGAAGAAGACTCGAACTTCCACGACCTTGCGGTCACCAGCACCTGAAGCTGGCGTGTCTACCAATTTCACCATCTGGGCAGTATCGGCAACGTTGTCCGTCGTCGATGGCGCGCACTATACGGAGCGTCTTTTTAACTGTAAACCCCCGGCCACAAAAAAACCTGAAAAAATTCACCAGCGGTCTGCAATTCAGCTTTGATGTGTCGATACAGGGCTTTAGATGGGTCGTCTTAGCTTGAAATTTCCCGTTTCATTACGCCTATGCCAAACTAACCCGCATATAGACAAGGTGAAAACTCTCTAATGGCCGATTGGCAGTCCCTCGATCCCGAGGCCGCTCGTGAAGCGGAAAAATATGAAAACCCTATTCCTAGCCGCGAACTGATCCTTCAGCACCTTGCTGATCGAGGTTCGCCTGCTAACCGCGAGCAACTGGTCGAAGAGTTTGGTCTGACCACAGAAGACCAGATCGAAGCCCTGCGCCGCCGTCTGCGCGCCATGGAGCGCGATGCTCAACTCATCTATACCCGTCGCGGCACTTATGCACCGGTGGACAAGCTTGACCTGATCCTGGGTCGCATCAGCGGTCACCGCGACGGCTTCGGCTTCCTGGTGCCGGACGACGGCAGTGACGACCTGTTCATGAGCCCGGCGCAGATGCGTCTGGTGTTCGACGGTGACCGTGCCCTGGCCCGGGTATCCGGCCTGGACCGTCGTGGTCGCCGCGAAGGCATGATCGTCGAAGTGGTGTCCCGCGCTCACGAAACCATCGTCGGCCGCTACTTCGAAGAGGGCGGCATCGGTTTCGTGGTTGCGGACAATCCGAAGATCCAGCAGGAAGTGCTGGTGACGCCGGGTCGTAACGCCAACGCGCAGATCGGTCAGTTCGTCGAAGTGAAGATCACTCACTGGCCGACGCCACGCTTCCAGCCGCAAGGCGACGTGGTTGAGGTCGTGGGCAACTACATGGCGCCGGGCATGGAAATCGATGTTGCCCTGCGTACCTACGACATTCCTCACGTCTGGCCTGACGCCGTGCTCAAGGAAGCCGGCAAGCTCAAGCCGGAAGTCGAAGAGAAAGACAAAGAGAAGCGCATCGACCTGCGTCATCTGCCGTTCGTCACCATCGACGGCGAAGATGCCCGCGACTTCGACGATGCGGTCTATTGCGAAGCCCGTCCGGGCAAGCTGCGCCTGTTCTCGGGCGGCTGGAAGCTGTACGTGGCGATTGCCGACGTATCCAGCTACGTGAAACTCGGTTCGGCGCTGGATGCCGAAGCGCAGGTTCGCGGCAACTCGGTGTACTTCCCCGAGCGCGTGATTCCGATGCTGCCTGAGCAGCTGTCCAACGGATTGTGCTCGCTGAACCCGCAAGTCGATCGCCTGGCCATGGTTTGCGAGATGACCATCTCCAAGTCCGGTGAAATGACCGACTACTGCTTCTACGAAGCGGTGATTCACTCCCATGCGCGCCTGACCTACAACAAGGTCAGCGCGATGCTGGAAACGCCGAAAGCCACCGAAGCTCGCAAGCTGCGCGGTGAATACACCGACGTGGTGCCGCACCTCAAGCAGTTGTACTCGTTGTACAAGGTGTTGCTGGCGGCCCGTCACGTCCGTGGCGCGATCGATTTCGAAACCCAGGAAACCCGGATCATCTTCGGTTCCGAGCGCAAGATCGCCGAAATTCGTCCGACCGTGCGCAACGATGCGCACAAGCTGATCGAGGAATGCATGCTGGCGGCCAACGTGGCCACCGCCGAATTCCTGAAGAAGCACGAAATTCCGGCGCTGTATCGCGTTCACGATGGCCCGCCACCGGAGCGCCTGGAAAAGCTGCGCGCGTTCCTCGGCGAGCTCGGCCTGTCCCTGCACAAAGGCAAGGACGGTCCGTCGCCGAAGGATTACCAGGCACTGCTGGCCGGCATCAAGGATCGTCCGGATTTCCACCTGATCCAGACTGTCATGCTGCGTTCGTTGAGCCAGGCGGTGTACAGCGCCGATAACCAGGGCCACTTCGGCCTGAATTACGAGGCGTACACCCACTTCACTTCGCCGATCCGCCGCTACCCGGACTTGCTCACGCACCGGGCGATTCGCAGCGTGATCCATTCGAAGCAGGACACCCCGCACGTACGCCGTGCCGGTGCGATGACCATTCCGAAAGCGCGCATCTATCCGTACGACGAAGCGGCCCTGGAGCAACTCGGCGAGCAGTGCTCGATGAGCGAGCGTCGTGCCGACGAAGCGACCCGCGACGTAGTGAACTGGCTCAAGTGCGAGTTCATGAAAGATCGCGTTGGCGAGTCGTTCCCGGGTGTGATCACCGCCGTGACCGGTTTTGGCCTGTTCGTCGAACTGACCGATATCTACGTCGAAGGCCTGGTGCATGTCACCGCGCTGCCGGGCGATTACTACCACTTCGATCCTGTGCACCACCGCCTGGCCGGTGAGCGTACCGGTCGCAGCTTCCGCTTGGGCGATACCGTGGAAGTGCGCGTCATGCGCGTCGACCTCGACGAACGCAAGATCGACTTCGAGATGGCCGAGAAAACCATCAGCGCGCCGATCGGCCGCAAGAAGCGTGGTGCCGAAAGCACGGCGCCCGCTGCGAAAGTCGAAGCAGAACCGGCCCCGGCGAAAACCGGTCGTCGTCCTGCCAAGGAAAAGGCTGTAGAGGCCTATCGCCCGAGCGATGCAGCGGCGAAAAACGCCGAAGTGCGCAAAAGTCGTGAAATGAAGCAGGCGTTGCTCGCCGGTGCGAAAAGCGGCGGTAAAGCGGCGTCTGGGGGAAAGACCAGTCGGTCGACGCCTGACAAGGCCGTCGGCGGCAAGCCAGCCAAACCGAGCAAACATCGTAAAGGCCCGCCAAAAGCGGGCTCGGCTCCAGCCAAGAGTGGCGGGGCGCGTAAACCTAAGGCCAAGCCATGAGTCAGTTGGAAAAGATCTACGGCGTACATGCTGTAGAAGCGTTGTTGCGTCACCACCCGAAACGCGTGAAGCAGATCTGGTTGGCCGAAGGTCGCAATGACCCTCGGGTCCAGACGCTGATCGAACTGGCCAACGAAAACCGGGTCCAGGTCGGTCAGGCCGAGCGTCGTGAAATGGACGCCTGGGTTGAAGGCGTGCACCAGGGTGTGGTCGCGGACGTGAGTCCGAGCCAGGTCTGGGGTGAGGCGATGCTCGACGAGTTGCTCGATCGCACCGACGGCGCACCGTTGTTGCTGGTGCTCGACGGCGTGACCGATCCGCACAACCTCGGCGCGTGCCTGCGTTCGGCCGATGCGGCGGGCGCGCTGGCCGTGATCGTGCCGAAGGACAAGTCTGCGACCCTGACTCCGGTTGTACGAAAGATCGCCTGCGGTGCGGCGGAAGTGATTCCGCTGGTTGCCGTGACCAACCTGGCGCGCACCCTGGAAAAGCTCCAGCAGCGCGGCTTGTGGGTTGTCGGCACGGCCGGTGAAGCTGAGGTCAGCCTGTATGACCAGGATCTGACCGGCCCGACCATCCTGATCATGGGTGCCGAAGGCAAGGGCATGCGTCGCCTGACCCGCGAGCATTGCGACTACCTGGTCAACCTGCCGATGGCCGGTAGCGTCAGCAGTCTCAACGTTTCCGTGGCGACGGGTGTCTGCCTGTTCGAAGCGCAGCGTCAGCGCAGTGTCAAAGCCAAGGCTGCTGCCAAAAAATCCTGACCTTCTGCAAATCTCCTGTGGGAGCGAGCTTGCTCGCGATAGCGGTGTAACATTCAGCATTAATGTCGAATGTTACGACCCCATCGCGAGCAAGCTCGCTCCCACAGTGTTTTTGTAGTGAGGGAAAGATTGGGGTTGTTCAAATAATCACCAATTACCTTGCGCCTCCCTCGCCCCTTCTCTACAATTGCGCCCCTTGCTGTGATGGCAGGCACCAACGTGTCTAGCGTCCGCAAGTCCATAAGTGTCATTCACTCCTTGTCTGACCGCTTTTGAGCGGCAGGCTACAACCCGTAAGGAGCATTCATGCGTCATTACGAAATCATCTTTTTGGTCCACCCGGATCAAAGCGAGCAAGTCGGCGGCATGGTTGAGCGTTACACCAAGCTGATCGAAGAAGACGGCGGCAAAATCCACCGTCTGGAAGATTGGGGCCGTCGTCAACTGGCCTACGCAATCAACAATGTTCACAAAGCTCACTACGTGATGCTGAACGTTGAGTGCACCGGCAAGGCCCTGGCCGAGCTGGAAGACAACTTCCGCTACAACGATGCAGTGATCCGTAACCTGGTCATCCGTCGCGACGAAGCCGTTACCGGCCAGTCCGAGATGCTCAAGGCTGAAGAAAACCGCAGTGAGCGCCGTGAGCGTCGCGACCGTCCTGAGCACGAAGGCGCTGAAAGCGCTGATAGTGATGACAGCGACAACAGCGATAACGCTGACGAGTAATCCACGGACCTTTTAAGGAGCCAATTACATGGCACGTTTCTTCCGTCGTCGTAAATTCTGCCGCTTCACCGCTGAAGACGTGAAAGAGATCGATTACAAAGATCTCAACACTCTGAAAGCCTACGTATCCGAGACCGGCAAAATCGTTCCAAGCCGCATCACCGGTACCAAAGCTCGTTATCAGCGTCAGCTGGCCACCGCTATCAAGCGCGCCCGCTTCCTGGCCCTGCTGGCCTACACCGACAGCCACGGCCGCTGAGACCGGGCAGTCGACACGTAGCAAAGGATTGAATGCATGCGGGCCATAGCTGAGTTCATCATGCGCGGCCGTATGCAGGCCACTCTGGTAGTGGCTGGATGCGCGGCATTGCCGTTGTTGTATTGGTTGGGTGCTGCCGCCGGATGCCTTGTGCTCCTGCGGCGCGGATTGAGGGACGCCCTGGGCGTTCTTGCTCTGGGACTGCTGCCGGCATTGGCCTGGTGGCTTTACTCCGACGACCCACGGGCACTTCTGGTGCTGCTGGGGTCTGCGAGCCTTGCGTTGGTTTTGCGCGCAAGCGAGTCCTGGAACCGCGTGCTGCTGGTCAGCATAGCGATGGGAGTGGTGTTTTCAGTGGTGTTGGGGACAGCTTTTGCTCCCCAGATCGAGATGCTGGCGCAGGCTTTGATCAAAGTCATGCCGTCGCTACTCGGTGATGTCTACCAGAAGTTGTCGGTAGACGAACAAGCGCGTTTCGCGTCCCTGATTGCACCGGTCCTGACCGGCCTGATTGCGGCGTTGTTGCAAATCGTCAGCTTGCTGAGCCTGCTTGTCGGGCGTTACTGGCAGGCGTTGTTGTACAACCCGGGCGGTTTTGGTCGCGAGTTTCGCGCCATCCGCATCCCGCTGTTGCCGGCGATGTTGCTGCTGGCGTGCATGCTTCTGGGACCGAATCTCGGTTCACAGATGGCCATGTTGACGCCGTTGTGCAGCGTACCGCTGGTGTTCGCCGGGCTGGCCCTGATTCACGGGCTGGTGGCGCAGAAGCGACTGGCCAGGTTCTGGCTGGTGGGGTTGTACGTGACGCTGTTGCTGTTCATGCAGCTGATCTATCCGTTGCTGGTGGTCCTGGCCATCGTCGACAGCCTGATTGATTTTCGCGGTCGTTCGGCACCGAAAGATGCCGATAACGCGAACGGTGAAGGTTAAAAGTTAAGAGGATTTTCACATGCAACTGATCCTTCTGGAAAAAGTCACCAACCTGGGCAACCTGGGTGACAAAGTGAACGTTAAGGCTGGCTACGGTCGTAACTACCTGCTGCCTTACGGCAAAGCTACCGCTGCGACCCCAGCCAACCTGGCTGCGTTCGAAGAGCGTCGCGCTGAGCTGGAAAAAGCTGCAGCAGATCGCAAAGCATCGGCTGAAAGCCGCGCTGCCCAACTGGCCGAGCTGGAAGTGACCATCACTGCCACCGCTGGCGACGAAGGCAAGCTGTTCGGTTCGATCGGTACTCACGACATCGCTGACGCACTGACCGCCTCCGGCGTTGAAGTGCAGAAGAGCGAAGTTCGTCTGCCGAACGGCACCATCCGCAACGTAGGCGAATTCGACGTAGCCGTGCACCTGCACGCCGAAGTTGAAGCCACCGTACGCGTTGTCGTGGTAGCAGCTTAAGCAGCACTTGTCGGCTGGCACCCTCGGGTGCTTGCCGGTAACATCGGGCACGATCCTGTTTACAGGTCGTGCCCTTTGTCTTTCTGAAACCTCTGCTTTTTATCACCAAGAACCAAGTGGCCATGAACGATATCTCCGCTCCTGAGCAATACGATCTGCAAACCGCCGCGCTGAAAGTGCCGCCGCATTCCATCGAAGCCGAACAGGCTGTACTCGGTGGTCTGATGCTGGACAACAACGCCTGGGAGCGTGTGCTCGATCAAGTCTCCGACGGCGATTTCTATCGACATGACCACCGCCTGATTTTCCGTGCGATCGCCAAGCTGGCCGATCAGAACATGCCGATCGATGTCGTGACCCTGTCCGAGCAACTGGACAAGGAAGGTCAGACTTCGCAAGTCGGTGGCCTTGGTTACCTCGGTGAACTGGCGAAAAACACCCCGTCCGTCGCCAACATCAAGGCCTATGCGCAGATCGTTCGCGAACGGGCGACGTTGCGCCAGCTGATCGGTATCAGTACCGAAATCGCCGACAGCGCGTTCAACCCTGAAGGTCGCACTGCCGCCGAGATTCTCGACGAGGCTGAACGGCAGATCTTCCAGATCGCCGAGGCCCGACCGAAAACCGGTGGCCCGGTGGGCGTCAATGACCTGCTGACCAAAGCCATCGACCGCATCGACACCCTGTTCAACACCGACAACGCCATCACCGGCCTGTCCACCGGCTACACCGACCTCGACGAGAAAACCAGCGGCCTGCAACCGTCCGACCTGATCATCGTCGCTGGCCGTCCATCCATGGGTAAAACCACCTTTGCGATGAACCTGGTGGAAAACGCCGTGTTGCGCAGCGAGAAGGCCGTCCTGGTTTACTCCCTCGAGATGCCAGGTGAATCGCTGATCATGCGTATGTTGTCTTCCCTGGGGCGTATCGACCAGACCAAGGTCCGTTCCGGCCAGCTGGAAGATGACGACTGGCCGCGCCTGACCTCGGCGGTCAACCTGCTCAACGACCGCAAGCTGTTCATCGACGATACCGCCGGCATCAGCCCGTCGGAAATGCGCGCCCGGACCCGCCGTCTGGTGCGTGAACACGGTGATGTCGGCCTGATCATGATCGACTACCTGCAACTGATGCAGATCCCGGGCTCCAGCGGTGACAACCGGACCAACGAGATTTCCGAGATCTCCCGATCCCTGAAAGCCCTGGCCAAGGAATTCAACTGTCCGGTGGTGGCGCTCTCGCAGCTCAACCGTTCCCTCGAGCAACGGCCAAACAAACGCCCAGTGAACTCCGACTTGCGGGAATCCGGAGCGATCGAGCAGGATGCCGACGTGATCATGTTCGTTTACCGCGACGAGGTGTATCACCCGGAGACCGAGCACAAGGGCATCGCCGAAATCATCATCGGCAAGCAGCGTAACGGGCCGATCGGTTTTATCCGCCTGGCGTTCATCGGCAAGTACACCCGTTTCGAGAACCTGGCGCCGGGTAGCTATAACTTCGACGATGACGAATAATTTGTAGCGTCTGATCGGTCCTCATCGCGAGCAAGCTCGCTCCCACAAGGATCACGCCGAACTTGTGGGAGCGAGCTTGCTCGATGGGGTCGCCGCAATTTCCGACCATGGCCGTCGGAATTGGTCAAAATTTGTGCTATATTCCGCGCCCGCGAAATTCAATGAAAGCCAACACCGGTTATCGACATGCAAGCAGCCAAGCCGTTATTTGACTATCCCAAGTACTGGGCCGAATGTTTCGGGCCAGCGCCGTTCCTGCCCATGAGCAGGGAGGAGATGGATCAGCTCGGCTGGGATTCCTGCGACATCATCATCGTCACCGGTGATGCCTACGTCGACCACCCGTCGTTCGGCATGGCGATCATCGGCCGGCTGCTGGAGTCCCAGGGCTTCCGCGTCGGGATCATTGCCCAGCCGAACTGGCAGTCCAAAGACGATTTCATGAAGCTCGGCGAGCCGAACCTGTTCTTCGGTGTCGCGGCCGGCAACATGGACTCCATGATCAACCGCTACACAGCGGACAAGAAAATCCGTTCCGACGACGCGTACACGCCGGGTGGCCTGGCCGGCAAGCGTCCGGACCGCGCCAGCCTGGTCTACAGCCAGCGCTGCAAGGAAGCCTACAAGCACGTGCCGATCGTGCTCGGCGGCATCGAAGCGTCCCTGCGCCGCATCGCTCACTACGACTACTGGCAGGACCGTGTGCGCAACTCGATCCTGATCGACGCCAGCGCCGACATCCTGCTCTACGGTAACGCCGAGCGTGCGATTGTCGAAGTCGCCCAGCGCCTGTCCTACGGTCACAAGATCGAAGACATCACCGACGTGCGCGGCACCGCGTTCATCCGTCGTGACACACCGCAAGGCTGGTACGAAGTCGACTCCACGCGCATCGACCGTCCGGGCAAGATCGACAAGATCATCAACCCGTACGTCAACACCCAGGACACCCAGGCCTGCGCCATCGAGCAGGAAAAAGGTCCGGTTGAAGATCCGCAGGAAGCCAAGGTCGTGCAGATCCTGGCCAGCCCGCGCATGACCCGCGACAAGACCGTGATTCGTCTACCGTCGGTGGAAAAGGTCCGCAATGACGCAGTGCTCTACGCCCACGCCAACCGCGTGTTGCACCTGGAAACCAACCCGGGCAACGCCCGTGCGCTGGTGCAGAAGCACGGCGAAGTCGACGTCTGGTTCAACCCGCCACCGATTCCGATGACCACCGAAGAAATGGACTACGTGTTCGGCATGCCTTATGCGCGCATTCCGCACCCGGCGTATGGCAAGGAAAAAATCCCGGCCTACGACATGATCCGTTTCTCGGTGAACATCATGCGTGGCTGCTTCGGCGGCTGCACCTTCTGCTCGATCACCGAGCACGAAGGCCGGATCATCCAGAACCGTTCCCACGAGTCGATCATTCGCGAAATCGAAGAAATTCGTGACAAGGTTCCGGGCTTTACCGGCGTGATTTCCGACCTCGGCGGCCCGACCGCGAACATGTACCGCATTGCCTGCAAGAGCCCGGAAATCGAATCCGCTTGCCGCAAGCCATCGTGCGTGTTCCCTGGCATCTGCCCGAACCTGAACACCGACCACTCGGCGCTGATCCAGTTGTACCGCAGTGCCCGTGAATTGCCGGGTGTGAAGAAGATCCTGATCGCTTCCGGCCTGCGCTATGACCTCGCGGTCGAGTCGCCGGAGTACGTTAAAGAGTTGGTGACCCACCACGTCGGTGGCTACCTGAAGATCGCCCCGGAACACACCGAGGAAGGTCCGCTCAACCAGATGATGAAACCGGGCATCGGCAGCTATGACAAGTTCAAGCGCATGTTCGAGAAGTACTCCAAGGAAGCGGGCAAGGAGCAGTACCTGATTCCGTACTTCATCGCCGCCCACCCGGGCACCACCGATGAAGACATGATGAACCTGGCCCTGTGGCTCAAGGGCAACGGCTTCCGTGCCGACCAGGTGCAGGCGTTCTACCCGTCGCCGATGGCCACCGCCACCGCGATGTACCACTCGGGCAAGAACCCGCTGCGCAAGGTCACCTACAAGAGTGACGCGGTGACCATCGTCAAGAGCGAGGAGCAGCGCCGACTGCACAAGGCGTTCTTGCGTTATCACGACCCGAAAGGCTGGCCGATGCTGCGTGAGGCACTGACCCGCATGGGCCGCGCCGACCTGATCGGGCCGGGCAAGAACCAGTTGATTCCTTTGCATCAGCCGTCGACTGACAGCTACCAGAGCGCCCGTCGCAAGAACTCGACGCCGGCCGGCAGCCACAAGGTTGCAGGGGAAAAGACCACCAAGATCCTGACCCAGCACACCGGCCTGCCACCACGTGCCAGCGATGGCGGCAACCCGTGGGACAAGCGTGAACAGGCCAAGGCTGCGGCGTTCGCCCGCAACCAGCAGGCGGCCAAGGAACGCAAGGATGCGGCTAAAGGCAAGGGGCCAAAGCCGACCCGCAAGCCGGTCGTGCCGCGCTAAGCCTCGCTTGAGCTGAACAAAACGCCAACCTTCGGGTTGGCGTTTTGCGTTTCTGGAGGAGTAAAGGCTGTATCACAGCCTGAAAGTGGGGTGTGGCAACTGGCCTCTTCGCGAGCAAGCCCGCTCCCACAGTGTTCGAGGTTGCCCGCGATTGTGTGTTCGCAGCAGATCCCTGTGGGAGCGGGCTTGCTCGCGAAGAGGCCGGGTTTGGCAGCGACTATGCAGCTGAACGCCACAAATACGTGCAACTCTTGCAAGCCAATTCTGCGCATCGCCCGATTTTGGTGCTGTACTGCCTCAGGCAACCGAAGAAAGCGCCAGCATTGCTGGATGGCATAAGTCTTGCGCGCTTTCCAATACGCTCAAGGCTCGCAGGAGGCACGCCGTGTCGATTCATGTCGCATTGCACCACGTCACGCATTACCGCTATGACCGCGCTGTCGAACTCGGCCCGCAGATCGTTCGCCTGCGTCCCGCCGCCCACAGCCGCACGCGGATTCTGTCCTATGCGTTGAAAGTCTCCCCCGAACAGCACTTCATCAACTGGCAGCAGGACCCTCAGGGCAATTACCTGGCGCGGCTGGTGTTCCCGGAAAAAACCGAAGAGTTGCGAATCGAAGTCGATCTGCTGGCCGAAATGGCGATCTTCAATCCGTTCGACTTCTTCCTCGAACCCTACGCGGAAAAAATCCCCTTCACCTATGCCGCGGATGAGCGCAAGGAGCTGGCGCCGTACCTGGAAACCCTGCCCCTGACGCCGAAGTTCAAGGCCTACCTGGACGGCATCGACCGCACACCGTTACCCGCCGTGGACTTTCTCGTCGCGCTCAACCAGCGTTTGAGCGAAGACATCGACTACCTGATCCGCATGGAGCCCGGCGTACAAACACCTGAGCACACCCTCGACCAGGCCTCAGGTTCGTGTCGCGACTCCGCCTGGTTGCTGGTGCAACTGCTGCGCAACCTGGGGCTGGCGGCGCGTTTCGTGTCGGGTTACCTGATCCAGCTGACCGCCGACGTCAAAAGTCTCGACGGTCCGTCCGGCACCGACGTGGATTTCACCGACCTGCACGCCTGGTGCGAGGTGTACCTGCCCGGCGCCGGCTGGATCGGCCTGGATGCGACCTCCGGACTGTTTGCCGGTGAAGGACATATTCCATTGGCCTGTAGTCCCGATCCGTCCTCTGCGGCGCCGATCAGTGGTTTGGTGGAACCCTGCGAGTGCGAATTCAGCCACGAAATGTCCGTGGAGCGGATTTGGGAAGCACCACGGGTCACCAAGTCCTACAGCGACGATCAGTGGCTGGCGATCCAGGCCCTGGGCCGACGGATCGATGCTGATTTGCTGGAAGGCGATGTACGCCTGACCATGGGCGGCGAGCCGACCTTTGTGTCCATCGATGACCCGGACGGCGCCGAGTGGAATACCGCGGCACTGGGGCCGGATAAACGACGGTTGTCCGCCGAACTGTTCCAGCGCATGCGCAAGCACTACGCGCCCCAGGGGCTGGTGCATTTCGGGCAGGGCAAGTGGTATCCCGGCGAGCAACTGCCGCGCTGGTCGCTCAATTGCTACTGGCGCCGTGACGGCGTACCGATCTGGCACAACAGCGCGCTGATCGCCGACGAGCAGGAGGATTATGGCGCCGACGGTGCGCTTGCCGGGCGTTTTCTGGCGAGTGTCGCCGAACGCTTGAAGATTCCGACACGCTTTGTGTTCCCAGCCTACGAAGACAATTTCTATTACCTCTGGCGCGAAGGCATGTTGCCGCAAAACGTCAGCGCCGAAGACTCACGCCTGGAAGAGCCAATGGAGCGTGCGCGTCTGCGCAAGGTCTTCAGTCAAGGCCTGGACAAGGTCATCGGCCAGGTTCTGCCGCTGGCGCGCACCGCCAAGGGCGACCAGTGGCAGAGCGGGCGCTGGTATCTGCGCGATGAGCACTGCCGTCTGGTGCCGGGGGATTCTCCACTCGGTTATCGCTTGCCGCTGGGTTCGCAGCCTTGGGTGAAGGCGGCGGAGTATCCGTTCATTTATCCGCAGGACCCGAATCAGGATTTCCCGCCGCTGCCCGACACAGGGCAGCTTCAGAGCCAAGGCGCAGCCGTCGCAGAAGACCGTGCGCCAAACATCGACGAATCCGCCGACTGGCTGACCCGCACGGCGTTCTGTGCCGAGGCGCGAGAAGGCCGTTTGTACCTGTTCATGCCGCCGCTGGAGCGGGTCGAGGATTACCTCGAGCTGGTCGCAGCCATCGAAGCCACCGCGCAAGAGCTGATGTGCCCGGTGTTGCTGGAGGGCTATGAACCGCCGAGCGATCCACGCCTGAGCAACTTGCGCATCACCCCGGACCCGGGGGTGATCGAGGTCAACGTGCAGCCGTCCGCGACCTGGGATGAGTTGGTCGAGCGCACCGAATTCCTCTACGAACAAGCGCGCCAGACTCGGCTGACCACCGAGAAATTCATGATCGACGGCCGGCATACCGGCACGGGCGGTGGTAACCATTTCGTGCTGGGTGGCGCGACACCGGGGGACTCACCGTTTCTGCGTCGCCCGGATCTGCTGCGCAGCCTGATCAGCTACTGGCATAACCATCCGTCGCTGTCCTACCTGTTTTCCGGATTGTTCATCGGCCCGACGTCCCAGGCGCCGCGGGTCGATGAGGCGCGCAACGATGCCTTGTACGAGCTGGAAATCGCCTTCGCGCAGATGCCTGAAGCGGGTGAGGAGTGCCCGCCATGGCTGGTGGATCGACTGCTGCGCAACCTGCTGATCGATGTAACCGGCAACACCCACCGCGCCGAGTTCTGCATCGACAAACTCTATTCGCCGGACGGTGCCACCGGGCGCCTCGGATTGCTGGAGCTACGTGCGTTCGAGATGCCGCCCCATGCGCGCATGAGCCTGGTGCAACAATTGTTGCTGCGGGTGCTGGTTGCGCGGTTCTGGCGCGAGCCCTATGCGCCGCCGAAACTGGCGCGCTGGGGCACGGAGCTGCACGATCGCTTCCTGTTGCCGCACTTTATCGAACAAGACTTCGCCGATGTCATCGTCGACCTCAACTCCGCCGGTTATCCGGTGCGGGCCGAATGGTTCGCCGCGCATCTGGAATTCCGTTTCCCCAAGGTTGGCGACTACGCCGTCAGCGGCATTGCGCTGGAACTGCGCCAGGCGCTCGAGCCCTGGCACGTGCTGGGCGAAGAGGGCGCCATGGGCGGTACGGTGCGCTACGTGGATTCGTCACTGGAGCGTTTGCAGGTCAAGCTCAGCGGCTTGCCGCCCCAGCGATATCTGCTGACCTGCAACGGCATTCCGGTGCCATTGCAGCCCACCGGGCGTGTAGGCGAATTCGTCGCTGGCGTGAGATTCCGTGCCTGGCAACCGGCTAACTGCCTGCAACCGACCATTGCGGTCCACGCGCCCCTGGTGTTCGACCTGCTCGACACCTGGATGCAGCGCTCGCTGGGCGGTTGTCAGTACCACGTCGCCCATCCGGGCGGGCGCAACTACGACAGTTTGCCGGTGAATGCCAACGAAGCGGAAAGCCGGCGAATGGCGCGCTTCTTCCGCCTCGGACACACGCCGGGAAAGTTTCCTGTACCCAATCTGGAAATCAGCGACGAGTTGCCGATGACACTCGATTTGCGACGTTTCTAAACCGTACGCGACGCTCGGATTTTTCGTATATCCGGGCGTCACGAGCCTGCGTTAGTCTGACCGTTCATTGCTGTCTGCCGAGCTTTCCATGCCTGACCTGCTAGACCGCTACCCGCTGACGGCGGGCACCTATCACGAACTGCTCGACGACAGTGGCGCCGTGCGCCCGCACTGGCGCCGGCTGTTCGAACAGTTGCAACGCAGCACGCCGGCACAACTGGTGCAGCGTCAGGCCCTGCTGACCCGGCAGATTCAGGAAAACGGCGTTACCTATAACGTCTATGCCGACCCCAAGGGCGCGGACCGGCCGTGGGAGCTGGACCTGCTGCCCCATGTCATCGCGGCTGACGAGTGGCAACAGTTGTCGGCCGGCATCGCTCAGCGGGCGCGGTTGCTCAATGCCGTGCTGGCTGACCTTTACGGTCCGCAACGGCTGATTGCCGAAGGTCTGCTGCCCGCCGAGCTGGTGTTCGGTCACAACAACTTCCTTTGGCCCTGTCAGGGCATCAGCCCGCCTGACGGAGCCTTTCTGCACCTGTATGCCGTGGATCTGGCGCGCACACCCGATGGCCGCTGGTGGGTGACGGCGGATCGTACCCAGGCGCCTTCGGGGGCCGGATATGCGCTGGAAAACCGCACGATCGTGTCCCGGGCCTTTCCCGAGCTGTACCGCGATCTGAAGGTGCAGCACCTGGCCGGGTTCTTCCGCACCTTGCAGGAAACCCTGGTCCGTCAGGCCCCGAGTGACGGAGACGCACCGTTGGTGGTGCTGCTGACACCGGGGCGTTTCAACGAAAGCTATTTTGAACATCTGTATCTGGCTCGTCAGCTCGGTTATCCGCTGGTGGAGGGCGGTGACCTGACGGTGCGCGATGCCACGGTCTACCTGAAGACCCTGAGTGGCCTGCGTCGGGTCCACGCGATCATGCGCCGGCTCGACGATGACTTCTGCGATCCGCTGGAGCTGCGAACCGACTCCGCCCTCGGCGTGCCTGGCCTGCTTGAGGCTGTGCGGCAGGGGCGGGTTCTGGTGGCCAACGCCCTCGGCAGCGGTGTGCTGGAATCGCCGGGTTTGTTGGGTTTTCTGCCGAAGATCAATCAATTCCTGTTTGGCGAAGAACTGATCCTGCCGTCCATCGCCACTTGGTGGTGCGGTGAAGCGCCGGTTCTGGCCCAGGCCCTGGAGAAACTTCCAGAGTTGCTGATCAAACCGGCGTTTCCGTCCCAGAGCTTTGCACCGGTATTTGGCCGTGATTTGAGTGATAAGCAGCGCAACGAGCTCGCAGAGCGCATGCAGGCGCGTCCTTATGCCTATGTGGCGCAAGAACTTGCGCAATTGTCCCAGGCGCCGATCTGGCAAGCCGAAGACGGTCAACTGCAACCCCGTGCCATCGGCATGCGCGTGTATGCAGTGGCCAGCCGCGAGGGATATCGGGTACTGCCCGGTGGCTTGACCCGGGTCGCCGCCCAAGCCGATGCCGAAGTGGTGTCGATGCAGCGCGGCGGCGCCAGTAAAGACACCTGGGTGCTGGGCGATCGTGCGCCGAGCGGCGAACAATGGAAGGCCCAACGCAACATCGGTGTGCATGACCTGGTGCGGCGCGATCCGTACTTGCCGTCGCGGGTGGTGGAAAACCTGTTCTGGTTTGGTCGTTATTGCGAGCGTTGCGACGACAGCGCCCGTTTACTGCGCATCATGCTGGCGCGCTATGTCGACGGCGACGACCCGCAAGCCCTGCAGGCAGCGGTGGACCTCGGCGAACGGCTGATGTTGCTGCCCGAGGAGGGCGAGTTGCCGGAACGCCTGTTGGCGGCGCTGCTCGGCGATGACTGGCCGTTCAGTCTGCGTTCCAACCTGCAACGCTTGCAGTGGGCTGCTTCGCAGGTGCGCGGCAAGCTCTCGCGGGAAAACTGGCAGGCGCTGGTGGAGTTGCAGCGCGAAGCCATGGAGCTGGAAACCGAAGAGCCGGATTTCGGTGAGTTGCTGGATTTTCTCAATCGTCTGGTGATGTCCCTGGCGGCGCTGTCCGGCTTTGCCCTGGACGACATGACCCGGGATGAAGGCTGGCGTTTCCTGATGATTGGTCGGCGAATCGAACGCCTGCAATTTCTCAGCGGCAGCCTGGCGGCGTTCCTGCGGGGCGCCGGGGTTTTCGATCAGGCCGGGCTGGAGTGGTTGCTGGAGCTGGGCAACAGCAGCATCACTTACCGTTCTCGATACCTGGCGGTGGCGCAGCTGATCCCGGTGCTCGACCTGCTATTGCTCGACGAGCAGAACCCTCACGCCGTGTTGTTCCAATTGAAACTGGTGACCCGCACACTCAAACGCCTCAACGATGACTTTGGCGTGCCGCGTGAAGCAGCGCTGCCGCAATTGGTCGAGCGTCTGGCGCGATTCGATCTGGGCTGCCTGGAAAACCCGCTGTTCGGCGACGCGAGTGTTCGCGCTGCCATCGAGGGGCTGGCCGCGCTGCTGCAAGAGATCGCCGACGCCAGCGGGCAGGTTTCCGATCGCCTGGCGCTGCGGCATTTCGCCCATGTCGATGATGTCAGCCAGCGCACGGTGTCCGTCTGATGAGCGCTCACTACCAGATTTTCCACGACACCCATTATCACTACGACAGCCCGGTGTCCCTGGCCCAGCAACTGGCGCATTTGTGGCCGCGGCCTTGTGCCTGGCAGCGCTGCACCGACCGGCAATTGCAGATCAGTCCGCAGCCGACCTCGCGCCGCGATGAACTGGATGTATTCGGCAATCCGCTGACCCGGCTGGCGTTTGAACGTCCTCATGATGAGCTGCTGGTCAATGCCAGCCTCACGATCGAGGTACTTCCCCGGCCCGTGCTGGACTTCAATCTTTCACCCGCATGGGAAGACACCCGTAGCGCGCTGACTTACAGCAGCCAGCCGTTGTCGCCCGAATTGCTTGAAGCCTGCCGTTACCGCTTCGAATCACCTTACGTGCATCTAAAGCGCAACTTCGTCGAATTTTCCGAGAGCTGCTTCCCGACGGGGCGGCCGCTGTTGCTCGGCGTTCAGGCGTTGATGGAGAAAATCTTCAGCGAATTTACCTTCGATGCCGAAGCGACTCAGGTGGCGACGCCGCTGGTAGAAGTGTTGGAGCGTCGGCGCGGGGTATGTCAGGACTTTGCCCACCTGATGCTCGCCTGCGTACGCTCCCGGGGCTTGGCCGCGCGCTACATCAGCGGCTACCTGCTGACCCAGCCACCGCCGGGCCAGCCACGACTGATCGGTGCCGACGCCTCCCATGCCTGGGTGTCAGTGTTTTGCCCGGTGCTGGGGTGGGTGGATTTCGATCCGACCAACAATGTGCAGCCGGCACTGGAGCACATCACCCTGGCCTGGGGCCGGGATTTTTCCGATGTGTCGCCGTTGCGGGGGGTGATTCTTGGGGGAGGGAACCACGACCCGGAAGTTCGGGTGACGGTGATGCCACTGGATTAACGAAGATCAACTGTGGGAGCGAGCTTGCTCGCGATAGCGGTGTGTCAGTCAATTTGATATTGGATGTGCGGCCGTCATCGCGAGCAAGCTCGCTCCCACAGGGAATTACGGTGTGTTTGGGTCATTCGATTGGCCTGTGTGGGTCGGCAGCAAAGCTGCCAACCCTTTACACAGATCCGGTGGGCCTGTTCAGATCAACCGGCCCGGAGGTTCTCAGGCGTCGGGCGCCGAGTCTTTCGGTGCATCAACATCGTCTTCTGCCGCCACTTCACCCTCAGGGTTCAGTGCCGCTTCTTCAGCTGTAGCTTTCTTGCGCTGAAGCTTTTCCTCTTTCTTCTGCTCCTTGGCCAAGTCTCTCTGACGTTTGGCGAAGGAATAATTAGGTTTAGCCATGGGCGATCCTCTGGGGTCGAAGGTGAGGTTGAGCGGCGCATATTCTGCCCTGTATCGGTGCCGAGCCGTTAGCTGGGTTTTTGCTCGGCCCATTTTGGCGCTATGGACGGTTGCCAGGCATCCAGAGCATCGAGCAGGGTTTGCGGCGATTCGCTCACTTGCAGCATGTCACGGTGCTGCCCGCGAACGAAGCCTTCGCCGACGATGTGATCAAGAAAAGACGTCAATTTGCTGTAGAAACCATTCACTTCCAGCAAACCCAGCGGTTTGCCGTGGTAGCCGAGCTGGCCCCAGGTCCAGACTTCGAACAGCTCTTCGAGGGTGCCAAGGCCGCCGGGTAGTGCGATAAAGGCATCGCTGAGCTCGGCCATCCGCGCCTTGCGCGCGTGCATGCCATCGACGACTTCCAGGCGAGTCAGGCCGCTGTGGCCGATTTCCTTGTCCTTGAGGCTTTGCGGGATGATGCCGATCACTTCACCGCCGGCCGCCAGGGCCGCATCGGCGACGATGCCCATCAAGCCCACGGCGCCACCACCATACACCAGGGTCAGCTTGCGCTCGGCCAACGCCCGGCCAAGGGCCACGGCTGCTTCGCGGTAAGCCGGGTTGGTGCCGGTGCTGGCACCACAAAATACACAAACGGATGTTAAAGACATGCCTTGCTCCTTGGTCGATCAGGGCCACAGAGTAAAGGCAGGCGCACGGCACTCCAAGGGCTAGACTTGGTGTTCCGGGGTTTCGTACGTGCCGCTGGCGCCGCAGGCGTAGGCGGCCAGCAAACTGCACAACAAGCTGTTGATCGACATGACAGACATTCCAATTGAAGGGGGACGGCCTGATGATAGGCCCGGGCCAGACACTTGGCCGGTAGATATTTCGCATCGGTGCCATAGCGCGAAAGTTGTATACAATTTTTGATTCAAGTCATATGAACTTGCGAAGTTTTCAGGCAGTCTTCTGTTTATTCGCGATTTCCTTAACCCTGCCTTGGAGATTCACCATGTTTGCCAAACTTGTTGCGGTATCCCTGTTGACACTGGCCAGCAGCCAATTGATGGCTGCAGAGTGCAAAGTCACCGTCGACTCCACCGACCAGATGTCTTTCGACACGAAGGCCATTGAAATCGACAAGAGCTGCAAGACGTTTACCGTGGAACTCAAGCATTCCGGCAGCTTGCCGAAGAACGTCATGGGCCATAACTGGGTGCTGAGTAAAGAAGCCGACATGCAGCCGATCGCCACCGACGGCCTGAGCGCCGGTATCGACAAGAACTACCTGAAGGAAGGCGATGCCCGCGTGATCGCCCACACCAAGATCATCGGCGCCAAGGAAACCGATTCGGTGACCTTCGATGTGTCCAAGCTCGATGCCGCTCAAAAGTACGGTTTCTTCTGCTCGTTCCCGGGCCACATCTCGATGATGAAAGGCACCGTGACTCTGAAGTAAGACTGACCACCGCGTTATCGTTCATCGCGGGCAAGCCACGCTCCCACAGGGCCGCCACCGTACCTGTGGGAGCGGGCTTGCCCGCGAAGGGGCCAGAAGCATCGATGCCTGTTCTGGCCAAAGAAAAAGCCCGCTGAAGCTCAACACTTCAGCGGGCTTTTTCATTCACTCACGCCTCAAGGCGCAAACGGCATCACCCGCTTGTGATGGGTCTTGTTGTAGGTATCAACAATGATCTTGAACGCCTCTTCACGCACCGGGTTGCCGTGCAGGAACGCATCGATCTCGGCATAGGTCACGCCGTGGGACGCTTCGTCCGGTTTGCCGGGCGACAGGTCCTCCAGATCGGCGGTCGGGACTTTCTCCACCAGCGACTCCGGCGCGCCGAAGCTGCGGGCGATGGCGCGGACCTGATTTTTCACCAGGCCACTCAGTGGCGCCAGGTCGCAGGCGCCGTCACCGAACTTGGTGAAGAAACCCATCACCGCTTCCGCCGCGTGATCGGTGCCGATCACCAGGCCATGGGCCGCGCCGGCGATGGTGTACTGGGCGACCATGCGCATGCGCGCCTTGGTGTTGCCGAGCACGAAGTCCACCGACACCGCATGTTTGCCTTCGAAGGCCGCTACTTCATTGGCCAGGGATTTGACCGCCGGACCGATGTTCACGGTGTGGCGCTCGTCCGGCTTGATGAAATCCACTGAAGCCTGGGCGTCGTGTTCATCGAACTGGGTTTCGTAGGGCAGGCGCACGGCGATGAATTTGTAGGCGGCATCACCGCTGCGCTGGCGCAGTTCACGGACGGCCCGTTGGGCCAGCAGGCCGGCGGTGAGGGAGTCGACACCACCACTGATGCCCAGTACCAGGGTCTTGAGCCCGGAATTGACCAGGCAGTCCTGAATGAAGGTCACCCGCCGGGCGACTTCGGCCTCAAGGGCGGCTTCGTCGGCGAATGGCGGCTGGACCTTGAGCTGTTCAGCAATCTCACGCTGTACGGCTTGCATGAATTCACTCCTTGCTTGATGTACTTGAAAGGGCGGCAGGAACCTGGAAAACGTGTCGCAGGTAAGCGACGAAATTCGGGTCTTTACAGTGCGTCTTGCCTGGCTCGTCGGAGATCTTCGCCACCGGCTGGCCGTTGCAGGCGGTCATTTTAAGCACGATGCTCATCGGTTCGACACCCGGAATATCACACGTCAGGTTGGTACCGATGCCGAAGCTGACATTGATCCGACCGCGCAGCGCCCGGAATATCTCCAGAGCCTTGGGCAGGGTCAGGCTGTCGGAGAAAGTCAGCGTCTTACTCATCGGGTCGATGCCGAGCCTGTGATAGTGGGCGATGGCTTTTTCCGCCCAAACCACCGGATCGCCTGAGTCGTGGCGCAAACCGTCGAAAAGCTTGGCGAAAAACAGATCGAAATCGCCGAGGAAGGCATCAATGGTGATGCAGTCGGTCAGGGCAATCCCCAGCAGGCCACGGTATTCACGGACCCAGCAATCGAGTGCGGCGATCTGGCTGTCGATCAGCCGCGGGCCAAGTTGCTGGTGCGCCATGATCCATTCGTGGGCCATGGTGCCCAGGGGTTTCATGTCCAGCTCCCGGGACAGGTGAACGTTGCTGGTGCCGACGAAGCGTCCGGGGAAATCGTGCTTGAGCACATTCACCACTTCTTCCTGCACGCGGTAGGAAAAGCGACGACGGGTGCCGAAATCGGCCACCTGCAATTCGGACAATTCGTCGCTGCTGGCGTTGGCGCTCAGCCAGTCGAACTTGCGGTAGAGCTGCTCGCGGGCCTGTTCCAACACGACTTCGCGGTAGCGATAGCGGTTGCGCACCTCGCTGACCAGCGCCAGCAGCGGCACTTCGAACAGGATTACATGCAGCCAGGGGCCCCGCAGGCGGATAAACAATTCACCGTTTTCGAGGCCGGTGTGGATGTAACGCAGGTTGAAGCGAAACAACCCGAGAAAGCGCAGGAAGTCCGGCTTCAGGAAGCTGATGCGTTCCAGAAAGCTCAACTGGTCGGCGCTCAGGCTCAGTTCGGCCAGGCGCTCGATCTGGAAGCGGATTTCCGCCAGGTACGGGCGCAGGTCCTCGCTGTTACGGCAACGAAACTCCCATTCGACTTCGACGTTCGGGTAGTTATGCAGCACCGCCTGCATCATCGTCAGTTTGTAGAAGTCGGTGTCGAGCAGGTTCTGCACGATGCGATCGGCAAACACACTCTCGCTCATAACGGGAATCTCCGGCGTTGCAGCGGTATTGATCAGTGGCGCTAGTGGCGCATATCACTGGGCAGGATTGCCAGCAGTTTTTTGACCGCTGCAATTCCCCTGTGGGAGCCAGCTTGCTCGCGATAGCAACCTGTCAGGTGATATAAATGTTGAATGTGATGACGCCATCGCGAGCAAGCTCGCTCCCACAGGGATTGTGCAAGGGTTTAATGTTGCATCACATCCGGGCTATCGATCTGCTCCAGCATCCACTTCACAAAGTCCCGCACCTTGGGGACTTCCGCCGAATGTTCCGGGTACGCCAGGTAGTAGGCGTCGGTGCTGGGCATTGCATGCTGCCAGGGAATGACCAGCTTGCCGTCGGCCAGTTCCTCTTCCACCAGAAAACGGGGTAACAGCGCCACGCCGCAGCCGACCTGGGCGGCGCGGATGCACATGTAAAAGGTTTCGAAGCGCGGTCCGTGGTAGCTGTGCTCGGTGTGGTAGCCCTGATGGTCGAACCAGTCATGCCAGGCCTGGGGGCGGGAAGCGTTTTGCAGCAGGACCAGGTCAGTCAGTTGTGTCGGATCGGTAAACGGTGCGTCCGGCAGGCTGCCCGGGGCGCACACCGGCACCAGCTCTTCGCCGAACAGCTTCAGGCATTCGGTGCCGGGCCGTGAGCCCTGGCCGAAGTAGAACGCCAGGTCGCTGCGACCTTGCAGCAGGTCGTCGGCTTCCTGCTCGCTGCACAGGTCCAGATGGATCGACGGATGCCGCAGGCGCCAGCCTTTCAGGCGCGGCACCAGCCAGCGTGCACCGAAAGTGGGGGGCGTCGAAACCCGCAGGACTTCCGTTTCGCCACCGTAGGAACGCAGGTAATGGGTCGACATCTCGACCTGCGTGAGGATTTTTCGCACCTCAACCAGGTACAGATCGCCAGCCGGCGTCATCTGCAGGCGGCGGCGCACCCGGCGAAACAGCAGGTGCTGCAACAGCTCTTCGAGTTGCGCGACCTGTTTGCTCACGGCGCTTTGGGTCAGGTTCAACTCTTCGGCGGCCCGGGTGAAGCTCAAATGCCGGGTGACGGCCTCGAAGCACTGCAATGCAGCGATCGATGGCAAGTAGCGTTTATTCAGCATGGGCGGTCCTTGGTTCTTGTTTCTTATTGCCAGCAATGCACAGCATGAATAAACGGAATGATATCTCTCTTAAAGGTCGTTTGTTGAGTAACCTCCGGGCAGCTAAAACTACAGGTCTGATCAGCCGTGATTTTCCGGCTGCACGTGTTCTGTCTTTTGCTTGAGGAGTGACCCATGGTTGCCGCATTGCTTGATCGTCTAGGTGTGAACCCGGCCCTGTACCAGAACGGCAAAGTGCCGGTGCATTCGCCGATCGATGGCAGCAGGATCGCCGCCGTCAACTGGGAAGGCGCTGCTGAAGTCGAGCAACACATCAGTCGCGCAGATCATGCGTTCGAACTGTGGCGCAAGGTTCCGGCACCGCGCCGTGGCGAGCTGGTGCGGCAACTGGGTGACATCCTGCGTGAATACAAGGCCGACCTCGGCGAGCTGGTGTCCTGGGAGGCCGGCAAGATCACCCAGGAAGGCCTGGGTGAAGTTCAGGAAATGATCGACATCTGCGACTTCGCCGTCGGCCTGTCCCGTCAGTTGTACGGTCTGACCATCGCCTCCGAGCGTCCTGGCCACCACATGCGCGAAACCTGGCATCCGCTGGGCGTTGTCGGGGTGATCAGTGCGTTCAACTTCCCGGTGGCGGTCTGGGCCTGGAACGCCACGCTGGCGCTGGTCTGCGGCAACCCGGTGATCTGGAAGCCGTCGGAAAAGACGCCACTGACAGCACTGGCTTGCCAGGCGCTGTTCGATCGCGTGCTGAAAAACTTCAGCGATGCGCCACCGCACCTGAGCCAGGTGATTATTGGCGGTCGTGATGCCGGCGAAGCCTTGGTCGATGATCCGCGTGTCGCGCTGGTCAGCGCCACTGGCAGCACCCGCATGGGCCGTGAAGTGGCGCCGAAAATCGCCGCGCGTTTTGCCCGCAGCATCCTCGAACTGGGCGGCAACAACGCAATGATCCTCGGCCCAAGCGCCGACCTGGACATGGCCGTACGAGCCATCCTGTTCAGCGCCGTCGGCACTGCCGGTCAGCGTTGCACCACGTTGCGTCGCCTGATTGCCCATGAGTCGGTGAAAGAAGAAATCGTCACCCGCCTGAAAGCCGCGTACTCGAAAGTGCGTATCGGCCATCCGCTGGAAGGCAACCTGATCGGCCCGCTGATCGACAAGCAAAGTTTCGACAACATGCGGGATGCGCTGGAGCAGGCCTTGAGTGAGGGCGGCCGGGTGTTTGGCGGTGAGCGTCAGCTGCAAGACAAGTTCCCGAATGCCTACTACGTGTCGCCGGCTATCGTCGAAATGCCGGAGCAAAGCGATGTGGTCTGCCACGAAACCTTCGCTCCCATCCTGTACGTGGTTGGCTACAGCGATTTCCAGGAAGCCCTGCGCCTGAACAACGCCGTGCCACAAGGCCTGTCCTCGTGCATCTTTACCACCGACGTGCGTGAAGCCGAGCAGTTCATGTCGGCGGTGGGCAGCGACTGCGGCATTGCCAACGTCAACATCGGCCCGAGCGGCGCGGAAATCGGCGGCGCGTTTGGTGGCGAGAAAGAAACCGGCGGCGGTCGTGAGTCCGGCTCCGATGCATGGCGCGGCTACATGCGCCGCCAGACCAACACCGTGAACTATTCGCTGGAGTTGCCGTTGGCGCAGGGTATTACGTTCGACTAAGTCTCGTGTCGAACAGTGATCCCCTGTGGGAGCGGGCTTGCTCGCGAAAGCGGTTTATCAGTCACATTGATGCTGGATGTGCCGACGCATTCGCGAGCAAGCCCGCTCCCACATTTGAAGTATGTGTTTGTTAGGTTTCTGCTTGGAGTCTGGCAATGCCGTTACGCGAAGAGTGTCTGTGGGAAAAACTGACGCCGCAAAGGCCGGACAATTCGGCCCTCAAGGGTGAGGTCACGGTGGATGTCTGCGTCATCGGCGCCGGGTTTACCGGTTTGTCGGCGGCGGTGCATCTGCTGGAGCAAGGCAAGACTGTTTGCGTGCTGGAGGCCCATCGCGCCGGCCATGGTGGTTCCGGGCGCAACGTCGGGCTGGTCAATGCCGGGATGTGGATTCCCCCGGACGAGATCGAAGCCGGGTTTGGCGAGGCGGTTGGCAGCCAGCTCAACCGCATGCTGGGGGCGGCGCCTTCCCTGGTGTTCAGCCTAGTGGACAAGTACAACATCGATTGCCAGTTGCGCCGCGAAGGTACGCTGCACATGGCGCATAACGCCCGTGGCGAGGCCGACTTGCGCAGTCGTGAAGAACAATGGAAGCGTCGCGGTGCGCCCGTAGAGCTGCTCACCGGTCAGGCTTGCGAGCAAGCCACCGGCACGAAAAAGATCGCCGCGGCATTGCTCGATCGCCGCGCCGGCACACTCAACCCGATGGCCTACACCACGGGGCTGGCCAAAGCGGCCATCGGCCTGGGCGGTCAATTGTTCGATCATTCCCCGGTCACCCGACTCGAACGTCAGGGTCAGCGCTGGTCAGTACAGACTGCCCAGGGCTCGGTCATGGCCGAGAAAGTGGTGATTGCCTCCAATGCCTACACCGAAGGCGACTGGACGGAGCTGCGGCGCAATTTCTTCCCCGGTTATTACTATCAGGTGGCCTCGGTGCCGCTGACCGAAGAAGCCGCCCGACAAATTCTGCCCGGTGGCCAGGGTTCCTGGGACACCCGCCAAGTGCTCAGCAGTATCCGTCGAGACAAAGACGGTCGCCTGCTGCTTGGCAGTCTCGGTAATGGCAATCAGAAACCGGCCTGGTTCCTCAAGGCCTGGGCCGACCGCGTGCAGCAACACTATTTCCCGTACCTCAAACCGGTGGAATGGGAGTGCACCTGGACCGGTTGCATCGCCTTCACCCCCGATCATTTGATGCGCCTGTTCGAACCGGCGCCCGGTTTGGTGGCAGTCACCGGTTACAACGGCCGGGGCGTGACCACGGGTACGGTGGTCGGCAAGGCCTTTGCCGATTACCTGTGTAACGGAAATCCTCAAGCGCTACCGATTCCCTTTGCACCCATGCAGCCATTGGCCGGGGTGGGGTTGCGCAGCTGTCTGTATGAGGCGGGATTCTCGCTGTATCACGCGGGCCAGTGCCTGCGGATCGTGATCTGAATGTTGATTTTTGCAGTGGGAGGCGGCGCTTTTTCGATCTGCAGCTAGCCTGTAGTGGTGCGGGTTGTAGCAGTTCCGCACCAGCAGTGTGCACTTCGGTGACGCACGTTGTTACAGGCTGGTTGCACGTTGTTTAAAGCCGCGGTTGCAATGATGGCGCAGTCGGGTTGCGCCTCAAATAAAAAATGGTTTTACCTTCCGCGGTTTAGACGGTTGCACGCCCAATGAAAATGGGATCGAAACAGTCGAAATAACAAGAAAGCAGCGACTTTTTTCAGAATAAAAAACCGATGGCACGGCCCTTGCTCTGAGCATTCAGTGAAGTCGCAGTGCCAATTAAAAAAACCATGGAGCACCACCTCATGTCCCAGACGTTTTACAAGAAAGGCTTTCTGGCCCTCGCAGTGGCAACTGCGCTGGGTGTTTCTGCGTTTGCTCAGGCTGACATCAAGATCGGCGTAGCGGGACCAATGACGGGCGCCAACGCGGCATTTGGCGAACAGTACATGAAGGGTGCACAGGCCGCGGCCGATGCGGTCAACGCGGCTGGCGGGGTTAACGGGGAAAAAATCGTACTGGTCAAGGGCGATGACGCCTGCGAGCCGAAACAAGCTGTGACGGTCGCCAAGGATCTGACCAACCAGAAAGTCGCCGGCGTAGTCGGTCACTTCTGCTCTTCCTCGACCATTCCGGCCTCCGAGATCTACGACGAAGCGGGCATCATCGCCATCACCCCGGGTTCCACCAACCCGGCCGTTACCGAGCGCGGCCTGAGCGCCATGTTCCGTATGTGCGGGCGTGACGACCAGCAAGGCATCGTGGCCGGCGACTACATCGTCGACGTGCTCAAGGGCAAGAAAGTTGTCGTGCTGCACGACAAGGACACCTACGGCCAGGGCCTGGCGGATGCTACCAAGGCTCAACTGGTCAAGCGCGGCGTAACGCCTGTGCTGTATGAAGGCCTGACCCGTGGCGAGAAAGACTTCAGCACCATCGTGACCAAAATCCGCGGCGCCGGCGCTGACGTCGTCTACTTTGGTGGTCTGCACCCGGAAGCCGGTCCTCTGGTGCGTCAATTGCGTGAACAAGGCCTCAAGGACGTCAAGTTCATGTCCGACGACGGCATCGTGACCGACGAGCTGGTGACCACCGCTGGCGGCCCGCAATTCGTTGACGGCGTGCTGATGACCTTCGGCGCCGACCCACGCCTGCTGCCAGACAGCAAGACCGTGGTAGACGCCTTCCGCAAGGCCGGTACCGAGCCTGAAGGCTACACCCTGTACGCCTACGCTTCGGTCCAGACCCTGGCAGCAGCCTTCAACGGCGCCAAGTCCAACAAGGGCGAAGAAGCGGCTGCATGGCTGAAGAAAAACCCGGTCAAGACCGTCATGGGCGAGAAGACCTGGGACAGCAAGGGCGACCTGAAAATCTCCGACTACGTGGTTTACCAGTGGGACAAGGATGGCAAATACCACCAGCTGGAAAAACAGAAGTAAGGGCTGACTCAATTGGGTGAACCCCACGGTTCCCCTGTGGGAGCGAGCTTGCTCGCGATGACGGACCGGCAGGCAACTCATTCGTTGAATGTTAAACCGCAATCGCGAGCAAGCTCGCTCCTACAGGGGGCCGTGGTGGCCTGCCTGATCGTGGCTGACATTGCTCCGACGTATATCTGTATTTTCCTTAGAGGAACCGCACAGCCACATGTGCAGGTTCTCATTGCGTGAGATTGCGTTATGGATGGTATTTTCCTGCAGCAACTGGTCAACGGCCTGACCCTCGGGTCGGTCTATGGCCTGATCGCCATCGGCTACACAATGGTCTATGGCATCATCGGCATGATCAACTTCGCCCACGGCGAGGTTTACATGATTTCCGCTTACCTCGCGGCAATCAGTCTGGCTCTGCTGGCTTACTTCGGTATCGAATCTTTCCCGCTGCTGATGCTTGGCACACTGATCTTCACCATCGTCGTCACGGCGGTGTATGGCTGGGTCATCGAGCGTGTCGCCTACAAACCCCTGCGTAACTCCACTCGACTCGCACCGCTGATCAGTGCGATCGGTATCTCTCTGATCCTGCAAAACTACGCACAGATCTCCCAGGGCGCGAAGCAACAAGGCGTTCCGACTTTGCTCTCGGGTGCCTGGCGCGTTGATATCGGTACCGGTTTCGTTCAGTTGACCTACACCAAGGTCTTCATTCTGGTCGCAGCGTTCGTCGGGATGGGCCTGCTGACCTACGTCATCAAGTACACCAAGCTCGGCCGCATGTGCCGTGCAACCCAGCAAGACCGCAAGATGGCTTCGATCCTGGGGATCAACACCGATCGGGTGATTTCCTACGTGTTCATCATCGGTGCAGCGATGGCGGCCCTGGCCGGCGTGCTGATCACCATGAACTACGGCACATTCGACTTCTATGCCGGCTTCATCATCGGGATCAAGGCGTTCACTGCCGCGGTGCTCGGCGGGATTGGTTCACTGCCCGGCGCGATGCTCGGCGGGATCATTCTCGGGATTTCCGAGTCGCTGTTTTCCGGTCTGGTGAACTCGGACTACAAAGACGTTTTCAGCTTCTCGCTGCTCGTTCTCGTTCTGGTCTTTCGGCCCCAAGGCCTGCTCGGCCGTCCTCTTGTGTCGAAGGTGTAAGCGATGTCTTCAACCACTAAAAAAACCATTGATCTCAAAAGAAGCCTGGTTGACGCGATTCTTGCCGGCCTGGTGGCCCTGATTGTGTTCGGCCCGATTGTCGGCGTAGTCCTCGATGGCTATGGCTTCAATATGGAAACGAGCCGGGTGGCCTGGATTGTCGCCATCGTCATGGCCGGTCGCTTTGCCCTTAGCCTGTTCCTGCAAACCCCCAAGGGCCTGAGAATCCTCGAGGGTTTTGAAACCACCGGGTCCGGGGTCCATGTACTGCCGCCTGATTACAAATCCCGGCTGCGCTGGATCATCCCGCTGATGATTGTTATCGCGGTGGTGTTCCCGTTTTTCTCCAACTCGTACCTGTTGGGCGTGGTCATCCTCGGGCTGATCTACGTGCTGCTGGGGCTGGGGCTGAACATCGTGGTCGGCCTGGCCGGCCTGCTCGACCTTGGTTACGTGGCGTTCTACGCCATCGGTGCCTATGGCCTGGCGCTCGGTTATCAATATCTTGGGCTGGGCTTCTGGACGGTGTTGCCGTTGGCGGCGATTACCGCCGGACTGGCCGGTTGCATCCTCGGTTTCCCGGTGCTGCGCCTGCACGGTGACTACCTGGCGATCGTGACCCTGGGCTTCGGTGAAATCATTCGGTTGATCCTCAATAACTGGCTGTCCCTGACCGGCGGCCCGAATGGCATGGCAGCGCCGTTGCCCACTTTCTTCGGCATCGAGTTCGGAAAAAGGGCGAAAGAGGGCGGGGTGCCGTTCCATGAGTTCTTCGGCATCGCCTACAACCCTGACGTGAAGTACTACTTCATCTACGCCGTGTTGTTCCTGGTGGTCCTGGCCGTGCTGCACATCAAGCATCGCCTGACCCGCATGCCGGTCGGCCGCGCCTGGGAAGCCCTGCGCGAAGACGAAATCGCCTGCCGCTCCATGGGTCTGAACCACGTGCTGGTCAAGCTCTCGGCGTTCACCATCGGCGCCTCGACGGCCGGTCTGGCCGGGGTGTTCTTCGCCACCTACCAGGGCTTCGTCAACCCGACCTCGTTCACCTTCTTCGAATCGGCGCTGATCCTCGCCATCGTGGTACTCGGTGGCATGGGTTCGACCATAGGCGTGGTGATTGCAGCGTTCGTGCTGACCGTCGCCCCGGAACTGCTGCGTGGCTTCGCCGAGTACCGCGTGCTGCTGTTCGGCATCCTGATGGTGTTGATGATGATCTGGCGACCGCGCGGCCTGATTCGGATCAGCCGTACCGGTGTGACCCCGCGTAAAGGAGTAGCGCCATGAGCGAAGTCGTACTCAGTGTAGAAAAGCTGATGATGCACTTCGGCGGCATCAAGGCGTTGAGCGATGTCAGCCTGAAAGTACACCGCAACTCGATCTTCGCCCTGATCGGTCCTAACGGCGCCGGCAAGACCACGGTGTTCAACTGCCTGACCGGTTTCTACAAAGCCTCCGGCGGCAAGATCGAACTCAACATTCGTGGGCAACAGACCAACGTCATCAAGTTGCTGGGTGAGTCGTTCAAGCCAACCGATTTCGTTTCGCCGAAATCCTTCGCCAGTCGGCTGTTCTACAAGGCGTTCGGCGGCACTCACCTGGTGAACCGCGCCGGCCTGGCGCGGACCTTCCAGAACATTCGCCTGTTCAAGGAAATGTCGGTGCTGGAAAACCTGCTGGTGGCTCAGCACATGTGGGTCAATCGCAGCATGCTCGCCGGCATCCTCAACACCAAGGGCTATCGCAAGGCCGAAAGCGATGCGCTGGACCACGCGTTCTACTGGCTGGAAGTGGTGGATCTGGTGGACTGCGCCAACCGCCTGGCCGGTGAGCTGTCCTACGGTCAGCAACGCCGCCTGGAAATCGCCCGGGCCATGTGCACCCGTCCGCAGATCATCTGCCTCGACGAACCGGCCGCCGGCCTCAACCCTCAGGAAACCGAAGCGCTGAGCGCGATGATCCGGCTGCTGCGCGACGAGCACGATCTGACCGTGGTGCTGATCGAACACGACATGGGCATGGTTATGAGTATCTCCGACCACATTGTGGTGCTGGACCACGGCATCGTCATCGCCGAGGGTGGCCCCGACGACATCCGCAACGACCCGAAAGTGATCGCCGCTTATCTGGGCGCGGAAGAAGAGGAGGTGGTATGAGTAAACCCATCCTCGAGCTCAAGGAACTGGACGTGTTTTACGGGCCGATCCAGGCCCTTAAAGGTGTCTCGCTGCACATCAACGAAGGGGAAACCGTCAGCCTGATCGGCTCCAATGGTGCCGGCAAGTCGACCCTGCTGATGTCGATCTTCGGCCAGCCAAGGGCGGCGGACGGGCAGATCCTCTATCAGGGCGTGGATATTACCCACAAGTCGTCCCACTACATCGCCTCCAACGGCATTGCGCAATCGCCGGAAGGGCGGCGGGTGTTCCCCGACATGACTGTCGAGGAGAACCTGCTGATGGGCACCATCCCTATCGGTGACAAGTACGCCAAGGAGGATATGCAGCGCATGTTCGAGCTGTTCCCCAGGCTTGAAGAGCGGCGTACCCAGCGGGCGATGACCATGTCCGGCGGCGAGCAGCAGATGCTCGCCATCGCCCGGGCTCTGATGAGCCGGCCCAAGTTGTTGCTGCTCGATGAGCCAAGCCTGGGCCTGGCGCCGATCGTGGTGAAGCAGATCTTCGCCACCCTGCGTGAACTGGCCAAGACCGGCATGACCATCTTCCTGGTGGAGCAAAACGCCAACCACGCCCTGCGGTTGTCTGACCGGGCTTACGTGATGGTCAACGGCGAAATCCGCATGACCGGCACCGGCAAGGAGTTGTTGGTCAACGAGGATGTGCGTAGCGCCTATCTCGGCGGGCACTGAGTCTGCTTTGTTATGCACAAGCCCCGGCGCGCAATCGCCGGGGCTTTTTTACATCTTCAAAACACCACTGAACCCTGTGGGAGCGAGCTTGCGCGCGATAGAGGTGTGTCAGTCTCCACGATGCAAGTTGTGCCGCAGTCATCGCGAGCAAGCTCGCTCCCACAGGTTTTTGGCATGCCTCTGGGAAATTGTGGAAAACAATATTCCAAAGCTCGCAAAGCGCGACATAAAGACGCTGCAAATAGTTGTTTTGCCACGGTTTTGACTTGTCCCCGTTTGCTGTGGAACCGGCTGTGAATAACGTGGGAGTAGCTGGCTGCAGGCCTTTTAAACCGTGGCTTGCAGAGGTGTGGTTGTTTTTTGATCAGGTGTTTTTGCGCAGCTTGCAGGCGTCTTTGTCAACCTTTTTGTTCGGGATGAAAATGCATGGAATCGGCGTGGACAAGCCTGTGGATAAGTCTGTGACTAAACTCTGGAAAGACTCGGCTGAAGGCCGTGGTTACTGGCTTGGCGCCATCGCCGGTTTGACCCGTCAGTCATGAAAATGGCCAAGGGCTACACAGCAGGCGGTTGAGGGTCAAGCAAAAAAGTTTCAAAACTCCGCGCAAAGCCTTGTGGATAGCGGCTTGCAGCTTTTCCACTTGCCCCCAAAGACTGTGGACCGGCCTGTGGATAACGTGCGCGCACATGGCTGTAGGCCACGCTGTTCAAGGGGTTGCCGGGATTGAGCGTTTTTTGAACAGATTGAACGGTGGTTGCCGCTGTGAACAAGGCCGGGCATGCTGCCTGCTGATTTTCTATTCCAATGGCTGGCGATCAGCCGAAGCAAGGAGAACACGATGTCCAACACCCTGTTTATTACCGGCGCGACCTCCGGTTTTGGTGAAGCCTGTGCCCGTCGTTTTGCCGAGGCCGGCTGGAAACTGGTGCTGACTGGCCGTCGTGAAGAGCGCCTCAATGCGTTGTGCGCCGAGCTGTCGAAGCAGACCGAAGTCCATGGCCTGGTGCTCGATGTGCGTGATCGCAAGGCCATGGAGGAGGCGATTGCCAATCTGCCGCCATCCTTTGCAAAACTGCGCGGGTTGATCAACAACGCCGGGCTGGCCCTGGGGGTTGATCCGGCGCCCAAGTGCGACCTGGACGATTGGGACACCATGGTCGATACCAACGTCAAAGGCCTGATGTACAGCACCCGTCTGCTGTTGCCGCGCCTGATTGCCCACGGTCGAGGTGCCGGTATCGTCAACCTGGGGTCCATCGCCGGCAACTACCCGTACCCGGGCAGCCATGTGTATGGCGCGACCAAGGCGTTCGTCAAACAGTTCTCCGTGAACCTGCGCTGCGACCTGCAAGGCACGGGCGTGCGGGTCAGCAACATCGAGCCGGGCCTGTGCGAGAGCGAGTTCTCGCTGGTGCGTTTTGCCGGTGACCAGGAGCGCTACAACGCCACTTACGCTGGCGCCGAGCCGATTCAGCCGCAAGACATCGCCGAGACAATCTTCTGGGTGCTCAATGCCCCGGCGCACATCAACATCAACAGCCTGGAGCTGATGCCGGTGAGCCAGACCTGGGCTGGGTTTGCTATTGATCGCAGTGGTGGCAAGGCTTAATACCGAGTCATCGTTCTTCGCGAGCAAGCCCGCTCCCACATTAGACCGCGATCCAATGTGGGAGCGGGCTTGCTCGCGAAGGGGCCGGAGCGGATAAATCCGGACATCAGCTAGACTCCTCCCTCAAGCAATCCGTCGCACCCGGCGGTCTAGAGGTATCTGAGGAGATCAAGTGAGTAATCGAGGCGAGCAGGCGCTGCTCAAACAATCGACCTTCCTGATGCTCGCCGTGACATTCGCCGGGATCATCACCGGTTTTGTTTCGGGCGCCCAATCCATTCTGTTCGATGGCTTCTTTTCGTTGATCGCGGCCTTCATCAAGGTCCTGATGCTGATCACCGCCCGGCTGATCGCCAAGGAAAGCAACCAGCGCTTTCAGTTCGGTTCCTGGCACCTGGAGCCCATGGTGCTGGTGATCGAAGGCAGTTTCATATTCCTGGTGGCCGTTTATGCCTTTCTCAACGGTGTGTTCGGCATCATCAGTGGTGGCCGGGAAGTCGAACTCGGTCTGGTGATTTTCTACGCGGCCTTCTTCACTGTCGTTGAGCTCATTTATTTCTTCTACGTCCGCCAACGCAATCGCACGCTCAACTCATCGCTGATCCAGTTCGACAACATCAGTTGGCTGGTGGACGCGATGCTGTCGGCGGGACTGCTGGTGAGTTTCCTGATCGCACTGCTGCTCAAGACTCAGGGTTACGACAAGTGGGCGGTGTATGTCGACCCGATGATCCTGATTCTGCTGGCCTTGGGCATGCTCCCCCCAGCGTTCAAAATCCTCGGGCCGGCCTTGCGCGATGTGCTGGGGATCGTCCCGGATCAACTGGACGACAAGGTGCGTCAGGTGATGGAAGTGGCGAAGGCCGAGCATGGTTTCGACGATTACATTTCCTACGTGCAGAAACACGGCAGGGCCTGTTTTATCGAGATTCACATCGTATTGCCGAAGGATTACTGGCTGGACGGTGTGGGGCAACTGGACAGTTTGCGTGAAGAAATTTCCACAAAGCTTGGCGAGCCGGATGCTGCGCGATGGCTGACCATCAGCTTTACCGGGGACCGCAAGTGGATTGAGTGACAAGGCGACCTCTTCGAGGTCATTCGCGAGCAAGCCCGCTCCCACAGGGATTGTATGCAACCTGTGGGAGCGGGCTTGCTCGCGAAAGCGGCCGAACAGTCAGCCGAGATATTCCGCCAACCCGCGATAACAGGTCGCCAGGTGATAAGGCGTGGTCGACGGCATATCGCGGCGGCTGACTTCTCCGTGCTCGTCACGGCATTCGTACCAGCCGCCGGCATGCAGCGAGCGCTGCTGCAATGCCTGCAATTGACGCAGTACAGCCGCTCCGCTGTCCGGGCGCAGCGTTAATGCGCGTAGGTACTCGGCCTGGGCCCAGATGCGTTGCGTGGCGTCCCGGACGCCGCCATCGGCTGCGAAATCGAGCATCGCCCGCACGGCGCCAGTCTGCTGATCAACGCCCACTTGCTCGGTAAAGGCGAAGGCCCGCTCCAGATCGGCATGCAGCGTCGAATTGCGCAACAGCGCCGAGGATTCCAACAGGAAATACCACTCGAACTGATGCCCCGGTTCAAACCAGTTATCCACAGACCCCAGCGGTTTTTCCATCAACACGCCGTGCTGTGGATCGATGAAGCGCGCGTGCATGGCTGTGCATAACCCGACGAGCGCCTGTTGCACGTCGAGGCCTTCACGCACCGACAGGGTGGCGAGGAAAGCTTCGGCCAGGTGCATGAGCGGGTTTTGCAAAGGGCCGCTGTCCAGCGATGCCCAGTCGCGGTCGAGCGTGGCTTCGTACAGACCGTCGTCCGTGGCGAAACGCTGCGCGACCACTTCCAGCGAGGCGTTGAGCACCGACTCCACCAGCGGCTCGCGGACCTTGTCCCAGTAATGGGCGCAGGCGAACAGGATGAAGGCGTGGGTGTAGAGATCCTTGCGCTGATCCAGCGGCGCACCTTGTGCATCGACACTGTAGAACCAGCCGCCGTGCTCGGCATCGTGGAAGTGCCGCTGCAAGGAGCGGAACAACGCGGCGGCACGCTCTTCGGCGCCCGGTATCTGACCGATCAGGCTGGCAAACAGATACAACTGCCGCGCACAGGCCATGGCCCGGTAGCGTTGCGGTGGCAGTGGTTGGTGTGCGGCATCCAGCGCCTCGTAGGGCAACGCCATATCGGCGTTCCAGCCCGGACCTTGCCAGAGCGGCACGATGACGTTCAGGAAATGCTGTTGCACCGAGGCGAACAGGGCGGTCAATTCAGGCTGAGAGGCAGAGCGGGAAACAGGCGGCATTGGCTGGCGTCGTCACGGCAGGGGCGATTGCGCGACATGTTAGCAGAGAGGCTGGCCTGAGAGAGGCTGTGTCTGTCAGGCCGCCTTCGCGGGCAAGCCCGCTCCCACAGGTGTACGCATTCCAATGTGGGAGCGGGCTTGCCCGCGAAGAGGCCGGGTCAGACACTAGAGAGTCAACCTGCCAGCAACCACACGCCAGTCGCCGCCGAAGCCGCGCCCGCCAGTCGCACCAGGGGCGCTGCGGCCTGCGGCAACACCCGCACCAGCGCATAACCCGCCGCGTGCAACACCGCCGTCGCCGCAACAAAGCCTGCGGCGTAGGTCCAGGGGCTCAACATTTCCGGCAGTTCCAGCCCGTGCGCGACACCATGAAACAGCGCAAACAACGCAGTCGCACCCACCGCCATCACCAACGGTGGACGCACTGCCAGGGCAACCGCCAGCCCCAAAGCCAACACGGAAGCGGCAATCCCGCTCTCCAGTGCCGGCAGGTTCAATCCTTCAAAACCCAACAGCCCGCCAATCAACATAGTGCCGACAAAGGCACATGGCAGCGCCCAGCGTGCGGCGCCTTGCTGCTGTGCTGCCCACAGGCCGACCGCGAGCATTGCCAGCAAGTGATCGAGACCGCCAAGTGGGTGGCTGATACCGGCGATCAAGCCGTTGTCGCCGTGTCCCGGATGGGCAAAGGCGAGGGTCGGAGTCAGTAGCAGGGCCAGGGCGCCGAGAATACGTTTGAGTGTCATGGATAAGCTTCCTTGTTGATAAGTCGGGATCAGGCCGCGGTCAGCAAACCCTGGCGTTCGATGAAGGCAATGATCTCTTCCAGGCCCAGGCCGGTTTTCTGATTGCTGAAGACAAAGGGCTTGCCGTTGCGCATGCGTTGGGTGTCGCTGTTCATCATCTCCAGCGAGGCGCCGACCAGAGGTGCCAGGTCGATCTTGTTGATCACCAGCAGGTCGGATTTGCAGATTCCCGGCCCGCCCTTGCGTGGCAGCTTGTCGCCGGCCGAGACGTCGATCACGTAGATGGTCAGGTCGGACAGTTCCGGGCTGAAGGTCGCGGAGAGGTTGTCGCCACCGGACTCCACGAGAATCAGGTCCAGCCCCGGAAAACGGCGGTTGAGCTGATCCACGGCTTCGAGGTTGATCGAGGCGTCTTCGCGGATGGCCGTGTGCGGGCAGCCACCGGTTTCCACGCCGATGATGCGCTCCGGTGCAAGGGCTTCGTTGCGCACCAGAAAATCTGCGTCTTCGCGGGTGTAGATGTCGTTGGTCACGACGGCCAGGTTGTAACGCTCGCGCAGGGCCAGGCACAGGGCCAGGGTCAGGGCGGTTTTGCCGGAGCCGACCGGGCCGCCGATACCGACGCGCAGGGGTTGTGCGTTCATGTGATTCTCCAAAATAAATGGCCCTAGGAACGGAACAGACGGCTGTACTGGCGCTCGTGGGCCATACACGCCAGGGACAGGCCGAAAGCGGCGCTGCCGTAATGATCGGGATCGATTCGAGTGGCGTTCTGTTGAGCCTGTTGAAGCAGCGGCAACAGTTCGCTGGTCAGGCGTTGGGCGGCTTGCTGACCCAGGGGCAGGGTCTTCATCAGCACCGCCAACTGGTTTTCCAGCCAGCTCCAGAGCCATGCGGCCAGAGCGTCCTGCGGGCTGATCTGCCAGGCGCGCGCGGCCAACGCCCAACCCAGGGCCAGATGTGGCTCGCTGCGCTGTTCGAGGAAGGCGCGGGCGGGGGCGTCGAGCTCCGGCAAGCCATTGAGCAATTGCTGCAACGAATAGCCCATCTGCCGGCTCTCCTGATGCAGCTCGCGGGTTTCGCGGCTGGCGCGGTGTTCCTCGCAGCGTTGCAGCAATTCGTCCCAGTTTTCCTCGCTGGCGGCCACGCAATGGGCGAGCAGCAAGGGTGCTTCGAAGCGTGCCAGATTCAGCAGCAACTGATCGCTGATCCAGCGTCGCGCACTGTCGGGGTCGTGAACACGGCCGTTATCCACAGCCATTTCAAGGCCCTGGGAGTAGCTGTAGCCGCCAATCGGCAACTGCGGACTGGCCAGGCGCAACAGCGCCCAGGCCGGGTTCATGTGCGTACGCCGAACTGGTGCAGTTTCGGCGCGTAGTTGAAGTCTTCATCGCCGTGACGCGAATGATGATGACCACCGCCGTAGGCGCCATGTTCCGGCTGGAACGGCGCCTCGATGTTCACGGCAACGGCACCGAGTTGTTCGAGCATGGCCTTGAGCACGTAGTCGTCGAGCAGGCGCAACCAGCCGTCGCCGACTTGCAGGGCGACATGGCGGTTGCCCAGGTGATAGGCCGCGCGGGTCAGTTCGAAGGCATTGGCGCAGGTGACATGCAGCAGTTGTTCGGGACGGGCGCAGACGCGCACGATTCGCCCATCTTCGGCTTGCAGGCATTCGCCGTCACGCAACGGCGGCTGGCCGCGCTCCAAAAACAACCCGACGTCTTCACCCTCGGCACTGAAACAGCGCAATCGGCTTTTGCTGCGGGCTTCGAACGTCAGGTGCAGTTCGGCGGCCCAAACGGGTTGAGGGTCGATTCTGCGATGAATCACCAGCATCGGAAGGCTTCCAGCAATGGACAATGTTCAGGCTAGAGCAAGGGGCTTGCCAATCGACATGATGTGTAGGAAATGCCTGACGGAGGCGTGGGACTGGTATCGATGGAGTGAGTATTTTGGTTGAAGTTGGTGCGTTGTTTTTGGTTTGCGCACCAAGTTAAAGCGGCGAGGTTTAATGTGGGAGCGAGCTTGCTCGCGATGGCGGTGGAACTGTCACATAGATGGTGGATGTCATGCCCTCATCGCGAGCAAGCTCGCTCCCACAGGGATTTCATCCACAGAAAGTTACTCAGTGCTGCCGAGCCCTTGCCAATGCTTGAGGCCGATAAAGATAAACCGCAACTGCTGGGTGATTTTCGCCTGGGGCGTGAGGTGCTCTGGCAAGGCTTCGGCTGGCGGATCGATGATGTCCGGCAGGGTGGCGAACACGCTCTTGACGATCAGATCCGCCATGACGCTCAGGTCGGCGATGTCCAGATGCTGCAGTTTCGGCATCAGTGACAAATCCGCCGCCAGGTCCGAGCTGATGTTTTCACGCAAACGGCCGATGGCCTGGCGCACCGGCACTGAACCGCCGTACTGCTCACGGGCAAGAAACAGGAACTGCGAACGGTTGGCGCTAACCACATCAAGAAAGATCCGCACCGAGGCATCGATGATGCCGCCCATTACGAATTCGTTGTGTCGTACCAGGCGAATGGTTTCGCGGAATGTCTGGCCGACTTCGCTGACCAGTACCAGGCCCAATTCATCCATATCGGCAAAATGGCGGTAGAAACCGGTCGGTACGATGCCGGCGGTTTTCGCGACTTCGCGCAGGCTCAGGCTGCCGAATCCTCGGCCGCCATCCATCAGGCGCCGGGCAGCGTCCATCAGGGCGTTACGGGTTTGTTGTTTCTGTTCGGCGCGGGGCAGCATCGCAAGGGCGTTTTCTGGACAGGGACGCGGCGCACTCTAGCAAATCGGCTTTGTCGGCGTCGAACGACTGTGGGGGGATCACGCGGGGATGTGTGGCATCTATCGAGCGGGCCTATGAAAATTCAAAAGCCCAATCCGGGGATTGGGCTTTTTTTCAAGGCGGCCATGGAGCTTAGCTCACGGCGCTGTTGCGTTCGATCACGCGGTCACCACCGCCTTCAGCAAGGGTTTGACCTTGTGGAGTGCGATCCGAACCGTCGGCGGCAAGGGTCTGACCTTGTGGAGTACGGTCGGAACCATCAGCAGCCAGGGTTTGACCTTGTGGGGTGCGATCCGAACCGTCAGCGGCAAGGGTCTGGCCTTGTGGGGTACGATCGGAACCATCGGCAGCCAGGGTTTGGCCCTGTGGAGTACGGTCCGAGCCATCCTGAGTAATCAGGCCTTTTTCTTTCAGGCGATCATTACCGCCTTCGGCAAGGGTCTGGCCTTGTGGGGTGCGGTCGGAACCATCGGCGGCGACGGTCTGGCTGAACACCGAGTGGTCTTGTTTCACTTGTGGGGTGGCCTGGTCAGCCGCTGGCAGGGCAAAGGCAGTGCTGGCCAGCATCGAAAGTGTAAGGCTAAGCAGTAGTTGGCGTTTCATGATTGTTTTGCTCCGTGGGGGTGCGAATAAGTGGGCACGAGAGCAATGCTACTCTCGATAAATCGATATGAAAGTTCATAAACGCAATGGTAATAATCAACGGAATTGATTGTTTGCTGCGGAGGCCCTAGGCCGGGCGTTTCCGGCGAGTTGTCTTGCACTTTTGTGGGTGTTTTCGACCCACCTGTGTTGTGCAAAAGTGCAGGTCCGGTAACGCAGGTCGACCGGCTGGTCAGTATTGGACTGGGCGAAATCGGCGAAATCGGTCTACCGATTAAACCTGTCGGGTTTTTATCAGTCGTAATTTGCATGGCGAGCCGTTTGCGGCTCACCGTTTCACATGTGCGTCGCAGTCGGGGCGCCCGGTCGTATCAGGAGCCCTGTGCAATGACGCGCACTCAAAAGACGTTGGTCTGGACCCTTTCCACTTTCCTTACCTTGTTGGTGATGCTGGTGCTGATCATCGTGTTCTTCGACTGGAACCGGATCAAAGCGCCGCTCAACGCCAAAGTTTCCGAAGAGCTGCACCGCGCTTTCGCCATCAACGGCAATCTGTCGGTGGTCTGGCAACCCGAGCCCGATGAAGGCGGCTGGCGCGCCTGGGTACCGTGGCCTCATGTGGTGGCCGAAGACTTGAGCCTGGGCAATCCCGATTGGTCGAAACAGCCACAGATGGTCACCCTCAAACGGGTGGAGCTGCGTATTTCACCCCTGGCATTGCTGGCGCAGCGGGTGGTGATCCCGCGTATCGATCTCACCGAGCCCAATGCCCACCTGCAACGCCTGGCTGACGGGCGCGCCAACTGGACCTTCAAACTCGACCCAAAGGGCCCGAGCGCCGAGCCTTCGAGCTGGGTGGTGGATATCGGAGCGATCGGCTTTGACAAGGGGCATGTCACCCTCGACGACCAGAACCTGAAGACCCAACTCGACGTACTGATCGATCCATTGGGCAAGCCGATTCCGTTCAGCGATATCGTCGGCGACAAAGCGGCGAAAGCCGCGCAGGAGAAGGGTTCGTCACCCCAGGACTATGCATTCGCCCTCAAGGTCAACGGCCAGTACCACGGCCAGAAACTCGCGGGCCAGGGCAAGATTGGCGGGCTGTTGGCGTTGCAGGACGCGGCACGGCCGTTTCCGCTTCAGGCACAGGTAAAAATCGCCGATTCCAGCGTCGAACTGGCCGGCACCCTGACCGATCCGCTGAACCTCGGCGCCCTGGACCTGCGCCTGAAATTGGCCGGTACCAGTCTGGGCAATCTCTACCCGCTGACCGGCGTGATCCTGCCGGACACGCCACCCTATGCCACCGACGGCCATCTGATCGCCAAGTTACACGAGCCGGGTGGCGCGGTATTCCACTATGAAGAATTCAACGGCAAGATCGGTGAAAGTGACATCCATGGCAACCTGACCTACGTGGCCAGCCAGCCACGGCCAAAGCTCAGCGGTTCGCTGTTATCCAATCAATTGCTGTTCGCTGACCTGGCACCGCTGATTGGTGCCGACTCCAACGCCGAGCAGAAGGCCCGAGGCGGTGACAGCAAACAACCGGCGGACAAAGTGCTGCCGGTCGAAGAGTTCAAGACCGATCGCTGGCGCGATATGGACGCCGATGTCGAGTTCACCGGCAAGCGCATCGTGCACAGCGAAAAACTGCCGTTCAACGATCTCTATACCCATCTGGTACTCACCGATGGCGTGCTCAGCCTCGAGCCGCTGCGTTTCGGCGTGGCCGGCGGCAAGCTGGATGCGCAGATTCGCCTGAACGGCCACACCGATCCGCTGGAGGGCCATGCCAAACTCACGGCGCGAGGCTTCAAGCTCAAGCAGTTGTTCCCCGGCTTTGAACCGATGAAAACCAGTTTCGGCGAACTCAACGGCGACGGTGATATCAGCGGGCACGGCAATTCGGTGGCTAAACTGCTGGGCAGCGCCAATGGCAATCTGAAAATGCTGATCAACGATGGTGCTATCAGTCGCGAATTGATGGAGTTGGCCGGGCTGAACGTCGGCAACTACGTGGTCGGCAAGATCTTTGGCGACAAGGAAGTGAAGATCAACTGCGCCGCCGCCGACTTCGGCATCCAGTCCGGCCTGGCGAGTACCCGCTTGTTTGTGTTCGACACCGAGAACGCCATTGTTTACATCGATGGCACGGCGAACATGGCGACCGAACAACTGGACCTGACCATCACCCCGGAATCAAAGGGCTGGCGTTTGATTTCGTTGCGTTCGCCGCTGTACGTGCGGGGCAAGTTCATCAAGCCCGATGCGGGGGTCAAGGCCGTGCCGTTGATGTTGCGTGGAGCCGGGATGGTCGCGTTAGGCGTGATCGCCGCACCGGCGGCAGGGTTGTTGGCGCTGATAGCGCCGAGTGGCGGCGAGCCGAACCAGTGCGCGCCGTTGCTGGAGCAGATGAAGGCGGGCAAGGCGCCGAAGACCGTAAAAAACTGAATATGTTGGTGAGCAGTGTTCAAGCGCCCCCGACTCCGGGTCGCTTGAACGTCCGGCGAGGCTAGATTATTCAACTCAAGCCGGTGGGCGCATGGATTTGCAATAACTCCGTTTCCATCCTGTTACCCAGTTTCTTGAGGACGTCATCTCTTACGCGATTGTATTGGCGCCCATCCAGCAAACTACTCATTAGCCAAATGTTGGTCTTGTGTTCGTTGGTGCTATTCAAAACCGGCTGGTCGAGAATATCTATTGCAATCTTTTGGGCTGTTTCGAACGCCACTTGCAGAGTTACCACGGTTTTATCGTTGCGAATAATCGTCAGCAGAACAGCCGTTGAAACCAATATGTCCGTGGTGGTGTTGCTCACAATAGCGTTTCTTTGAAGTTGCTCGACGATTACCCTGATCGCCGGTGAGTCAGGCTGGAGTTTTGCCAGTTGAGCAAATGCGATAGCTAGCGCTTGCCGTTCATCTTGTGGCAGGGCACTCCCGGCGCTTTGTTCAATAATATTAAATAGGCTACTGTGTTTAAATTCGAATTGCTGGGTCGCCCGGCTATTGACCGTCCAGCCAATTTTTTGAACGGTATCAGTATAGGTTGGCCAGGAAATCTCACGGTTTCTGCTTTTTTGTGCTGCCACCAGTTCGCCTAGCAGGCTAGACGCTAGAATATCTTTTTTAAAGCTGTCAGTGTGCAGACCGTAGAAGATCGTTATGTTGCCATTAACCAACCAAGTATCAATTGTTGTTTTTTTCATATTTTTACCTACGCGCAGGTGGGCGCAAGAAGTTGTTTAAATCGGCCTGCTATGGCCGATTTAAACATTTCATTGGTTGTTAGAAATCAGGCAATTCATCAATGAATTTTTTACCGCTTTCGCTAAATTTCCTGTACAGGTCGCCACGCAGGCCTGAAAACGTTTTAGTGTCCAGGTAAGTGCGCACAGCACCCGTTTTCATCGTGGTGGACTGGCGGGTCGATTTCCAGAACAGAATACCGCGGGTGCTCTCCCTTGCATCCAGGGAGATGCAGTTGAGGACCATGTTTGGTTGCCCACCGTTATCAAGCCAGATCGGTGCGATATCGAATTTTGCCTGGGTGCCCAGCTTAGAGTTACGATCAAAAATCTTAATGGCATCGGGACTTTTCTGCACCGCCTCAACGGCCTTTTTCGCAACATCAGCCAGGATTTTAGCCGCATTACTACCAATCAATCCTGCAGCCACTTCCAGGGCAACCTGATCCATTGTCAGGCCAACTCTCTTGACTGTGACCTCCTGGATGTTCCGGTTTTGAGTCACCCAGCCCAGTTTGCTCAGGCCGTCAACATAGTAGCGATACCATTCGAAGAGTTGCTCATCTTTGGGGAAGAGTTTGGTGGCGGCGTTTTGCATGACCAGTTTGCACAAATTGACGTCGTCGATGATTTCCTGCGAAACGCCGGGCAGGAAGGCATTGATAGTATCAGGCATGACGCTGGCGGTTGGTTTGTCGATATCATGTTCAGGTTTGCTCGAGAGCGTAGAAAATACAGGTGCCGAGCGCTGCGTGATGATAGGTAATGCTGGCAGGGAATCAATAAATTCGAGTCGTTGTTCAAGTAGCATGAAAGTAATCCTTTACTTATTGGTGTGAGCAGCCGGCTGGCTGTGGTTGTTAGAGTAGGTTTATAGATTTAAAAGTCTAGTTTTGGTTTGTAACTTCAGGTTTTAGTTGTGTTTGTTATTCGGCGTTTGTGATTGTTCTAATTCGTAGTGGTGAACTTAAGCAGTCGTTAAACTTGAAACACTTGAACTGTTGTCGAGGCGCTGATCAGCGCACCGCATGCCCGGACAACAATGCCTCCTCACGCAACCACGCAAAAAAAGCCCGAACCGGTGGATGTCGCTCACGCCCCGGCACGCACAGTGCGCTGTAGCCGGCTCCATCGACCTGGATTTCCCCCCGGTACGGCAACAACAGACCACTGGCCACGCTTTCCGACACCAGAATATTGCTTGCCAGCACCAGGCCTTGGCCGGCAATCGCCGCTTGCAGGGCGTAATGCTCTTCGTCGTATTCGCGCACGGCCGGCCGACCGCCCAGCCAGGTTTCGCCGGAGCGAGCGCACCAGGCCTCCCAGCCGTGGGCATAGAGTTTGGAGTTGTGCCAGCGCACGCTGATCAGCGTCGGAGCGCGACTCGACGCCAGGGCCACTTGTTCAGGCGAACCGTAGACACCAAAGGACTCATCGAACAGGCACTGGCCGTAAAGGTTGGGGTAATCATCGAGGCTGTAGCGCAGCACCAGGTCGACACTGGCGTCCTGATGCAGATCGATGACTTCGCAGTGGGTATCGAGGCGCACGTTGATGTTCGGGTGTCGGGCGTAGAAACGTCCCAACCTTGGCACCAGCCACAGGGCGGCGAAGGCGGCGGTAGTGGAGACCGTCAGGCTGGCGCCACTGCGTTGCGGACGCAGTGTATCGACACTTTGCGCCACTTCCAGAAAAGCCCCATGCAGGCTCTGGAACAGCCGTTCGCCGCATTCGGTCAGGCGCACCTGGCGTGGCAGACGCTCGAACAATGGCACGCCGAGCCAACTTTCCAGTGAGCGGATCTGGTGGGACACCGCCGTCGGCGTCACCGAGAGTTCTTCGGCAGCAGCCTTGAAGCTCAGCAGGCGTGAGGCTGATTCAAAAGCGCGCAGGGCGGTCAGCGGCAACGAGGCGAACATTGAACACTCCATGGATGAAATAGATTCATCCAGACTGATTTCTGCTCATTTGAGCGAGGACGGTAGTGAGCCTCAAGCTGCAAGCCACAAGCCGTTTGAGTTTAGCCCTGAGGAGAGACAGATGAGTAGAATTCTTGCTGTTCATGCCAGCCCCCGTGGTGATCGTTCGCACTCCCGCCGTTTGGCCGAAGTGTTTCTGGCGGCCTGGCAGGCCCGTCATCCACACGCGCAACTGACCCGACGCGAAGTCGGTCGGGCGCTGATTCCGCCGGTCAACGAGGCATTCGTGGCCGCCGCGTTTTACCCCGAGCCCGCCGCTCGGCCGCTGTCGATGCAGGCCGATCTGGCGTTCAGCGACGAACTGGTCGGCGAACTGCTTGGCCATGATGTGCTGGTGATTTCCACGCCGATGCACAACTTCAGCGTCCCCAGCGGCTTGAAAGCCTGGATCGATCAGATCGTGCGGGTGGGGGTGACCTTCGATCACACCCTGGACAATGGCGTGGCCCAGTACCAACCTTTGGTGCAGGGCAAAAAAGCCCTGATCATCACCAGCCGTGGCGGCTTCGGTTTTGGCCCGGGCGGCGAGCTGGAAGCCATGAACCATGCCGACACGCTACTGCGTACGGTGCTTGGATTCATTGGCATCACGGACGTCACCGTGGTGGCTGCCGAGGGCGAGGAGTCCGCCGAGCGCAGCTTTCAAATCTCTGCCGCCGAGGCTGAGCAGCGCTTGTTGGCGCTGGCCGGAGAGTTCTAGATGGCCTGGCTGTTTCTGCTGGTCGCCGCCGGGTTCGAAGTCACCTTCGCCATGGGCATGAAGTACGCCGAGGGCTTCACCCGGCTCTGGCCTTCGCTGGTCACCGTAGTGGCCGCTGTGGGCGGGATCTATTTTCTGACCCTGGCCATGCGCGAGCTGCCGGTGAGCATTGCGTACCCGATCTGGACCGCCATCGGTTCGCTGGGCACGGTGTTTCTCGGTTTCGCGCTGCTGGGTGAAAGCCTGACCGTGATCAAACTGGTCTCGGTCGGGCTGATCGTGGCGGGCGTGGTAGGGTTGAAGTAGGGCGGATGACATAGACTTGTCATCTTCGCTGGTGATGCTTGGCGGATGTCTTGCATCCAGCCTTGCGTCACCGCCCGACCACAAGGATGTCCGCCCATGTCGCAAGGTTCTGCCCCGCGCTACCCGCTGGTGTTGGTCCCGGGGATGCTCGGGTTCATCCGGTTGGTGCTTTATCCGTATTGGTACGGGATCGTCGAGGCGTTGCGCCATGGCGGTGCGGTGGTGTTCGCGGTGCAGGTCTCGCCGCTTAACTCGAACGAAGTGCGGGGCGAGCAATTGCTGGCGCGTATCGAAGAAATCCTGCGGGAAACCGGGGCCGACAAGGTCAACCTGATCGGCCATAGCCAGGGCTCGCTGACCGCCCGTTATGCAGCGGCCAAGCGCCCGGACCTGGTTGCATCGGTGACCTCGGTGGCGGGGCCGAACCACGGTTCGGAGCTCGCCGATTACCTGCACGAACATTATCCCCACGAGAGCGTCCGTGGTCGTCTGCTGTGCTTTTTGCTGCGGATCGTCGGCGCGCTGATGGGGTGGCTGGATACCGGTTACCGCGGGCCGAAGCTGCCGGTGGATATCCATGCGTCCCATCACTCCCTCACCAGCGCTGGCGTCGCGCTGTTCAACCAGCGTTATCCACAGGGGCTGCCCGACACCTGGGGCGGTCATGGGCCGGAAGAGGTCAACGGCGTGCGCTATTACTCCTGGTCCGGCACCTTGCAACCGGGCATTACCGATCGCGGGCGCAACTTGCTGGATGGCACCAACCGCAGCTGTCGGTTATTCGCTAAAACCTTCGTCCGCGAAGCCGGGCATTGCGACGGCATGGTCGGGCGCTACAGCTCGCACTTGGGCACGGTGATTGGCGATGAGTATCCGCTGGATCACTTCGATATCGTCAACCAGTCGCTGGGGCTGGTGGGCAAGGGGGCTGAGCCGATCCGGTTATTTGTCGAGCATGCGGCGCGGTTGAATGCGGCGGGGCTTTAGACCGAGTTATCGTTCATCGCGGGCAAGCCCGCTCCCACAGGTTTTCGGTCGTTCGCAACAGACGGGTTCGACACAACACCTGTGGGAGCGAGCTTGCTCGCGATGGCGTCAGATCAGGCAACACTGACCTTGCGCCCCAACACCGTCGTCCAACGCTCGGAAACGATCACCCCGCCCAAGGTCAACACCCCGCCCACCAGGTGATACATCGCCAGTTGCTCATGCAGCACCACCGCCGCAATCAATGCGGTAATCAGCGGCAGCAAATTGAAAAACTGCGTGGTCCGGCTCGGTCCCAAACGCACCACGGCCTGCATCCACGCCAGCGGCGCGACCATCGAAGCCAGCAGGCAGGCGTACAGCACCAGTGGAATGTTCTGCAGGGTCGGGCCGACTTTCGGTGAGGCGATGAACAGCGGGAACAGCACCACCACGGCCACCAGCACCTGCAGATACAGAAGCACCAGCGGCGGCAGTTTCAGTTGCCACTTTTTCAACAGGGTGCTGTAGACCGCGTAGGCCAGGGTGGCGATCAGCATCATCGCATCGCCCAGGTTGACCCCGTGTTCGAGCAGTGCGCCAAGGCTGCCGGACGACACCACCACCAGTACACCTGCAAACGACAGCACCGCACCGGCCAGGGCACCCATGGTCAGGCGCTGGCCGAGGCTGATGATCGCCATGGCGAGCGACATCAGTGGCATCAGCGACAGGATGATGCCCATGTTGGTGGCCGAGGTCAGGCTCGCGGCGAAGTACGCCAGGCTTTGATAGACCGCCATGCCGAGCACACCGAGGACAAAGATCTTGCCCAGTTTCGGGCGGATCTGCGACCAATGGGCGAGCACCGGTTTGAGCATGAAGGGCGTGAACAGCATCCCGGCCAGCAGCCAGCGGTAGAAACCGATCTCGGCGGGGAAGATCGCCCCGGCCGACATTTTGGTGATCACGGTGTTGCCGGCCCAGATAAAAATGGCCAGCAGGGGATAAGCGTATTGCATCGGGAAAAACCAGAACGTTAATGAAGGGCAATTATCCGCTTGTCTGGATGCAAGCCTATACTTCGATCCAGACAACCGGCCCCTGATGACGGACAGCATGCGCAGTAAACACATCGATCTGCTGGATTTCAGCGAATTGCCTTCGGCGGTGTACTTCCGCTACGCCGATTTCAATACCCACGAATTCGCCGCTGCGCACCGTCATCCGTGGGGCACTCTGGAGTATGCGGCCCACGGGGTGTTGCACATGGATGTCGACGGCAGCCGTTTCCTCTCGCCGCCGCAATACGCGGTGTGGGTGCCCCCCGAAATCGAGCACAGTTTCTACAGCCACCAGCCGATCAACTACCGTGCCGTTTGCCTGGCGCCGGCGGTCTGCGAGGATCTGCCACAACAGGCCTGCACGCTCGCCATCAGTGACATCCTCAAGGCGATCCTCAAGGACTTCGCCGTCCGTGACGTCAAGATTCCCGAGCAGGCCGCGGATAAACGCCTGGCTCAGGTTCTGGTGGATCAGTTGCAACAGGCGCCGGTGCATGAGTGTTACCTGCCCTATGCCAGCACACCGGGACTGCTGGGCATATGCGAGGCCCTGCAAGCCGAACCCGGTGACAACCGGCCCTTGGCGCATTGGGCGGCGCAGGTTCACGTCAGTGAACGGACCCTGGCGCGGCAGTTTGTCCGCGAGTTGGGCATGAGTTTTGGTGAGTGGCGTCAGCGTCTGCGATTCCTGGCCGCGATTGAAGCACTGGACAGCCATCGCAGCATTCAGGAAATCGCCTTCGACATGGGCTACAGCACCGGTTCGGCGTTTATCGCGATGTTCCAGCGTCAGGCCGGGTGCACGCCCGACTACTATCGACGCAACAAGAAGTTTTAACGCACTCGTTAAGAATTTTCATACAGCATTATCCGAAACAAACTTCATGGGAACAGAATTGGGGCGCTGTAGGCTTCGATCCTCTCTCTAAGTTTGCGAGTAATGATTGTGAAAAATTTGTTGTTGAAGTCTGCGAGTAGCCAAGATTATTTCGATATAAACCAAGAGCACAGTACTCACTACAACTTTATCAAAAGCGCCATTCCCGACTGGATTGTCGATTCTTCGCTTCAGCGGGTGGGTGATTTACGCAACACACCCAAAGTTATTCCCGCCTGGAGCAAAGCGGCGTCCCATACGGAGCATGTGGCAGCGAAAGAAGCCACAAAGGTCAGTTGGCAGGCGCAGAACCAGGTCGACCGGATGCTCGGGAAGCTGCAAGATGCCGAATCCTTTGCCCTGCCACTGCTGACCAATGCCCTCAAGAAGCAATTCGGTGTAGTGGTCGATGTTCGTGAAATTTTTCTGCGGTTGTATTTTTCGGCTAAAACATCCGCTTGGGCATTCAATGTCACCGGCGGTGTCGGCAGTCGAACTGTCTCGTTACTTAACGCGTCTCTGCAAAATTTTGCCGAGGGCGAAGTATTTACCAGCGACTCTGCATTTATCACCAGGCCCGACGACATCGGGCGGTTTGAAATAAAGAAGTTGGGAATAACGATCGAACAGTTCAAGACGCTGTGCCGAACTCTGGATATTGGGTCCCAATATAAAAAGTATCTGGAAAGTTATCTGGCTCCCGAAGGTGCCATGGTCCGGGAGGCGGTGCAGCACCGCATCGTCGCCAGTCAGAAAAGCGCCATGAAAGCTGCAGCACATCTGGCATTGATGAAGAAGGACATCGGGGCAGCGGCCTACCTGACCGTGTTGAACATGGTCCTGGGTAAAAAGGGACTGGTGTGGGATGGCGGTCCCGTGCGTTTCTACCACTTGAGCATGCTCGACACCCGTCTGACCGGGATTGTACTGATCGCCGCCGATCTCGATATCCCCGGTGCGAATGTCCGGCGCGTCATTGCCTACGTACCGCACGACCCCGAGCATCCGCTGAAAGAGTATGCCTCGACGGCCGAGTTCGCGCTCGAACTGACTCACCAGCTACGGGGCAACGATCAGGCATCCGGCGCTACCCGGCGCAGCTATCAGGCGTTTTTCAGTCGATTCGTGGATCATTACCAGCGTGGTCATTTCTTCGCCGCGCTCAACGCGAAACTGTGGGAAATCACTTACCACGGCACACAACCGGGCTCCAATCTGCCTGCCTGGCGCGAAACTCAAGTAGATCGCCCCGATTTGCGGATAGCCGCGGTATCGTTCGAAAACGATACCGTCAGCCGTTATAACGGCGATCCGTGGGTTTATCTCTATCAGCAGCAAGTTGACAAGATTTTTGCCGACGGGCGCGCGCTGGCCGTGACCACCGCCGATGCGGACAGTGCCGCACGTTGGGCGTGGATCGAAAACCTGGAAAAAATGCTCTCCGACATCATGCAGGTTGCCTTGCTCGTCGCGACCCCCTTTGTCCCGGTGCTCGGGGAGCTCATGCTGGGGTATATCGCCTATCAACTAGTAGACGGGGTCGTGGAAGGTGTCGTTGAACTCACCCAGGGCGAGTACGTTGAAGCGGCGGAGCATCTGGTCGGCGTCGCTGAAAACCTGGTTCAGTTGGGCACGTTTGCCGTGGGCGGTGCTATCGCCACTCAAGTGGTGAAGCCCAGGCTGTCGTCCTTCCTCGAAGGCGCCCGTCAAGTCACGCTCCGAAACGGTGAGCAGCGGCTATGGGGGAAAAATCTGCAGCCGTACCTGCAACAAAACCTGCGTCTGGCGACGGATTCCAAACCTGACCTTTACGGTCTGCATCAGCATCAGGGCCGGCAGATTCTGTCTTTGGACGATGATCATTTCGAACTCAAGTTCGATTCGCAAACCGGCAAACACCGGGTTCAGCATCCGACCCGTCCCGAGGCCTATCAGCCGGTGGCGGAGAGTAACGGTACTGGCGCTTTTGTAATCGAGGGTGAAACACCTCACACCTGGGATGCCGATGCGCTGATCAAGCGACTCGGTCCGTCGGTGGAGGGGTTGACCGACAAGTTCGGCGACATTCGCACTGTCAGCCGTGCCGATGTCGGTGCGCTGGTACGCATGTACGCCGATAACGAGCGGGCGATCCCTTTGCTCAGCGATACGGTGACCCGGTTCCGGATCGACCGGGATATCCACACCTTCATCCAAAACATCGGCAGCGCCCGTGCACAGGATTATTTGCAGGCCGACCCGCTCTGGCAGTTTCAATTGCTGGACGGCTTGTGGCCCGGCAGAGCGATTGAACTCAAGGGGGCCGATGGACGAGTGCTGTACGCCATCGGGGTCGATGACGAACCTGTCTCTTTCTCTGTGAACCAACTGGCGGATACCGACCTGATCGACACCTTGCTGTTGTTTCTCGATGATGCCGAGACCCGGCAACTGCTGGGTGATGAGCCTGATGCACCGATCGGCAGCCGCACACAAAATGCCATGCGTTTGAGGGGGCAACTCGCGCAATTGGCAGAGCGGCGCAAGGCCTCGTTGTTCGAAAAACGTTACCGAGATGTCGGGCAAGCCGTCAGTGCCGAGGCAAGGTTCATCCAGGGCGAGGTTCCAGGAATGCCTGGTGTCGTTGCACAAGAGCTGGTCGCGCTGGCGCGCCCGGAGGAGTTGCAGGCGCTCAAGCTGCGCAGGCTTCCCGAGCGACTGCAAGGGTGCGCCGATTGGGCGCTCAGGGACGTGCGGATCAGCCGTGCGTACGAGGGTTTTTATCTGGAGTCGGTCGACAATCCGGACTTCGACGCCCTGGCGTTGCATTCCCTGGAAAACCTGCCGGGCTGGAATGCCAATGTGAGGATCGAGCTGCGTCACTACCGTTTCGATGGCCAACAACTGGACAGCATCGGCCCCGAGGATGCCGCCATCCGGCGTACGCTCGTCTTAAGCGAAAACGGGGTGTTCCAGGCTTGCGACGAGCAAGGCAATGCCCTGCATTCGGGCGGTGATATGTTTACCTCGATCCTGCAGGCATTACCCGATGCCGAGCGTGATGCGTTGCGGATTCATATCGGTCAGGGCCCGGTCCTGAAGGCTGCATTGCGCGACCATGCCCTGAAACCCTACAGGCTGTTAAGTGTTCTTTCCGGTTTGCCGGAGTTGAAAATTCCGACGTTTGATCCTGCGATCATGCGCCTGCGTGGGGGGGCTCCTACCGTGACCGGTGAGATTGCGCAACTGCAGGACGTCGAGCAACGCAGCGTGGCTTTTGTCGACGGTGCATTCCATCCGAGCGTCCCCTCGTTTGAACGATATAACTATCTGCGCGGACTCAAGTTGATGGACGAAAGCTTGTCCGACGATTGCTGGAGCGCACTCTGGTATGGGCTCAGGAAGGCGAATGCCGAGGGCTCCGAGGCCAATCTGCGAACGGTACAAAGTATTGAAGTATTGCCCGATCTGCAAAAGCTGATGTCGCCTGAGCAGTTCGATGCATTGGTCGAGCGGTTGTTCACCGTACAGGGGTTGGTGGAGCTCACGGAGTCCGAGCGCAATCTGGGCGCCCGCGCGCGCGATCTCGAGCAAACCGGGCGTCTCGATGAATATCAGGCGCTGCAGCGCGCCGTGAGGGAAAACCTCCCGGTGTCCAGCGACCGATGGGTGCCGTTGCAGAAGTATGCCGCTGACCTTGAAAGCGACGTCACGACGGCCGCGCAGCCAATTGAAGTGACACCCCAGGTCATGGCCAATCTGCGACAGGCACAGCGTGCCATCCATCGATCCAAGGAGCTGTTGCCTCTGTCGGGCAACCAGCTGCCGAGCATCTGGGAAAACGGCGGTTCAGCGATCGCGAAAATCAAGGGGCTGCGAGGACTGGATCTGCAGGAAGGTCAATTCACAGCACGGATGTCTCTCGCCGAACATGCGCGTAAAGCCATTGAAATCAAGGGAGGCAATTGTTCGGAAAACTCCAAGGTGACCTTCGCGCTGCTGGCCAGCCAACCGAGAACCTCGCGGATCCACCTCGTCAGAGCCACCGCATTCGATCATCAGTACGTGGTCATTGGCGATGACTTGACCGATCTCAAGCAACTGGTGGTTGCCGATTCGTGGCCGGAGTTCCCTGCCGCCCATATGGCGGATAATGGTCGTTTCGAGTTTGAACTGCCCCCCATTGCAACCCTTGAACCGGGACCCGCCAACGCGGATTTTGCCTTTATCAACGATGTGCCTGCAGGCCCGGCGATGCTGCCGGAGGTTTCCCGGGACAACACCATCAGGCAGATAACCATAAACAAACTGTACCAGTCGGGGGCTTATGCTCAATTCACGTCATTGAAGACGTTGGCGACACGATACAGTGTGCCTGGGGAAGCCTGGGTGTCGTTTGAGCGGTTGCCGGGTTCCGTGATCGAAAAGCGCCTGTCAGCCTGGCGAGACTATCAACACGCCTTCAAGAACCTGCTGGAGCAACAGTCCGCTGGTACCTCACCGGGCGAATGATCATCTGTGGCTGGAGGAAGGTGTAACAAGGCTTGACTACACTCCTCGTGGAGGCCGCATCTCTCGATGCGGCGACACGGAGAAAACTCCATGAAGATAATGCGTGCCCCTTTGTTGATGATCGGTTTGCTGCTCTGTTCCCAAAGCTTCGCCGCCACAGACCAACAGAACAAGATGACCACCTGCAACGCCGAGGCGACTGCAAAAACCCTCAAGGGCGATGAGCGCAAAGCCTTCATGAGCAATTGCCTCAAGGCCACCCCGGCGGCCAACGATGCCGGCAAAGCCTTGACCCCACAGCAAGAGAAGATGAAGACCTGCAACGCCGACGCCGCCACCAAAGCCCTCAAGGGTGACGAGCGCAAGGCATTCATGAGTGATTGCCTGAAGAAGAAATAAGATCGGCTCAAGGACAGTGGTGGCTGTGCTGGCTCCATCGCGAGCAGGCTCGCTCCCACATTTGTCCGGTGTACTCAGTTCCACTGTGGGAGCGAGCTTGCTCCGGGCGGCGCTCCGACGATGGGGCCGCAGAAGGCGCTGCAAGAAATCCTGAACCACCACTAAGGTCGCCCCACACAATCCCTAGTGCTCGCACCGGATCGCTGGCAGACTGCCAATCCTTTTTACGCCGTTCGTTTTTGAGGCTGTATGCCAACGTTTTCTCAGCGTCAAGTCTTGCTGGTCATCAGCTGGGTCATCATTTTTGGCGGACTGCTGCTGGTCCTGCCGCTGCGGTTGCTGCCCAGTCTGCTCGCCGGGTTGCTCGTGTTCGAACTGGTCAACATGCTCACCCCGCAACTGCAACGGCTGATCGAAGGCCGGCGTGCGCGCTGGCTGGCGGTGGCGTTGCTGGGGACTCTGATTGTCAGCGTGCTGTCGCTGATCTTTGCCGGTGCCTTCAGCTTCCTGCTGCACGAGGCGGAAAACCCCGGCGCGTCCCTCGACAAGTTCATGGGAGTGGTCGACCGCGCGCGCGGGCAATTGCCGCCGTTCATCGACGCCTATCTGCCGGCCAGTGCCGCGGAGTTCCGCGTGGCGATTGGCGAATGGGTCAGCAAACACCTCAGTGATTTGCAACTGGTGGGCAAGGACGCGGCGCACATGTTCGTGACCTTGCTGATCGGCATGGTGCTGGGGGCGATCATTGCCTTGCAGCGCGTTCCGGACCTGACCAAGCGCAAACCGCTGGCCGCGGCGTTGTTCGAACGTCTGCACCTGCTGGTTCAGGCGTTTCGCAACATCGTGTTCGCTCAGATCAAGATTTCCCTGCTCAACACCGTCTTCACCGGGATTTTCCTGGCGGTAATCTTGCCGATGTTCGGTATCAAGCTGCCGCTGACCAAAACCCTGATCGTGCTGACGTTCCTGCTCGGCCTGCTGCCGGTGATCGGCAACCTGATGTCGAACACCCTGATCACCATCGTCGGTTTGTCGTTGTCGATCTGGGTCGCTGTGGCGGCGCTGGGTTACCTGATTGTTATCCACAAGCTCGAATATTTCCTCAACGCGCGCATCGTTGGCGGGCAGATCAGTGCCAAGTCGTGGGAGTTGCTGCTGGCGATGCTGGTGTTCGAGGCCGCGTTCGGCCTGCCGGGGGTGGTGGCGGGGCCGATTTACTACGCGTATCTGAAGAGTGAGTTGAAGCAGGTGGGGATGGTTTGATCCGCTGGATCTTTGTTGGCTGATCTGGCCCCATCGCGAGCAAGCTCGCTCCCACAATGGACCTGTGCTCGCAGGACTAATGTGGGAGCGAGCTTGCTCGCGATAGAGGCGCCTCGGTTTTGGATCAGTCCATAGAGCCGTAACGCTTGGCCGCTTCAATCGCCAGACCGCTACCGATACTGCCAAAGATGTTCCCTTCCACATGCCGTGCATTCGGCAACATCGCCGAAACACTGTTGCGCAGTGCCGGAATCCCGCTCGAGCCACCGGTGAAAAACACCGTATCGACCTGATCGACCCGCACATCGGCGTCTGCCAGCAGTTGGGTGACGCTGTTGCGCACCCGCTCCAGCAAGCTCTCGATGGCTGACTCGAACAGCGCACGGCTCAGGTCCACGCTCAAGCCCGCTTCAATGCGATCCAGCGGCACGTGGCGATTGTCGGCGTGGGTCAGCTGGATCTTGGTTTCTTCCACTTCCATGGCCAGCCAGTGTCCGGCGCGCTGTTCGATCAACTTGAACAGGCGATCGATGCCGCCGGTGTCCTCGATGTCATAGCGCATGCTGCCCAGGGCCAGTTGCGACTTTTGCGAGTACACCGAGTTGATGGTGTGCCAGGTCGCCAGGTTCATGTGGTGACTGGTCGGCATGTAGGCGCCGCTCTTCATGCGGCTGCCGTAGCCGAACAGCGGCATCAGGCCTTGCAGGCTGAGCTGTTTGTCGAAGTCGGTTCCGCCGATGTGCACACCGCCGGTGGCGAGGATGTCCTCGTGGCGGTTATCCACACCCCGACGCTCCGGCGACAGACGCACCAGCGAGAAGTCTGATGTACCACCGCCGATGTCCACAATCAGGACAAGCTCTTCTTTCTCGATGGTCGACTCGTAGTCGAACGCGGCGGCAATCGGTTCGTACTGGAACGAGACTTCCTTGAAGCCGATCTTGCGCGCCACGTCTACCAGGGTGTCTTCGGCTTCTTTGTCGGCCATCGGGTCATCGTCGACGAAGAACACTGGCCGACCCAGTACCACCTCTTCGAATTCCCGACCAGCGGCGGCTTCGGCGCGGCTCTTGAGTTGACCGATGAACAGCCCGAGCAGGTCCTTGAACGGCATCGCCGTGCCCAAGACGCTGGTGTCGTGCTTGATCAGCTTGGAACCCAGCAGGCTCTTGAGCGAGCGCATCAGGCGGCCTTCGTAGCCTTCCAGGTACTCGTGCAGCGCCAGCCGGCCGTACACCGGGCGACGTTCTTCGATGTTGAAGAAGACCACCGACGGCAGGGTGATCTTGTCGTCCTCCAGCGCGATCAGCGTTTCCACGCCGGGGCGCAGCCAGCCGACAGTGGAGTTGGACGTGCCAAAGTCGATACCCAAGGCACGGGCTGGAGATGCGTTGTTCATGTCTTTCAGGTTCCGGTTAAAAAACGGCCGCGCAGTGTATGTCAGAGCGCGCCAGATTCGAAGGCCGGTTATCTGCTAATTCTTCGCAGACAATGCCTTGAAAGATGGGGCATCCCCCCCAAACTACCCTGCATCAACCGGACAGCCGCGGGAGTGCTCGCAAGAAGCCCCGCCTGCTGCCGATAAACTTCTGCTGCGCCACCCGGTCACAAACTTGAGATCGGTCAAACCAATGGCTGCAAACAAGCGCATGCTGTGGCCTGTGGCGCGATTCTGATAACGGATGGTGATTCCCTCGATGGACTTCAAAGACTATTACAAGATTCTCGGTGTGGAGCCGACCGCAGACGACAAGGCGATCAAGGCCGCCTATCGCAAGCTGGCGCGCAAATACCACCCCGACGTCAGCAAGGAAAAGGATGCCGAGTCCAGGTTCAAGGATGCCTCGGAAGCCTATGAAGCGCTGAAAAGCGCCGACAAACGTGCCGAATATGATGACTTGCGTCGCTATGGCCAGCACGGCCAACCGTTCCAGGGACCTCCGGGCTGGCAGAGCCGTGGTGGCTTCGGTGGCGGTGGCCAGGACACGGGCGATTTCTCGGACTTCTTCAGTTCGATCTTCGGTAACCGTGGGCCAGGTTTTGGTGGTGGTGGACAGTCGCGTCGCAGCACCGGACGTCGAGGGCAGGACGTGGAAATGGAGCTTGGTGTCTTTCTCGAAGAAACGCTGTCGACCGAGTCGAAGAAGGTGACCTTCCAGGTACCTCAGTACAACGCGGCCGGCCAGCATGTGAGCAACACCAGCAAAAGCCTGAACGTGAAGATTCCGGCCGGTGTGAGCGACGGTGAGCGCATTCGCCTCAAGGGGCAGGGTGCTCCGGGCGTGGGTGGCGGGGCCAATGGCGACCTGTACCTGACGATCCGTTTTGCGCCGCACCCGAAGTTCGACGTCGAAGGCGAGAACCTGATCATCACCTTGCCACTGGCACCGTGGGAGCTGGCGCTGGGCGCCGAAGTCGCCGTGCCGACCCTGACCGGCAAGATCAACCTCAAGGTCCCGGCCGGCAGCCAGAACGGCCAGCGCATGCGCGCCAAGGGCCATGGCCTGATGAACAAGGCCGGTGAGCGCGGTTACCTGTTCGTGCAGTTGAAGGCTGTGATGCCGAAGAAATCCGACGATGACATCAAGGCCCTGTGGCAGGAGCTGGCGAAAAAAGCCGCGTTCGACCCGCGAGAGCATTTCTGATCCCTTGGAACCGAGGAGTCACTGACTATGAGCAGTCCCCTGATCGTTCAACTGGACATGGCCGAATTCTGTGAGGCGACCGAGTTGTCGGACGTCTACGTGATCGAAATCGTCGAGCACGGCATCCTCGAACCTCAGGGCGCTCAGCCCAAGGACTGGGTTTTCAACGACTACGAGCTGACCCTGGCCAAGCGCGCCGCCAAGCTGCGGCGCGATCTGGACCTGGAATGGGAAGGTGTTGCCCTGGCGTTGGACCTGTTGGAAGAGGTTCAGCAACTGCGGTCCGAGAACCGCATGCTCAAGCAGCGATTGGGGCGCTTGGTGGTCGAATGATTTCCAACTAAGGACAAACACTGATTTTGTGGCGAGGGGGCTTGTCGGACCGCCGCACCGCCCCGTTGGGTTGCGAAGCAGCCCCAAAAGCCAATCACGGCCAATTGCCTGACACACTGCATTCGCCGATTCTGCGACCGCTTCGCGCTCGAACGGGGGCAAGCCCCCTCGCCACAAAAGCATCAGACCTTTCTAGGCAACACCACGGTAAACGTCGTGCCATCAAGCTCATGGGAGCTGACTTCAATCGTCCCCTCATGGGCGTCGACCACTTCCTTGACGATAAACAACCCCAACCCAAGGCTGGTAGTAGGCTCGCCGAGCTCTTCACAGGCGCTGCGCACCAGCGGGTCGAAAATGGTCGGGATCGCATCGGAGGGGATCGGGTCTCCGTCGTTGTGCACTGTCAGTCGGACACTGTCGGTCTCACCCTTGAGAGTCAACTTCACCTCGCGTTTGCTTGAACCATGCTGCAAGGCATTGCCGATCAGGTTCTGCAGCATCTGATCGAGCCGGCGCAGGTCCCAGGTGCCACGTGTGTCACCCTGTACATCCAGGGTCGGTTCGCATTCCGGTTGACCGGCACTGGCCCGGGCAATCGCTTCGCGCGCCGCTTCGGCCAGGTCCATGGGCGCCGGCTCGATCGGCAGACGCTTGCCCAGGCGGCTGCGCACCAGTTCAAGCAAGTCCCCGACCATCACCGCCAGGTGCCCGGTACTGCGCTGGATATTGACCGCGCACTTGAGCGCATCACCTTCGAGCACGGCTTTGCGCAGCAGTAGTTCGGTGGACATGCTCACCGCCTGCAGGGGCGCGCGCAGGTCGTGGCCGAGGATCGCCAGAAAAATGTCCCGAGAGCGATTGACCTGCTCGGCATAAGTGGCCGTGGACTCCGCCAGGGCTTCGTCGATGGCTTCGTTGAAGCGGATCATGTCCTGGAAGTAGGTCAGGTCAGGCGATTGCAGGCTGTTGACCCACAGGCGGATGACACAGGCGCGCAAGTGACGGAACTCACTGGTCATTTGCACCAGATCAAAACCCACGGTATGGCGCAGTTCGCCGTGGCTGGCACCGGCCACGTCGAGGCTGGGGGTTTTCTCCGGTCCTTCGCCGCGCGACTTGGCCGCCTGTTCGGCAGGTGTCTGGGGCTTGCACATGTCCCGCGCCGAGGCCAGCAGGATCGACCGGGCATGGTCGCGCAAGGCAGCGCTGTCCATGGTTTCGGCGGCCGGGGTGATGGTCATGGCGAACTGCTCCCACTCATCGACGATGCGATCAACATGTAACACGATGAATTCGGAAAGACGCATGGCGGTTACCTGAGCAAATCGGGGACAGCGATTCGAATAGTAGTCCCTTTGCCGGAAAAAACACGACCGCTCATGCAGCGGCATAACCGCAGGCATTTCTGGTGGTACATATCTATCGATGGCTCCTTGATTTTCGAACCTTGCGGGCCTTTTTTCAGCCTTGGCCCAACAGTAATTTGGACTTTTGTTTCAGGCGCGGGTGGATAAGTCTGTTAGCTCCAACCCAGCCATCAAGGTGAAAAAACAGTGTCTGATTTGCATGGAAGCAACTCGCTGGAAACGCCCGCCCCAAACAACGGCGTTCATTACGAGCGTGTACTGGGCGCCATACCCGACGCGATAAAAAAGGCGTCGATGTCGAGAATGAAAACCCTCGAAACACTAAGGCCCGAGATCCCCGAGTGGTACAGCGCTGCACGGGAAATCGACCGTCAATACCTGAAGGAGTTGATTGAAGAGCAGGGACGCTTGCAAGGCACTCTGGACAAGACCCTGGGCAACTTGCAACACGACATCAATGCCTTCGCCAAACCGCTACTCAGTGCGTCGATGCAGGCGAACTTCAATACTGTGGAGAACTTCGACGCACTCAGCGTGCAACTTGAAGTACCCAGTAAAATTGCCTTTGTCATTGATACCGGGGCCAGTCGCGTTCGACAGTCCACGTTGCTGGAAGCGGCGTTGCACAATTTCGAGGAGGCAGAAACTACCGAAGACGCCTGGCGCAGCAGCTCCGGTATCTATCGCAAGGATGAGCGCGGCAGCCTTGCGCTTGAGACCGCGATTTCCTTGCCCAGGTTTGCATCGATGTGCCGCAGCCTCGACATTGGCGGACAGTACCAGCGGCATATCAAATCCATCCTGCTGCCGTCCACAGCAGAAGCGCGACGCGCCTTGGAGGACGAGTCGGTGGCCAGTGAAAAAGCCGCTTTCCAGGTGGCGTCACTGGTCGCCCGATTGAAAGGCGATATCAGCGACCATGCCTACGGCAAACTCGGGCAGATACGCGAGAGCCAGGCCGATACCACGCTGTACGACCGGCCGCTGCATGGTCATCGATTGTCGCTGATGGGCTTTCGTTTGACGGGCATCGTGCTGTTCAGTGCCGTCAGCGATCCGTCGCAGATCAAGCAGGCGATCGATGCCTTGACCCCCGACTCGGTGAAGTTCTGGAGCGAATGGTCGCAGCGCCTCTCGATATTGCCTGGTGCGGAGTACGAGCGGTTCAAATTGCTGCAGGCGTTTTTCGCCAATGGGCCGCAGGGGCTCAACGATGAGCTTTTGCGCCGCGACGACATCTACCATCAGAGTCGTTTGTCCGGCCACGTGATCGCCTATGTACCGGATGATCCGCAACATCCGCTCAAGGAATACCCTTCGCTGGCCGCGTTCATGAAAACCCTGATCGGTCAGCTGCGAGACACGCAATACCAGGCGTTTTTCAGCCGGTTCGTGGCGCAAAAGGACAAGGGGCTGTTTTTCAGCCGGGTCAACGAACGTCTGAAGACGTTTACCTGGCAGCAACGCGAGCCATTGGACATGGGGCCATGGTGGCGTGAAACAGCGGTTGAGAATCCCGATGCAGAGCCCATTACCAATCAGATCACGGGCGACCTGTGGGCGACATTGTTCGTTGAACGCCGCGACAAGGCCATCGCCGATGCCCGACGCATCGCGGTGCCGACCGGCGACGAGGACGCCAGCGCCCGCTTCACGCGCCTGACCAGTTACCTGAGCATTGGCTGGAACCTGTTCAATTTCGCCGCGATGCTGGTGCCCGGTCTGGGCGAAGCGATGCTGGGCATCATGATTGCGCAGATGCTCGCCGAGGTTGCCGAAGGCATCGAAGACTGGAGCAAAGGCGACAAGGAAGAGGCCTCTGCCTATTTCAATGGCGTGCTGATCAACTTTGCGCAGTTGGCGCTCATGGGCGCCGGTCACGGGTTGCCAGGCGGCCAGCTGACGCTGATCAAGGTCTCGCCCTTTGTCGAAGGGCTCAAGCCTGTGGAGGTCGCCGGCAAGCAGCGTTTGTGGAATCCGGACCTGACGTCATATCAACAATCGGTCACCTTGCCCAGGGATGGCGTCGTCGGTGAAAAAGGCTTGTACCGGCACCAGGATCAGGACCTGCTGCATCTCGACGACAAATGCTACGAAGTCAAACAGGACCCGAACACTGGCCAGCATCGCCTGCAACACCCCTCGCGAGCCGATGCCTATCAGCCCTTGCTGGAGCACAACGGCACCGGCCTGTGGAAAACTGAACTCGATCAACCGCTGGAATGGGATCGGCGTCAATTGCTCCAGCGTCTGGGCGCCTCGGTGGATGGGTTCAGCGATGAAACACTGGAGCAGATCCTGACCGTCAGTGGCGTTAACGAAAATGCGTTGCGCCGGCTCCACGTGGAGCACGAAACCCCACCCGCGCTGCTGACCGATACCCTCAAGCGCTTCAAGGCGTACGCCGACGCCGAAGCTTGCGCAGAGCAGATCCTGGCCGACCGGGTCGGCCAGGAGTGGGCCGATCTTGCCGTGCGCTTCATGACTGAGTTGCCGGGCTGGCCCGAGGGCAAGGCCATCGAAGTGTTCCAGGGGCCGGGCCTGTCGGGGGCGGCGTTCAAGGAGGGCTATGCCGGCGCGTTGCCCGCCGATACCTTGCAGATGACCTGGCAGGATTTGCTCGCCGGTGCGCTGCCTGCACGTGTGGTCGGGTTCCTGGATGAACAGGCCCTTCGCGAGATGCTGGGGCAGTGGTTTTCCGGAGACAAAACGGCGCGCACCAAGGCCTTGCGCGATCGCCTGGCCGAGCAGGCGCGGGGCAGCAAAAGGCGTTTGTTCGACAAGTTGTACGAGCGTCGGGAGCGTGCAGACGATCCCCGTGTGAGCTTGCTCAAGGGGCACGAGTCGTCGCTTTCGACCAGTGTGGCGCAAGCGCTTGTGGAACACGCACACCCCTCGGACCTGCAACATTGGGCCGAGAAACAGCGCGTGCCCTTGAGGTTGTCCCAACAGGCCTGGGAAGCGGCGCACCAGCTGCGAGTGGCGCGAGCGTATGAAGGCCTGTACCTCGGCGAGCTGCACAACACCGACACCGAGCGCCTGGAGCTGCACTCACTGGCAGCCCTGCCGGGCTGGCCCTCGGACCTGCGCCTGGAAATCCGTGAACGTTCTTTTTCAGGGACGCTGCTAGACAGCCTCGGCCCGCAGGACGCGCCCATCCGCAGAGTGTTGATCCAGAGTTCGGATCTCCGATATGAAGCACGGGACGCGGACGATCAACACCTGCACGGGTTGGACAATTTGTATGCCGCCGTGCTGCACGCATTGCCCGACTCCCAGCGTGTCGCCCTGGGTTTTGAAATTCATGACGCGGCAGGCCTTGAGCAGGCAGTAAAGACAAAGCCACTGGATCGAGCTGTGCTCGAGCCGATCCTGCGCGACAACCCGGTGCTCAAACCGTCCTACGACCCGACCGTCATGCGCTTGCGCGGCGGCATGCCGGGTTATGCGCAACAGGTCCCGCGCGGCATGGGGTTGCGCCGGCGGGCTCGCTCGCTGTATCCGGCCTTCACCCCGGAGGAAATCGAAACGCTGTTGACCGGGTTCAGCCAAAACGGTGGTTCGGTCCATGAAGGCCTGGCCGCGCTGGAGGCCGAGCTCAATCAGTTGAACCGCGCCATGCAACGCTGGATGAACTCGCCGACCGAGTCCTTTCGTTTTAGCCCGGCGGGCGTGGCGCAGTGGCATGCGCGAAACAACATCTACAAAGCGCTCAGGCAATGCTGGCAGCGCACCGGGCCGGAGGGAATCGAGGCTTCCGGCATCGTGCGGCCCCAAGCGTTGAAACTGGACAACATTCCCAAGTTGAGCCAGCTGCTTGAAACCCTGCCGAGGCTCGAGGCCAACTTCGATCATGTCACCAGCCTGAGCCTGCGCGGTGGGCAGTTGCGTTCCGGGAACATGTCGTTCCTCGACTCGTTCCATCAGGTGCGCTACCTCAATCTGCAAGACAATCTGCTGACGGCCATTCCGCAAGGGCTGAAGGACATGCGTCATCTCACCGACCTGTTCCTCAACGACAACCGCATTGAGATGGATGTGCTGGCGGTGGATCGCCTGAAGAATCTGACACGCTTGAGGTCGTTGGGGCTGCGCGGCAACCCGCTGAAGCTCATTCCTGATGTCAGCCGGATGCCGCATTTGCAGGTGCTGATGCTGAGTGACGCCGGTCTGGACAGTTGGCCTGTCGGACTGTTTTCCCAATCGCGGCCTCGCAGTATTTTCATTGATCTGAGCCGCAATCCGATCAGCCGGATACCGGAAGTCGCACCCGGATCGTTTCGCGCCGAGTTGCTGGCGCGCACGGTGATCAGTCGGGGGCCGCACTGGATCTCGCCGGAAAACCTCGACACCCTCAAGTTTTACATCGAGTCGGTCGGCATGGACCCGGACCGCCCTTACCCACCCCGAGGCCTGCTCGACAGCTCGGAATGGGCGGCGGGCATGACCGAGCGGCAATGGCAGGAAAAACAGGAAGTCTGGAACGCGGTCGAGGATGAATTCGATTCGGTGCCGTTTTTCAACGAAGTCCGCAAACTCACCCAATCCGCCGACTTCAAGGCCGGCGATACCTATCAGACGGAACTGACGGCCAAGGTCTGGCGCATGCTTGAGGCCATGGCCAGCGACACTGAACTGCGCATCAAGTTGTTCAACGAAGCCGCAACCCCCACCGAATGCGTGGATGGCGGGACGCAACTGTTCAATGCCATGGGCGTGCAGGTGATGGTTCACGAGGCCTACGCCCTCGTGCGCGCGGATCTGATCGAGACGCAATTGCTTGAGCTGGCCCTGGGTAAATCCCGGCTCGATGAACTCGGCGCCATCGCCCGTCACCGGGTGTCTGAGCGATTGGCGAAGGGAGAACAGCTCCGTCGGACCGGTGCCGATGGCGAAGTGACCGGCACTATCGATGAAGTGGAAGTACACCTGGCCTACATGACCGATCTGGCGCAGCGCCTGGATTTGCCGTGGCAGGCACGGGGCATGCAGTTTCGCAGCATCGCCGAGGTCAGCAAAGAGATGATCGAGGCAGCGCTCCAGCGGATCAAGGCGCTGGAGGAGGGTGATCTGCTGATCGACCGGGTCTTTGAGCAACCGCTCTGGAAGTCCTGGCTGGAGTCGACTTACCGCGAGGAATTGAATGGCTTGAAACGCCGGATCGACGCCACCACCGATTTGCAGGACGCGTTGCAGCGCAGGGCTGAAGGTACGCGGCTCACCACCGAGGAAAAGGCTGCAGTGGAGTTGGAAATCAAGGGGCTGTGCAGCGAATTGGACAAACCTGAAACTGACTTTGCGGATGGCCGGCTGATGACTGAAGAGGCGTATGGTCAAGCCTTGAATGACATCGACCGACAGATCACGCAGCAGCTGAAAAACCTGACCCGAGAAGCGATGACGCGGGCCAGGCTGGACCGGCTGCGGATTGGGGCCGATCAATAATCACGGAAAAAACAAAGGCCTCGACACCCTGGGTGCGAGGCCTTTGTGTGGGGTGCAACAAACGGCTCAGAACAGGAAGTAACGCTGGGCCATCGGCAAGGTTTGCGCTGGCTCACACCACAGCAACACACCGTCGGCCTTGACCTGATAGGTCTGCGGATCGACGTCGATGTTCGGCAGGTAGTCGTTGTGGATCAGGTCGGTTTTCTGCACGTCGCGGCAACCTTTGACCACTGCGATTTTCTTTTTCAAACCCAGGGCTTCGGGCAAGCCTGCATCCTGCGCCGCCTGGCTGATGAAGGTCAGGCTGGTGGCGTGCAGCGAACCTCCGTAGCTGGCGAACATCGGGCGGTAGTGCACCGGTTGTGGCGTCGGGATCGAGGCATTGGCGTCGCCCATCAGGCTGGCCGCGATGGCACCACCCTTGAGAATCAGCGTCGGTTTCACGCCAAAAAACGCCGGGCGCCAGAGCACCAGGTCGGCCCATTTACCCACTTCGACCGAGCCCACTTCATGGCTGATGCCGTGGGTGATCGCCGGGTTGATGGTGTACTTGGCGATGTAGCGTTTGGCTCGGAAGTTGTCGTTGCCTGCACCATCGCCGGGTAGCGGCCCGCGTTGTCTTTTCATCTTGTCGGCAGTCTGCCAGGTGCGGGTGATGACTTCGCCGACCCGCCCCATGGCCTGGCTGTCTGAGCTGATCATCGAGAACGCACCGAGGTCGTGGAGGATGTCTTCGGCGGCAATCGTCTCGCGGCGGATTCGGCTTTCGGCGAAGGCCACATCCTCGGCAATGCTCGGGTCAAGGTGATGGCAGACCATCAGCATGTCGAGGTGTTCATCAATAGTGTTGCGGGTGAACGGCCGGGTCGGGTTGGTGGAGCTTGGCAGCACGTTGGCAAGACCGCAGGCCTTGATGATGTCCGGCGCGTGACCGCCACCGGCACCTTCGGTGTGATAGGTGTGAATGGTGCGGCCCTTGAAGGCGGCAATGGTGGTCTCGACGAAACCGGATTCGTTGAGGGTGTCGGTGTGGATCGCCACCTGCACGTCGAACCGGTCGGCCACGCTCAGGCAGTTGTCGATACTCGCCGGCGTGGTGCCCCAGTCCTCATGCAACTTGAGGCCGATGGCACCGGCCTTGACCTGTTCGATTAACGGTTCGGGCAGGCTGGCGTTACCTTTGCCGGTGAGGCCGATGTTCATTGGGAAGGCATCGGCGGCCTGGAGCATGCGCGCCAGGTGCCATGGTCCGGAGGTGCATGTGGTCGCATTGGTGCCGGTGGCCGGTCCGGTGCCGCCACCGATCATGGTGGTGACGCCGCTCATCAATGCCTCTTCGATCTGCTGCGGGCAAATGAAGTGGATGTGGGTGTCGATGCCGCCGGCGGTGAGGATCATGCCTTCGCCAGCGATGACTTCGGTGCTGGCGCCAATGGCGATGGTCACGTTCGGTTGCACGTCCGGATTGCCCGCCTTGCCGATGCCGGCGACCCGTCCGTCCTTGAGGCCGACGTCAGCTTTGACGATGCCCCAGTGATCGATGATCAGTGCGTTGGTAATCACCGTGTCGACCACTTCGGCGGCGAGCAGCTGGCTTTGGCCCTGGCCGTCACGGATGACTTTGCCGCCGCCGAATTTCACTTCTTCGCCGTAGGTGGTGAAGTCCTGTTCCACTTCGATCCACAACTCGGTGTCTGCCAGGCGCACCTTGTCGCCGACGGTGGGACCGAACATGTCGGCGTAGGCTTGACGGGAAATCTTCATGTGTTCGCCTTGAGATTCAATTGAATTTGAAACCGTTCGCTGCGCTCACTTTCGCGAGCAGGCTCGCTCCCACAGTTGATCGCGTTCCCCTGTGGGAGCGAGCTTGTTCGCGATGGGGGCGGTACTGACAACGCATTAATCAGAGATCGCCCATGATCCGCCCGGCAAACCCGAACACCCGACGATGCCCCTCCAGATCGACCAGTTCGACCTGGCGACTCTGCCCCGGCTCGAAACGCACGGCGGTGCCGGCGGGGATGTTCAGGCGCATGCCGCGGCTGGCGGCGCGGTCGAAGTTCAGGGCGTCATTGGTTTCGAAAAAGTGGTAATGCGAACCGACCTGGATCGGCCGGTCACCGCTGTTGGCCACCGTCAGGCTGATCGTGCGGCGGCCGACGTTAAGTTCGATGTCGCCGGGCTGGATCTGGTATTCACCGGGAATCATCAATGGGCTCCTTGGAGAATCTTGTAGAAGAAGGCAGTGGGCTTGTAGCGGCCGCTCGGGTCGCAGGCGTAATCGGGAATTTCCCCGGCGCGGGTGTAACCCAGGGCTTTGTAGAAATCTTCGGCGGGCGAGCCTGCTTCAGTATCGAGGAAGAGCATGCCGCGCTTGTGTTGCAGGGCGGCCTGTTCCAGCGCACTCATCAACTGTTGGCCTAGACCACGCCGCCGGGCATGCTCGCGCACCAGCAGTTTCTGCACTTCGGCGCGGTTCAAACCGTTGGCTTTGCGGCACAACCCCAATTGCACGCTGGCTTGCACCTGTTCGTCCTTGACCACTACCCACAGCAACACATTGCCCTTGATCAGATTGTCCTGAACCTCATCGAAATAGGCGTGTGCCTGCGTCGCATCGAGATCGGCCATGAAGCCAACGCTAGCGCCATAGCCGACGGCGTCGAGTAGCAGATCAATCAGGCCCTGACGGTAGTGCGCGAAACTTTCTACATTGACGCGTCGCAGTTGGGCGGGGTTCATGGGCAATCACTCCTTGTTGGCGGCAGGTGGCTGTGCGCCAGGATTGAGGGTCAGTTGCATGAAGGTCAGGTCCAGCCAGCGACCGAACTTGGTGCCCACCTGTGGCATCTGCCCGGTGGTAATAAAACCGATGCGCTCATGCAGGCGAATCGAGGCGGCGTTGCCACTTTCGATGGCCGCGACCATGACGTGTTTGCCACAGTCTCTGGCGCGCTCGATCAGCACGTCCATCAGCTTTGGACCGAGGCCATTGCCGCGTTGATCGCTGCGCACGTAGACCGAATGCTCGACGGTGTGGCGGAAGCCGTCGAACGGGCGCCAGTCGCCGAACGAGGCGTACCCGAGCACTGTGTCGTCGGCATCGACAATCACCAGAATCGGATAAGCCTGGGATTGCCGGGCGCTGAACCAGGCCTGGCGGTTGCCGAGGTCGACCGCCTGCTCGTTCCAGATCGCCGTGGTGTTGAGTACCGCGTCGTTGTAAATGTCACGGATGGCTGGCAGGTCTGCATGCACGGCATCGCGGATGTGGTAGGTCATGGCGCGGCCTCAGGCGATGGGTTGGTGGACGGTGACCAGTTTGGTGCCGTCGGGGAACGTGGCCTCGACCTGGATTTCCGGGATCATTTCCGGGATGCCTTCCATCACTTGTTCGCGGCTCAGCAGGGTGGTGCCCAGGTGCATCAGGTCGGCCACGGTCTGGCCATCGCGGGCGCCTTCAAGCAGCGCGGCGGAAATGTAGGCCATGGCCTCCGGGTAATTGAGTTTCACGCCTCGAGCCAAACGTCGCTCGGCCACCAGGCCGGCGGTGAAGATCAGCAACTTGTCTTTTTCGCGTGGGGTCAGGTCCATCGTAGACATCCATCCGGGCAGATTAAAAAGAGTGGGATCTGCTTGCACAGAACCCCTGTAGGAGCGAGCCTGCTCGCGATGGCGTCGGCACATTCAACATAAATGGCGCCTGATACACCGCTATCGCGAGCAGGCTCGCTCCTACAGAAAAGCAATTCAGGTGTTCCATATTCTGGGTGGCAAGGCTTCACGGCCAAGCAAGACTGGACGCAACAACTTCCAGAGTTCAATCAACCACCCTCGCGCCAACAGCGCCTCACTGGCCAGGCATCGGGCAACCAACAACCCCGGCAACTGCGTCAGATCCCCGCGCACGTCATGGCTCAGCGAGCGGCAGCGCTCCAGCAGTTCGCTATCAATTTCACCCGTCACCAGCAATGTCGCAAACACCGGTTGCCCATCCATCCCAATCGGCGAATCGAGCAAACCGTCCGCCCCGACAATGCGCTGGCGTTCGTGCCAGAGCAACTGGCCGTCGCGGCGGATATCCAGTTGTGCCTGAAAATGCCCGAGGTCGAAGCGTTCGCCACTGGCCGGACGGCCCAGGGCCACGACGTCCCAGTAGAACAAACGGGCATCGCCTTCAAGCTCAATCCCGGTGCTGAGTTCAGCCTGCGCCGCACTGAAAATGATCGTCTCCTGGGGCAACCATTCCAGTGTCGCACCGGCCGCCACCTTCAACTTCAGCTGCTGATAGGCGGGGCCAGCGGCGCGATACCACTTGGCCGCGCCGGGGCTGGTGATTTGTGCCCAGGCATCACGCTCGACGCTGGCCGAAATGTCCAGCCGATCACCGCCGGCTATTCCGCCGGGAGGGTGGACGATGATGTGCTGGCAGACCTCTGGCCCCTCTGCATACAGGTGCTTTTGCACCCGCAACGGACCTTTGTGACGGCGCTGGACCGGGCGGGTGGTGTTGTCGAATCGGGCGTAGCCCAGTTCCAGTTCGGCATGCCAACTGGGGGTAAACAAAACGCCGGATGCAGGAAGAGTCATGGTCAGTGCTTATCGAGAGGTCCTCAGGAGGGTTGCAAAGGCTGTGCCGCAGGGCATCACTGGAAGGAGAGCGCCGTTGAACGTCGCCGCGCACCAGTTGAGGGCGCGGCGTGGAAGATGGTGCGACAAAATGGTGCTTCGAGCCCGCTGTGGACAGAAGCTCAGATCGTGACCAGCCCGCGCACCCCTTCAGCTTCCATATTCTCGCCGCGACCCTGTTGCACGATTTCGCCCCGGGACATCACCAGGTATTGATCGGCCAGTTCGGCGGCGAAATCGTAGAACTGCTCGACCAGTAGAATCGCCATGTCGCCCCGGGCCGCGAGTTTTTTGATCACGGCACCGATCTCCTTGATCACCGAGGGTTGGATGCCTTCGGTGGGCTCATCGAGGATCAGCAGGCGAGGGCGGCTGGCCAGTGCACGGCCGATGGCCAGTTGTTGTTGCTGGCCTCCGGACAGGTCACCCCCTCGGCGTTGTTTCATTTGCAGCAGTACCGGGAACAGCTCGTAGATGAACGCCGGCACTTCCTTCGCTTCGCTGCCGGGAAACCGCGACAGGCCCATCAGCAGGTTCTCTTCCACGGTGAGGCGGCCGAAGATTTCCCGGCCCTGTGGCACGTAGGCGATGCCGGCATGCACACGCTGGTGTGGCTTGAACGTGGTGATCGGCTTGCCTTCCCAGTTCACGGAGCCTTCCTTCGCTGGCAGCAGACCCATCAGGCATTTGAGCAGGGTGGTCTTGCCCACGCCATTTCGGCCGAGCAGGCAGGTGACTTCGCCGACCTTCACGTCAAACGTCAGGCCGCGCAGGATGTGGCTTCCGCCGTAGTACTGGTGCAGCTTTTCGACTTGCAGCATTTCCAGATTCTCCTCAGATCCCCTGTGGGAGCGAGCTTGCTCGCGATGGCGTCGGCACACTCAATATTGTTGTTGACTGATACACCGCTATCGCGAGCAAGCTCGCTCCCACAGTTGGATAGGTGTTTGCAGGTTTAGCGACCGAGATACACCTCGATCACCCGCTCGTTGTCCTGCACCTGCTCCAGCGACCCTTCGGCCAGCACGCTGCCCTGATGCAACACCGTGACGTGGTCGGCAATCGAGCCGACGAAGCCCATGTCGTGTTCCACCACCATCAGCGAGTGCTTGCCGGCCAGGCTCTTGAACAGCTCGGCGGTGAATTCGGTTTCGGCGTCGGTCATGCCCGCGACCGGTTCGTCGAGCAGCAGCAATTGCGGGTCCTGCATCAGCAGCATGCCGATCTCCAGGAATTGTTTCTGGCCGTGGGACAACAGGCCGGCCGGGCGATTGACCGACGAGGTCAGGCGAATGGTATCCAGTACTTGGGCGATGCGGTCTTTCTGCTCGCCGCTCAAGCGCGCCCGCAGGCTGGCCCAAACGGATTTGTCGGTTTTCTGCGCCAGCTCAAGGTTTTCAAACACGCTCAAGGCTTCGAACACCGTGGGCTTCTGGAACTTGCGGCCGATACCGGCCTGGGCGATCTGTACTTCGCTCATTTGCGTCAGGTCCAGGGTTTCGCCGAACCAGGCCTTGCCGTGACTGGGGCGGGTCTTGCCGGTGATCACGTCCATCAGGGTGGTCTTGCCCGCGCCGTTGGGGCCGATGATGCAGCGCAGTTCGCCGACGCCGATGTACAGGTTCAGATTGTTCAACGCGCGGAAGCCATCGAAGCTGACGCTGATGTCTTCCAGGGTCAGGATGGTGCCGTGGCGCGTGTTCAGCCCTTTGCCGGCACGTTGGCCGAGACCGATGGCATCGCGGCTGCTGCCGGCGTCGCGGTTGGGTTCCAGTGGCGGAAAGAACGCCGGTTCGAGCATGAATGCAGCGGTTGCAGTGACCCTCATTGCTCACCTCTTTTCTTCAACAGACCGATCACGCCCTTGGGCAGGTACAGGGTCACGACGATGAACAGCGCACCAAGGAAGAACAGCCAGTATTCGGGGAATGCCACGGTGAACCAGCTCTTCATGCCGTTGACCACACCGGCACCGAGCAACGGACCGATCAAGGTGCCGCGACCGCCAAGGGCCACCCACACCGCTGCTTCGATAGAGTTGGTCGGCGACATCTCACTCGGGTTGATGATCCCCACTTGCGGCACGTACAGCGCACCGGCCAGGCCACACAACACCGCGCTCAATACCCAGACAAACAACTTGAACCCGCGCGGGTCGTAGCCACAGAACATCAGGCGGTTTTCTGCATCGCGCAGCGCAGTCAGTACCCGTCCGAATTTGCTTTGCGCCAGGCGCCAGCCGATAAACAGGCTCGCCACCAGCAACAGCACCGTGGCGAAAAACAGCACCGCGCGGGTGCCCGGCTCGGTGATGCCGAAGCCGAGAATCGTGCGGAAGTTGGTGAAGCCGTTGTTGCCGCCGAAGCCGGTTTCGTTGCGGAAAAACAGCAGCATCCCGGCGAAGGTCAGGGCCTGGGTCATGATCGAGAAATACACGCCCTTGATCCGCGAGCGGAAGGCAAAGAAGCCGAACACCAAGGCCAGCAACCCCGGCGCCAAAACCACCAGGCACAGGGTCCAGAGGAAGCTGCTGGTACCGGTCCAGAACCACGGCATTTCGGTCCATGACAGGAACGTCATGAAGGCCGGCAAGCCATCACCCGCGGCCTGGCGCATCAGGTACATACCCATGGCATAGCCGCCGAGGGCGAAGAACAGGCCGTGCCCCAAGGACAGCAGGCCGGCGTAACCCCACACCAGATCCAGCGCCAGTGCGACGATGGCGTAGCAAAGAATCTTGCCCACCAGCGTCAGCGTATAGGCTGAAACATGCAGCGTGCTGTCCACCGGTAACAACGACAGGAGCGGCAGCGCCAACAGCAGAGCGAGAATCACTGCACCGACGGCAATCGAGGCTTTAGGGCCGGCTTTTTGGGTCGCGGTAACGAGCAGGGGCTGGTTCATCAGTCGATCACCCGTCCTTTGAGTGCGAAGAGGCCTTGCGGACGTTTCTGGATGAACAGAATGATCAGCGCGAGGATGAGGATCTTGCCGAGTACGGCACCGATCTGCGGTTCGAGAATCTTGTTGGCGATCCCCAGGCCAAACGCCGCCAGCACGCTACCGGCCAACTGACCGACACCGCCGAGCACCACCACCAGGAACGAGTCGATGATGTAGCTCTGGCCGAGGTCCGGGCCGACGTTGCCGATCTGGCTCAGGGCCACGCCGCCAAGGCCGGCGATGCCCGAACCGAGACCGAAGGCGAGCATGTCCACGCGTCCGGTGGGCACGCCGCAGCAGGCGGCCATGTTGCGGTTCTGGGTGACGGCGCGAACATTCAGGCCCAGGCGAGTCTTGTTCAGCAGCAGCCAGGTCAGCACCACCACAAACAGCGCAAAGGCAATGATGACGATGCGGTTGTACGGCAGCACCAGGTTCGGCAGCACTTGAATGCCGCCCGACAGCCACGCGGGGTTGGCCACTTCGACGTTCTGCGCGCCGAACACCAGACGAACCAGTTGAATCAGCATGAGGCTGATGCCCCAGGTGGCGAGCAGGGTTTCCAGTGGGCGGCCATAGAGGTGGCGAATCACCGTGCGCTCCAGCGCCATGCCGATGGCCGCGGTGACGAAAAACGCCACCGGTAGCGCCATCAGCGGATAGAACTCGATGGCCTGCGGGGCGAAGCGCTGGAACATCAGTTGCACGACGTAGGTCGAGTAGGCGCCGAGCATCAGCATCTCGCCGTGGGCCATGTTGATCACGCCGAGCAGGCCGAAGGTGATCGCAAGTCCCAGGGCCGCGAGCAGCAGAATCGAGCCCAGGGACATGCCGCTGAATGCCTGGCCGAGCATCTCGCCGACCAGCAGTTTGCGTTTGACTTGAGCGAGGCTGGTTTCAGCCGCAGTACGTACGGTGGCATCGATTTCAACGCCAGGCTCGAGCAAGCCTTCGAGACGGGTGTGGGCCAGCGGGTCACCGGTTTCACCGAGCAGGCGGACGGCTGCGAGGCGCACGGCCGGGTCGCTGTCGACCAATTGCAGGTTGGCCAGGGCGAGACTCAGGGCACTGTGGACGCCTTCGTCCTTTTCGCCCGCCAGCTGCTGGTCGAGGAATTTTAACTGCGCCGGTTTGGCACTTTTCTGTAGTTGCTGCGCAGCGGCCAGACGCAGTTTGGCGTCGGCGGCGAGCAGTTGGTGGCTGGCCAGGGCGGTGTCGATCAAGCCCCGCAAGCGATTGTTCAGGCGCAAGGTTTTCGGCTGGCCGTCGACGGTCAGTTCGCCTTGTTGCAGGGCGTTGATCAATTCGATGCGGGCCGGATCGGGCTGCGCGGCCCAGGCTTCCAGCAGCCTGGCTTGCTGCACGGGATTGGCGGCGACGAAGTCTTCGGCGTCGCCGGCGAAAGTGGCCATCGGCAGCAAGAGTGCAATGGCGAAAATGATGCGGTAAAGGGCGGTGGGCATAGAGAGTCGCCTTGACGCGGACATTGTGGGAGCGGGCTTGCTCGCGATAGCGGTGGCCCAGTCAAAGAGATGTCGAATGTGCCGACCTCATCGCGAGCAAGCTCGCTCCCACAGGGAGTTGTGTCGGCCTCAGGCACTGAGCCTGGCGCCGACATCCAGTGGCTTAGTTGCTCTTCATCGCGTAGTCCGGTTTCTTGTCGTTACCCGGAATGAACGGGCTCCACGGCTGGGCGCGGATCGGGCCTTCGGTCTGCCACACCACATTGAACTGACCGTCGGCCTGGATCTCGCCGATCATCACCGGCTTGTGCAGGTGGTGGTTGGTCTTGTCCATGGTCAGGGTGTATCCGGACGGCGCGGCAAAGGTCTGGCCGCCCAGGGCTTCGCGAACTTTGTCGACGTCGGTGGACTTGGCTTTTTCAGCCGCTTGCGCCCACATGTGGATGCCGACGTAGGTGGCTTCCATCGGATCGTTGGTCACCGCTTTGTCGGCGCCCGGCAGGTTGTGTTTCTTCGCGTAGGCTTTCCAGTCGGCGACGAATTTCTTGTTCGCCGGGTTCTCAACCGACTCGAAGTAGTTCCACGCCGCGAGGTTGCCCACCAATGGCTTGGTGTCGATGCCACGTAGTTCTTCTTCGCCCACCGAGAACGCCACGACCGGCACGTCGGTAGCCTTCAGGCCCTGGTTGGCCAGTTCTTTATAGAACGGCACGTTGGAGTCGCCGTTGACGGTGGAGATGACCGCCGTCTTGCCGCCTGCCGAGAACTTCTTGATGTTGGCGACGATGGTCTGGTAGTCGCTGTGACCGAACGGGGTGTAGACCTCTTCGATGTCCTTGTCGGCCACGCCTTTGGAGTGCAGGAACGAACGCAGGATCTTGTTGGTGGTTCGCGGGTAGACGTAGTCGGTGCCGAGCAGGAAGTAGCGCTTGGCGCTGCCGCCTTCTTCGCTCATCAGGTATTCAACGGCAGGGATCGCCTGCTGGTTCGGCGCAGCGCCGGTGTAGAAGACGTTCGGCGACATCTCTTCGCCTTCGTATTGCACCGGGTAGAACAGCAAGCCGTTGAGTTCTTCGAACACCGGCAGCACCGATTTACGCGACACCGAGGTCCAGCAACCGAACACCACGGCGACCTTGTCCTGGGTCAGCAATTGACGACCCTTCTCGGCGAACAGCGGCCAGTTCGAGGCAGGGTCGACCACTACCGGCTCGAGCATCTTGCCGTTCACGCCGCCCTTGGCGTTGATCTCGTCGATGGTCATCAGCGCCATGTCTTTCAACGACGTTTCGGAGATCGCCATGGTTCCGGACAACGAATGCAGAATACCGACCTTGATGGTCTCGGCGGCCTGGACAGTCCAGGTCATGCCCATCGCGGCAATGGATGCCGAGAGTGTGAAAGCCTTGATCAAACTGCGACGCTTCATTGTGCGATCTCCATGAACTTATGAGTTTTCTTGGTTGGCAGATGCGGACTACTGAAGGTGTGTTTTGCAAGGGCTGTGCCCGGTCGGCAAAGGCAGGGAAATGTCGGTTTAGAGCGGTCGTGCGGTTTGATGGCGCACCATGAAGGATCGCGACAGGCGTGTTGGTGCGAAGAGGTGCGCCAGATTGGAGCGCAGATCTTGTGGGCAACCCCAATCAACTGTGGGAGCGAGCTTGCTCGCGATAGCGGTGGGTCAGACACCGTCATGTTGGATGTGCCGCCGCCATCGCGAGCAAGCTCGCTCCCACAGGGATCAGCGACGGCGCATCAGGCCGATGAAGAACAGTCCGCCAATCGCGGCGGTTGCGACGCCGATGGGAAGATCTTCCGGGGCGATCATGGTTCGGGCGGCGACGTCGACCCAAACCAGAAACACGCTGCCAAGCAACACGCACACCGGCAGCAATCGTCGGTGTTCAGCCCCGACCAGGCGCCGCGCAATATGCGGCACCATCAACCCGACAAAACCAATCGAGCCGCTGATCGACACCAGCACTCCGGTCATCAACGAGGCAATCAAAAACACCCGCAGGCGCACGGTGCGTGCATTCAGGCCCAGGGTCACCGCTGTCTGTTCACCGGCCATCAGTGCATTCAGCGGTCGCGCCATACCCAGCAGCAATATCAGCCCGAACAACACACTGGCTGTCGGTACCGCCAGCAATTCCCAGCGTGCCAACCCGAGCCCGCCGAGCATCCAGAACATCACCGCCGAACTGGCTCGATGGTCGCCCATGAACAGCAGCAAATTGGCAATCGCCATCATCACGAACGACACCGCCACGCCGCACAGCAGCAAGCGGTCACTGTCCAGGCGTCCATGACGACTGGCAATCATCAGCACCACCAGCATGCTCAGCAATGCCCCGATGAATGCCGCGATCGGCAAGGTCAACAGGCCAATGATTTCACCGACATGCAGCACCACGATCACCGCGCCAAGTGTGGCACCGGAAGTCACGCCGAGCAGGTGCGGATCCGCCAACGGGTTGCGCGTGACTGCTTGCAGCACCGCGCCGATCAACGCCAGGCCCGCGCCCACCAGCGCGCCGAGCAGCATGCGCGGGACGCGGATCAGCCAGACGATATGTTCCTGTCCGGGGTTCCAGTCCACCACACCGAAACCGAACAGTTTATGCAACAGGATGTGCCACACCACATCCAGCGGCACCCGCGCCGGGCCGAAACCCAGGGACACCACGCACGACACCAGTAACAGGGCACCGAGTGCGATCAGCATCAGGGCGTAGCGACGGTTGGTCATTCGCCGTGGAAACCCTTGGCCAGGGTTGCGACCGCCAGCACGTTATCGATCCCCGGCGTGGCCTGCACGTAAGGGATGACGATGAAGCGCTGGTGCCTGATCGCGTCCACCGATTGCAGGGCCTTGTTGCTCAGCAGGAATTGAATCTTCTGATCGGCAGTGACTTCGCTGTAGTCGACGATCACGATCACCTGCGGGTTGCGCTCGACCACGGTTTCCCAATTGACCCGGGTCCAGCTTGCGTCGACATCCTCCAGAACATTGCGCCCGCCAGCGGCGTCGATCAGCGCTTGCGGCATACCCAGGCTTCCTGAGGTCATGGCGCGATCTTCGCCGCTGTCGTACAGGAAGACCCGCGGTTTATCCGCGGGCAGGTCTTTGCCAATGTCTGCCACTTGCGCCTGCATGTGGGTGATCAGGGCATTGGCGCGGTCCTGCACGTCAAAGATTCTGCCGAGGTTGCGCAGGTCGTTGTAGGTGTCTTCGAGGCTGGCCGGCGGGCGCTTCATCACGAAGGCGCAAGACTCGCTCAGCTCATACACGTTGATGCCCAGCGGTTGCAGGGTTTGCGGCGTGAGATCGCCGCCGATACGCATGCCGTAGTCCCAGCCGGCGAAGAAGAAATCGACGTTGGCATTGAGCAGGGTTTCCACCGACGGGTACTTGGCCGCCAGTTCCGGCAGGCCTTCGAGAATGCCCTGCATCTCGGGCGTCACGGCCTTCCAGCCACTGATGCCGCTGTAACCGGCCATCCGTGGTTTGAGGCCGAGGGCGAGCATCATCTGGGTCATGTTGATGTCGTGGCTGAGCGCGTGTTTTGGTGCCTGCTTGAAGGTCACTTCGCGGTTGCAGCTTTTGATTGTCAGCGGGTAACGGGTGGCTTCGGCCAATGCCTGGACGCTGCCCAGCAGCATCACGAGAGAGAGGCAGGAGCGCAGCAGGGAACGCAAAGTCATGGTTGGGTTATCCAGGTGATTCGTGGGTAGCCGTGCAGTGGATGTTCATCGATCAGTGCTTGGACGCCGAACACATTGCGCAGCAGCGCAGCGGTCAGGACTTCTTTCGGCGTGCCGCTGGCGACGATACGACCATGGTTGATCACGTACAGTCGATCACAAAAAGCCGCCGCCAGATTGAGGTCGTGGATGCTCGCCAGGGTGCCGATATTCAAGCGCTTGACCAACTTCAAAAGCTCAAGCTGAAAATGCGGGTCGAGGTGGTTGGTCGGCTCGTCAAGGATCAGCAGTTGTGGTTGCTGGGCCAGGGCGCGGGCGAGGATGACCCGCTGTTTTTCACCACCGGAGAGAGTGGCGAACCCGTGGTCTTCGAAGCCCTTGAGGCCGACGGATTCCAGGGCCTGATTGACCAGGTCGCGGTCTTCAAGGGTGTCGCCATCGAACAAGCCTTTGTGCGGCGTGCGGCCCATGGCGACCACCTCCTCGACGGTCAGGCCGAAGGCATCAGGGAACTCCTGCAACACCACGGCGATGCGTTGCGCGCACCAGCGCGAGGAGTGCTTCCAGACGTTCTGGTGATCGAGTCTGACCTCGCCGCTTTCCGGTTGATTGAAGCGCCAGGCACACCGCAACAGGCTGGTCTTGCCACTGCCGTTGGGGCCGATCAGCCCGACGAACTCACCGGCGGCCACGTGTAGCGAGGCGTCACGCAGCTGGAATTGGTGGTGGCAATGGCCGTGACCCAGTGGGGACCAGGTAAGGTTTGTCAGATTCAGCGAGGTCATGCAGTGACTCTTGAGGTGATGCTGATGGCCCCTTCGCGGGCAAGCTCGCTCCCACAGGTCTTACGCAATCCCTGTGGGAGCGAGCTTGCTCGCGATGGGGCTGAGGTGATGCGCGGGGAGTTTACAGTGCCTTTCTCCCGGCGCATCTCGCCTGTTTCAAGATGAAGATGAAGCCGACTCAGTTTGCCGGGTAAAGCGCGACAGCAGCACGCGATCGAGCACCCACACCGCCACCAGAGAAGCACCCACCAACGGGAAGGCCACTGCCAGGGCGAACATGATCACCATCGCGGTTTTCCATTTTGGCAGGTCATGGCGCAGCGGCGGCACGCCGAGTTTTCCTTGCGGACGGCGCTTCCACCAGATCACCACGCCGCTGACCGCGCTGAGCAAAATCATCAGGCAGATCAGCAACACGACGATCTGATTGAACACACCGAACATCTTGCCCTCGTGCAGCATCACGCCGATTTCCGTGGCGCGGGCGACGGTGCCGTACTGCTCGAAGCGTACATCGGCCAGGACTTTGCCGGTGTACTGATCGATGTGCAGCGTGGCGTCATTGCGCGGGTCGTCGGCGAATACGGCGATGGTGAACACGCCGGTCGCGGTGGTCGGCAGGGTGATGCTGTAACCCGGTTCGACCTTGCGCTCGCTGGCGATGTTTTGTACGTCCTGCAGGCGGATGGTCGGCGATGCCGGACCGGCCGCTGCGTCGTCGTGGGCCATGTGCTCGGCATGGTCGCCGGACATCGGCATCGGGGTGTTTTCCATGGCCCACGGCACGGTCTGGCGGGTGGCGGTGTTGAGGCTGCGTGCCTCGACGTCGGACTTCGGCACGTCATCCCACATGGCCGCCGGGAACACGTTCCATACTTCGGCGTATTGCTTGCCCCAGAAACCGGTCCAGGTCATGCCGCTGAGCAGCATCACCAGCAGCAGGGATGCGCCCCAGAACCCGGTGACCGCGTGCAGGTCGCGCCACAATACGCGACCTCGACTGTTCAGGCGTGGCCACAAAATGCCTGCCGCCTGACCGCGCGGCCACCACAGGAAAATGCCGGACACCACCAGCACCACGCCCCACCCGGCGGCCAGTTCGATCAGCCGATCGCCAACGGTGCCGATCATCAGCTCGCCGTGAATCGACCGGGCGATGGCTTGCAGGTTCTTCTTGGCATCTTGTTCACCGAGGATGTCACCGTGGTACGGATCAACGAAAACGTTCAGCTCCTTTTCATCGTTGAGCACGACAAACTGCGCGCTGCGCTCGGCAGTGACCGGCGGCAGGTACTGGGTGACCTGACCTTGTGGGTAAGCCGTTTTCACCCGTGTCAGCAGGTCGTCGGCCGGGACGGTGTGATGACCGGCCGGGACGTTGAGCAGGCTGCTGTACATCAACGAGTCGAGCTGCGGTTTGAACAGGTAGACGGTGCCGGTCAACGCCAGCATCACCATGAATGGCGCAACGAACAATCCGGCATAGAAATGCCAGCGCCAGGCCAGGTTGTAGAAATTCACTTTGGGCTGTTTCATCACGTGTGCTCCGCTTGGCTGGATCTTTTAGTTGTTTGTTTTTGCGGTTGCTGCGCAACCGATCGCGAGCAGGCTCGCTCCCCTGTAGGGGCGAGCTTGCTCGCGAAGTTTTTAGAAACTCATGTCCACCTTGGTCCAGAGCGTTCGCCCCGGTTCCTTGATGGCTTGCGGGTCATTGGCCGGGTAGCCGAAACCGGCGTTGCCGGCCAGGTTCAAGTGCTCGGCGTAAGCCTTGCCGAACAGGTTGTCGACGCCGCTGCTGACCTTCCAGTTGCTGTTGATCCGATAGGCACCGTTGAGGGAGAACACGCCGAAGCCCGGCGTCTTGTCGAAGTCCTTGCCGACCACGTTGCCCTTGTTCTGGTCGATGCGGTTTTGTGCGGCGACCACTCTCCACAGTGCGCCGGCGCTCCAGTTGTTTTCGCTGTAGGTCAGGCCGAAACGGGCATCCAGCGGCGGCATCTGCGGCAATGCACTGCCATCGCTGCTGTTCTTGCCCCAGGCGTAGGCCAGGGTCGCGTCGGCTTTCCAGTTGTCGGTGAAGTTGTAAGCGGCGCCCAGTTCGCCGCCCATGATTCGCGCGTCGATGTTTTCGGCTTGCGAGGTCGTACCCATCATTGTCGGGGTGTAGTTGAACAGGATGTAATCGCGCACCTGCCCGACGTAAGCCGAGGCCCAGGCTTCGAGGTCTTCGGTCTTGTATTGCAGGCCGAAATCGAGCTGGGTGGTTTTTTCCGGTTTGATCGAGTCGAAGGCATTCACCGAACCGGCGGGGCCGGACTTGGGAGAGAAAAGCTCCCAGTAATCCGGGAATCGCTGGGAGTGACCGAGGCCGGCATACAGGGTGGTCGGGCTGTCGGCCAGGTCATGCTCATAGCGGATGAAACCACTCGGCAGGGTGTCGGCGCGGGTGTCGTCGGCGGTCGGATTGGGGCGGGTCATCATGCCCGAGCCGGTGGTCTGCCGATAATCCTTGGCCGAGGCGCGGTCCAGGCGCGCGCCGCTGATCAGGCGGTCACGGTCGGCGGCGTACCAGGTCAATTCGCCGAAGACTCCGTAGTTATGGAAGTCGGCATCCTTGGTGTACGGCAGGTCCTTGTAGGTGTCGACGCCCATGGCGCCGCGCTGGCGATGTTCGTTGGTCTGCGCGTCGATGCCGCCGATCAGTTGCACATCAGTCCAGCGCCAGGTGGCCTTGACCCGGGCGCCGAGGGTGCGGCGGTCGACGTTGGAGGCCATGGGGCCGGCCATCATCCCGGTGCCGGAGGGCGTGCGCAGGGTGTAGTTGTCCATCACGTGATCGGCGTAGTTGTAGTAGACCTGCGCCTCGACCTTATCCAGTACCTCGCCGATGTTGGATTGCTCGAAGCGCAGGCCAAGGCTTTCGCGCAGGAACTGCGAGCCGTCCATGCCGCGCCCGGCGTAGCGGGCTTCACCATCGCCACGGCCGGCGGTCAGCTCCAGCAAGGTGTCGGTGTTCGGCGTCCAGCCGACGGCCACGTCGCCGTTCCATTTGTCATAGCGCGACGCCACGGTGTCGTTGTTGCCGTCCTGGTAGTCGTCGGAGTGTGCGGTGTTGCCGATGACCCGCACATAACCCGATTGTCCACCGGCGGCAGCGTCCACCAGTTTGTCGAAGCGGCCGTTGGAGCCGGCCAGCACGCTGGCGTTGACCCGGGTGCCGAGTGCGCCGAAATGCTCCGGCTCGCGGTCGAACAGGATAGTGCCAGCCGAGGAACCCGGTCCCCACAGCACGGTTTGCGGGCCTTTGATCACGGTGAGCTTGTCGTAGGTTTCCGGCGAGATGTAGGAGGTCGGGGCGTCCATCCGGCCCGGGCAGGCACCGAGCATCATGCTGCCGTTGGTGAGGATGTTCAGCCGCGAGCCGAACATGCCGCGCAGCACCGGGTCACCATTGGTGCCGCCATTGCGCACCATGGCAAAGCCGGGGATGGTCTTCAGGTAATCGGCGCCATCGCTGGCGGGCACCGGTTGTCGCGGGTCCTTGGGGTTGGTGACGATGGTCAGGGGCGAGCTGGGCGCAACGGCGGTAATCACCGTCGGGCTCAGTTCTTCGGTGTGACCGGCATGGTCATCGGCCAGCACAGATGGCGCCAGCAATGCACCGCACAGGATAGCGGTGGCGTGTCTGAAACGAACGCCGAATTCGTTCAGGGCATAAGAGGCTTGGGCAGGGCTCAAGCACGGGACAGCGGAAAACCTGGACATGACAATTTCCATCGAACAGTCGTAAACGACACGGCCGGCAGCCTGAAGCTGTCCCTGTGGGAGCGGGCTTGCTCGCGAAAGCGGTGTGCCAGACGACATCAACGTTGACTGATACTTCCTCTTCGCGAGCAAGCTCGCTCCCACAGGTTGCTTTGGCTGTCTTGCGGACCGTGTGAAATCAGAAGTGAGTGTTTACGCGACGACGGGCGGGGCGCGGGTGCGGGCGCCGGGGAAGAAGGTTGGCCGGGCATGGCCCAGGCGGGGAGAGGGTGTGGTGAAGGTATTGATGGGCGGGATGACGAAGTTGGCGAAAGACACGCCACCGGTCAGCGCCGGGCAATTGAACAGCAGGCTGCAATAGCCACACTTTTCCCACAGCACATGGTGCCCGGGGGCTGGCGGGCAATGCTCGGTGGTGGCTTGCGTGGCTTGCGTGGCTTGCGTGGCTTGCGTGGCATGGTCGGCATGCTCCATCGCCGACATGTCCATGCTCATACCCGTAGGCATGTTCATCGACATGGCGCGCGAATCCATCGGCATCGACTGAGAAATCAGCGGACCGATAAAGATCATCAGCATGGCGAACAGGCTGATCCAGCTGCCACGTGTCAGGCTCAATGCCTGATTGCGTGACCCGGATGACCTGGCGCTAAGCGGGCGCATGGGCGGATTCAGCGCGGGTGGTTATTGCGCGTGCTTGTGTTCTTGCATGGCGTCCGGCGCCTGCTTCTGCACCGCGACTTCGACCGTCACGTCACCGGACTTTTCGAAGTGCAGCGTCATGGGGAAGCGCTTGCCGTCAGTGAGCAGGCTGCGGTCCTTGAGGCCCAGCAACATCACGTGATAGGCCATGGGTGCGAAAGTGACCTCGCCACCGGCGGGCACTTCCACGCTCGGTACGTGCTGCATTTTCATCATGTCGCCTTGCATCACGTGCTCATGCAATTGCGCTTCGCCCGCAATGGGGGTGTCGACGCTGAGCAGGCGGTCGGCGGTCTTGCCTTGATTGTTGATCACGAAATACGCCGCAACGGTGGGCGCATTGGGTGGCAACTCCTGGGACCACGGATGAGCGATTTCCAGTGTGCCGACCTTGTATTCGTGGGCATTGGCAAAGCAGGCAGGCAGCAGCAACGCAGCCAGAACGATGAGTTTGTTCAACATGGCAATTCTCCGGAACGATTTAAAACGCAGTCAATTGCGAGAAAAAATCACACCAGAGGGGACGCGCGGGGGTTGAGACTCGGCCATTGCTGGCGCGGTGACGGGCTTTCCAGAGAGGTGGCAGGCAGGCTTCGGTTGGACTCGAAGTGCGCGAAATACAGTTGTGGCGTATGCCCCGGCAACGCCACCAATGGCGCGGAACCCGAGCAGCACCAGCAATGCTGCATGTTGGAATGATCGTCGCTTTGCGGGGCTTTCTGTTCAAGGTCGCCGATGGAAATCGCCACCATCCTGGTGCCACTGGAGCTGCAGAAGCTGCCCCACAACAACTGTTCGGCGGATGACTTCGCCGTTTGCGCCATCGCTCCGGACATCGGCATGGCGAGCATGTTGAACAGCACTGCGAAGCAGGCTATCCAGGCAATTGCGAGCCGTTGTCGGGACATGGGACAAAATCCGTTTGGGTGGGCGATCAGGCGCGGGCTATTTAGCCTGATCAGGGCCGATAAGTAAAAAGGCGGCGTGCGGTGTGGTGTCGCAGCATCAGACAGCGATGGCGTGCAAACGCAGACCCAAGGCTTTCATAACCTTCATGATAGTCGCGAATTCCGGATTGCCACTACTGCTTAGTGCCTTGTACAGACTCTCGCGCCCCAAGCCGGCATCACGGGCTATTTGTGTCATGCCCTTTGCCCGGGCGATATCGTTGAGCGCTGCACGTATCAGCACGCCGTCTCCAGCATCCTCTTCAAAGCAGGCATCCAGATAAGCCGCCATTTCTTCCGGTGTCTTGAGAAACTCGGCGGCATCAAAACGGGTAAATTGTTCGGCCATGATTTACTCCTCATTACCGATATTGTGTGCCATTTGAATAGCACGTTTGATATCTCGTTTTTGAGTCGACTTGTCACCCCCAATCAACAGCAAGTAAATCACCTCATCTCTGCGAGTGAAGTACAACCTGTAGCCTGGGCCGTAGTGAACGCGCATCTCATACACCGCAGCACCTACAGATTCACAATCACCAAAATTTCCATACTCGGCTGCCCGGAGTCTCGCGATTATTCGAGCTTTGCCAATGGTGTCCCTCAGCGAGTTGAGCCAGTCAGCAAATACTCGGGATCGCTCAAATTCGACCATATTTAATCGTATTCCTTGGGATACAGGGTGGCAAGCGTCACTTTCTTTTGGGCGAGGCCATTCATCCCCGTGGATGTCGGGTGCGCTTGATCGGTTCAGGAGGAGGCGAACTATAGGAATGCGGTCGTAGAGTAGATAGCCAGCTGCGTCTGAGTTTATTGCCAGCGCAATCGCTGGATTTAGCAACTCTCAGGAACAGTCCTACATCGATAGGACATCCAGCATATCCGCCACCGAGAGGAATTCACGATCCACGTCGGGCAACACCGGCCGCTTCAAGACAATCACCGGCACCCCCCGCTCACGCGCCACTTCCAGTTTCGGTTCGGTCGCTGTGCTGCCGCTGTTCTTGCTGATCAGCACGTCGATGTTTCGCCGTTCGAACAACTCGCGTTCATCGTCGATCAGGAAGGGCCCACGTGCGCCAATCACTTCGCAGCGCTCGTTGCCCGGATACACATCCAGTGCGCGCAGGGTCCAGAATTGTTCCGCTGGAATTTCGTCCAGGTGTTGCAGGGGCTCGCGACCGAGGGTGAACAGCGGTCGACGGAAGGGCTTCAGGGCGTCGATCAGTCCTGCCCAATCGCTGACTTCCCGCCAGTCATCACCCGCTTGGGCTTGCCAGGCCGGACGCCGTAGCGCCCAGCAGGGAATGCCGCTCAAGCGCGCGGCGGTCGCGGAGTTCTGGCTGATCCGGGCGGCGTAGGGGTGAGTGGCGTCGAGCAGCAGATCGATGCCTTCATCGCGAATAAATTGCGCCAGACCCTCGGCACCACCGTAGCCGCCGACGCGCACCTGGCATTGCAGATCCGTCGGAATCCGACCGACACCGGCCAGGCTGTAGATATGCTGCGGTCCCAGCGTGCGGGCAATGGCCATGGCTTCGGTCACGCCGCCGAGCAACAGGATGCGCTTCATTGAAAGGCTCCCGCATGGCCAACGATCCCGCCCTGGCGATCGATGGCGAAGACTTCCACCTGAACCTGCGCCGGCACCACGCTGCGGGCAAAATCCAGGGCGTGCTGACAGACGGCATCGCCCAGGGCGACCCCGGCTGCGGCGGCCATGGCCAGTGCCTGCTGGCTGGTGTTGGCCTCGCGGATGCTCTGCTGCAACGCCGCATCGGCGCCGACCTGCGCCGCCCATAACGCCAGTTGCGGCAGGTCAATGCTCGAATGACGACTGTGCAAATCCATGTGCCCGGCCGCCAGTTTGCTGATCTTGCCGAAACCACCGCACAGGCTGAGTTTATCCACAGGTACTTTGCGCAGGTGCTTGAGCACGGCGCCAACGAAGTCGCCCATTTCGATCAGGGCGATTTCCGGCAGGTTGTAGACCCGGCGCATGGTGTCTTCGCTGGCGTTGCCAGTGCAGGCGGCGATGTGCAGGTAACCGTTGGTTTTCGCCACGTCGATACCCTGGTGGATCGAGGCGATGTAGGCCGCACAGGAAAACGGTCGGACGATACCACTGGTGCCGAGGATCGACAGACCGCCAAGAATGCCCAGGCGTGGATTCATGGTTTTCAGTGCCAGTGCCTCGCCATTCTCGACATTGACCGTGACCTCGAAACCGCCGATGTAGTCGAGCTCGTCAGCCAGTCGGGCCAGGTGTTCGCTGATCATTTTGCGCGGCACCGGGTTGATCGCGGGCTCGCCGACTCCCAGCACCAGCCCGGGCCGGGTCACGGTGCCGACACCGCGACCGGCCTTGAAGCGCGTCCCCGGTTCGCTGCTCAGGCGCACCTGGGAGTAGAGCAGGGCACCGTGGGTCACGTCCGGATCGTCACCGGCGTCCTTGAGGGTTCCCGATTCGGCGCCGTCCTCGGTGAGGCGGCAGAACTCCAGGCGCATCTGCACCTGTTTGCCCTTGGGCAACACGATTTCCACCGCATCGGCGGATGTGCCAGCCAGCAGCAGACGCGCGGCGGCGAGGCTGGTGGCCGTGGCGCAACTGCCGGTGGTCAGGCCGCTGCGCAGAGGGGCGGGGTGTTCGGCGGTTTCGTCACGCATCGAAGGGCTTCGTCACGTCCAGCAAGGTAATCGGCAAGGCCTGGCGCCAGGTGTCGAAGTCGCCCAGCGGTTGGGCCTGGGCGATATGAATTCGCGTCAGCTCCCCGCCGTGTTGCTCGCGCCAGGCCATCAGGGTCATTTCACTTTGCAGTGTGACTGCGTTGGCAATCAGCCGGCCACCGGGTTTGAGTTCGGCCCAGCAGGTATCGAGCACGCCTTCGCGGGTGACACCGCCGCCGATGAAAATCGCATCCGGCCGCTCCAGCCCGGTCAGTGCCTGCGGCGCGCTGCCGCGAACCAGTTGCAGGCCGGGAACGCCGAGGGCATCGCGGTTGTGTTCGATCAACGCTTGTCGGCCCGCATCTGCCTCGATGGCCAGTGCGCGGCAACCGGGGTGGGCGCGCATCCATTCGATGCCGATCGAGCCACTGCCGGCGCCGACATCCCACAACAGTTCGCCGGGGGTCGGGGCCAGGCGCGCGAGGGTGATGGCGCGCACATCGCGCTTGGTCAGTTGGCCGTCGTGCCTGAAGGCGGAGTCCGGCAGGCCGGCCAGTCGCGACAGGCGTAGCGTGTTCGGCTCGGCGATACACTCGATAGCGATCAGGTTCAGGTCGGCGATCACAGGATCGGTCCATTCATTGGCGATGCCGTCGACACGTCGCTCGGTTTCACCGCCCAAATGCTCGAGCACCGTTATCCGGCTCGGGCCGAAACCACGTTCACGCAGCAGTGCGGCGATGGCGGCGGGGCTGCGGCCGTCGTTACTCAACACCAGCAAGCGCACGCCACTGGACAATTGCGCGTTGAGTGCGGCGACGGGGCGGGCAACCACTGACAACGTGACCACTTCCTGTAAGGGCCAACCCATTCGCGCCGCGGCAAGCGAGCAAGAAGAGGGAGCGGGCAGAATAAGCATTTCATCGCTGGATAAATGTCGGGAGAGACTGGCTCCCACCCCGAAAAACATTGGATCACCGCTGGCCAGGACGCAAACGGGTTCTCCCTGTTTCGCCAAAACCGGTTCAAGGGCGAAGGGACTGGGCCACAATTGCCGTACACCGCAGATGCAGGCTGGCAACAAGTCCAGTTGCCGTTGACCGCCAATGATCCGCGTAGCGTTCAGCAGAGCGTGTCGGGCATTTTTGCCAAGCCCCTTGAAGCCTTCTTCTCCAATGCCTACCACTGTCAGCCAGGGGGTCATGCTGTTCCTCATCTATCAATCGAAGCCAAATCATCGCGCTGCCGGTCTGTGTCGACCTGTGCGGTGGTGCATCATAGCGCGGTGTGGATTGAGTTCGCCGGTTGTCAGCGGGAGAAAGCGTCATTGACGGTGATAGCGCACTATTACGGATGTATTGTTGGTACCTTTTGCAGGTCGAATCTCTTCATCCTGATTTCGCTCCGTTTGCGGTCTATGAGCGCTCTTTTGCTTTCGAGTACGCTTTTATCAAGTTTCAGAGTGGCTCGGTGCTGAATGATCTTTGTCGTCTGTTCTTCCATGTGAAAAAATAGAAAATTGCTCCTTTTTGTAGATGTCACCAATTCGAGATTAAAAACTGCGATCTCAAGAAAACCCTTTGAATCATAGCGTGCAGGTATTACCTGAAACCGCTCTCCCAAGAGACTTTGTTGATCCAGCGAATACAGCGCGGGCTCGTCGGTTTTCAGCGCGTCGAGCGTGTCAATCATGGCGTTCCCTTGTCGGATGTCCGGCATGGCTTGAGCGCTTTGGACCAGAAACTCCGCAATGCTTTTCGAGAGGGTGTGTTGAGTGCGGGTAAAGATCGCATCCTGAAAGACGGACCAGCCAAGAAAATTCAACGTTGTGACGTATTCATGCAGCCACTTTGTCGAGTTGGCAAAGCGACTGCTGACCATGTCGGCGGACTGGGTGGCTATCTGAGTGCAATGAGTGAAGTCATCGTAATCTTGCAGCGAAAGTTGCTCGATGCATGAAATGAGATTGTGGGCGGTCAATGCTCCAGCCGGTGTTTCCGTGTTCATGTACTACTCCTTGAATATATCTATGTTCCGGTGTTGTTTGTTTTGTATGTTGGGTAAAAGTACAAGAGTGGCCGTGTGGTTTGAATAAGATTGATGGGTGAAGTTGATTCTTGCTGTTTGCAAGCGAAGCAACTTTATGTCTGGATCGAGAGTATTTCGTCGTCAAGCCGCTTGGGCTTTTCATCAGACCGCCCAAAGCAGGCATAATGCTGTCCTTCGTCTTGTACCGGTCGTCCTGTGAAGTCACGTCAGATACCCAACCGCTTGCGCCCTTCCGCCTGTCCCGGGTTGTTGCGTGTCGTCCAGGCATTGGACGGTGGTATTTGCCGGATCAAACTCGACGGTGGCGCCATCCGTGCGCACCAGGCAATCGCTGTGGCCGATGCCGCCGAGCGATATGCCAGCGGAGCGATCGAGGCGACCAACCGGGCCAACCTGCAGATCCGCGGCATTGGCAACGAGCAAGCGGCGTTGATCGACAGCCTGCTGGCCGCCGATCTGGGGCCGCGTACGGCGGCTGGCGACGATGTGCGCAACCTGATGCTCAGCCCCGGCGCCGGGATCGATCGGCGCATGCTGTTCGACACCCGCCCGCTGGCCGGGCAGATCCTCGCCACACTGCAAAACCAGGAAGCGTTCCACGACCTCAGTGCCAAGTTCGCCGTGCAGCTTGATGGCGGTGAAGACCTGACGATGCTCGAGCATCCCCATGACCTGTGGCTCTCGGCGTTTGAACAAGACGGCGAGCGACGACTGGCGTTCGGTCTGGCGGGATGTCCGACGGACAGCCCCGCCGGTTCGGTTGCACTGGCTGACGGGCACGCGCTGGTAGTCGCGGTCCTTGAGTTGTTCCTTGAACTGGCGCGCCCCGAGCAGACGCGAATGCGCCATTTGCTGGCCGAGTACCCGATCGGGGGCATTGTGCTTCGACTGGCTGAGCGAGTGCCGCTGCAGGCCGTTATCGGTTGGCAACGGGTTTCGGGCTCCAGTGATTTGCACATGGGTGCCCATCCCCAGGCCGAGTCCGGTGTTGTCTATGTGGGAGCCGTCCCGCCGCTGGGGCGACTCGATCCGGCGATGCTGCGGGGTGTGGCACAACTGGCGCGGGAGTTCGGTGATTCCAGTCTGCGCTTCACGCCTTGGCAAAGCCTGCTGTTGCCCAATGTCCGCACGGAAAACGCCGCTGAGGTCATTCGGCAATTGCAATGTCTGGGCTTGCAGTGCGAAGCCGATCTGCCATTGTCCCGGTTGATTGCCTGCACCGGCTCAAACGGCTGCGGTAAAAGCCTGGCCGAGACCAAGGGTGATGCCTTGCAACTGGCGACATTGCTGCAACGTCACGGACAAACGCCGAGTGTCCATTTGAGCGGGTGCGCGCGCTCCTGCGCCGCCGCGCATACGGCGCCCGTCACATTACTGGCCGTCGCCCACGGTCACTACGACCTCTATTTTCGCGATGCAGCGCTGCCGGGTTTCGGCGCGCTGCACGCACGCAACCTTACTATTGAAGCGGTCGCGACCCTGCTCGACGCCCGCTCACGGAGCCCCCTTGATGCTTGATTACATCCGCGACGGTCAGGAGATCTATCGCAACTCCTTCGCGATCATTCGCGCCGAGGCCAACCTCGACCGAATCCCGGACGATCTGGAGAAACTCGCGGTCCGTGTCATTCACGCCTGCGGCATGGTCGAGGCCATCGACGGCCTGCAGTTTTCCGAAGGTGCGGGCAAGGCCGGGCGTGATGCGCTGGCGGCCGGCGCGCCGATTTTGTGCGATGCGCGGATGGTCTCCGAAGGCGTGACCCGTGCGCGGTTGCCGGCGAACAATCCGGTGATCTGCACCTTGCGCGACGAGAGTGTTCCGGAACTGGCTCGTGATTTGGGTAACACCCGCTCAGCCGCTGCGCTGGAACTGTGGCGCCCGCATCTGGAAGGCAGCGTGGTGGTCATCGGCAACGCTCCGACGGCACTGTTTTACTTGCTGGAAATGCTTGACGCCGGTGCGCCAAAACCGGCGCTGATCCTCGGTTTTCCGGTGGGCTTCGTCGGCGCCGCCGAATCCAAGGCCGCGCTGGCGGCTGACAGCCGTGGAGTGCCTTTTGTCATCATGCAGGGTCGCCTGGGCGGTAGCGCCATGGCCGCCGCCGCCGTCAATGCCCTCGCCACGGAGATCGAATGATGCAGCAACCTGGACGTTTGATCGGCCTCGGCGTCGGTCCCGGTGATCCGGAACTGATTACCGTCAAGGCCCTGCGCTTGCTGCGCGAATCCCCAGTGGTGGCGTACTTCGTGGCCAAGGGCAAGAAAGGCAACGCCTTCGGTATCATCGAGGCGCATCTGCAGGAAGCGCAGAATTTGTTGCCGCTGGTGTACCCGGTGACCACCGAAGCCTTGCCGGCACCGTTGTCCTACGAGCAAGTGATCAGCGACTTCTACGATGACGCAGCCGACGAATTGGCGACGCATCTCGATGCCGGTCGCGACGTGGCGGTGATCTGCGAGGGCGATCCGTTCTTCTACGGCTCCTACATGTACCTGCACGACCGGCTCGCCGAGCGTTATCAGGCCGAAGTCGTGCCCGGTGTGTGCTCGATGCTCGGCGGGGCCTCGGTGCTCGGTGCGCCGCTGGTGTATCGCAATCAGAGTCTGTCGGTGTTGTCCGGTGTGTTGCCGCACGACGAACTCAAGCGTCGCCTGGCCGATGCCGATGCGGCGGTGATCATGAAGCTTGGGCGCAACTTTCCCAAGGTTCGCCAAGTGCTGGAAGAACTCGGCTTGGCCGAGCGCGCGTTGTACGTCGAGCGCGCGACCATGGCCAATCAGAAGATCGTGCCGCTGGATCAGGTCGAGCCGATGTCCTCGCCGTACTTCTCGTTGATCATCGTTCCTGGTGAAAGGTGGCAAGGCTGATGACCCGTCCAGTTCCGGCGATTGTCATTCTTGGCAATGGCAGCCTCGCCACCGCGCGTAGTATTCAGCAGGTGTATCCCGGCGCCCTGATCCATGGCTTGGCCGAACGGGTCGAAGGTGCGGATCGGGCCTATCACGAGTTCGGTGCGACCCTGCGCGAACTCTATCAACAGGGCACGCCGATCATTGCTCTGTGCGCGGCCGGGATCGTGATCCGCACGCTGGCGCCCTTGTTGCTGGAAAAAGGCGCCGAACCACCGGTATTGGCGGTAGCCGAAGACGGTAGCGCCGTGGTTCCACTGTTGGGTGGTCTTGGTGGGGTAAATGTGATGGCGCGGGAGATTGCCGCCGCGCTGGAAGTCGCGGCGGCGATCACCACCAGCGGCGAGTTGCGTTTCGGCACGTGCCTGCTCAACCCGCCCAGTGGCTATGCCCTTGGTGATCTGGAGTTGGGCAAGCGTTTCGTTTCCGATTTGCTCGCCGGCGAAACGGTGCGCATTGAGGGTGAGGCTCCGTGGCTGGCACACGTGCAGTTGCCTGAGAATGAGCAGGCGCGGCTGACCGTTCACGTCGGCCATACCGAGCGCGAGCCAGCCGCCAACGAATTGCTGATCTATCCACGCAACGTGCTGGTTGCCGTCACGGGCGAGTCGAGCAATGTGTCGGGGACCATTCGCGAGGCTTTGCATCAGGCCGGAATCGCCGTGCAATCGATGGCTTGCCTGTTGGCCGCCGACACCGAAATGGCCAGCTCCGCGCTGCGCGAAGTTGCGCTTGAGCTGGGTGTGCCATTGCGTTTTGTCAGTGCTGCAGGTGCGGCCAGTGAACTGCTGCGGCATGCCATAGCGCAGCCTGTCTCCATCGTTGGTGATGACACTATTGCCATTGCGGTCGCCGAGCAGCCGCTGGACCCCTTGCAGATCGGCCGCCCTCGCGGGCGCCTGGCGGTGATTGGTCTCGGGCCGGGCGCTGCCGAATTGATGGTGCCGGCGGTGAAGGCGGAACTGGCTCGTGCCAACGATGTTCTCGGCTACGAGACCTACGTGCGCATGGCCGGGCCGTTCCGGGCTGATCAGATCCTGCACTGCACCGATAACCGTGAAGAAATGCAGCGCGCCCGTCACGCCTTTGAACTGGCTGCCCAAGGTCGGTCGGTGGTGGTGGTGTCGTCTGGCGATCCGGGTGTCTTCGCCATGGCAGCCGCTGTGCTTGAGGCGCTTCACGAGTCTAGCGATGCCATCTGGCACAACGTCGATCTTGAGATTTTGCCGGGTGTCTCTGCTTCGTTGGCAACGGCTGCCCAGGCCGGTGCGCCCTTGGGGCATGACTTCTGTGTGCTGTCGCTGTCGGACAACCTCAAGCCTTGGTCGATCATTGAAAAACGCCTGGATCTGGCCGCTCAAGCCGATCTCGCTCTGGCCTTTTACAACCCGATCTCACGTTCGCGGCCGTGGCAATTAGGGCGGGCGCTGGAGATTGTTGGCCAGCATCGTGAACCGGCCACTCCGGTTGTGTTAGGGCGGGACATCGGCCGTCCGGGTCAGACCTTGCGGGTGACAACACTCGGTCAACTGAGTGTCGATCAGGTGGACATGCGGACCATGGTACTCATCGGCTCTTCGACAACGCGCGTGATTCCTCGCCTCGATGGCAGTACGTGGGTGTACACGCCGCGCAGCTATGGCGATAAGCTCACCCCCCTATAACAGTAAGTATTTTTTATTTATTGGATAAAACCGGATCGTCATAGGTTAATGACGGTCCGGTTGTCTTGCGTGCTTTATCTGTATGAGTTGTATGTGCTCTTAGTAAATATTGATTGAGGTACATATGTTGTATTTAGTCGCTGTTGATAGTCTGGATAGGGCAGGTTAGATTCAGGGCGCTCCCGGATGGGGCGCTTATTAATATATAAAGGAGTATTGTTTGTGGATAATTTTGAGAGTGCGGTAAGTGTTTCGCAACGCGTTGACTTTGTAAGAAAGTGCATTCAGAAGCGTAAAGTTTCCTTGGCTGGCAGGCCGCGTGTAAGGTCCTTGGCTTTGTCGATTGCATCGAGCCCTACAAAGGAGCTCAACGCGGTGGTACTTGGCAACAGTCTAGTCGGGTACGGAGACAAAATAAGTCTCGAGAACATGGCGATTATTGAAAACTTGATCACCATGTCGAAGATGGAAGCAACTTACGAGGTTTCTGATAGTAAGGATCCCAAGGCTTGGTACCATGCGTTTACAAAGTGCATGGAGGAACTTGGATGTTTCGTGCCGGATAAAGGCTATTCAAAATACAGCGCCACTTCGCTTAAGGTAACGATGGATAATGTCATGGTCGATATTATTCAGGCGGCCGTCGAAGCCGCAAAGGCTGCAATTCCAGGGGCCTCCGTGCTCAGTGCAGTGACCAGCTCTACATTGGATGCATTGAAGAAAGAGCCTGAGGCGATCAACCTGTTGAATCTTGAGTCGAAGAATGCCGAAGGCGTGCGCTTGTCCACTATTCCCTGCGAACAAATGGCAAACGGAATTATCCTGATTGCGATAGGCGCGGTTGATCATCAGGGTGGGGGGAAGGACGGCGGTTTGCTGTTTGTTGATTGGAAGACGTCCTCTCTGGATATTTTTCACGGAAAGTCGTTCATTACTTTCAATCCCGTCCGTTATGCGGAAATCAAGTCGGATATCGAAGAGTATCTTGGCGTTCACCGAAAGGAAGTTCTGGTCAAGCGTTTCAGCCGGCGCAAGTGAAGGGGCAAGGCCAGAGGCTTTGTGTCTCTGGCCTTCTTGAAAACAAGGAAAGCGTATGGCGTATTCCGTATTGATAAATTCAGGCAGCGTTTTACTGTTGTCGACGTCGTTGTCGGCTGCAGTCGGGCAGGACGCCCTTGACACTATTTTATTTGCGCAACTCGCGGCAGAGGAAGACTTTCCAGGCGGCAGGAACCACGCTCAATGGACCGATGTATTTGTGGATACGCTGGTTGCCTGTGGTTGGAAGTTCCACGATCAAGGGAGAACTTCGGGAATGTTCCCGGTTGCAGGTGTTACGGTTTTCTCAATACAGGACGCTGTCCATGCGGCCTTTCAATCAAGTCTGTCCGCTGAGCAGATCGTGCTGACGGCAAGTGCTTTGCGCAGGGTCGCGCAATTGCCGGAGACGTCGGTGGCAGCCGGTGTTTTCCGTGGGCAATCGATCATGACTGTCGAGACTGAATCGGCGAGCACGGCAGGTCATTACGCCGGCAACCGTCATCATCGCGTGAGAGTGCTGGCAGGCGTTGTCGAGGCTGATGGCTTCCTGACGTTGGCTTCGGTGTTTTTTGAAACGGGTCAGCCGATAGATCGCCAGTTCATCAGGCAGGATTTTGCCTTGAGTCGCGTTGTGGGAGGTGTGAGCACTTCGTTCCTTCATTCGCGGTTTTCGGTCGACGAATACAAGGCATTCAGAGAAGACACAGTGCTGTGGTTAGGGTCGCAACGACAGGCACTGTGCATCCAGGTCAGCGAGCACGCCGTGCAGTCTCCTCGTTGATTGATGCCGGTTTTCCGACACCGCTCAAGGGGAGACCGAGAACAAGAACGGTGAGAGACATGACGGGCTAAGGAAGCAGGTAGCCCCTGACCCCGGTGAAGATGATCTGTGCCGCCAGTGCACACACGAACAACCCCATTAATCGGCTGACGATCTGTAACCCCTGGTCGCCGAGAATCCGTTCGATGCGGCTGGACAAGAACAGCACCACGCCCACGGTAAAACTGGCCAGGGCAATGCCGACAATGGCCGTGAGCTTGTCGTCCCAGTGCGGCTGGCTCACGCCCATCACCAGCAAGGCACCGATGGTGCCGGGGCCGACTGTCAGCGGGATGGTCAATGGAACGATGGTGACATCCTGCTGCACATTGTCGGTCTGTACCGCCGATTTGCCTTGCGCCATGCCCAGCGCCGAGATGAACAGCACACTGCCGGCACCGATACGAAAGGCGTCCACGGTAATGCCGAACACACTGAAAATCACTCGGCCGAACAAGTACAGCAGAACGCTGGAGACCAGGGTGGCGACCGCTACTTTCCAGGCCAACCGACGCTGTTCCTTGCGCGAATAACCACGGGTCAGGCTGATGAAGCAGGACAACACGAAGAATGGGCTGTAGAGCACCAGCATCTTCAGATAAACGCTGAACAACACATGGAGCATGGTGCCGGGCTCACTGGCGAGGGAAGTCGAGGGGGAGTCTATCAGGGGTTGCGACGTCTGTCGGCTCAGGACGTTGGGGTCGTCGTGCGTTTCTGCTGATCACGCTGGGCGACCCAGTGTTCGATCAGTTCGCGCAACTGCGACAGTTCCACCGGCTTGGCCATGTGTCCGTCCATGCCAGCCTGGCGCGCACGCTCTTTATGTTCGGCAAGGATATGGGCGGTCAACGCCACCACAGGGGTGCGAACCCGCTGGTTGCCGACTTCCCAGGCACGCAATTGCTGGGTGGCTGAGAAGCCGTCGAGGATCGGCATTTCGCAGTCCATCAGCACCAGGTCGTAACGCTGGGCTTTCATCGCCTGCAGGGCTTCTTCGCCGTTGCAGGCGGTATCCGGTTGCAGGTTGAGCTTGCTCAGCATGCCGCGGATCACCTTGGTCGAGATGCTGTTGTCTTCAGCCACCAGAATGCGGAAGTCGCAGGGGACCTTGACCGGCAGCGTCGGGCCGATTGGCACGGGCTGGGTCGCGACGAGCCCTTTGTTGCGCTGGGTCAGTTCGTCGGCCAGGGTGGTCTTGAGGGTGTAGCCGGCAACCGGCTTGGCCAGGATGCGCTTGATCCCGGAGTTGCGCGCGATGATCTTGCTCGGTGCGTTGCTGATGCCGGTGAGCATGATCAGCAGGATGTCATGGTTCAGGCTCGGGTCTTCCTTGATCTTGGCCGCCAGTTGCATGCCGGTCATGCCGGGCATGTTCTGGTCCAGCAAGACTATATCGAAGTAATCGCGCAAATGAGCCTTGGTGCGCAGCAGGGCCAGCGCCTCCTTGCCGGAAGATGCGGCGCTGACGTTCAGGCCCCAGGCGCTGCATTGCTGCACCAGCACCTTGCGACAGGTGTCATTGTCATCCACCACCAATACCCGCGCACCTTGCAGCGGGCCGTCGAGGTCGGAGGTCGGGTGTTCGAGGCGATCCGGGTCCAGCGGCAGGGTCAGCCACAGGGTGCTGCCCTGGTTGTTGCCGCTCTTGATCCCGAATTCCCCCTGCATCAAGCGGATCAGCTGGCGGGCTATCACCAGCCCCAGGTTGCCGCCCAACTGGGTGGCCGAAAGAAAATGCCGGCTGTGCAGTTCGGCGTGCATCAGGGCGTCGCGCTCTTCGGCGTCCATGGGCTCGCCGCTGTCCTGCACGGCGATACGCAGGCGTGGTTTGGTGTTGCGCTCGTCGAGCGCCACGACGATCAGGATTTCGCCTTCATCGGTTTTTTTCAGGGCGTTTTCAAGCAGGCTCAACAGCGTCTGGCGCAAGCGTGTCGGGTCACCGCTGATCACCCGCGGCACTTGCGGCTGGATGAAGCTGATCAACTCGACGTTTTGCTGCTCGGCCTTGGCGCGGAAGATGCTCAGGCAGTCTTCGATCAGCGCGTTGAGGTCGAACTGCACGTCGTCCAGTTCAATCTGTCCGGACTCGAGTTTGGAAATGTCGAGAATTTCGTTGATCAGTGTCAGCAGTTCGTTGCCGGCGCTGTGGATCGTCTGTACGTAGTCGCGTTGCTTGACCGATAGCGGTGTGCCCAGCAGCAGTTCGGTCATGCCGAGGACGCCGTTCATCGGGGTGCGGATTTCATGGCTGATTTTTGCCAGGAACTCGGCCTTGGCGTTGATCTCGGCGTTGCTGGCCGCCAGGTCACGACTGATGCTGAAGCGGTCTTCGGTGATGCGTCGCTGGCGCTCGCTCAGTGCAATGCTCATCAACAGGCCGCTGATGCAGATGAACGCCAGCAATGTGGTGATCAGGCCATGGGGTTCGATCAGGGTCAGCCCCAACAGAGCAGGCAGGATGACCAGTGTCCCGAGGTTGAACACCACCATGGCCGCCACGAAGAGGCGAGCCGGGCGATAACCTTTTTGCCAGTGATAGGCGCTGATGAACAGCATGGTCAGGCCAGCCAGGGCTACCAGGCCGTAGGTGATGAAGTTCAGCGGCAAGGTATTGACGAACAGCAGCATCAGGCTGCAGGCGGTGATCAGCACGACCTCGCCAAGCAGCAACCGGTTCAGCGGATGCGGCCCGAGCGGGGCGAAGAAGCGATAGGCAAGCATCAGGCCGCAGGGGGCAGTCATTAATAATGCCAGGTAAGCCCCCGGCGTTTGCAGTGCATGCCAGTCCGGCAGCCAGGGGCTGGCGAGATTCAGCAACAACAGCAGACTGAGCATCAACAGCCCTTCGCACGTCGCCAACCAGAGGGCGCTGTGCGAGCGGGTGTAGGCGTAGCGGATGAGGTTGTGCAGGATCAGCATGGCGATGCAACCGAACAGCAGGCCATAAATCAGCGTCTGGTTCTGGTTGGCGGCCGAGATGATCGCTGACTGCAGGGTGATGTAGGGTCGTAACTGGTGGTCGGAGGCCAGTCGCAGGTATACGTCGAGGGGGGTGTCGCTTTGCGGCAGGGCCAGCATGAAGTCGCTGCTGGGCAATGGTCGCTCGGATTGGGGGTGTTCGTTGCCCGTGCTGGATTGATCGATCAGCTTGTCGCCGTCCAGTACGTACATGTTGAACTGGCGCAGGTCAGGTGCGAACACGCGCAGCAACTGTTCATGTTTGCCCGGTGCAAGCCTGAATCGCAACCATAACGCGCCATCGGGTTCGGCGGCGGTAATGCGGTCGAGTTCGATAGGGCTGAATTGATTGGTGTAACGTGCGGAGCGGATGTCGCTCAGTTGCAGGTCGCCCTGTTCGTCGAGCAATACCGCCCAGCCACTGCCTTGCGCGGCCTGGGCCGGTAGCATGCAGAGCAAGGTCAGCAAAGTGACGGTCAAGCTTATGGCAATCCTGAGCCAGCGCACGGCGAAATCCCTTCGTTAGGTTGATGCCAGAATATAACGATGCGCGGCGCCGGAATAGCCAGGCAATAAACAGTGTTCATTGCCTGGCGCGGTGTTTACCTTATTCCTGATTTTCGCCACGCTCGCGGGCAATGGCGCGGTAGCCAATGTCCTTGCGATAGAAGCAGCCTTCCCAGTCAATCGAAGCCGCGAGCTTGTAGGCTTGCTGCTGTGCAGCGTCAACGCTGGCGCCCATGGCCGTTGCGCAAAGCACCCGACCGCCGGCCGTTACGACTTGACCGTCCTTGAGTGCAGTACCGGCGTGGAAGACTTTGCCTTCCAGTGCGGCGGCTGCATCCAGCCCCTTGATGGCCACGCCTTTGGCGTAGTCACCAGGATAGCCGCCAGCGGCAAGCACGATGCCGACGCTCGGGCGTGGATCCCATTGCGCTTCTACTTTGTCCAGCGCCTGGGCCAGAGCAGCCTCGACCAGCAGCACCAGGCTCGACTGCAGGCGCAGCATCACCGGTTGGGTCTCAGGGTCGCCGAAGCGGCAGTTGAATTCGATGACTTTTGGGTTACCAGCCTTGTCGATCATCAGACCGGCGTACAGGAAACCAGTGTAGACGTTGCCTTCCTCGGCCATGCCGCGCACGGTCGGCCAGATCACCAGGTCCATGACGCGCTTGTGCACTTCGGCGGTGACCACTGGCGCCGGGGAGTAAGCACCCATGCCGCCGGTGTTTGGACCGGTGTCGCCGTCGCCGACGCGTTTGTGGTCCTGGCTGGTGGCCATCGGCAGGACGTTCTTGCCGTCGACCATGACGATGAAACTGGCTTCTTCGCCGTCCAGGAACTCTTCGATGACCACGCGCGAACCCGCATCGCCAAAGGCATTGCCCGCCAGCATGTCGCGCACGGCGTCTTCGGCTTCGGCCAGGGTCATGGCGACGATCACGCCTTTACCGGCGGCCAGGCCATCGGCCTTGATCACGATCGGAGCGCCTTTTTCACGCAGGTAAGCCAGGGCCGGCTCGATCTCGGTGAAGTTCTGGTAATCGGCGGTCGGGATCTTGTGGCGAGCCAGGAAGTCCTTGGTGAAGGCTTTCGAGCCTTCCAGCTGCGCAGCGCCAGCGGTCGGACCGAAGCAATCCAGGCCACGGCTGCGGAACAGATCCACAACACCGGCAACCAGCGGCACTTCAGGGCCAACGATGGTCAGGGAAACGTTTTTCTCGGCAAAGTCTGCCAGTTGCTCAAGCGCCAGTACGTCGATGGCGACGTTCTCGCACTTGGCTTCGATGGCGGTACCGGCGTTGCCCGGCGCCACGAACACCTTCTGCACGCGCGGATCCTGAGCCACTTTCCAGGCCAGGGCGTGTTCACGGCCACCGCTGCCAATGATCAAAACATTCATTTCAAAAACCTCGGATGACGCAAATCTGGGAACTGTAGGAGCGAGCTTGCTCGCGATGGTGGTTAACGATAACGCGGGGTGTCTGAAACACTGTGGCGTCTAGTCGTTCTTCGCGAGCAAGCTCGCTCCTACAGGGGAGTGCTGTGCTGTCAGTGACGGAAGTGGCGCATGCCGGTAAATACCATTGCGATACCGGCTTCGTCGGCAGCAGCAATCACTTCAGCATCACGCATCGAGCCGCCTGGTTGGATCACGGCAGTCACGCCCGCCTTGGCCGCATTGTCCAGACCGTCGCGGAACGGGAAGAAGGCGTCGGAAGCCATCACCGAACCGGCTACCTGCAAACCGGCATGTTCCGCCTTGATAGCAGCAATACGCGCGGAGTTCACGCGGCTCATCTGGCCGGCGCCGACACCGATGGTCTGGCGATTCTTGGCGTAGACGATGGCGTTGGACTTCACGTACTTGGCAACTTTCCAGGCGAAGATCAGGTCATGGATTTCCTGCTCGCTCGGTGCGCGCTTGGTCACCACTTTCAGGTCGTCGGCGCCAATCATGCCGATGTCGCGGCTTTGTACCAGCAGGCCACCGTTGACGCGCTTGTAGTCCCAGGCCGCCGCGCGGTCAGCCGACCACTCGCCGCAGGCCAGCAGGCGTACGTTGGCTTTGGCAGCGACGATGGCGCGGGCCTCTTCGCTGACCGACGGAGCGATGATCACTTCGACGAACTGACGTTCGACGATGGCCTTGGCAGTCTCGGCGTCCAGTTCGCGGTTGAAGGCGATGATGCCGCCGAAGGCGGATTCGGTGTCGGTGGCGTAGGCCAGGTCGTAGGCCTTGCGGATGCCGCCTTCGGCATCAGGGCTGACAGCCACGCCGCACGGGTTGGCGTGCTTGACGATCACGCAAGCCGGCTTGACGAAGCTCTTCACGCATTCCAGCGCGGCGTCGGTGTCGGCCACGTTGTTGTACGACAGTTCCTTGCCTTGCAGTTGGGTCGCGGTGGCGATGCCGACTTCGGCAGGCTTGGCTTCAACATAGAACGCCGCGCTCTGGTGCGGGTTCTCGCCGTAGCGCATTTCCTGGGCCTTGATGAACTGGCTGTTGAAGGTACGCGGGAACTCGCTGCGACCTTCGGTGCTCAGGGTGTCGGCAGACTGGTTCACGGTGCCCATGTAGTTGGCGATCATGCCGTCGTAGGCGGCGGTGTGCTCGAACGCCTTGAGCATCAGGTCGAAACGCTGGGCGTAGGTCAGGCCACCGGCCTTGAGGTTTTCCAGGACGCTGGCGTAATCGCTGGCATTGACCACGATGGCCACGTCTTTATGGTTCTTGGCGGCGGAACGGACCATGGTCGGGCCGCCGATATCGATGTTCTCGATGGCGGTCGGCAGGTCGCAGCCTGGCTTGTTGATGGTGGCTTCGAACGGGTACAGGTTGACCGCTACCAGATCGATCGGCTTGATGCCGTGCTCGTTCATGATGGCATCGTCGATACCGCGACGACCGAGGATCCCGCCGTGGATTTTCGGGTGCAGGGTCTTCACCCGGCCGTCCATCATTTCCGCGAAGCCTGTGTAATCCGCGACTTCCACTGCGGCAACGCCGTTGTCCTGCAGCAGCTTGAACGTCCCGCCGGTGGAGAGGATCTCGACGCCCAGGGCTTCAAGCTCCTTGGCGAATTCGAGGATCCCGGTCTTGTCGGAAACGCTGATCAAGGCGCGGCGGATCGGCAGGCGGGTAGTCTGGTCGGTCATCTCAATTTCCATCAAAAGCAAAGGAAGTCAGCAAAAAAGGCGACCGGTTTTACGCGGGCGCCTTTCTGGTTTGATTGAATGCTTACAACAAATCGTACTGCTTGAGTTTCTTGCGCAGCGTGCCCCGGTTAAGCCCGAGCATCTCGCTGGCCTTGGTCTGGTTGCCCTTGACGTAGTTCATCACGCACTCGAGCAGGGGAGCCTCGACTTCGGAGAGCACCAGGTTGTACACATCCGTGACGGCAGCGCCCTCAAGGTGGGCGAAATAATTGTGCAGCGCCTTCTCGACACTCCCGCGAAGGGTCTGACCTTCTTCGCTTGGCGTATTGAGGTGCTGTTTCAAATTCACGTTGTCGCTCACGGGTGTTGTTCCACTCACTAAAGTCTCGGTCATCATCGTCATGCGGCCACCCACTCTCCGTCCCCTGTCAGGCTCTTGTAACGCTCGGCGAAAAACGCCCGAACGTTGGCGCATTGTGCATCCGTACCATCCAAACGATTGAAGTGGGCGCGAAACTCCCTGGCGCCCGGCAGGGTTGCGAGATACCAGCCCACATGCTTTCGAGCAATGCGTACGCCCATGACATCACCATAGAAGGCGTGCAGGGCAGCCAGATGCTCTAGCAGAATGCGTTCCACCTCGATCAGTTCCAGCGCCGGGAGTTTCTCGCCGGTACGCAGGAAATGCTCGATCTCGCGAAAAATCCATGGCCGCCCCTGGGCAGCCCGGCCAATCAACAGGCCATCGGCACCGGTCGCGTCGAGCACGTACCGGGCTTTTTCCGGCGAATCGATATCGCCATTGGCGAAGACCGGAATCGACACCGCCTGCTTGATTGCGGCAATGGTGTCGTACTCGGCTTCACCGGTGTACAGGTCGGCACGGGTGCGGCCATGCACCGCCAGCGCCGTAATGCCTGCCTGTTCGGCGATCTTCGCCACCGTCAGGCCGTTCTTGTTGTCCCGGTCCCAACCGGTCCGGATCTTCAGGGTAACCGGCACATCGACCGCAGCCACGACGGCCTGCAGGATCTCGGTTACCAGGGGTTCATCCTTCAACAGTGCGGAACCGGCAGCCTTGTTGCAGACTTTTTTTGCCGGACAGCCCATGTTGATATCAATGATCTGCGCACCCATTTCAACGTTGGCACGGGCGGCGTCCGCCAGCATCTGCGCGTCCCCACCGGCGATCTGTACCGAGCGTGGCTCGGGATCACCTTCGTGGATCATGCGCATGCGCGACTTGCGGGTGTTCCACAAACTCATGTCGCTGGTGACCATTTCCGAGACGACCAGTCCCGCGCCCAAGCGCTTGCACAGCTGACGAAAGGGCTGGTCGGTGACACCCGCCATGGGGGCGAGAATCAAGCTGTTATGTAATGTGTATGGGCCGATGCGTACCGCCGACATAGGACTTCCCTGTTGTGGGGCCGGATCATGAGAGTTCGAAAAAGGGTTGGCATGATACCCGCTCTCGATGACTGGATAAAGGCTGAATTGAACAAATTCTGAACAGTTATTCTGTTATTACCCGTGGTTTGGTTTGCCTGGAGCAGTCAGAAAGCCGGCGTTAATCCGGGAGTAATGAAGCGTTTTACTCCGGAGAGTGGAAGCTCAGACTGTAGTTCACGGCCTTGGCACCTGGGTCGAGAATGTCCAGGGCGATGTGGATCGGCGTTTGCGGAGGCATCTCCGCCATGCCTTCGAGATCGCCATTGAGGTACTCGCCAGGCTTGAAGCGACGACTGGCGATCAGATGGCCATTGAGGTCGGCGAAGCGCAGTTCCAGCAGCGGGAAGGGCTGGGAGAAGGGCGCGCGGTTATAGATGATCGCATCGACCACCAGGGCGCCATTGAACTCGGGGTGGCTGCGCACCACCAGGTTGCTGCTTTTGATTTTCGCGATGTCGACTTTGGAGGGCACGGTGCAGCCGATTTGCGGGCACAGTTGCTGGAACCACGGGCGATATTGATCCTGTCGCGCCAGTTCGTCGAAATGGTAGGCGATGTACTGGCCAGCGAGGGCGCCTGCGGCAATCAGCACCAGCAGCAACCACAACAGCCGTCGGCCCCAAGGTGAGCGGCGTTTTTGCCAGTCCAGTTGCAGCGGGTCGTCGGTCAGGTCTTGCAGCGCTTCGGCGCGCACGCCCGGTTCGCTGCGTTCGCGTCGCTTGCGCAGCGGTTCTATCGAGGGCAGGTTGTCGTCGATTTCGCTCTCGTCGGCGGCCGACAGGCGTTCATGGTTCAGCGGCGCATCAAGAGGGTCGTGCAATCGCAAATGGGGTGGTTGCGATTCGTCGTCGAGATCAACCGGTTCCAGGGACAGCGAAGGTTCGGTGCGTGAGGTTTTGCTCGTTTCGACCGTCGGCTCTGGTGTTTCAAGGCTGTCGAGCGGTTCGTCGACTGGCGCACGATCGGCCGCCGACGCGCTGAACAGGCTGTCGGACCACGGCTCTTCGTCGTCCTGCCCGGCGCTGTCGCGACGGGCGCTCAGCGAGTCGTCGCGATGGCGGCCGAGTTCGGTGGCCGGCTGGATTTCCCGCTGTTCGAGCCGGGCGAGTTCTTCGTCGAGGTCGAGACTGTCCAGGTCCAGTTCGGTCGCGCTCCATTGCTTTTGGCTGATGGCGCGCGGTGGCGATGGCTCAAGGGGCTCCTCAGGCTGCACAGGCGGGAGCGGCGTCGCGACCGGTGCTTCCTTGCCGGCCTGCTCAAGCAACTGCCTGGCGGCATTGAATACCTGCAGGCAGGAGCCGCAACGAACCACCCCGCGAGCCACGCTCAACTGGGCATGGCTGACGCGGAAGCTGGTTTGGCAATGCGGGCACTGGGTGACGAAGCTGTCGGTCATGCGGCGATCCGGATTATGCAGGCGATCATTCTAGCGCCGACGGCCAGTGATGCGTACCCAGCCATCGCGATTGGCGATTGGGTCCAGATCGAAGTCCCTGGCGTAGGCGGCAGCGACTTCGTCACCCTGTTCGGCGAGGATGCCCGACAGCGCCAGGCGCCCGCCCGACTTGACCAGGCCCGACAGCTGCGGTGCCAGGGAAACCAGCGGGCCGGCGAGAATGTTGGCCACCAGCACATCGGCCTGAACCTGCGGCAAATCTTCCGGCAGATACAGTGGGAACAGTTCATCAGCGATGTTATTGCGCCCGGCGTTGTCGCGGGACGCTTCCAGCGCCTGCACGTCGATGTCGGTACCCACGGCCTCCTTGGCGCCCAGCAGCAGGGCGGCAATCGCCAGAATCCCCGAGCCGCAGCCGAAGTCCAGCACGTTGCAGTCTTTCAGGTCCTGGCCGTCGAGCCATTCCAGGCACAGTGCGGTGGTCGGGTGGGTGCCGGTGCCGAATGCCAGGCCCGGGTCCAGCAGCAAATTCACTGCATCAGGCTCCGGCGCGGCGTGCCAGCTCGGCACGATCCACAGGCGCTGGCCGAAACGCATTGGCTGGAATCCGTCCATCCAGCTGCGTTCCCAGTCCTGGTCTTCGATCACTTCGCTGTGGTGCTCGGGCAACGGGCTGCCGGTCAGCAGCTCCAGATGGGCCAATACCGGGCCTGGCTCGGTGCCGCCTTCGAACAGGGCCAGCAGGTGCGTGTGGGACCACAGCGGCGTGGTGTTGAGTTCCGGCTCGAAGATCGGCTGATCTTCGGCGTCCATGAAGGTCACCGACACGGCGCCCACTTCAAGGAAAGCGTCTTCATAGGTTTCGGCTTGTTCTGGGCTGATGGCGAGACGGACTTGCAGCCAAGGCATGGCGGGCACCTTTGAAAAATATTGATTGCAGCCTAGCGGGCTGCGAGAAGCGCGCAAGTTTACGCGAGCGCGGAGGTTTTGTGGGAGTGGCTTGCCCTGTACATCGACACATACCCCTGTGGGAGCGAGCTTGCTCGCGATGGCGGTCTATCAGTCGACATCGATAGTGGATTTGCCGACGCTATCGCGAGCAAGCTCGCTCCCACAGGGGGGCAGTCGGATGAAATGTCCAGATACAACAAAGCCGCCCGAAGGCGGCTTTGTTGATCGGGTCGAAGCTTAGTGCTTCTCGCCAGCCAGCTTGTGCTCGAGGTAGTGAATGTTCACGCCCCCTTTGCAGAAGCCTTCATCGCGGGTCAGGTCGCGGTGCAGCGGGATGTTGGTCTTGATCCCGTCGACCACGATCTCGTCCAGCGCATTGCGCATGCGCGCCATGGCTTCGTCGCGGGTTGCGCCGTAGGTGATCAGCTTGCCGATCAACGAATCGTAGTTCGGCGGAACCGCATAGCCACTGTACAGGTGCGAGTCGACACGAACGCCGTTGCCGCCTGGAGCGTGGAAATGCTTGACCGTGCCCGGGCTTGGCATGAAGGTTTTCGGGTCTTCGGCGTTGATCCGGCATTCCAGCGCGTGACCGCGGATGACCACGTCATCCTGGGTGAACGACAGCTTGTTGCCGGCGGCGATGCTGAGCATCTCCTTGACGATGTCGATGCCGGTGACCATTTCCGAAACCGGGTGCTCTACCTGGACACGAGTGTTCATCTCGATGAAGTAGAAGCGGCCGTTTTCGTACAGGAACTCGAAAGTGCCTGCGCCACGGTAGCCGATATCGATGCAAGCCCTGACGCAGCGTGCGAGTACTTCCTCACGTGCGTTTTCGTCGATACCTGGTGCCGGCGCCTCTTCAAGAACCTTCTGGTGACGACGTTGCAGCGAGCAGTCGCGGTCGCCCAGATGGATAGCCTGGCCCTGGCCATCGGAAAGGACCTGGACTTCCACGTGACGTGGGTTGGTCAGGAATTTTTCCAGATAGACCATCGGGTTGCCAAACGCCGCGCCTGCTTCGGAGCGGGTCAGTTTCGCCGAGGCAATCAGGTCTTCTTCCTTGTGCACAACGCGCATGCCGCGACCACCACCGCCGCCAGCGGCCTTGATGATCACCGGGTAACCGACTTCGCGACCAATGCGCAGAGCGGTTTCTTCGTCTTCCGGCAGCGGGCCGTCAGAACCCGGAACAGTCGGTACGCCGGCAGCGATCATGGCGTGCTTGGCCGATACCTTGTCGCCCATCAGGCGAATGGTTTCGGCTTTCGGGCCAATGAACGCAAAGCCGGATTTCTCGACCTGCTCGGCGAAGTCGGCGTTTTCCGCAAGGAAACCGTAGCCCGGGTGAATGGCGGTGGCGCCAGTCACTTCGGCCGCGGCAATGATTGCCGGAATGTGCAGGTAGGAGTGGGCGGCCGATGCCGGACCGATGCAGACGGATTCGTCTGCCAGGCCCAGGTGCATCAGTTCCTTGTCAGCCTTGGAGTAAACGGCGACGGTCTTGATGCCCATCTCTTTGCAGGCGCGCAGGATCCGCAGGGCGATCTCACCGCGGTTGGCGATCAGAACTTTTTCCAACTTCGCAGTCATCAAAGGCTCTCCGCGGTTCAAACGATGGTGAACAGCGGTTGGTCGTACTCAACCGGCTGGCCGTCTTCGACGAGGATGGATTCGATCACACCGCTGGTTTCAGCTTCGATGTGGTTCATCATCTTCATGGCTTCAACGATGCACAGGGTGTCGCCTTTCTTCACGGTCTGGCCGACTTCTACGAAGGACGGCGAGGTTGGCGAAGACTTGCGATAGAACGTACCGACCATCGGCGAACGGGCAACGGTGCCGTTCAGTGCTGGCGCGGCGGCGGCAGCAGGTGCGGCAGCGGCAACCGGAGCGGCGGCAGCGACAGGCGCGGCAGCCGGAGCATGCATTGGAGCTGGCGCGTAGTACTGCTGAGCCGGGGTCTTGCTATGACGGCTGATGCGTACGGACTCTTCGCCTTCCTTGATCTCGAGCTCGTCGATGCCGGACTCTTCCAGCAATTCGATCAGTTTCTTAACTTTACGGATATCCATGAATCATCAACTCCCAAGGGTCGGTCAGGGGCGGTTAACTTTTTGTTCAAGCTGTTCCAGGGCGGCCTCCAGGGCCAGTCGATAACCGCTGGCGCCAAGGCCGCAGATCACTCCCACCGCTACGTCGGAGAAGTAAGAGTGATGGCGGAAAGGTTCGCGTTTGTGCACGTTAGACAAATGCACTTCGATGAATGGGATGCTCACCGCCAGCAGCGCGTCACGTAATGCGACACTTGTATGTGTAAAAGCTGCTGGGTTGATCAGAATGAAGTCCACGCCTTCACTGCGGGCAGCGTGGATGCGGTCGATCAATTCGTACTCGGCGTTGCTTTGCAGGTGCAGCAAATGGTGACCGGCTTCGCGGGCACGGCGTTCCAGGTCCTGGTTGATCTGCGCCAGCGTCGTGGCGCCGTAGGTGCCCGGTTCGCGAGTGCCGAGCAGGTTCAGGTTGGGTCCGTGCAGAACGAGTAACGTCGCCATCGGCGGTTCCTATGTTATCTGTGAGCAATTGTCAGAACCCGGCGACTATGCCGCAAAGCCTTTGTGACTGTCCAGTTCTCTGCAATAGCCAGCACGATGACCGATGTTTGCGCGAAATATATGACTGCTTGATTAAAATTGGTCATTCGCCCTGGTTACACGTTCGGCGAAGTCCCTGGCGTTGATCTCGCCGATCACCCGCACATCGGCGCGTTCGACACCGTCCTTGCCAAAAAACATCAGGGCCGGGGGGCCGAACAACTGGTAGCGATCGAGCAGGGCGCGTTGCTCGGCGTTGCTGGCGGTGATGTCGAAGCGGATCAGCCGGTAACCCTTGAGGCGTTCGATGACGACAGGGTCATCCAGTACCTCGCGCTCGATGACCTTGCAGCTGATGCACCAGTCGGCGTACCAGTCGAGCAGCAGCGGTGTGCCGGACGACCGGGCCTCAGCGAGCACGCGGTCCAGATCGGCGGAAGTGCTGACGGTTTGCCAGGTGCTGGTGTTTTGCGCGGGTCCGTTGTTTTCAGCGATACGGGGCTGGCCGATCGGGTTGAACGGGTCGGTCTGGCCGCTGAAGGCGCCATACCAGCAGGCCAGTGCGTAAAACAGCAGGAACATGCCGAACAATTGCCCCAGGCGTTTGCGTGGTGGTTTATAGACGAACTCCAGCGCACCCATGAACAGGCCGACACCGCCGGCCAGCAAACCGATCAGCAGCAAGGTGACCTGCCCTGGCAGGACACGGCTGAGCAGGCCAACGGCCAACCCGAGCAACAACACACCAATCGCGTTTTTCACGTAGACCAGCCACGGACCGCTCTTCGGCAGCCAGGCTGCGCCACCGGTGGCCACCAGCAACAGCGGCGCGCCCATGCCGAGGCCGAGCATGAACAGTTTCAAGCCGCCGCCCAGCGCATCGCCACTGGCGCTGATGTACAGCAGCGCCCCGGCCAATGGTGCCGAAACGCAGGGTGAAACCAGCAGGCTGGAGACCACGCCCAACACCGCGGCGCCCAACAGTGAGCCGCCTTTGGTGCGGCCGGCGATGCGGTCCAGGCGACTGCTGATGGAGTGGGGCAGCTTGAGTTCGAAGACGCCGAACATCGCCAAGGCAAACACTGCAAAAAACATCGCGAACGGCACCAGCACCCAGGCCGATTGCAGTCGCGCCTGTAGATTGAGCTGGGCGCCGAACAGGCCCATCAGGGCGCCGAGCAGGGCAAAACAGGCGGCCATCGGCAGCACATAGGCCAGTGAAAGATTGAAACCGCGCCAGCCACCGACCTGACCGCGCAGCACCACCCCGGAAAGGATCGGCAGCATGGGCAGCACGCATGGCGTGAACGTCAGGCCCAGGCCGGCGAGGAAAAACAACGCCAGTTCGCGCCAGCTCCATTGATAAGCCGTCGCCGGAGCGCCGCTGCCGTCGATGCTCAGGCGCTCGGTTTCCGGCGGATAGCACAGGCCTTTGTCGGCACATCCCTGATAGGTCACGACCAGGGTGAAGGCACGTTGGTCGGTGCGCGGCAACTCAATGTCGAGAATGCCGTGGTAGACCTCGACATCGCCGAAGTATTCATCGTGCTTTTTCTGGCCGTCGGGCAGTTTCGCCGCGCCGAGGAGGACATCGGCCGGGTCGGCGCGAAACTGAAAACGGTGGCGGTAGAGGTAGTAACCTTCGGTGGCGACGAAACGCAACTTGATCGATTGCGGTGTGCTGTCTACCAGGCTCAGCTGGAAAGCTTCGCGCACCGGCAGGAAGTCGGCGCTGTTGTTGATCGAGCCCAGGCTTGAGCTGGGTCGGTTCTCCAGCAAGCCAGTGGCGCTGGCCGGCAGGACGAACACTAAAAACAACAGGCAGAGCAAGCGGCGCATGACGATCTCGCGTATCGGAATTGGGGGGATGATAGCGGACGGCGGCGTGATATGCAGGAGGGGAGTCTGAGGTGTTTGTTCTGACGCCATCGCGAGCAAGCTCGCTCCCACAGGGGATTTGCGTCGTGCACAAATCAAATGTGGGAGCGAGCTTGCTCGCGATGGCGGTCTATCAGACGCGGAAGGCCTGAACGGCTGTATGCAATCGACCACCCAGCACCAGAAGATTTTCTCCCTGTTCACGCCCTTCACCAATGCGCAGCAAATTATCCCCGCCCAGCTGGTGAATCCGCTCACTGTGGTCACGGATTTCGCTGACAGCACCGCTTTGCTGGGCGGTGACATCGGCGATGCGTACCGCCGTGTCGGAAATGGTCTGGATCGCCCCGACGATTTTATCCAGCGCGCCATCAGCGGCCTGGGCCTGGCTGGCCGTGGCTTCGGCGTGTTCGACCTGGGCTCGCATGCCCTCCACCGATTGCCGCGCGGCGGTTTGCAGCCCTGCGATCAGCGTCTGGATTTCTGCGGTAGCCCCGGCGGTACGTTGCGCCAGTGAGCGCACCTCTTCGGCCACCACCGCAAAACCTCGGCCCATTTCCCCGGCCCGAGCCGCCTCGATGGCGGCGTTCAAGGCCAGCAGGTTGGTCTGGTCGGCAATCGAGCGGATCACCGTCAACACGCCGCCGATGGTGGCCGACTCTTCGGCCAGGTGTTCGATCATTTGCGCATTGCCTTGCACTTCATCCACCAGCGCATGCAGGCCGGTGAGGCTCAGGCCGATGACTTTCTGTCCATGCTCCACGGCCAGGCCGGCGTGGCGGCTGGCTTCGGCGGCCTGGCTGGCGTCGCCGGCGACTTGTTGAATGGTCACTTCCAGTTCGCTGAGGGAGTCGCGGATCAGTGCCGTGTCGCCAGCCTGATGCTCGGCACCGTCATGCAGGTCGTTGCTCAGGTCGGCCAGGGTGCGGCTGCTGCCGGCCACCTGTTCGGCGTTGCGGCGAATGGTCCCCACCAGGTCCACCAGATACGCACGCAGGCGGTTGAGCGACGCTTCAATGTCATGCAATTCGCGGTTGGTGTTGCCCAGTTGAATGTCGCGGCTGAAGTCGCCTTCGGCCCAAGTCGAGAGGGCCGGGGCGAGGTTGGTCAGGGTCCGTGCGAGTTTGCGTTGCAGGGTGTCGATCAGCAATGCGATCAACAGAATCAAGCCGATCATCACGCCTTGCATCAGCCGTACTTCACCCTGGATCTGCCCGTGCTGGGCGCGCACCACTGGCTCCATCCCGGCAATGGCCTGTTGCACGTCGGCGATTTTCAGGTGGGTCGCCGCGCTGAGGTCGGCGCGTTTGCGGATTTGATCGCGAGTGCGCGAGAGCTCGGCCGGATAGCGGATGAGCAGGCTGTTGAGCTCGCGCTTGAGGCCGACGCCGGCATCTTCGGCGACGGTTGTTTCCTTGTTCTCCAGGCCCATCATCGAGGCGAAATCATCGGTGTTCGACTCGCTGCTGGTGGTCACGCCCAGCAATGGCAGGGCGTCGAGTTTCTCTGCCTGGATACGGATGTTGGCCACTTCGCGTTCGACATCGGCGGCCAATTCGCTACGGCCGCTGCTGACCAGTTTGTCCCGGGTCAGGGACAATTTTCCCAAGTGTTGCGATGCGGTGAGCAGCGGCGTGAGGTAGGCCGCATTGCCACTGGCGTACTGGCTGAGCTGATCGAGACTGGCGCCCAGTTCCCGCTCGGCCTGCAGCAGCAAGGCCTGCGGATCACCTGCCAGTTTGCCGGCGGCCAGCAGGTCGGTCTTGCTGAATTCTTCAAGGGTCGACAGGCTGGGGCGCAACGCCTCGGCCAAGGCCGGTGGCAATTCGCCGAGTTCTTTTTGCAGGCTGTCGATGCCTTGGGCGGCACTGCTCAGGCGCAGCGCATCGCCGCTGCCCAGGTAATCCTCAATGCTGCGGGCGACGTCATTCTGAAATTGCTGCGACAGGCCCAGGTAGCGCTCCATTAATAGATATGGACGCTCCAGGGCTTTCTGCGACCACCACAGCGTAGCGCCGAGGGCCACGCACACGGCCACCAGAAGGAGGGTATTGAGATTGGTCAGCAGCTTCAGGCGCATTACGGACTACCAACGGCAGAAATGGTAAGTGCCTGAAGTTATTGCGTTTCTGTTACAGGGTTATGACCGTATCGGTCGATTCCGATAAAAAAGTGGCACTTTGCTTTGATGTGCGTGCGCCCTGTACGCGATTGCGTCCGCCGTGTTTGGCGCGATACAGCGCTTCGTCCGCCTGGTTGGCCATCATCAGGCTGTCGGAGCTTTCGCAAAGCTCAACCACTCCGGCACTGAAGGTGCACCACAGATCCTCGGGTTGCGCGGGATAGTGAATCTCGGCAAAGCGCTGACGGATTTCATCGAGCACGTTGTAGGCCGCTTCGATATCGGTATCCGGCATGACGATGGCGAACTCTTCGCCACCGTAGCGGCCGATGAAGTCGGTTTTGCGCAGGCGTTGCTTGAGAAACAGCGCCAGGCTCTTGATCACCCGGTCGCCCATGGGGTGGCCGTGGCTGTCATTGACCCGTTTGAAGTGGTCAATGTCGAGCATGGCAAAGCTCAGTGGCTTGCTTTCGCGGCGGGCGCGGAACGAGCAGTCTTCGAGCAATTGCAGGATATGCGTGTGGTTGTACAACCCGGTGAGACTGTCGCGGACCATCCGTGCCTTGAGGTTGCGTGCCCGGGCCGCGCGGTTGCGCACGGTGGTGATCAGGTGCCGGGGCTTGATCGGTTTGGTCAGGAAGTCGTCGCCGCCCTCGCTCATGGCGTCGAGCTGCTTGTCCAGGTCGTCTTCGGCCGACAGGTAAATGATCGGCACGCTGACGTAACGGTCGTTATGGCGGATCACCTTGGCCAGTTCCGTACCGGTGCAGGCCGGCATGTACATGTCGAGGATGATCAGGTCCGGCTGGAAGTCCGCCAGTTCGGCCATGGCCTGGATCGGCTCGATGAGCGTGCGGGTGACGATCCCGGCGCTGTTGAGCAGACGCTCGGTGTGCAAGGCCTGGGCGCGGGAGTCGTCGATGATCAGCACTTTATAAGGCTCGTACTGGGCAACGCAGGTCAGGACTTCGATCTTCTCCAGCAGGCTCGACGCTTCGAGGGTGCCGGTAAGGAATTCCTGGCCGCCGGCACGCACTGCGGCCAGGCGGGTCGGGGTGTCGGTTTCGTGCAGGCTGAAGAACAGCAGCGGCAGCTGATGATCGAGGCCTTCCTGGGCTTCGGCGGCCAGTTTCAGGCCGACACCGGTGCCACTAAAGTCCACGTCCATGACAATCGCCGCCGGCATGCGCTCGACCATCGATGAGCGAAACGCGTCTACGCTGTCCAGGGACTGGGCGCTGAGGCCGAAGAATTCCAGTTGTTTGGCCAGGCGCTCGGCGCGGTCGTGATCCTGCAACATCACGTAGATGGGCTTGCGCAGCGGCGGCAGGAAGGTTTGATCGAGTTGGTCGCCATGGCGCAGGCCGGTGCGTGACAGGCGCTGCATCAAGCGGTTGAGATCGGTGATCAGGCCACTGCTCAGGCGTCCGCGATTGGCGTCGACCGCTTCCAGTGACTGACCTATGTGGCGTGCCAGTTGCGAGTGTTCCGGTTGTTCGAAACGCTCGGCGAAACGCAGCAGGCGCAGATTGGCCTCGCTCAGTTCCGAAAGGTCGGCGGTGGACCACTCACTGCGTTGCAGGCGCTGCCATATCTCAAGAATCTGACGAGCCTGATGAATTACCCGCTGGGCAAAGTGGTGCTTGAGGCGCTCGCGGCTGGGATCTTCTGGCTCGGTCATATCCTGACTACTAGTTAGGGTGCACACTGAGGTCGAGTGGTGGCTCTATGCTAGCACCACTTTTCCATTACATGAGTGCTGTACGTCAATAATCTGCAATGTGTCTTTATTCAGTTTGTGACTGGCCGGTCTTGTTCTAGCCTTTCAAGTCGCGGTTTTAAGGGGCGAAGTGCCTGAATCAGGGCACTTGGCGGGCGCGGGGTGGAAGTGGACGAGTGACGGAACGCCGGCCATTCATGATTTTTTTGCCAGTGCTGATCGGCCCGTTTTTTTGGGCTTTAGAGGGTCGGGGATTCCCTTAGGGTGGCAATCCAAACCATTAGGGGGGATTTTGAGGGTCGCAGCGTCGTCGGGTGCACAGACGTTCTTTTGATCCGCAAGCCCGGTAATTTTCCACATCGGTGCGATGGCGGGTGCCGGGCCAAGGCACGTTGTTGTATGGTTGTGGTCGAACCGTTGAACTCAAGAGCTTGAAAGGATATCGCCATGCTGGACTGGAAGAACCGCACAGACAGTGCGCCTGAACGTACCGCTGAACCGAAGTCGGAGACCCGCAGTTATCTGGGTGGTCTGTTGTTCAGCCGGGCACTGGCCACTCTGCTGGGCATCTACCTGTTGGTGGCGAGTGTCCTGGGCTGGTACTGGAGCCAGGAGCCGGCGCTGTTCCCGGTCCAGCAAACCGCTCAACTGGCGGCCGAGAAAGAAGGCAAGCAGATGGTCGTCGGCTACACCACGGTGGAAACCCTCAAGACCGTTGCCGGCACCTTGCTGACCAAGCAGGGCGGCTATATTTCCAACGACCGATTCCCGCCAGGCCTGTGGATGGACAACATGCCGAGCTGGGAATATGGCGTGCTGGTGCAGGTCCGCGACCTGAGCAGGGCACTGCGTAAAGACTTCGCCCGTTCGCAATCGCAGTCCGCCGAAGACGCCGACCTGGCCAAGGCCGAGCCGCGCTTCAACTTCGACAACAAGAGCTGGGTGCTGCCATCCAGTGAGTCCGAGTACCTGGAGGGCATCAATTCCCTGAGCCGCTATCAGGCGCGACTGTCCGATCCTAACCAGAAGAGCGCGTTGTTCTATGCCCGCGCCGACAACCTGAACAACTGGCTGGGTGACGTCGGCACCCGTCTGGGTTCGCTGTCGCAACGACTGTCGGCCAGTGTGGGCCGGGTCAAGCTCAACACTGCGCTGAAGACCGAGGTGGTGACGCCGGGTGTGGCGCCGCAAGTCGATGAGGAAATCGTCGAAACCCCATGGCTGCAGATCGACAACGTGTTCTACGAAGCTCGCGGCCAGGCCTGGGCTCTCTCGCATTTGCTGCGCGCCATTGAAGTCGACTTCGCCGATGTGCTGGCCAAGAAGAACGCCACGGTCAGCGTGCGCCAGATCATTCGTGAACTGGAAGCGTCGCAGGAGCCGGTGTGGAGCCCGATGATCCTGAACGGCAGTGGCTTCGGCGTACTGGCCAACCACTCGCTGGTCATGGCCAACTACATTTCCCGGGCCAACGCGGCGGTGATCGATTTGCGTCAACTGCTCAATCAGGGCTGAGTCATGGTCGATAATGCCAGGGAGGCCGCGCACCGTGCGGCTTCCGATGCCGAACAGATCGCCTGGGTTGACGAGCAGGACAACCTGCTCGGCGCCCTGGTCCGTTCCGATTTGCGCGAGCGCGGGCTGATCGGGCGCGGCACCTACATTATGTTGTTCAACTCCGCTGGCGAGCTGTGCGTGCATCGCCGCACCCTGAGCAAGGCAATCTATCCCGGTTTCTGGGACGTGGCGGCGGGGGGCATGGTGCTCGCCAGTGAAACCTATGCCGAGTCGGCGGCAAGGGAGCTGGAGGAAGAACTGGGCGTGAGTGGTGTGGAACTGACCGCCCATGACCACTTTTACTTTGAGGACACCGGCAATCGCCTGTGGTGTTCGGCGTTCTCGGCGGTGTGGGACGGCCCGTTGATCCTGCAACCGGAAGAGGTGCTCGAAGCGCGCTTTATCCCCATCGATCAGGTCATGCTGGAAATCGAGCAAAAGCCTTATTGCCCGGACTCTCTGGCCGCGTTGAAGCGCTATTTGCGCTCACGCCGGATCGACGTCGCAAAACAGCTATAAATTGGCGCCGATTGGCTCTTAGCAATCGGCGTTTTTGCCGTTACACTGCGCGACCTTTTTAAACTGAACCGGTATTGCTTCCTGTAGGAGCGAGCCTGCTCGCGAAAAACGCAAGAACGACACGGGCTGTCTGACGTCCCGCGTCATCGTTGACGTCCATCGCGAGCGAGCTCGCTCCTACAGTGAAATGAATGTCGTACCGTTTCAGTAGCGCTGCCCCTGCCTGAGTGGGGCTTCGCGGTCGATAGCCTTCCCAAGTGCTGCGACCAGTCTTTGTCCTCCGAAGAGGATTGCCGGTGGCCAAAAAAGCCGCATCCTTCGCCGCCTTGGGCGGCCTGGTATTTTCCACCGACGCAGGTCGTCATTGCCCGGAATGCAGTAAACCGGTGGACGCCTGCATCTGCAGACAGACCGTTATCCCGGCCGGCGACGGCATCGCTCGCGTGCGTCGCGAAAGCAAGGGCCGTGGCGGCAAGACGGTGACCACCATCACCGGCGTGCCGTTGGCTGAAGACGCGCTCAAGGACCTGGCCACGACGTTGAAGAAACGCTGTGGTACCGGTGGGGCGCTGAAAGACGGTGTCATCGAAATCCAGGGCGATCATGTCGAGCTACTCTTGGCAGAACTGATCAAGCTCGGTTTCAAAGCGAAGAAGTCCGGCGGCTAGCAGCCTCTGTGAAAACCACCCTCGGCTTGATCCGGTCCTGATGACATTCAGGTCCGGCATCGTCTACATGGTTTTCACAGAGCCTGTTCATGACCGGTATCTAAACTCACTGCGGTCGGCGGGGTCTATTGCCTCGTTGACGAACCGTCATTTTCATTCTTTAGACTGCGCCGGCCTGAACCCAGGCGACGCACTATGACTTCTTTATAGGGGACTTCGATGTCCGTACGACGCACACGCAAAGACGATGGCAGCCAATGGACAGTTGCGGACAGCCGCAGTGTTTACGGGATTCGCCATTGGGGGGCCGGGTATTTCGCGATCAATGACGCCGGTCGCGTCGAAGTTCGTCCGAACGGTCCGAGCAGCTCGCCTATCGACCTGTACGAGCAAGTCGACCAGCTGCGCAAAAGCGGCCTGTCCTTGCCATTGCTGGTCCGTTTCCCGGACATCCTGCAAGACCGCGTGCGTCAGCTGACCGGCGCATTCGACGCCAACATCGAGCGTCTGGAATACCAGAGCAAGTACACCGCGCTGTACCCGATCAAGGTGAACCAGCAGGAAGCGGTGATCGAAAACATCATCGCCACCCAGAACGTTTCCATCGGCCTGGAAGCCGGCTCCAAGCCTGAACTGCTGGCGGTGCTGGCACTGGCGCCGAAGGGCGGCACCATCGTCTGCAACGGCTACAAGGACCGCGAGTTCATTCGCCTGGCGCTGATGGGCCAGAAGCTCGGCCACAACGTGTTCATCGTGATCGAGAAAGAATCCGAAGTCGGCCTGGTGATCGAAGAAGCGGCTTCGCTCAAGGTCAAACCTCAGGTCGGCCTGCGCGTGCGCCTGTCGTCCCTGGCCTCGAGCAAGTGGGCGGACACCGGCGGTGAAAAATCCAAGTTCGGCCTGTCGGCGGCACAACTGCTGTCGGTGGTCGAGCGTTTCCGCGCGGCCGGCCTGGACCAGGGCATTCGCCTGCTGCACTTCCACATGGGTTCGCAGATCGCCAACCTCGCTGACTACCAGCACGGTTTCAAGGAAGCGATCCGTTACTACGGCGAACTGCGCAACCTCGGCCTTCCGGTGGATCACATCGACGTCGGCGGTGGCCTGGGCGTGGACTACGACGGCACGCACTCGCGTAATGCCAGTTCGATCAACTACGACATGGACGACTACGCTGGTGTCGTGGTCGGGATGCTCAAGGAATTCTGCGATGCGCAAAGCCTGCCGCACCCGAACATCTTCTCCGAAAGCGGCCGTTCCCTGACCGCGCACCACGCGATGCTGGTGATTCAGGTGACCGACGTCGAGAAACACAACGACGACGTGCCGCAGATCGAGAACAAGGAAGCGCTGCCGGAAACCGTGCAGTGGCTGGTGGACCTGCTGGGTCCGACCGACATCGAAATGGTCACCGAAACCTACTGGCGCGCCACGCACTACATGAGTGATGTTGCCTCCCAGTACGCCGACGGCAAGCTGACCCTGGCCGAGAAAGCCCTGGCCGAGCAGTGCTACTTCGCCGTGTGCCGTCGCCTGCACAACTCGTTGAAGGCACGCCAGCGTTCCCACCGTCAGGTGCTGGACGAACTCAACGACAAGCTGGCCGACAAGTACATCTGCAACTTCTCGGTGTTCCAGAGCCTGCCGGACACCTGGGCCATCGACCAGGTCCTGCCGATCATCCCGCTGCACCGTCTCGACGAAGAGCCGCTGCGTCGTGCGGTACTGCAAGACCTGACCTGTGACTCCGACGGCAAGATCAACCAGTACGTCGACGAGCAGAGCATCGAGACCAGCTTGCCGGTGCACGCGTTGAAAGAAGGTGAGGACTACTTGCTGGGTGTGTTCCTGGTCGGTGCCTACCAGGAAATTCTTGGCGACATGCACAACCTGTTCGGTGACACGGATTCGGTGAACATCTACCAGAACGCCGATGGCAGCGTGTACCACGCCGGTATCGAAACCCACGACACCATCGAAGACATGCTGCGTTACGTGCACTTGTCGCCGGAAGAACTGATGACCCACTACCGCGACAAGTGCGCCAGTGCCCGCATCAGCGCAACCGAGCGCACGCAGTTCCTCGATGCCTTGCGTCTGGGGCTGACCCGTTCGTCTTACCTGTCTTCCTGAGGTAAGCGTCACGCTCATCAGGTTGTCTGAAAATTTACCGTTCGCTGCGGAAATTTCAGATGACCTGGTGCGGCAATTCTCCTGTTCCAGGCGAAATTTCCAACATCTTCGACGACCCAACGCATTTGGTCTTCTTTTCGCGTAGGTTATTTCCTAATTTGTATTTCGGCACTCTACTCGGCCATGTCTCTCAGCGAGAATCCCCGGCCGCCCCTCCTGTAGAGAAACGCCGATGTTCAATCCAGTCAGCGAACCGTCATTTCGTCTGGATGTAGCAGGTCTGCCCGATTCCTTAGAGGTCCTGGTCTTTACCGGCAGAGAAGCCATCAGCGAGCCGTTCGTGTTCGACCTGGAACTGCTGATCGAAGACCCGGTGCTTGACCTTACCAGTTTGCTGTATCGCCCTGCCTCGTTGCATTTCGGACCAGCCGGAAGCTACGTGCATGGACAATTGCATGAGCTCGTCCAGCGTGACCACACCAGCGGACCCCGACTCTGCCAGGTGCGCCTGGGGCCAAAACTGGCTTGCCTGGCCCAGCGCTTCAGCCAGCGAATCTTCAGTGCCCGATCAGTGCCGCAAATCCTCGACCAGGTCCTCAAGGAGCACGGCATTACCGGCAAGGATCGACGTCTGGAGCTGAGTGGCCAATACCCGTCCCGGGATTTTTGCACACAATATCGAGAGTCAGACCTGCAATTTCTCCAGCGACTGTGCGCCCAGGAGGGGCTTCACTACCACTTCGAACACCGGGCCCGGGGGCACTGTGTGGTGTTTGGTGATGACCGGCAGCATTTTCCAACCGGCGAACCTGTGGTATTGCGCAGCGAGGGCGATCGACCGGCGGTGCGGCAGTTCGAACGTCGGCGTAGCGGTGGGACAGCTGTGCAGTGCGCCGAATGCCGGACGGACCTGGCGACCTTGCGCAGCGGTCGACTGATGCCGCTGTCCGGTCATCCGGTTGCCGATTGCAATCGGCTCTGGCTGCTGACCTGCGTTGAGCATTGGGGCAGCCAGGATACGACGACGCCTTACCACAACCAGGCCCGTGCCCTGCACTGGCCGGCACCCATCAAACCGCCCTGTGCGACGATCGAACCAAGGATGCATGGCCCGCAACGGGCGTGGGTCGTCGAGGTCGATGAGCCAAGCCCTGACCCGCAAAGGCCGGTACCGGTGCAATTCGACTGGCTTTATCAGGGCGAAGGGGCGACGCCCAGTCATTGCTGGCTGCCCCTGGCCAGGCAGTTGCAGGGTTCGACGTTCACGCCGATACGGGAAGGGACCGAGGTGGTCGTGGGTTTTGTCGAGGGCGATCCCGATCAACCGCAGATAACCGGGGTGCTGCATGCGCCGGCAACGGTCGAGGTGACGGACGCCGACACTCCCCAGCCCGGCTGCACCCATGATGAGGGCCTGGAGCAATGGTTGCGCTCGGGGGAGCCATTGCTGATGTTGTGCCTGCTACCCGGTGGCGGCAGCTTCAACCATTGCGCACAGGCTTTGTGCACCTGTCGTCTGGCGAAGCAGCTTGGCCAGAGCTCTGGAGCATGATTGTCACACGTACGCCCGAGGCACCCCCGCAGTGGCTGTTGCTGGATGTGCCGGGCACGCCGCAGGCGGGTGTCACACTTCGGCAAATGTTTGCCCAGGCCCGATGGTTCGGGTTGTTCGAAGGCACGGAGTGGCATGCACTGCATGAACAGGGGCCGGTCCTGGTCGATCTGCGCACCTGCCCGGCACTGGCCGATTTATGCATCGTCGACGGAAAACGCTGGCCCGGATTGCTGGTGGTCAGCGAGGCGGGCGCTTCGTCGTTGCTGGCGCATTTGCGGCGCATGCTCACGGTCACGCTTGGCCTGCACCGGGCCCTTCTGAGTTACTACAACCCAACCACGGCGAGTTATTTTTTCGATGCCTGCGATGCGGTTGAACTAAGTCGCTGGCTAGGACCTATCCACCAGTTACGCTGGTTCGGCGGAAGTTGGGCCGACCGCGCGATGGGGTGTGAGGGCTGGCAGCGCTTGTCCAGCCCGGGGTTGTCGGTCAGCCCGTTGGCAGTCGAGGAAAGCCTCAGCGTTGGACAGCAGGGAAAATTGCAAACCTGCCTGCTCGAGCAGCATGCCTGGCGCTGGAACCGATCCACCGGTGTCGATTTTCCCCGCCTGTGGGCTCATGTGCAGGAGGGGATCGCGCTGGGGTTCAGCGAGCGCCCGGTGCTCGATGGCTGGATATGGCTACGCCTGCAGTATCCCGACGCGGCGCCCGTGCAGCCGTTGCCGGGCGGAACTCAACAGGAACGCCTCGATCACCTGCGAAACCTGTGGCAGAACGATCCACCCTGGCCATGAGGTCGAAATTGATTGTCGGGGCCACGCCCGATCAGTGAATACCGCCGGCGAACCAGCCATCGTTACGGCGCAGGCGCCAGGCGATCATGCCGAGGGTCAGGCTGCGCAGCAGCATGAACAACAGAAAGGTTATCCACAGGCCATGGTTGCCCCCGCCTTGCAGTGCCCAGCCGAAAGGCAGCACCAGCGCCACGGTCAACAGCATGCCGTTGCGCATTTCCCGGGCGCGGGTGGCGCCGATGAACAGGCCGTCGAGCAGGTAACTCCAGACGGCAATCAGCGGCAGTACGGCGAGGTAGGGCAGGTAGATGAACGCGGTGTCGCGCACACTTTGAATGTCGGTCTGCATCTCGATGAACAGATGCCCGGCGAACAGAAACAGCGCGGCAAAGCCCAGGCTTGCGAGCAACGACCAGCCACCGGCCACCACCAATGAACGGCGCAGGGCATCGCGGTTACGGGCGCCAAGAGCATGTCCGCACAGGGCTTCGACAGCGTGGGCCAGGCCATCGAGGGCGTGGGCGGTCAGCAGCAGGCCATTGAGCAAAAGAGCGTTGGCCGCGACCGTGGCGTCGCCCAGCCGTGCGCCTTGCACCGTGATCAGGAAGAACACCGATTGCAGTGCCAGGCTGCGGATGAAGATATCGCGGTTGACCGCCAGCAATGGCCGCCAACTCTGCCACAGCGCCAGTGCCGCCCAGACGATATGCCCGGGGTAGGCGCGCAGGGCTTTGCGGGTCATCAGCAAGCCGATCAGTGCGCCGGTCCATTCGGCAATCACCGAGGCCCGGGCAGCACCGACCACACCCCATTCCAGGCCGAGGACGAACCACAGGTTCAGGGCAATGTTGACCAGGTTGGTGCTCAGCAAAATCGCCAGGGGTGCCCGGGCATTCTGGGTGCCGAGGAACCAGCCGACCAGTGCATAACTGGCGAGCGCCGCCGGCAGGCCGAACAGGCGGGTATGGAAGAACTCGCGGGTCAGCTGATCGAGCTCAGCCGACGGTTGCATGAAATGCAACGCGACCCCGCTCAAAGGCACGCCCACCGCACCCAGGACCACGGCCAGGCCGATGGCGAGCAGCAGGCCCTGCAACAGAATCTGCCGCAAGGCGGCACCATCCCCACGCCCCGCTGCCTGGGCGGCGAACCCGGTGGAGCCCATGCGCAGAAAGCCCATGGCCCAGGCAAGGAAGGTGTACAGACTGGCCCCGACCGCGACGGCACCGAGTTGATGGGCGTGGGGCAGGTGACCGATGACGGTGCTGTCGACCAATGCCACCAGCGGTACGGAAATGTTCGAGAGAATCATCGGCGCGGCGAGTGCCCAGACCCGGCGATGGGTAGGGCGGTCGCGCCAGTCGGCGGTCAGGTTGGACATGCAGGCTCCTTGGAGGAGCGGGCATTGTAGCGGTGAAAACGGATTAGCTAAGTGAGCTCAATTCATAAAAGACCAGAGATCCAATGTGGGAGCGAGCTTGCTCGCGATAGCGCTCTTTCAGTTGAATCAATTTTTGATGTGCCGCCGCCATCGCGAGCAAGCTCGCTCCCACAGGTGTTCGGTGGGGTCAATGGATGATCCAGCTGAGCAACCACAGCCCCAGCACCAACCAGATGAAACCCATGATGAACGACGCATTGAGAAAGGCGCGGATCGCTGACCACAGCAGGATCAGGCCGAGGATCAAGGTCACGATGCTGATGACCGAGGTATCCATGCCCAGCGCCTGGGACAGGCCTTCGATGAAATTGCTGCTGGCGTTGCTCAACAGATTGAACAGACCACTGAGGCCATCAACGATGAAGCGGATGATCGAGCCGAGTACCTGGCCGAGCCATTCGGAAAAACCTTCTACCTGCATGAAGTGAACGTCCTGTTTAAAGAGAATTGAGTCTTGGGCTGTCGATCAGGCTGCCGAGTTCCCACAAGCATAGAGGGTTGCACAGAGAACATGCATCTTCTGCCCTTGCCTTCACCTGTGATCCCCCCGAAGCTATACGTCTTCAGGAGAGCCCGATGAACCTTGTTGAACTGACCGAACGCCTGCACGCCATCCGTGACCGCAATGACTGGCGGCAATTTCACAGCCCGAAAAACCTGGCCATGGCCGCGAGTGTGGAAATGTCCGAACTGGTGGAAATTTTCCAGTGGCTGACCGAAGACCAGTCACGCCAGTTGCCGGCGGACAAACTCGCCCACGCCGGGCAGGAAGTCGGTGACATCGTGCTTTATCTATTGCTGCTGTGCAGCGAACTGGGCCTGGACATGGACGCCGTGGTGCGCAGCAAACTGGCGGACAGCGAACGGAGATTCAGCTGATGAGCGACCGTCATTTCGATCAACTGGCGACCCGTTTCGCCGAAAAAATCTACGGCGGCGCCAAAGGTGCGATCCGTCTGGCGGTGTTGCAGGCCGATCTGGCCGAGGTCTTGCCCGACCGGCCGCTGCGCGTGCTGGACATCGGCGCTGGCCTTGGCCACATGTCGTTGTGGCTGGCACAGCGCGGCCATCAGGTAACCCTCGCCGAGCCTGCCGAGCCGATGCTCGAAGGCGCCCGCCAGCGTTTTGCCGAAGCAGGGCAGAGCGCCACGTTCATTCAGGCACCCTGGCAGGAGCTGCTCGGGCAACTCACCGAACCCTACGACCTGGTGTTGTGCCACGCCGTGCTGGAATGGCTGGCCGAACCCCACGCCATCCTGCCGGTGCTGCATCAGCTGACCAAGGCTGACGGCTGGCTGTCCCTGGCGTTCTACAACCGTGACGCGCTGATATATCGCAACTTGCTCAAGGGGCATTTCCGCAAGATGCGCAAGAACGACATGGCCGGCGAAAAGCAGAGCCTGACCCCGCAACAGCCCCTTGATCCGCGTGAGCTGGCGGCGCAACTTGAAGGTCTGTGGCAGGTCGAAACCATGAGTGGCGTGCGGGTTTTCCACGATTACATGCCGGTGGAATTCCAGGCCCGCGCCGAGCTGGCGGACCTGCTGGAAATGGAACTGGCCCACCGTCGTCATCCGAGCTTTGCCGGGCTTGGACGTTACTTGCACTGGATCTGTCGGCCTGTCTGATCGGAGCACGCAATGAAAAGTCATTCAGGTGTACTGGTGTTCTGCCTGGGGCTGGCTGCCTGTCAGGGCAGCAACCCCTATGTCGCCACGTCCAACCCATTGCCACCGGCGCCGCCCCAGGCCGCCAACACCTTTGACCGCAGCGCTTACCCGGCAGCCCCCCGTGACTATGGGCGCTACCGCAGTTGGGCCTGGCTCGACGGGCATCTGCCGCCGGGCACCGCCTGGGCCGACTCGGCACAGATCGCCGAAGCGGTCAGCAATGCGCTGGATCAACGCGGCTTGCGCCCGTTGCACGACAATCGCCCGGCCGACCTGTTGGTCAGCGCCGACCTGCGCCTGGAAACCCGTTTGCGCCAGGTACAGGACGACTATTACGGCGGCGGTTATGGTGGCTACAACGGCTACGGCCCTGGATATGGCGGGTACGCCACCGTACCTGTCGTTCGTACCTATCAGGAGCAAGTCGTGGTGGTTCAGGTGGATATGTTTGACGCCAGGAGCGGCCAGCCGGTGTGGAGCTCCAGCGCTGAAACCGGCAACCGGGGCAGCGAAAGCGAGCGGGCCGATGCCATACGGGAGGCTGTGAAAAAGGCAATGTCGGCGTATCCTCCTAGTTAGCTTCTTGTAGATAAGAAGCATTCCGCAGGATCATGCCTTCAACCGGAGACTCATCATGTTCCGCCGTTTTGTTTTACTGGCAGTGGCCGCGCTGCTCAGTGCCTGCGCCGCCAACCAGGTCAATCATGACTTCGACGCCAGCCGCGACTTTGCTGCCTATCGCAGCTGGACCTGGAAAGAACCCGCCCTGCAATACCGTCCCGACGATCCACGGATCAAGAGCGACCTGACCGAGCAGCGCATCCGTCAGGCGGTTGCCGATCAACTGGATCAGCGCGGTCTGCGCCCGGCCGCCGCAGGCGCCAAGGGCGATTTGAATGTGCAGACCTACCTGATTGTCGAAGAGCGGCAACAACAGGTGACCACCAATTACGGTGGCGGCTGGGGTAACCCGTGGTATGGCTACTACGGCGCCCCTATGTATAACGAAACCCGCAACGTCAGCTACAAAGTGGCGACCATCCAGATCGACCTGCTCGATGGCAAGGACGGCAAACTGGTGTGGCGTGGTAGTGACGAACAGATACTCAGCCGCACGCCGAACCCGACGGATCGTCGCGATGCCATCTGGGAAACAGTCACGCGGATATTGGCCAACTACCCACCGCACGCATCCTAGAGTCAGCCAGTCTCTCAACCCCTGTGCCCTACAGGGGTTTTTATGCCTGGCACTGACGAGCCTGGGGATCGACCTGAACAAAGTCGAGGTGGGTGCCAACCTCGGTTGTCACTCGGGACGCCCATCCCTGGTGATCTGATCCGGCAGCACAATCGGCAGTTCTATGCAGAAACGCGCACCCTCGGTGGAGTTCCTGACGCTCAGCTTGCCGCCCATGTTCTCGACAATGTCATAGCTCACCGAGAGCCCCAGACCGGTGCCGAAGCCCACCGGTTTGGTGGTGAAGAACGGCTCGAAAATCCGCTCCAGCAAACGCGGGTCGATACCGCCGCCGTTGTCCTCGACCCACAGGCGTACCGAGTGTGTATCCCGTTCGGTGTACAGCGAAATCCACGGCTTGAACCCGGGCAGGGTTTCGCGCTTGCCGAGCAACGCGTCCCGGGCGTTGACCATCAGGTTGATCAGTACCTGTTCAAGCTGATCGACATAGCCGCGCACCTGCACCTCAAAACCGGTCTCGCTGATGCGCAGGTCGACGCCTTTGTCGCGTAGGTCCTCGGACAACAGTGACAGCGTGCCTTCGATGGCCTGGACCGGGTTGAACGGTTGCTGCTCGGTTTCCGAGCGGCGGCCGAACACCCGCATGTGGTCCACCACCCGCGCGGCGCGCTGCACTTGCGTGTCGATGCGCGTGAGCTTGTCGATCAGGTAGTCGACCTGTACGTCGCCGTTGTTCAGGCGCTTGAGTACGTTGACGATAGCCATGCGCATCACGTTCAGCGGCTGGTTGATCTCATGGGCCAGGCCGGTGGCCATTTCTCCGAGGGTGGCCATTTTCGCGCTTTGTGTGAGCTGCTGCTGCGCGCGCCTCACCTCGGTGTTGTCGCGCCCCACGGCCTGGACCTCGAGCAACCGGCCCTGTTCATCGAACACTCCACGATCGGACCAGACCCACCAGGCGTGTTCGCAGCCGGGCAGTTGCAGGTTGATCTCGGCGGTGCTGACCGGAAACTCGGGGCTCAGTCGGTTCAGCCGCTGGATGAATGCAGTGCGCTGTTCCCCGGACATCCAGTCGCCCAGATTCACCCCCGGCAATTGCTCGGGTGTCAACTCCAGACAGGTGGCCAGCGGGCGGTTGCCGAAGGTCAGGGTCAAGTCCGGCTGGTAGCGGCAGATCATCGCCGGCGAGTCTTCCACCAACATCCGGTAGCGTTCTTCACTCTGCCTGACCTGTTCGGTGGCCAGGGTCGCTTCGGTGATGTCCAGCCACAGGCCCACGGCTTCCACCGGCAGGCCGAGGTCGTTGCGCAACAACTTCGCTTCATCCAGCAGCCAGTGATAGTCGCCGTGACTGTCACGCAACCGATAGCGGGCACGCACCGAGCCTTCACGCAGCAACAGCCGCGTGCGCTCGAAATACTGCGGTCGGTCGTCGGGATGCACCCGCTCCACGAGCGCCCCGGGTGCGCAGTCGGCGAGGGTCCAGCCGAGCAGTGGCAACAGGCTGTCGCTGAAAAACACCGGGTGCAACGCACCGTCGACATAGCGCTGTACGTAAATCACCGCCGGAGAGCTGGCGATCAGATTGTCCAGACGTGCATGGGCGGCGATGGCGCTCTGTTCCTGGTTCTTGATGTCGCTGATGTCGAGCATGAACCCCACCAGACGACGGTTTTTTCCCGCGCCCAGAGCCTGGCCTTGCAGGCGATACCAGGCGGGTGCGGGCGCACCGTAGGGGCGATACAGGCGCACGCACAGCAGCAGGGGAGTGCCAGTCTCCTGCAAGTCTTGCAGGCAGATGCGCAGCTCTTCGCGGTCGGCGGGATACACCTGATCGAGCCAGTCCTGCATGGATAAACGCGACATTCCAAGGTTCAGGGTAGTGGCCAGCGAAGGTGCCAACTGAACCTCGTCGCTGTCGCTGAAAACTTCCCACCAGCCTGTTCCCAGCAAGGCTTGCAGCGATTCCAGGCGTTCCAGTTGCAGGTGATGCCGGTGCTCGCGCAGGCGCCCGAGCAAGGGACTGGCGAGCGCGGCGGTGATTTGTAGCCAGTCGCGTTCCGTGACATCGGGGGCGCGTTTTTGCGCCGTGTAGAAACCGCACAGCAACCAGGCGACCACCCCTTGCGCATCATGATAGGGCACGACGAAGCCATCGGTATTGCCGAACGTACCTTGCAGGCGCGGGTGTTCGCGCGGGGTCAGGTGCTGCGGAGCCGAGCCGCTCAAACTGTCCAGCCCCGTGCCCAGGCGTTGACCGTTTTGCCACAGTTGCGGTGCATCCGGGGCCGCGTAGTGCTGTTGAATCTGCCAACCATGTTCCTGCTCATCGAGTAAGGCGAGGGCAATGCAGGGGATCTGAAAACGCTGGGCCAGGCTTTGCAGTTGCTCGGTCAGCACCTCGGGCAGGCGCGTCAGGCTGCACAGGCGCAACTGTTCGGCGATTTGCTGCGCCAGCACCTGGCATTGTTCGCGGTTGCGCGATTGCAGGCGCTCAAGCAGCAGGTCGCCGATGTCCAGCATCTGCAACAACCAGGTATCGGCCAAGGGCTGCACCCAGCCGCGCAAATGCAGCGGGGGGCCGTTGAGGCTGTAGAAGTCCAGGTCCAGGGTTTGCCCCTGCCAGTCCGCCGGCGAGCCTTCGATGATGAGGCTGCTGTGGGGCAACAGGAAGTCGAACAGATGCGGTGCCTGCTCGCTGGGGGGGTGCTGGGCCAGCAAGTGCCGCAGCGGACCGCTCAGTTGAACGACACGCCCCTCGGCATTGAGCTGCATCTGCAATCCGAAACTGTGCACCCGCGGTGCCTCTTGCGGCTCCGGCGGGGGCGGCGGATGGCGATGGAGCAGGCGCCCGAAGAGTTTGTCCCCGGCACTCAAAATTGCAGGCTCGCACTGGTCGTGAGGGTCGCCGGCAGATTCGGTACCTGTCCGATGCCCGGCAGGTTCAGATGAATGGCGGCGGTCAGCAATCCCAGGGCGAACTCATTCGCGGCGGCACTTTTTTGTTTGTGGGGGAGGCTGGCTTTCATGAGTGCGTCTACCTTGACCATCACTGAGTAATGTCAGCATAGAATCATTCCGCCAAAACGGAGGTTTGGGTTGTGTACATATCCATTTCTTCGGCAGCGGCTGCTTACGGTTCCGCTCTTAGCGGGTCACTTTTGGCTGTGGGAGCGAGCCTGCTCGCGATGACGCCCTGCCAGCCGACCGAAATCTTGCGGGTGTACCCAATCCACTGTGGGAGCGAGCTTGCTCGCGATGACGCCCTTTCAGCCAACACATTCCTGTGTAGTTTTCCTCAGATCCCGAGGAAATCTCCGACATGTTTTTCAGGTTGTCCGTCGGAAGCGCGATCTCTAGCCTTTGTCGGTCGCTGCAAAATCAGTGATCGGGTTTGGTCGCCCGGGTTTAGAATGGCGCACAGTGCCGCGTGAGCGGCATTTTTGTGCTTGCTTAATGGCGAGCTGTGCGTGGGAGGGCTTAGGCCCTGCCGGGTTTCCATTCCCTGGTCGACCAACCTGCGTACGGTTCGCCACCCTTCTGCTTGGTCGCAGTGATGGCGAACTCCAAATCCAAGAATGGAGCTTCACCATGTTCAAACCCACCCCAAATCCCCCCGAAACCGACGACGTTTCCCCCTACCAATCCCCTCACTCAAATAAATTCCACGAAGCCGCCGACCGCGCCCTCGATCACTACCTCAATCCGTCCAAGCCACCTGCCGTTCACAAACCCAGCACTCTGTTCGTCATCGCCCCGGACATCGATACCGAGACCCTGCTGGCCCACGCCTGTGAGTCGCTGGCGTCGGCGAGTGTGATGGCGAGTGATTTCGCAGGTTTTCTGGAGGGCTCGCAGCGCAACACCCTGTTGGGGATTGCGCAGGTGATCATGCTGGGTGAGCTGGCGGTGAACCGGGCGTTGGATAATCTCGATCCGCAAAACTAACCACGGAGCTTTTGTGGCGAGGGAGCCAGCGCCCTCGCCACGTCGAGGTATCAGCTTTATCAGGCAACCGGCCGCCAATGCCCGACCATATGCTCCAGCTCCCCGACACCCACCAACTGAAAATCCCCGCTCGGCCCTGGCGCACTGGCCAGTAACGTCACCTCACTGGGCAACCGTACCGGTTTCTTGAACTGCACCGCGATCTCGACATTCGCTACAGGCAGATGCCCGGCCAGCGCAGCCAGCGTGCGTGCCTTGTTCCACAGGCCATGGGCGATGGCGGTCGGGAAGCCGAAGAGTCGGGCGCTGGCCGCGCTGAGGTGGATCGGGTTGTAGTCGCCGGACACCTTGGCGTATTGCCGGCCGATGTCCGAAGGCGCTTTCCAGTGCTCGACTTCGCTCAGGGCCAGGCTAGATACCAGGCTCTCTTCGAGCGGTTCACCCTCGAGTTTGACGCCGCGACAGAGCATCCGGCTTTCTGCTTCCCACAACGGCCCCAACTGATCGTCGAGGGTGGTCAGCAGATCGAACGTCGCGCCTTTGGCGTGGGGTTGCAGGTTCTGCACATGCACGCTGACGCGCACCCGATTCACTCCACCCATGGGACGCAGTACACGAACGCGATTGCTCAGGTGAATCAGGCCCAGTAGCGGGAACGGGAAGTCCCTGGTCGTGAGCAGTCGCATCTGCAAGGCAAACCCGAGGATGTGCGGGTAGGTCGGTGGCAGCAGGCCGTTGTCGGCGAAACCACAGACCTTGCGATAAGCCGCCAGGCGCTTGGGATCGACTTCGACCCAGCAACGCAAACCCGAATCGGGTAGGGTGGTGCCCGTGATTTTTCGCCGTGTCGCCGCTCGTGCGTACAATCCCGGCAGGCCGGGTTCGCGGTTGAGTGTGTGCCAGTCGGTGATCATCCTTAAGCCCCCAGAACGCTTTGCCCGCATACGCGCAACGCTTGCCCGGTGAACGCGCCGGTGCCCGGTTGCGCGAGCCAGGCCACGGCCTCGGCGACGTCCTGCGGCAGGCCGCCCTGGCCAAGCGAACTCATGCGGCGTCCGGCTTCGCGCAGGCCGAAGGGAATGTGCGCGGTCATCTGCGTTTCGATGAAGCCCGGTGCCACGGCGTTGATGCTGATGCTGCGCTCGTGGAGTAGCGGCGCCCAGGCTTGCGCCAATCCGATCAACCCGGCCTTGCTCGCCGCGTAATTGGTTTGCCCGCGATTGCCGGCGATGCCGCTGATGGACGCCAGCAGGATCACCCGGCCGTTGTCGTGCAGGGCGCCGCTGTCGAGCAGGGCTTTGGTCAGCACTTGCGGCGCATTGAGGTTGACCGCCAGTACCGCGTCCCAGTATTCCGGGGTCATGTTGGCCAGGGTTTTATCCCGGGTGATGCCGGCGTTGTGCACCACGATGTCGAGCCCGTCGGGCAGTTGTTCAATCAATTGCGCGGCGGCGTCTTCGGCGCAGATGTCGAGGGTGATGGTGCGCCCGCCGAGGCGTGCGGCGAGGGCTTCGAGATCGGTTTTGGCCGGCGGCACGTCGAGCAGGATGACGTCGGCACCATCGCGGGCCAGGGTTTCTGCAATGGCGGCACCGATACCGCGCGCCGCACCGGTGACCAGTGCCTTGCGCCCGGCGAGCGGGCGTGTCCAGTCGGTGACGGGCGTCAAACACGGATTCAAGCGAATGACCTGCCCGGACACGAAGGCGCTTTTCGGTGAGAGGAAAAACCGCAGTGGGCCTTCCAGTTGCCCCTCGGCACCTTCACCGACGTAGATCAATTGCAGGGTGCCACCGCTGCGTAACTCCTTGGCCAGTGAACGGCTGAAACCTTCCAGGGCACGCTGGGCACTGGCGGCGAACGGGTCGCGCAAGGTTTGCGGATCGCGCCCGAGAATCACCAGGTGCGCACAGTGGTCGAGGTTTTTCATCAGCGGCTGGAAAAACTCGCGAAGTTGCTTGAGCTGATCGGTGTGCAGCAGGTCACTGGCGTCGAACACCACGGCCTTGAGTTTCGGTCCATGGCCGGGAATCCAGGCCGTGGCCATCGAAGGCTCGGCGCCGTAGCTGTAGATTGCGTCGGTCAGACGGTTGGCGAAAGCGCTGACGTGTTCGGCCAACGGCCCGCCTCCAATCAGCAGGGCGCCTTCTACAGGTCGCAACCGGCCCGCTTGCCAGCGCTCCAGTCTGGTCGGTGTCGGCAACCCCAGGGCGCCGACCAGGCGATGGCCGATGGACGAATTGGCGAAGTCGATATAGCGGTCAGACATGGAACACGCTCCGAAAGCTGGGGATCAAAGTGTGGACCATGAATGGCGATCAGTCGTTCGATCCACGAGATAAGGCCTACGCTTGGTTACATTGTAGGAGCGAGCTTGCTCGCGATGGCGGTGTATCAGCCAACATCGATGTTGCATGTGCTGACCTCTTCGCGAGCAGGCTCGCTCCCACAGGGGTTAGTGTTTACATCAGGTCTTTTGTCAGGAGCTCTTCATGACCCAACTGCACCGCGTCGCGATCATCGGCGGTAACCGGATTCCCTTCGCCCGCTCCAACGGCCCCTATGCCACGGCCAGTAACCAGGTGATGCTCACCGCCGCCCTCGAAGGCCTGATCGAACGTTACAACCTGCACGGCCAGCGCATTGGTGAAGTGGTCGCCGGGGCGGTGCTCAAGTTGTCGCGAGACATGAACCTCACGCGCGAGTGCGTACTGGGTTCGCGACTGTCGCCCGCCACTGCGGCCTATGACATCCAGCAGGCGTGCGGCACCGGGCTGGAAGCGGCACTGCTGGTGGCGAACAAGATTGCCCTGGGCCAGATCGATTGCGGCATCGCCGGTGGCGTGGACACCACCTCGGATGCGCCGATCAGTGTCAGCGAAGGCCTGCGCAAAATCCTCCTGCAAGCCAACCGCGCGAAAACCACCGGCGACAAACTGAAAACCTTCCTGCAATTGCGTCCCAAACATCTGATCCCCGAACTCCCGCGCAACGGCGAGCCGCGTACCGGGTTGTCCATGGGCCAGCATTGCGAGCTGATGGCCCAGACCTGGAACATCCCTCGCCAGGCACAGGATCAATTGGCGCTTGAGAGCCATCAGAAACTGGCGGCGTCCTACGCCGAGGGCTGGCACAACGACCTGATGACACCGTTCCTGGGCCTGACCCGCGACAACAACCTGCGCCCGGACTCCACACTGGAAAAGCTCGCCGCGCTCAAGCCGGCCTATGAGAAAAGCGCCAAGGGCACCCTGACCGCCGGCAACTCCACGCCACTGACCGATGGCGCGTCACTGGTGCTGCTGGGCAGCGAGGAATGGGCCAAGGCACGCGGGTTACCGATTCTGGCCTACTGGCGTGACGGTGAGGCGGCGGCGGTGGATTTCGTCAACGGTGCCGAAGGGTTGTTGATGGCGCCGGTCTACGCAGTACCGCGCTTGCTCGCGCGCAATGGCCTGACCTTGCAGGACTTCGACTACTACGAAATCCACGAAGCCTTCGCCGCGCAAGTGCTGTGCACCTTGAAGGCCTGGGAAGATCCGGAGTACTGCAAAACCCGTCTCGGGCTCGATACGGCGCTGGGCTCGATCGACCGCAGCAAGCTCAACGTCAAGGGCAGCTCACTGGCTGCGGGGCATCCGTTTGCCGCCACGGGCGGGCGCATCGTCGCCAACCTGGCGAAGTTGCTGGATGCGGCGGGCAAGGGGCGGGGGCTGATTTCGATTTGCGCGGCGGGCGGGCAGGGCGTGACCGCCATTATCGAACGTTGAACAGTCGCAATTGTAGGAGCGAGCCTGCTCGCGATGGGGTCATCAGCTTCAACATCCATGTTGACTGCCATACCGCCATCGCGAGCAAGCTCGCTCCCACAGGTTTTGTGCCTGGCTCAGATTATGTGAGCGACACTGAAACCTTGTGGGAGCGAGCTTGCTCGCGATGGGGCCATCAGCTTCAACATCAATGTTGACTGCCATACCGCTTTCGCGAGCAAGCCCGCTTCCACAGGTTTTGTGCCTGGCTCAGATTATGTGAGCGACACTGAAACCTTGTGGGAGCGAGCTTGCTCGCGATGGGGCCATCAGCTTCAACATCAATGTTGACTGCCATACCGCTTTCGT